>CAZVWJ010000127.1:0-1625 GCA_964631325.1 uncultured bacterium | reverse complement strand
CACCGGTTTCCATTACGGAATCAGCAGTTGCCTGGATGGTATTTAACAGATTTTTTAACTTCTCAATCATGGTCGAAAAGGCTTCCCCCAAATCCCCCGCCAGTTCCTTTTCGAGCACTTCAGCGGTAAAATCGCCGTCAGCAATTGCCCGGGCCTGGGCAATTAAAAGCTGTAAGTTATCCACCATGTCAGAAAAAGCTTCCCCCAGGTCACCTTCAATTTCTTCTCTCAATATTTCCGCGGAAAAATCCCCCCGGGAAATAGCTCGTGCCTGGTTGCTCAAAGTGGACAAATCATCCACCAGTTCATTAACCATATCAGCTAACTGCTGGACTATTTCATCTTCCGAGTCCACGTCCACCTTCGCCGAATAATCGCCCGTATTCATCTTCTTCAGAACGTCGATAATTTCTGTCATATCCATGGCAAGATTCATCGTGTTCTGGGAAATTTCATTCTTTTCAGCTTCAATTTCCTGCTTTTCCTCGGCCAATTCCTCTTTCTCAGCTTCTAACTCTGCTACTTTCCCCTGGAGATTATCCACCTCGGCTTCCAGGTCATTTATTCGCTTTTCATAGGCCGACAATTCTCCCCCCGCTACGAAATCTTTTAACCAGGCTAAAACAAAATTTTCTTCGTCACTCACAAATAATCAACTCCCGACAAAACAATTTCATCCGTGAAAAAATTCAGGTCAATAATACTGAACTGACTAAAAAACTCCAGCAATTACAGGAGTTTAACTCCGATTTACTTACCGATCACCGGCCAACAGCCGGAGGAATAAGTGAATTGAGTAGATTATAGAGTACTCCCAAACACCAGAAAAAATTAGGTACAGGTAGAAAAGTCCGGACGCTAAAAGAGAGCAAGAGGTTCTAATTTGTTATTTGAAGCTTACTTTAAAACTTAATTTGAGCCGTGTGAACTTCTCCGGAAGTGTTGCAGGAGACCAAAACGTTTCCTGTTTTCTCGCACCACTGTTCCACGTCGTCCGGAAAGGTGCTGCAGTCAGCCTGTACTTCTAACATCTCCCCGTCATCCATTTCCGGTGCTTTGGAAGAGATCTTAAGTACGGGTTGAGGACAGGAAAGCCCTTTTGCATCAATCGTTGCATCAGCCATCGTAATCACTCCTTACACACTAATAAATTCAATAGACATCCACTAATAATCTTCGCTAACCAAAAGCTCTGTCCACTAATCTACACAAATCTTCACTAATCTTAGATCTTTGATTCGTGCCGATCCGTGCAGATTCGTGGACCCTACTGTAAATTAGTGGCTTTTTTGCCCTCCTGTTTCAAGGTCTCGACAAGTTTTTCCTCCTCGTCGTAGATGTCAATTTCCATTGGCATATTTCCGGGCAAATTATGAGTCGCACAGGAAAAACAAGGATCATAAGCCCTAAACGCCATTTCCACCATATTCAGGATACCATCGTTTACTTCACCATTTTCAATCAAACTATCAGCAGCTTTCTTGATTGACATCGTAATTGGAGCGTGGTTGTTAGTAGTGCCCACTATCAAGTTGGCTTTCTCGACGATCCCTTCCTCATCGGTCTGGTAATGAATAAGATAGGAATTTGTAAATTCAGCTTATTCTTTTCAGAAGCTATATTAG
>CAZVWJ010000126.1:0-1657 GCA_964631325.1 uncultured bacterium | reverse complement strand
GATAGAAACAGGTGATATCTTGCAGACTCACCATAGAATCGCTCAATTTAGGTTTAATTAAAATTTAACTGAGGGTTGATAAAGATGGCAAAGGTAAGAGCTGTTATTGGTTCGCAGTGGGGGGACGAGGGAAAAGGAAAAATTGTCGATCGGTTTGCTGCGTCGGCTGATCTTGTGGTCCGTTACCAGGGGGGCAATAACGCTGGTCATACCGTGGTTGTGGAGGGAGAAGAATATATTTTACACCTGGTTCCTTCGGGTATTTTACACCCGGATACTCTCTCCCTGGTTGGCCCCGGCCTGGTGGTGAATCTCCGGGCCCTTAAAGAGGAAATTGAGTTACTGGAAAAACATGGCATTTCCGTGGAAGAACGACTGCGCCTGGCCCGGCGGGCCCAGGTTCTTTTTCCCTTCCATCAATACCTGGATTCAAGAAATGAATCTGAACGTGGTGAGGATAAAATTGGCACAACCGGAAAGGGGATCGGTCCGGCTTACGTAGATAAGGTCCGGCGCAGTGGGTTGCGAATGTGTGACCTGGCTGATCGATCCCGGCTGGGCAAGCATTGTGATGAACGGGTCAATCAGATCGAAACACGCTATGGGGCTTATGAAGGCCCGACCGGGGCTGAATTAGCGGATGAATATTACTCTTATTTCCGTCAACTTGAGGAACTGCTGGTTCCGGCGCCCGAGCTTTTGAAACAGGCCTATTCAGAAGGACAGGAAATTCTGTTTGAAGGGGCCCAGGGGTCCCTGCTTGACATTGACTTTGGCACCTATCCTTACGTTACCTCTTCCAATCCCACGGTTGGGGGAGTAGTCAGTGGTTCAGGTTTTCCCGGTCATCGGATAGACGGGGTGGTAGGCATAGTCAAAGCCTACACAACCCGAGTTGGGGAGGGGCCTTTTCCCGCCGAACTGACAGAAGAAATGGGTGAACATCTGCGAGAAAAAGGGGGAGAATTCGGGGCAACCACCGGTCGGCCCCGGCGCTGTGGCTGGCTTGATTTGCCACTTTTGCGCTATACTGCCGGCTTGAACGGTTTTACCTCCATTGCTCTGACTAAGCTGGATATCTTGAGTGGGATGGAAGAGATAGAAGTAGTCGTTGAATATCGAGAAAACGGTGAAAAACTGGAAGCTTTTCCCGCCAGTAGTGAGCGTCTGGAGGCGGTGCAGACAGTAACCAAAACTCTACCCGGCTGGTCTGAGGATATTACGGATTGCCGAAATTACGAGGACTTGCCGGAAGCTGCCAGGGATTACGTCCGATTCGTGGAGTCGGAACTGGACGTCCCGGCAAAATATATCTCGGTTGGCCCCGGCCGGGAAGAGTTGATCCATCGCTGAAATTATTGATTGTTTTGAATCTATCAGCTCAAATTAATCTTATGGTCAGTAATAGCTTAATTTACGTGATCTGTTCCGTAAGTGCTTTAATAAAGCCATTAATCTTAAATTTGTTTGCCCATTATCTTCTTGACAATTCACCAAAAAACCATGATATCAACATATCATGATATGTTGATATGTGTAAATGTTTGAAATACTGGTGGGTTAATTTTGGTCTGAGAAAAATGGTTATTTAATTTAGCTTAACTTAACTTCACCCCCCTAATTTTTCCATTTCAAACAAAGATCCCCTTTAAACCCC
>CAZVWJ010000125.1:0-1672 GCA_964631325.1 uncultured bacterium | reverse complement strand
CTCCACATCCGATGCATCGTTCCGGATCAATTTTCGGATATTCCTGGTTTACCTTGAGCGTAATGGCTTTTACGGGACAAGCTCTCACACAGGCATAACATACCTCACACTTGGAAGGAATAATTTTGACCAGAGGCTCTTTTTCTTTCGTTTTACTCATCGCTCACTTCTTTCAGTTATCATCCCGCAAAATATTCTTCCAGGATAGCTACTGCCTTTTCCTGGGTCACATGCTCATAGAGCTCGTCATTGATTTTCATAACCGGTCCCTTTTCGCAATGATCAAAACAATGCGCTCCATGAAAATATACTTTGTCTTCCAGTGAATGAGATTTCAAAAACTCACTGATAGCGTGCAGGGTATTCTTGTTTCCCCTTGAAAAACAAGAACTGCCGAGACAAATCACTATTTCATGTGTAGAATTCATATTACCATACCAAAAGTAATAAAAGTCATAAGCACTACCATTAAATTGTTATTTTATTAACAAAATTTTTACCATCTTGGTCTTTATTTAAGTGGTTGACTTGTAAAATACTATATCTCGAAAGAGAAATCTTCTATTTTAATCTCATATAAATTAGCCCGGTAATAAACAACAAACATTTCCCTGGAAATTGTGTTAAAAATTGATATTCAAAATTTTATGAAAAATAATAAACAAATAACAGATTATGTTAAAATCATAACAATGTTATTTTTGTAACAAATTGAGGTGGTATTTCTTATATTTGTAAGAACTAAGAGATTGGAAAATGGAGGATAAAATAAAAAAAATTTTAACAGACTATCGGCCTTCAGGAAGGGAAGACTTGATACCGGTGCTTCAGTTGATCCAGGAACAGTTCGATTATATTCCTGAAGAGACTATCAATGTGCTCAGCCAGGAATTTTCCTTACCTCCGAGTAAGATCTACAGCATAGCTACTTTCTATAACCAGTTTCGCTTTACTTCCAAAGGAAAATACCATCTAAAAGTCTGCAACGGCACCTCATGCCATATTTACGGTTCCGAAGAAATTTTGAGGGAAATAGAGAAGCAACTGGCTATTAAACCCGGCCAAAAAACCAATGATGGTATGTTCAGCCTGGAGGCAGCACCCTGCATCGGGGCATGCAGTCTCTCACCCGTTGTAAGAATCAACTCCGCTTACTACAAAAACACTACAGCAGGCGAAATCAAAGATGTATTGCAATCGTATCGTAACAATGAAGAACAATGAATAATGAAGTAGCTTCATACAATATGGTAGAGCTTCTGCTGCTTAACAATTCCATTGAATTGCCGGAGGAAGTAGAACGTAAAGTAAAACGTTTACGCAGAGAAACGGTGGATCGTCCGGTGATTTATGTAGGTAGTGGAACATGTGGCCAGGTGGCGGGTGCTAAGGAAACTTTCGCACAAATCCAAAAATACCTGGAAGAAAACAACCAGGATGCCGAATTGGTCGAGGTGGGTTGCATAGGGATGTGCTGGGCGGAACCCCTTGTAGATATTCAGCTGCCCGGGCGTCCGCGTATCAGCTATCAGAAGATTACACCCCAAAAAGTCACCGAAATCCTGGATGCCACTTTTAACATCACCTACGAACCAAAATATATTCTCGGACAGTTCAGGAATCCTATCATAGAACCCTGGGAAAAAATCCCTTACATCGAAGACCTACCC
The DNA here is from genome assembly GCA_964631325.1 of uncultured bacterium. Taxonomy (GTDB): domain Bacteria; phylum T1Sed10-126; class T1Sed10-126; order T1Sed10-126; family T1Sed10-126; genus CAZVWJ01. Next base: position 2 of record CAZVWJ010000125.1, on the reverse strand, counting down.
TT
>CAZVWJ010000124.1:0-1724 GCA_964631325.1 uncultured bacterium | reverse complement strand
GGACGATCACTCATTAAAATTTAGGTGCCTCAAACTCTATTCGAGTTTTTGGGTTATTGTAAAATATCGAAAAAATCCCGACGAGAAAGCGGTTAAACAACTTAAAATGAAAATCGGGCCACCAGTCCGCCGGAGATTTTGAAAATTTCCGAGGAATGCTCAGCAAACGAAAGCCTGAAGATTGAATCGTTAAAGGTATTTGATTTATCTGAAACAGTGCACTGTCAACTAATGTAAACTGAGCCTCCAAAGTAAACTGAGCCTCGGAGGTTGAAAGTTTCAAAGTATAAAGAATAGTGATATTTATTGTGACATATCAATCTAGATTGATTTTTTGAAGATTGTTTGAAGCACGTTTACAAACATACTCAGCACTGTGAAAGGAGACTAAAGAGACTTCAAATGAGGTGCGCCAGGAAAGTTCGTTCCATCCAGCTTGAATCACGAAGGAGTAAATTACCAAAGACCGATTAAAGTAGCAAAAACGGAGAGCCTGCCAGACGAAAATTTCACAACTATCGGGTCTATTTAGTGGTTCAAATTTACGGTCTCAGTACCGATGTGATAATTGTGAATATTGAGCCCCCCCCTGAGTAAGATGTCTACTGAAGAACAAATGCGAGTGGGAAGTTGTTAAATAAACCTATTTAAGATCAAAATCTTCTTATACTCAGTCTTTAAGCGTAACAGTTAGTTATTCGGTAGTTCAAAATTTTGGATAGATTGTTGTGTATTTAGTTGAGTTCTGGTAGCGGATAAGGCGGAGGCCAGTTATTCAGATGATTATTCAGTTCTACGAGGACGTTCCCGGTCTGGCGGACGGTCAGCTTCTCCATCTGATTCCCTACGAGAAGAATTACGACGAAAGTGTGATTCGGAAGCTGGACGCCGAAGGACTGGTCGATATGTATTCATATCCTCCCGGCGACCAGGAAGACTTAATTTCGAAACCGTGGCCGAAAGTTCCTTTTTCTCCTTTTGTCTACGTGGAATTTCCTCACGGACCTTATCGACAGCCGGAATTATATTGCGGTGAGAAAGATGATTACACTCGTGAGGACTTTCCGGGTAAAGAAGAAATTATATTATTTTTCAGGGAAATGGCCTATGCCAAATTTGAGCAGCTTCCAGACCCCGAGCCTGATGACATAGAAACCTACCTCGATAAACTCGCGATAGATTCGTTGCGCATTCAGTGGACGAATTTCTACTCCGGCCCGGGAAAGGAACGCAGGGGTTGAGATTTTGCCTTGAGGGTATATACAGCAAGCCTTGAAGGTACAAAAATACGTGTCGTACTTTGAATTTTTTAGTTTTTGAAGTATCCGCCAGAATGAGCTTCGGAGGTTCAAAGATTGGTGTTCCAGGAAAGTTCGTTTCATTCAGCTTGAATCACGAAGGAGCGAATTATCAAAGACCGATCAAGGCAGCAAAAACAGAGAGAATAACAGACGAAAATTTCACAACTCTCGGGGCTATTTGTGGCTCAAATTTACCGTTTTCAGAACCTCCCCAAAAAAATGACTTCAAACATATCATTATATGGACATATGTTGATATGATGATATGTCTAAAATCCCCAATTCGATTTTTAAGGTGAGATGAGTTATACTTAATAAAGAGGTTATTATGCTTGTTTGGAGGTAAAAAAATGGCTACAACGAAACAAGAAATTTTACAAATGGTCAAAGAAATGCCCGAGGAGACTTCCATTGATGATGTGA
>CAZVWJ010000123.1:0-2132 GCA_964631325.1 uncultured bacterium | reverse complement strand
GATGTTTGTAAACGAAATAGCCGACAGTCTTGATCGTGAGGTGGGAAATATTTCCTGCCAGCTTAGAATGCTCAGGGATAATTCCCTGGTTGAATCGGAGACTAAAGGCAGATTCCATTATTACCGGCTCCACCGACCCGCTTTAATAAAAGCAGTTAAGAAGATTTATGATCTGTTGACCCGCGAGGAGCAATGAAAGTAATACCAGAGCCATCGTGATTTATAATTTCAGGATTTATTCATTTTTTTGTTCACTTTCGGGAAACATTTTTTCAAGATCAATTAGTGTTATATGCTTATCTTTGGCTAGTTCCTGGAACTGTTTGGAAAAACCGGCGGCGGAAAAATAAATCTGTCCCCCCTCCTTAAGCGCCTGGTGGGCCCATTTTCGACCGGAACTAGACAAAGCTTCAAGGTTATTTTTATGTTCATAATACAATCCAACATCCACCGATGAACTGGACCATTTTATTTCGCCAGTCAGACGAAGTCCGGAAACAAGCCGGGCCACAATGTCAATTTCTATATCTTTTCGGTTGCGGTCCTGTCCCTCCCAGCGTCCCCAGGAGTCGTAGATACTTAGCTCCCAATTTTGATGATAATGGACAAAGCTCTCCCGGCAGACGTGTTCAAAGACGTGACCGATGTAAGTATTGAGGGAGGGGGCGACCTGGTGATCCCAGACTTCTTCCTCGTAACCCAGTTCAATCCGGCTCCGGTTTGGGAGGACATATTTATACCAGAACCGAACCCCGTGATCAAGGATGTAATACCGGTAGGGGCCTTTTTTTGCATCACAATTTTTTTCCCGGTCAACCAAGAATAAATCCATCAGCCGTGTCAATTTATCCCGGGTAATTGTGTTGTTTTTTCCCTGAACCCCGGAGACCGTTGCAATCTCATTGACAGTCCTGTTTCCGGCAGCAATGGCTGAGAGGATGGCATGATAGGCTCCGGGATCGTGGATTCCTTTTTCCTGCTCGAATAAACTGTTGATTTGCAGGTGGACCTCCCCGCGCCGGGAGAGGATATTTTTGCAAACGTGTTTTTTTAATTCTTCGTTTTCAGAAATCGAATCCAGGTACTGGGGCATCCCTCCATAGATAGCGTAGGTCTTTATTATTTCTCGAAAATTCCGCTTTGGTAACATCAAACCGGCTTCCCGGTAGGTAAACGGTTGTAACCTCTGAGCCCAGTTAAATCGACCGTACAAGGGGGTGCCCTTGCCCTCTTTTAATGACCTCATCATCGAAATTTCTGAGCCGCATAAAAGGAGAGTTATATCGATTCCTTCTGCCTCCTCCCAGACCGCGGCCAACTGGGAGGGAAGGTTTTCCTCTTTTTTCTTTGAAATCAGGTATTGAAACTCATCCAGGACAATGACCAGCGGTTTTTCTTCAGCCAGCCGTAGAAATAACCGAAACACAGTTCGCCAGTTGGGGTAATCTCTCGGCTGGATATTTTGGTTAAAATTCAAGTTTAACTCGTGTAACAGTTCCTGCCTGTTCTGGGGCAAGGTTTCATCTGCGGCCAGAAAATAAAAAAAATTTTCCTGCTTCCAGGCCCGCCGCAATAGATAAGTTTTGCCCACACGTCGCCGGCCGTAAAGAAGTCCCAGAGAAGGATCACCGGTTTGAGCAAGTTCACGAAGTTCCCCAAGTTCACGTTCCCGATCAATTATTTCATTCATCACTTATCACAACTATAAAATTTAAATTTTATAAAACTCCAGCTTATTAAAAACCCAGTTTTAGTATAGTGGAAAGGTGCTTAAAATGCAAATTTGATCTTTGATTATTTGTCCTGCCCCGAATACTCTTAGCCTTTGCCAATTAGTTGATCTTGTTGGTCTATTACCGTTGGTGCAACTACTGGAAGTATTTTGGCAGATGCTCATTAAATGGTTCGTGGTGAGCCCGAATTTTCGATCCACACCGAGTTGTGAAAAAGGGGAAAGTCGATCGCGGGGAGGTGTTTATTTCAACATAAAACTTTCTGCCTGGCGGGAAGGTTGTCGATAACCTTAACGCGATGGCCCGCGTCGAGCAACAGCTCAACCAAATGACTGCCGATAAATCCGGCACCACCGGTAACAAGACAAGTTTTAGCTTCCAATTATATAACCCCTGGAT
>CAZVWJ010000122.1:0-2179 GCA_964631325.1 uncultured bacterium | reverse complement strand
CGGAACACTACCGCACTTGAATTCCCGGGTCGCAGTTAAACTTTAGATGAGTTATCGTTTGGTCACAAGGAACTGCCTCCGGAAAAAGTTTTTTACATTGTCGTTTATTTTTTTCACAACTCTTAAACCCTTGGTCCGAATTCTCGAATCAAGTTCCCCCTGACCCGAATAATTATGTCCCAGGCCCCGCTGCTTATAGTCTTCACAATTGAACAATCTTCACTATTGTGAAGATTGTCAGATTGGGAATTGTGGTATAGATTATGGATATTGATTAGATTATTTCGATTCTTGATCGTGGTGGGGCCGCGTATGTGCTCTGTCGGATTGTTTAGAATAAACTCGATGAGGAATTTGAGCACCAAGTGATCTATAACCTCGCCTCGCAGTTTTCCCAAGTCATTTCAAGCCCTCTTCTGATCAAATTTTCTGGTGTGCAGGGGAATATATTTTGTTTGAAGGAGAGGGGGGGAGCAGTAAACAGTCCCTTCACCCGGAGCCAGGCAGATAATTAAGGAATAAAAATTTTAATTCCCATCATTCAGCTCGGCCGGGGGAATTAATTCAATCACTTTATCTATCACATCTTCAAGGTGTGGTTTTTCTGTGGGTTTAACCTGTTCAGGAGTATGCAGGTGATGGGGATGGCTGGATTGCTGTGAAATTAAATGTAACGCTAAATATTAACGGACAGCCAGAGATAATTTTCTCAACTTCCTGAAAATAGTTCCTTATCAAGTGACTTTTTTAAGCTCCCGGATTTTTTGTTCCCAGTGTTTAACACTTTCATTTATGGATTTCCACTCGAAGAATTCCTCGCGATCATCCAATGCTCCGGCTTCAAATTTTTTAGTGAACGTTTCAGTTTCCATATTGTATTTTTCTTCAAACTCTCTTAATTTTTTTCGGAAACGTTTCAATAAATATTCGCCTTCATTTATGCCCTTCCTCAAAGTTGAAGAAACAGCTTCACTTTCTACTGATTCACTCATTTTTATCACCTCAACAAAAGTATAATCGGTATTAGGCTAATATTGCAAGCTATGTTTGTGTTAGTGCCCGCCCCCCCCGAACCCTGAACCCTCGGGTCGGAGTTAAACTTTAAACTTTAGCTACGCTCCTTACAAGTGGTACGGAGATTCCCCAGATCATTTTAAGCCCACTCCCGGCCACATTTTCTGGCCAGTTGAGGGCTTGTGTGGAGTCTTTTTGGTCTGCTACTGCTGGCCTTTTGTAGATTATGTTACTCTTTCTGGTAAGGTTGGACAGTTTTTAAATCAGGGATAACCTCATAGTGTTTTTCGTTGAAGGTATACAAGGGAAGATCAAGGGAAACGGAAAGTTGTCCGATCAGGGCGTCAATCATCCCCAGGCTGTGGCTCAGGTTATACTTACTATAGTTTGATAACGCCCTGTTACATACTTCGGGGGAGGGCCATTTAATGGAAAAATTATTCAGGTTGTTTTCTACTTTTCTTCGCTGTTCTTTATCCTCACATCCCTGAAAAAGTTCCATTGCGACGTAGCCGGGAAGTAAGATTTCCTCATTTTCCAAGGAGTTTAACCAGTCTACGGCAGGTTGCAACCCCCGAAATACGTCGATCATCACATCAGTGTCTACAATGTTCATGCTCGGTCCTGCCGGTTCTCAGCTTTTTCCCTGAGGTCCCGGGCGTAGTCCGAGCTATCTTCAATATCCTCACGCTCTTCCCAGAGTCCTACCATCTCGGACTGAAGCAATTGCCGGGCTGTCATGCCGGTTTCTTCGATGTTTTCCCTTGTTTCCGGTAATAAAATCATTTCGACGGATTGACCGGCTTCAAACGGTAAATTCTTTAGTAAAATTTCACCATTATTCTCGACAATTTTCTTTCGTCTAATGGCTTCCATAGGCAAATCACCATTCATTACAGGATAGTTGATATTTTAGATCACATCGTATTGTATAATCATCCTGAGCATCTAATGAAATTATAAGCTATTTGGCAATCCATTGCAAAAATTAGATGGGGGTTTTCCGGGTTGTAGTTAAACTTTAGCTAAGTCCCTTACAAGTGGAACGGGGATTTCCCAGATCATTTTAAGCCCACTCCCGGCCACATTTTCTGGTGTGCGGGGGGATATATTTTATGGTTGAGGGCTTATCTGGAGTTTTTATGGACTGTCCCTTGTTTTTCCC
>CAZVWJ010000121.1:0-2218 GCA_964631325.1 uncultured bacterium | reverse complement strand
CCGGGATGGCTGCGAGAATGAATCCGGAGAGTTATGTGTTCTTCGATAACAATCGATCAATCTAGGTCTGAACAAATTTCCTGTAAAAATTCATGTTTGTTTTTATTCCACCGCGGAGCAAGTAAAAGTTCACGGGGGGCCTCGCCGATTAATCGATGAACTACAACATCCGACGGCAATTTTTTAAGGGACCAGCTCACCAGGTCTCTGTAAGTTTCATAAGCTAAGGGCGTATATTCACCTTCTCGATAACTGCGGGCCAGCGGAGTTCCCCGGATTACCTGGAGGTGGTGAAATTTTATTCCGTCAAGCCCCAGGTTAATAAGTTTTTCAATACTCTGGTGCATCATTGCTTCCGTCTCACCGGGAAGACCAAATATTACATGGGTGCAAAGCTTCAGTTGAGGATGTTCTCTTATCCGGGTCACTGACTTTTTGTATTCCTGAAATCTATGGCCTCTATTTATCCGCCGAAGGGTAGATTCATGAATCGTCTGCTGGCCAATTTCCACCCAAATTTCATAACCGGACTCCGCGTAGCCGGCCAGCAACTCAACAATCTCAGCCCCCAGGCAGTCGGGACGGGTCCCCAGACAGAGCCCGACCACTTCACTGTAGGACAACAGTTCCTCGTAAATAGTTTCCAGCTTGGCCAGCGGCGCATAAGTATTAGTATGAGGCTGAAGATAGATCAGAAACTTATTTGCTCCCTTGTTTCGAAAAATCTCTTTGCCCCTGTGAACCTGTTCTTCAAGCGAATCGCTCTCCTCGAGGTAAAACGGTTTAAAGGCTTCATTACGGCAATATACGCACCCTCCTCGCCCTTTTTCTCCGGTAAGATTAGGACAGGAAAACCCGGCATCCACGGGCAGTTTATAAACCTTTTCACCAAATTTTTCCCGGACATAAACACCAAAACTCAAGTAGTTCTCAACCATCAATAATCACCATCCGCCCCTTCCTCCGCAATTGTGCAATTGCGCAATTGCGGGGATACGCAAATTTAATAATTTAATTTATTATAAAAAAGGCCGGGATACCGGAAGAACATTTTCCAAGCCTGATTGGAACATACTATCGGTAAAGTTCCCTGGAATCAATCAAATCTGGCCGGCAGAAACGGAGTTAGCAACTCCGGCTGTTCATCTTCTATCATTAACCCGGTGAGCAACTCAGTTGTAATCGGAGTAAGTAAAATTCCATTACGGTAATGACCTGTGGCAAAATAAAGGTTCGTAGTGACCGGGCTGGGACCAATTACCGGCAGACTGTCAAAAGAAGCCGGGCGATGACCGACCCAGGTTTCCAGAAAAGGTTGTTGCTTCAGGGCGGGTAGAACCTCGGCTCCGGCAAACAAAAGATCATAAACACCGCCAATTCGCTTTTTTCGTTCAAACCCCTTTTCTTCCATCGACGCCCCCAGGATCAACCGGTCCGGGTAATGGGGAACACAGTAAACTTCAGGGGACTGAATTATACTCTGCGGCAAGAAATCAGGAGATAACTGAATCGCAACGCCCTGACCTTTTACCGGTCTAATCGGGAGCTGATCTTTCTCCTTCAGGCCCGGCAACTGACCTGACCATGCTCCGGCGGCAATTACAACTTCCCGTGGGTCAACCTCGGTAAAACGGGTTTTAAGACGATCAATTTCTCCGGCCTCGGAATAATTAATCTCAATCACCGGGTCATTGGAGTGAAATTGAACGTTATTTTGTCGACATAAGATTCTCAAGGCAGCGCTGAATTTTCGCGGGTCTACGTGTTTTTCGTCAGCAATTTGCAGGCCGGCAACCACCCGTTCAGAAAGCAACGGCTCCTGTTCAACTAATTTTTCTCCGGGAATTTTTTCCACTTCTAAACCCAGCCGGGTCTGATAATCATAAAGCCGCTCCAATTCTTTTACCTGGCGGTCATAAAGGGCAACAAAAGTTGTTCCCCATTCCCGGAGAGCAACATCCATCTCCGCCCGAGCTTCCAATTGTTCACAAAACGCGGGAAAACTTCTCAAGCTCTTCCGACCCAGCTCCAGCAATTCAAATTCCTCGAATTCCAGCTCCATTATCGGAGCGAGCATCCCCCCGGCCGCACCGGTAGATTCCCGGGCTGAATAATCTCGATCAAACAGCGCCACTTTATCATGATTTTCGGCCAACCGGGCTGCTATCGAGAGGCCAATACAGCCGCCCCCGATCACAGCCACATCGACTTTATTCCC
>CAZVWJ010000120.1:0-2251 GCA_964631325.1 uncultured bacterium | reverse complement strand
TGCTACACAGAATAAATTTCACCTCTCAAATTCTTCCCCAAAAATAAATTTCATTCTATCATTTCATAAATTGTTGAATTGATGAATTGTTTAAGTGAGAGGAATAATTTTGAGTCCCAAATGTAAAACCTGTGAGCCTGGCACGAACGGGTCGGGCGCTGACGCTGGTAGCTAAAGTTTAAAGTTTAACTACGACCCAAATATTGGGGAGCTGACGGGTCTGTCCCTGGATACCCCTGAAAAATGAAAAGTTATTTAACTTTAAATCTCCGTCCCTATCTGATTATTGGTAGTTTTAGTTCAACATTTCGTCCATGGTTTGAATGATGGAAGGTTTTGCAATAGGAAAAGACCAGGCTCCTCACACAGCATCTTCAAGGCCTGTTATTGGTTCCCCAAAAACGAAAATCGACGGGTCTGACCCTGGAGAAAAAACGAAAGCACGAGCCCTACTCAAAACATTCAGATAATGCTCAAAAAAAGAGGCTGCTTAAAAAATTACTCGAAAAATCCTATGGGAAGTTCCCCTGTTTTAACGTTGATATAATTACGACCCAAATATTGGAGCACAAGCAGGTGTTTTACTCCGTTATTGTACAATAGTACCTTCGAGGCTTGTTCCGGGTCTGACTCTAAATGAAATCAGCACGAACTCTGGCCATCAAGTTTGTAAAATTTATTACCATTCCAGTATATTAGCGAACTGCTTCCAGCGGTTTCGACTGAAGAATTCAATCGAAAAAAATTAGCTATGCCATTGCCTGTCAAATCTGCAGGGTTAGTGACGGAAAAATTAGTATGAACAGCTTCCCCTGGCCTTTCCGGAATTGTTTTCAAAACCACTAATTTATTTTCATACCTTCTGATCAGCCAAATCCCTTGATTAGGGGCATTACCTTGATTCCCTCCCTTCTCTTCTTTGTTCAAGGTGTAATTTGCAACGAACAATTCCCGCTTCTCATTACTGCCTAAAGATTTTAATTTTATTTCAGCGGGCTCACGACCAATTTGATCTTTAAAAGCAGTCTTAAGTTCACTTTTTATTGGTTCCATATCCTGATCCACCGGTATTGAAGGTAACTGGATCTCCGGGTGTGACTTCTTAGTTAGAATCACGTAAGAAACCGAAAGCTTTCCACCAAAAATTGGCTTAATTTTAATTTTTCTTACCAGAGCTTTTACGGAAATTGCTGAAGTATAATACGTCTCAGTAAAAGTATCTATCCCCTTTGCTCTGAAAAGCCGAGGTTCGGATCTCTCAAGTTTCCAGTTCTCGTTGTATTTCACTTCTTTACCTACAGCCTGGATCCTGTATGGAGCTAGCAAATCCTGAATTTTATCAATAGGATTGTCCCGGATTGCTCCATGCTGTATCGGTTGTTCCGGTGTACCATATATTACATTATTGGCACCAATAACTCGGAAAAAGGTTAAATTTAAAATTGATGTATCAGCGAAACCGCTGGCAACACTTGCGTAAAAATGGTGTTCCAGAGGATTTGTATCAAGCCTGTTCATACCAACGATACTTCGTTGATCAAAATTAATCTCGTAAGCAGAAGTCGGTGCCGGAATGAGGGTTACACAAAATATAAACCAGGTTAACCCCAACAATAAAATTTTGAGCTTATAGCGGGCCAAGTCAATCACCACCAGATAATTATTAGTTTAAAAATGACAGTAAAAATTTTTTGGACTTGATCACCCTATTTGATAGTACAATTTTTTTCTCAACAATAACAACTACAAATCGAATAAATCCCCCTTTTAAAATACTCACTTTTTAGTTGCCATGTTCTACACTTTTAGTTTGCCATACGCAGCACAATTTCAAAAGAAGTGTTGATCCAAAAGCGGGAAAATTGATGGTACATATGTAAAGTGAAAGAAAAATAGATACGGTCACCCGTTCTTTTTTTGATGTACTCTCTCTTGCTCTGAAATTTCTTTCCCAATAACAAAAATATCCAGGCGACTAAGGATTGCAAGATTTGGTTCCTTAACAGGTCAAACTGACCTGTGCACTATTGCACGGGTTTTAGGGTGGAAAGCAGTCAGATTGGCCGTTTTTTAAACACTTTTCGGGTGAAATGTAAAACCTGTGAGCCTGGCACGAACGGGTCGGGCGATGACGCTGGTGGCTAAAGTTTAAAGTTTTACTACGACCCAAATTTATAGATTTAGTTAAACATTTCTTCCATGGTTTGAATGATGGAAGGTTTTGCAACAGGAAAAGACCAGGCTCCTAACA
>CAZVWJ010000119.1:0-2326 GCA_964631325.1 uncultured bacterium | reverse complement strand
GGCTGTCCTTCGGACGGATAATTCACGACAGTTACGCTGGCGCGAATTATCCGGGTTAGGCCCCAGTTTCATTAAGGGTTTCGACGGAGCCGTATGTTTCTATTACTGAGTACCCTTTAAAAATTCCTCCTTCCTTTCCGGGGGAGGAATAAGCTTTCCCTGGTGAAATTATATGGCAATTTCTGATGAAAAACTCCTGCGCGAGCTTGATGAACAGTTTGGTTTTCCGATTGAAGCGAACTCTCACCTGTTTCTGGAAGCATTCACTCACAGCAGTTTTAAAAATGAAAATAATCTTGATTACGACAATGAACGGCTTGAATTCCTTGGGGATGCAATTCTTGAACACCTGGTTGCTGAGTATTTATTTAAACAATTCCCGGAGGCCAGGGAAGGCCGGCTGTCAAAAATAAAAAGTTCCGTCGTCAATACCGTCTCCCTCTCTCGAATTGCTGAAAAATTGAACTTTGGCCGGCTTTTGCGGCTTGGCCAGGGGGAAGAAAAAGCCAGCCGGGGGTTGGAAAAGGAACAGGCGGATGTGGTGGAAGCTTTTACTGCTGCTGTTTACCTGGCCACTGGGCTTCAGCAGATCCGTGAATTTATAATGCCTTACCTGGTTAAAGAGGTCGATCGTTATCTTGCCGAGGGCAGCAAGAACTATAAAGGGCGTCTCCTGGAAGCGGCACAGAAAGTGGTTGGTCAACATCCCACCTATCGGGTTGAATCAGTTTCTGGCCCTGAACACGATCCTCATTATTCTGTCTCCACGAGTATTGACGGCGAAGTTTATGGTCACGGCGAGGGGAAGAATAAAAAAGAAGCCGAACAGTCAGCGGCCAGAGAGGCCCTTAAAAAATTTGATGTAAATGAGAGCTGAATTTAACTCACCTTCATCAATTGCCGGCCGGCTTCAAGTCCCTGCCTCTAAATCCTATACTCACCGGGCTTACCTGGTAGCGGCGCTTTTAGCTGGTGGAACCGTTAATTTTCCTCTTGAATGTGAAGACACCGCGGCCACCCGGTCAATTCTTCCCGCTTTTTCGGCCCGGTGTGAGCAAACTCATAACCGGCTAAAGATTGACTCTGCCGCTTCGCCAGAATTGATTCAGAAATCTCTTTTTGCTGGTGAAAGTGGGACTCTTCTGCGCTTTTTACTTCCTCTCTGTACTGTCTTACCCGGTCCCGAACAGGTGGTTATTAGTGGTGAGGGCTCGCTTCCTTCCCGTTCGAACAAAGAAGTTCTCACCTCAATTCGGGATAACGGTTTTGAAATTAAGGGCAGTGGCGAAGCTGAAACTGTTCCGGTGACTTGTTTTCCCGGCCAGGCTTTGCCCGACTCTCCGGTTGAAGTTACGGCCCGGACTACCAGCCAGCTTGTCTCCGGCTGGTTGATTACCCTTTCCGCTCTTGGGGGCGGTAAACTTGAAATTGTTGGTCCGACGGTGAGCTCACCTTATATTGAAATGACTCTGCAGGTGCTTCGTCGGGCCGGCGTGGAAATTGATCAACCTACTGCCCGACAATTTATCGTCCGGGCTAACCGTCCCGAACACTTAGACTATACTGTTCCGGGCGATTACAGTTCCGCTGCTTTTTTTCTCGTCGGTGGTGCTCTAACTCCCGGCCAGGTTAGTCTTGAAGGACTTCAGCAGGACGATTTGCAGGCAGATCGAAAAATTATTTCCATCCTTGAAAACCTGGGGGCAAAACTTGAGCGTGTGGGCAAAACTACTCTGGATGTGAGCGGTCCTTTTTCTCCCCCGGGTTTTACTGTAGACGCCGGGAATTGTCCTGACCTCGTTCCAATTCTCGCTGTATTGGGCGCTTTTTCTGGCGGAGAAGTAGAAATAACAAACATTGCCCATCTGGCTAACAAGGAAAGCGACCGGCTTAACACAACTTGCCGGGAATTGGCTAAGACCGGTTTGCAAACGGAAGCGCTGCCGGACAAATTAATTGTTCGAGGGGATTCAGGGAATTTTTCCAATAAAAAAATTGTCTTCAATGCTCATAATGACCATCGCCTGGCTATGGCTTTTTCTGTTTTTTCCCTGGTCAGGGGTAATTGTGTCGTTGAGGAAGCGGAAGCCGTAAAAAAATCATACCCGCACTTCTACGAAGACTTAAAACAAATAGGCGTTGATTTTGAACTAAATAACGCCTAAATTGAGCGATTCTATGGTGAGACTGTAAGATATCACCTGTTTCTATCATTCTCGACGACTTCGTGTCGTCTCCGAGGTATACAGCCCCTGGACCGCCTCCTGCGGCCCAATTCAGGGCTGTAAAAATCCAGAAACAGGACATCTTACATCCTCACCATAGC
>CAZVWJ010000118.1:0-2356 GCA_964631325.1 uncultured bacterium | reverse complement strand
CGTCAAGAATGATAGAAACAGGTGATATCTTGCAGACTCACCATAGAATCGCTCAATTTAGGTTAGACCATAATCAAGAGGTGTAAAAATTGAGTTCCGCCCTTCCCATTAATATTATCTGGCACTTGCATCAGCCAAATTACCGGCCGCTGGGACAAGAAGTATTTTATCTCCCCTGGGTCCGTCTTCATTCGTTGAGAGAATATCACGATATGGCGGAGATGATTGAGAGATATCCCCGAACGGCAGTCACGTTCAACTGGTCCCCGGTATTACTCCAGCAAATTATAGAATACAGCCAGGGAGCAACGGATAGAATGCTGGAATTACGAAAAAAGCCGGCCGGTGAATTAAGTGAGGAAGAACAGTTTCAACTTGTTCGGGGGACATTCCGGGCAAATTACGAAACCATGATAGCTCCCCACCCGGAACTAACCCGACTATATGAGGGCTGGAAGGAAATTAATGAAGAAGCCACCCGGCAGCAGAAGCTCAGTTGGTCAACGGATAAATTACGGGACTGCCAGGTCTGGAGCACTCTACTCTGGTTTGGTTTCTCGGCTGGTGATAAGCACCCGGAGATCAACGAACTGAAAGAAAAAGGAGAAAATTTCACCGCGGATGAAAAACAGAAAGTGAAAGAAATTGAGAACGAACTACTTGAATCTCTAATTCCCAGATGGAAGAATCTACTCGAAGAAACTGAAATAGAAATTTCAGTCAACCCTTATTTCCATCCGATTGCTCCCCTGCTCTGTGATTACTCAGATATTGAACAGGCCCTACCTGATGTTCCCCAACCGGAGAGGTCAATTAAATGGCCGGAAGATGCACATTGGCACCTTGAAAAGGCACGAGAGATGGCGGCAGACTGTTTTGACCAGTCCGAAATTGGTTTGTGGCCCTCTGAGGGAAGTCTGAGCAACGAATTTCTAAAAAAAGTCAACGACCTCGGGTTTAAATGGACAGCGACCGACGAGGCTCTGCTTCATCGCAATAACCACGGGGATTCACATAATAGTAAATTCACCGGTTATAGCTGGCGAAATGAAATACCAATTTTCTTCCGGGACACCAGTATCAGCGACCTGATTGGCTTTGATTATTCCCAAATGGAAGTAGAAGCAGCAGTTGAAGATTTATTCAATAAATTCGGTGACATTCAAAAAAATACGGCTGAGCAGAGTGGTCGTTTACTAACTATCATTCTTGACGGAGAGAATCCCTGGGAACATTTCACAGACGCCGGTGAAAAATTTCTTGATCAGTTCTACAGTCGCTTGGTTCAAGCAAATGATTTTCGTTCCGTTACTCCCTCGGATTACCTGGAAGAAAACGACAATCTGCCAGTGATTGAAGATTTACCGGCCGGGTCCTGGATAAACGGTGATTTTAATATCTGGGGAGGAAGCAGCGAAGACGTCCGGGCCTGGGAATTACTGGCTGAAACCCGGGAGGCTCTGTCTGGCTGGGAAGACCTTGACGAAGAAAAGACTAAAAAATGCTGGCGAGCCCTTTACGCCGCCGAAGGAAGTGACTGGTTCTGGTGGTACGGGGAACCATTTCACTCGTCAGATGATGATGCTTTTGACCAAATTTTTCGGGAAAATTTATTGTTTATTTATCAATGCGGCGGCCATCCCGAACCCTCTTACCTTCACCACCCCCTGCACTCAACCGAAACGCCCGGCTACGAGCCGCCGCGATATTTTATTTCTCCTGATATTGATGGAAAACAAAGTCATTATCGGGAGTGGTGGGGAGCCGCTAAAATCTATGCTTCCCGAACAACCCAGGCAATGGCTAAAAGTACCGAAAGATTTGAAACAATCAGGTTCGGGTCGGATGAAAAAAATATTTACCTGAGTATTAATTTCTCCCACCGGCTTCCGGCCGAGACCATCTGTCGGTTTACCCTGGACGAAACAGAATATGAACTCGGACCGCTAAAAGAACGAAAGGGGGAAATAAAGCGGGCCGAACAAGAAGACGGCATAATTAAGGAATCCTGCTGGGCTTACGATAAGTTGCTGGAAGGAAAACTGCCCCTGGATGAAACAAAATTAAAACCCGGCAATTACTGCAATTTACAGATTAAATTAATTGAAGGGGAATCAATGTTTGAACGTTTTCCCGTCCAGAAAAAACTGGCCATTCCCCTGCTTGACAAAAAGACGGAAGCCAGCGAATGGACAGTGTGAGGTATGGTAATGACGAGGTGACTGAGGGACGAGGGAACGAAGGAAAACTGGGTGCGTGATGAAGTGATTAAGTGATAACCTAAATTGAGCGATTGTTATTGAAGAACACATAACTCTCCGGATTCATTCTCGCAGCCATCCCGGCTGCTCTGAGG
>CAZVWJ010000117.1:0-2377 GCA_964631325.1 uncultured bacterium | reverse complement strand
ATGGTTTAATACAGTTAACAGTGAGGCTGAACAAAATTGGCGAAGTGAAGGAGCAATTGCAACTTTCAATCTGCGAGTTCTAATCGAGTAAACCCAATAACACTAAGGTTTATTGGAACGGTTGATTTACGATGAAGAAAAGTCGCATAGCTATTAAAGTAAAAATGGCGAAAATTTTGTTAGTATTAGCAATGGTTGCTAGTATCCCCATATCGAAAATAATTTTTAGTTTACTTCCAACGTATTACAGTTTGGAAATTTTTATGTCTACTCCATTATGGTGTATTTTACTGCCAATTGTGCTAAGTATTTTTACGTCTGGCGTTTGCACGTTATTTTTTTGGGGTTCTCCTGAGATTACAAATGAATACCGCAAAATTTTGACTTTTAACGGCAGTTACCTAATTTATTTAAGTACATTTTGGACAATCAAAAAAATATCAAACTCACTTTTTTCTCCGAATATAGGTATGAAGGTGAGTACAACAAATTTATTTTTTTTGTTAATAAGTGCCACTCTGTTTATAATATGGTTTAGTGATATCTGTATAGCAATCGCAGAAATTATTCAGCGAAACAGAGTATCATTTTATAGCGATTTATTTAAAATTTTTGAACGAGGAAGAAAATCTTGGAAAAGTTAATAAAAGAATCTTTTGAAAAAACAAAAGAAGAAATAGTTGAGCAAAAAAAGTGGTTTATTGCTTTTATGGTACTCATTTTAATGGGAGGTGTAGTGACATTTTTATTACCCCATATAGATGCTTATCTTTACATGCTACAAACTGGAGAGATTATTCCTATAAAGGTTCAAGGATTTAAGGTTACCTTTATTTGGCTTGGTGAACCGGCTTTATGGAAAATTCCATTTGTATTTTCATTTATATTTTTACTGGCAGTTATTATATTTGGAGTAGTAGATTTGTTTATCGCCGGTTGGTTCTTCGGGAGTAAAATTATTAAACATCTAATTATTGGATGGTTCAATAATAGGCCCACAAAAAGTAACGAGGAGCGCTGAACTCAATTCAATAATATATGCTCGAAATCCTTTAAACTCACTGTGTTCGGACAAAAGCTTTTCGAGCTCTTCCCCCGTGAAACCTTCTCTTTAATTCACCAATTTTTCTCTTTGTTTTTTCGCCTCCTGTCCGATCGAAGTATTCCCGGGTGAATCGTTCCACCCCGAGGACCACCGGTCCCTCGGATTTCGCTCAACTCCGGCAAAAAACTCCAGAGTCCAACAGCGTTCCAGATGAGATGCTGATTTACTGGGGCCTAAAACTATAATCTTTTCGAAGCGCAAACAGCGTTGCTCAGGTCAGCGCCTTGCGCTACTCTCCGCTTCTACCTTCTCAGCTTTAAAGACAGCCGGCCCATCCCGGCCGGTCGGTTATCATTTTCAAAAGCATTACTCCGGTTTTCTTTTTACAGCTCTGAATCGAGTATGGTTTAATATAGTTGGCAGTGACAATGAGCAAAATTAGAGAAGTGAAGGGGCAGTTATAACTTTCAATCTTTCAATCTCCGAGGCCTATTTTTGCTTACCAAAAATCTTCCGAAGTGAATCCGCGGTCGTTCAGGGCTTCAACCTTTTGAATGATCAAGCTTCTGTCCCCTTCGTTGGCCGAAGCGATCGTTTCCTGTTCATCGGCTAAATCCCTTAAAAAACCATAAAGTGAAAATAATTGCTGCTCAATTTCATCGAGAGAGGCGGACTCTCCTGCGAGCCGTCCAATATTGGTTGCCCTCCATCGGCCCTCTCGTGAAGAAAACCAGCGGTTTATTTCGTATGGTCGCGGAGAATTACCCGGTTCCCAGATGTTACCGAGTCCATTGTTATCAACCCAAATTTTCAGGATGGCAAGTTCCTTAACCTGTTCTCGATCGAAGTTGGAATGGGGACTGTTGGTTGCCATCCAAACGAGATCCCAGGCGTCACGCGGGGAAGACACATGATTGAAGCGAGCAACTTTTTCGGCGATGATTTCTTCCTGTGCCATGCAGGGAATATCCGGAAGATCAAATTCATATTGTTTGTGAATTGAATTGTCTTCAAAGGATTGGTTTTGCGGGGACAACCAGGTGGGTGGGCCCACGTCGAGTCGAACGGAGACTTCCGGGTCATCCACGTCGATTATACTTTCAACACCCAGGTGCCATCGCCCCCCATTGTCGAATCTTGAAAATGTAAAGGGCCCTAATTCTCTATCAAGCGTCTCGGACAGTAAATCAGCAACCTCGTCCTTGTCCTTCGATAATTGGGGATGGGCGAGAGCAAAATCGAGATCCGTCGAAAATCGGCCTTCTGCTCCGGCAAAAAATTTCCGAAGACAGGTTCCCCCTTTAAAGTGTACAAATTCATCAAAAAATCCCT
>CAZVWJ010000116.1:0-2616 GCA_964631325.1 uncultured bacterium | reverse complement strand
AAGCGAAAAAATTATGTCAGGAAAATTGGGACCCGACAAATGTCGTAACTGTCAAACTTACGCGGGTTTTTTAGCTCTAAGTGTCTACGGAAAATTCAACATCTGGGAGATGGCAATTAATTATTGGAGTGCAGGGATTGAATTCATGAGATTCGAAACGTAAAGAATTTCTGATTAGTAAGCGGAGATGGGTAATTACTTTAAAATTGGAGTTTTGAAATTGAATTTACTACGTATATTTTTTAACTCTTCTTCAACCTCCGGATTATCTATATATTTACTGGAGAGTTTATCTCACTGTTCACGCATCCATTTTACGGAATCAATTTGAAAAGAGTTGTTTGCATTTAAACCACTTCCCTGGGAGATCTGATTTCGAGTGTTGAAAATCCTAATTTGAGATTCACAGCGTTGATCTTTCTAATTTTATCAAAATGAACAATGTGCTTAAAATTCCAGCTTACAACCAGATCTACTTTACAAAGAGTAGCTATCGCAATATGTTGAGCATCGAGAGCTCAAACTGTCATCATTCATAAATATCACTGCGATGACCGATGAATCTAATTGTCATTTTTGATCCAGATTCAAAATCATAAATAACTCGCCAATCCCCTACCCTTAACTTATATAAGTTACTATATTTTCCGGACAAAGATTTTGGGGTGAGATGCTCTAAATTTTCAGCAAACCAGGAAATTTTCTTGAGTACTCTATTTTTAACCGGCGAGTCAAGCTTTTCAAGATCCTCTTTAGCTCCGGGGGACCAGTATACTTCAGCCATGATTATCTAAAATTTTACTGTGAGGAATATTAGCTTCCTCTTGTTTGCGCTTTTCTATCTTATTGATAAAGTCCTCTTTTAACTCCAGATCGCTGTCCGGATCCTCCACCAACTCGAAAATCTTTTCTTCGATAAACTCTTCCAGTTCTTCTTTGTTTAACTGCTGTGGTTGAGCCATATTTTTACCTCCATAAATTAATTATCACAAATAATATAACACATATCAGGCTATAATGCTAAACTTGAAAAAAGGGAGAGTAACAAGAAATTATTATTTCCACTTACTCAGAATTAACCAGCGTAATAGGCAGCTAATAGGGAATAGATCTTCTCCTGGAGACGGCAAAAATAAAAAAAGAACTTAAAAAAACTATACTCCGGCCTCTTCACCGCCTAATAGTTTTTAGTTTTCCGCTCTCCAAATATTAACTTTTGACCATCCCCCCTCGACTCTGACTCCCCCCGTCCACCTGTTCACAATTGTGCAAACCTGCACGGGTTTCTGTTAGGATGTGTCACTTTTTTGTAACCTTCAATTTGAAAAAGTAGGTTAAGTATGTTATCTTCTATTGTGAAAAGTAAATGTTATGGGAGGAGTACGAATTATGGAATTAGCGTCAGCCGAGATTAAAAAAATCATCCGTGAACAGCGCGAGACATTTCTCGCCTGGGAGCAGGGCACAAAGAGGGAACTTTTATCCCGGGTGGAAACCAAAATAGAGCTGCCCCATGCAATTATAATCCATGGCTTAAGACGGGCCGGGAAATCAACTTTTATGAGACAAATTGCTGCTGAATACTATGAACCAGAGGATTACTATTTTCTAAATTTTGAGGATGAGCGGTTAATAAATATAGAAGTGACGGATCTGGATAAGATTTACCAATATCTTATGGAAGAGTATGGCAAACGGAGCGTTCTTTTTCTGGATGAAATACAGCATATTGAGGAATGGGAAAGATTTGTTCGCCGCCTTCATGATCAGGAGGTCAAGTTTTATTTAACCGGTTCTAATGCCCATCTGCAGGAAAGCAGTTGGGCAAAAAATTTGACAGGCCGTCATCAGACTTTAGGCCTCCTGCCGTTTTCCTTCTCAGAATATTTCCGGTTTCACGATTATTCAATACCAGAGCATCTGAAATCGTTGACTACGGAAGAGACAGCAGAGCTCCGTTCTTACTTTGAGAATTATCTCCGTTTCGGCGGGCTGCCTTTATACTGGAAGTATAAAGATGTAGATCTGTTGAGCGATATTTACTACGATGTTATTTTTCGGGATGTAATTTCCCGTAACGGAATTAAAAAAATAGATGATTTGCGTGAATTGGCTTTATATTTGCTCAGTAATGTAGCCTCGCTTTTTAGCTATAATAACCTTGCTAACCGGTTAGGAATTTCTTCGACCGAAACGGTCCGACAATTTATCAGCTACTTAAAGGAAAGCTGGCTATTTCATACGGTAAAACGTTTTGATTATTCAGTTGCTCGTCAGCGGCAGAATCCACGGAAAATTTATTGTGTGGATAATGGATTGATAGAAGCTACTGCTTTTCGTTTTTCTGAGGATCAGGGTCAGTATCTTGAAAATCTTGTTTTCCTGGAGCTGAAACGGAGGAACAAGGAAATTTTCTATTTCAAGACTGAGGCGGGGAAGGAAGTAGATTTTTTAGTGCGCCAGGGGACAGATATTACTAATTTGATCCAGGTGGCTTATGAATTTAAAAGCCAGGCGACAGTTGAACGTGAATTTGAGGCCCTGGAGGGAGGTATGAAAGAATTGGGGGTAGAAAAGGGGACAATTCTTACGGCAAGTGAGGAGACCACTCAATTT
>CAZVWJ010000115.1:0-2617 GCA_964631325.1 uncultured bacterium | reverse complement strand
TACGAGGGGATTGTGGCCAGGATAGACAAATTCTAATCGATTTTTAGGGATAACTTAAAAACTCAAAGTACGAGACCCGTTCTATTTTTTTATCTGATGACCAACAAACTAAAATTCAACAACAAATTCAGTTCCTTCGTTCGAGCTGGAATTAACTTCCAGTTGACCGGCAAGTTGTTGCTCAGCCAGGGCTTTGATCAGACCAAGACCAAGAGTATCCCCCTGACCCAATCCTCCAATTTCGTAGTCCTCCGGCAAGCCCTGCCCATTATCGCTGATCCGTAAACAAAAATCAAATTCCGAACTATTTTTCTGAAAAGAGATACGAACAAAGTTTTCCTTCTCGTTTTCCGTGGGGAAGGCATGTTCGAAGGCATTCGCCAGAATTTCGTTCAAAATTAAGGCGCAGGGCACTGCCCGGTCCAGGCCCAGCTGGATAAATTCGTCCACTTCAAGTTCGACCTTGATTTCTAGCTCCTCGCGCTCATAAGTGTTTTTCAGGCCGGCGATTAGTTCCTCAAGGTAATTTTCTATATTAACCGCCGACGGAGTGTCCGACTGGTAGATACGATCGTGGATCAGGGCCATCGAATGAACCCGGTTTCGGGTCTCCATCAGTGGTCTTTCGGCCTCGGAAGGTGCCGTCCGGGCGCGCATCTCGAGGAGACTGCAGATGACCTGAAGGTTGTTCTTCACCCGGTGATGAATCTCCTTGAGCATCACTTTCTTTTCCTCAATAGACTGGCGCAGGTCGGACTCCATCTTCCGGCGGCCGGTAATATCCTCGAGTGCTCCCACTGCCTGAATTAACTGGCCGTCCTTGTCAAATGTTGGAGCCATACTGATTGATAACCAGATCTTCTCTCCATCCGGCCTCTCAACCGCGTTTTCTACACCAAAAACTGGTTTTCCCTCTTCCAGGACTCGGGCAAAAGGCAGTTCCTCAACCGGGAAAGGTTCAACTTCTTCGTCAAAGTTTGACCAGCGCTCACCATCAAAACCCCAGCTTTCAACTTCCTCCCGTGTCAAGTTAAATATGTCAAGAAAGTGTCCATTTACCCGGGTTATTTCTCCGGCCTGATTCAAAACAACAATGCCCACCGGGCTGGTCTCCAGAATTTGCTCAAGAAACTTCCTGTTTTTTTGCAGTTTTTTCTCCTTCTCCTTGTTCTCGGTGATGTCTCTAGCCAGGCTTATGACTAGACTGCGACCGTCGGGAATTTCGCCTATATACACGGATTTAAAGTCCCATGTTCTCTTTTCACCGCTTTTTGTTTTGATTTCAAACTCTCCCTCAAAAGTTTTGTCTTTTTTCTCATGAAGACTTTCTATGGTCTTCATCACTTTTTCTTTCCTATCTCCATAAGCCTTCTCAGCCCACTTGTAAATAGTGGGAATTTCTTCCGGAGAATATCCGGTGATATCGGTCCAGGTCTCGTTGATTTTGATTACTTCTCCGTCTTCCGCATGGAGCATTATCGGGACAGGTGCTCTATCAATCGTTCTTTCCAACATCATCCGCCTTTCCTTGCTTTGCTCCTCCGCCTGCTTGCGCTCCTCAACCTCCGCCCGGAGCTGCTGTTCAGTAGCCTTAAGCTGCTGGTTGTAAGCGTCCAGTTCCTGGTTCTGGGCTTCAAGCTTTTGATTACTTTTTTCTAAAGCATGTTTTTGTTTTTGTAATTCCTTTGATTGTTCTATCGTATTTTTAAAGGTCAAGAAAGAATAAAGGCCAATGAAAAAAATTGAACCAAAGAAAGTGAGATTTAAAAAATTTTTTGTACGCTGAATTTCCGCAAGATGTTCTTCAGACAAAGATAGATGTATTTCCCAACCAAAAACATTATTATCTAAAGAAAATATCTCATCTGTATCAGTCTGATTTCCAAATAATATCTGCCCATTTGAATTCACAACATGATAATCGTAAATGTTGGAGTATGATTCACTTTGAATAGGAATAAATAAATTCTCACTTTCCATCACAATATTAACAAATCCTCTAAGTTCTCTATCTTCAAAAAAAACAGGATATCTAAAAACAACAATATTTATATCTGGATTTTGTCTAGCTGGATAAGGACCGCTAATTTGTGGTTTCAAGGTTCTAATTGCCTCAGATATAGCAGTTTGAACTGATTCTCTTTCATCTAAATATAAATTATGACCAAGGATTTCTTCGTCATATGGATATACATACGTTTGAATTCCATCTGGCGCCCATGAAATCGAATAGATTTTTTCATTATCATGAGTCACTTGTTTTGCAAACTCTACAAACTTTTCTTGAGTCAAATTATCTTCACTGGATACTTCAACAAATGATTGAATGCTATTTAATTGTTCTAAAATTTCATTGCTTCTTCTCTCAACCATTGAAATAATTCGTTTTTTTTCTTTCTGTTGTTCAAGTTCCCAATTTTTATGAATATTTTTTTGAGCCAAGAATGCAAAGAGAAAAAGTGTAAAAAGACCAGTTGAAACGATAATAATATAATTGATCTTTTTCATTTTTTCACTACCTTTTTCTATATTTAAACCACTTTATTTTTTCGGTGATATCTCGAATAAGATAGGAATTTGTAAATTCAGCTTATTCTTTTCAGAAGCTATATTAGTT
>CAZVWJ010000114.1:0-2726 GCA_964631325.1 uncultured bacterium | reverse complement strand
CTATGTTAGTGGGGATACTCTTGCTGTGTCATTTTTAATGGGGGGTGAAGTTAAGCTAATGGTCAACGTTTTTCTTTGTGTCCCTCACGCAGTTGCGAGTTGCGGTTTACGGTTTTCACCTCATCACCTCATCACGATCCTCCTCGTCCCTTAGTCCCCTCGTCAAGGTTCACGGTTTTGCCTCAATACTCAATAATTCAATCACTTAATCTCTGCTTTTTAATAAAATCCAGTCCATCCTGTAAATCCTGTCCAATATATAAAACTTGATTTTGAACTTTAATCCGTGTAATCCACCTAATCTGTGGATCCAAAGGTTTTGAACTTGATTTACAAAAATAATAAATCCGCACTTTCTGCGCCAATCTGCGAGCTAAAAAAGTTAATCAATAATCAACCTCCGTCCCCCGAGAAGTCTGTCATTCCCGCCCCCTGGCATTGCCAAACCCCAATCCGACAATCCAGCATTAAGCACGTCATTCCGGGGTTTGCTCCCGGAATCCAGAATACGAAAGACCGTCATTGCCGGGCTCGACCCGGCAATCCATTTTGACTTTGGATTTGCTTTTGCCGTTGCCCTTGATTTTCCCTCATCACCTAATCACTTAATTACGAGATTCAATGCTCTTTCGCCTCTCCGCCTGCTCGCCTCTTCGAGTTCTTCCGCGTTCCCTTTGTCTTTGCCGTTGCCTTTAATTTTAACTTTGCCTTTGTTGTCACTCTATCCCTCAATCACTCAGTCACTGTTTACGATTCCCTTCATCACCTCGTTACTTCATCACTCAATCACTTAATCTCTGCTTTTTAATAAAATCCAGTCCATCCTGTAAATCCAGTCCAATAACGAGGTTGAACTTACTTTTTAATTCTCTTAATTACTTTTAATAAAATCTCAAATCTCAACCCCCGTCCCGAAGTTCGGGATAAATGGCGGGATAAATTTAGAAAATTTCAGTGAAAATGAAAAGGATATTCTTCAGTATATTAACGAAGACGAAAATATCACGATTCCAGAGTTATCAGACAAAATGGGGGTAAGCGAAAGAACTGTAGAAAGAAATATAAAAAAAATTAAAGAAGATGGCGTCTTGGAGCGTGTTGGGTCTAAAAAAACTGGATATTGGAAGCTGAATATTAAGCCGGCAGAATATGAGAAAGATACATGACTGAAGATATGACCGTACATGCTACTTCCTGTATCTTATGGGGTGCTGTTTTGATAAATGGAGGCAGCTATGAGGGAGCATAAATTGTGGCGACCCTACAAGTCCCCCTACAAGCGTCAGGGCAAAAAAATCAAAAATGAGCCCGTCCAAGAAATTCCGATGCATGATAACCCCTATTTAGATTGGTCTTCCCATGTATTTCGGGCCGGTCGAACACAGTACATCTTGTTCACAAATACGGCCTCCCTGTATTCGTTCGTGATCTATGGTCGGGGAATTACTACCGTCAATGAATTCATCAAAAGATGGATGAGTATTATGAGAGATATACTGGAGGAAGAGGGCTTTAAACTTATCTTCAAGAGAATTATTGCTCCTGCCACCGGTGGTTATATTGTCGGAAAAGCTCTTAATCAATCTGTGATTGGCTCAATGAATGATCTGGTTAAACAGTCAAAAAGCGGTTTAAAAAATAAATAACTATCTCCTTTCGAAACTTCTCTTTGGTTGAATGACATTCCATTTTCCTATCTTGATTCCCAGAAGCTAAAGGAAGTTTTTTCCCAGCTTGAAGCTGATTGAAAGACAAATTTCAAATCAATTGAAAACCTTAAAGAAATGGAACCCATTTACCTGATGTCAAATTCTCAGCCAAAAGCATAAGTTATTGCAAAATATCGAAAAATTTTCGGGGATAAAGTTGTTAAATAACTCAGTGAATGCCCTCGAGGGTTGAATAGTTGAATAACTTCACTTTCCGATCAAGGATGGAGATTGAGATTAAATGTGCCAGGAAAGTTCGTTTCATCCAGCTTGAATCACGAAGGAGTGAATTATCAAAGACCGATCAAGGCAGCAAAACAGAGAGAATAACAGACGAAAATTTCACAACTCTCGGGGCTATTTGTGGCTCAAATTTTCCTTTTTCAGAATCTCCCAAAAAAAATGACTGCAAACATATCATTATATGGACATATGTTGATATGATGATATGTCTAAAGTTCCCAATTCGATTTTTAGGGTGAGATGGGTTATACTTAATAAAGTAGTTATTATGTTTGTTTGGAGGTAAAAAAATGGCTACAACGAAACAAAAATTTTACAAATGGTCAAAGAAATGTCTGCAAAAAGGGACGGAGTTGTCGATTGTCATTTTCTCCTTGGACTTTTCCAAGCTCCGCCATTAATCCCCACAAAGTCACCAGAAAAAATATACCAGCCAACTATCCCCCCCCATTCTATCACTTGTACAATTGTACAAACGGTAGAATGAAATATTCGATGATATATTATCCGGGCGACGGTGCTGGCCTTTTAATCCCGGAACGAAGTTTGAGACCCCCTGAGATTTTGTTAATGGATTTGGGTCGCAGTTAAACTTTAGCTACTAGCCCTCACCGTCAGTGCCAGCCTCACAGGTTTTACATTTCACCCGAATATTGTTGAAAAATTGGCCAATTTAGCCTCTTTTGTTCTCCAACGTTGATCCAAAACCCCTGAACATGTGCACAATGACGACATTTGTCGTGTCCCCCATGGTAAACTAAGGTAAATTGTAAA
>CAZVWJ010000113.1:0-2734 GCA_964631325.1 uncultured bacterium | reverse complement strand
CGAGAATGAATCCGGAGAGTTATGTGTTCTTCGATAATAATCGCTCAATTTAGGTTTTATAAGAGTTGCATTCAAAAAATACTAGTTTAGTTTTAATTTAGGAGTTATTAATGTCGACTGCTTTAAGAAAAAAGGGATCCAGGTTTTTCTTTTTCAGCAATGATCGCTCAGAACCACCACATATTCATGTAGAAGCATCAGGAAATTATGCTAAATTCTGGTTGGAACCGGTTAGATTATCAAAAAATAACGGTTTCAAAGCACATGAACTAAATGAGATTAGTCAGTATATCATTGAAAATAAATCTAAACTAGAGGAGGCCTGGCATGAGTTTTTCAGCTCAAGCTGAATCTAAAACACCTGAATTTAAAGCCGAAGCCCAGGAGATACAATTTGAAAATGACGTTTTTAAAGTAATCCTTTGTGATGGCCGTGAGATAAATATTCCTCTTGAATGGTTTCCACGCCTTAAATCAGCTTCCCCGGAAGAACGAGATAACTGGGAATTAATTGGTAATGGCATTGGAATTCATTGGCCTGAAATTGACGAAGATATCTCAGTGGAGCAACTCCTTTCAAGTAAATAAATTTTCCTTTCATACTTATTTGTCCTTACTTCCCCATTTCTGAGCTGTAGTCTCTAAAAGGAGCCAAACAGAATGGACACTGCTATTTTTTACATCTCAATTCACCACGGGAACACTGAAAAAATCGCGCGGGCGATGGGCGAAGTACTGGAAGCAAAGTTGATTGATCTACAGGAAACTGAGCCGGGGGAACTGCAAAACTACGATCTGCTGGGTTTCGGTTCCGGCATTTACTATCGCAAACACCATAAAAAGCTCCTCGAACTGGTTGAAGCCCTACCTGAACTGTCCGGAAAAAGCGGCTTTATCTTCTCAACCAGCGGCCTCCGCCAAATTCCCCTGTTAAATCCGTATCACCACCGGATCAAGCAGTTGCTGACGGAAAAAAACATTGAACTCACTGGCGAATTTACCTGCCGGGGCTACGATACGTTTGGTCCGCTTAAACTTATCGGCGGCATGTGGAAAGGGCATCCGAACGAGGAGGATTTGGAAAGAGCCCGTTCTTTCGCCGCGAGGCTGAAGAGACATTAATGAATATAAGCTTATCGAAAAATTTCTAAAATTTCTAAAATTTTTTTGCAATTTTACTTTGTATCCATATAATTAATTAGCTTCTGGCTGATCTCTGGCCGAAAACATTAGCTAATCCCGCAAGTGGAGCCCGGATTGTGAACTTCAACGGTTGGATTGACGAAGCTGTTTTTTTAACCGCCGACCTTGAGAAATTAATTACGGCTGAGCTGGTCCGGCGAGATGAGCCGCGGGAAGGATATGTGAGCTGGGACTGGGCGGGGCCGGAGACTGATTTTGACGGCCGGCTAAATGAACTTGAGCTGGAGGAACCACGTAAGGTTAAATCCATTCTCAAGACTTCCCACGAGATAATCATTGCCGCCGTGGAAGGGGATCAACACGAACTGCTGGAGAGCTTCCAGCAGTATTTTTTTCTTGCCTTCAAGAAATTCCGCAACTCCTATTTTGACGGCCACCTGCCGCCGGAGCTTGCCCGGCTTGAGCCCCGCGAGCATCTGCACGATTTTATAGTTTCCATTTCCCGAAAAAAATACGGCAACTGGGAAGGGTTCCTCCAGCACGCGGTCGATGAAAACTGGAACGACGGCCGGTTCATTGGCTATTTTCAGCAGTATCTAAAGAGCCTGCTGGCTAAAACTGCCCCCACTGACCCCGAATATAACAGGCGAAAACTGGCCCGCAGCGTCGGGCGGATATTAGATAATGAAACCCGGTTTGAATGGAATTTTGTCCGGCAGAATGCCGGGGGAGAAGATTATTATTGTCCCGAATGCTGGGATACCAAAATCTTCCCGGATGCCTCTGAGAATAGTCTCGATTTTGAACGCCTGGCCGAGGAATTACCCGTCAGTTTGTTTTCACGGAAGAAATCTCAGGAGACCAGTCAATTTCAACTTGACGTGCCCGATTTAAAACCGTTAATTAAAAAAATATTCGCCAGTGCTGAAGTTCCTTTGAAAAAGGAAACTATTGTTGATTACCTGGCCCACCGGTTCGGAATCAGTGATTATCATGTGGAATCCCGCCAGGAACTGCCTTCCAATAAGCCAGCGGGTGGAGCCAATCCCGAGAAAAATCTTTTGTTGAGTGAAAAGAAAAATGAAGCCCGGCAGAAATTCAAGGATAAACTTGCGGCCACGCTTGAAAAAATCAACCGTTCGATTGCCGAAATAAAGCGCAATAAAAGCGGTCAGTTGCGCGCTTATGCTGCTGAGAATCAGCCGGCCAAAGTGGACCGAGGTAACCTTGAGCAACGGAAGGCCCGGGCGGAGCTGTTCCTGGGAGTTTACTGTTTGTATAAATGGCGAAGTCAGGGAACAGAGACACTTGCTTTAATTCCCGGGCTGGAACTTCAAACATTAACCGACACTCAAGATTATCTGGCGGTACTGCGAGAAATAATGGGATTTGGCCGCTCCAAGAGCTACCAGTTTAAAAACAGGATAGAGAATTACTTCGGCTTTGACCTGCTGGACTCCGCCGAGCCGGAAGTTGTCGAATGGATTGGCGATAATTTTCTTGCCGTATTAAACGAGTACGATTTTCCGCATAAATTTTTACAAAAGGAAAAATGATGGAAGATCGCCGGTATTTGTCCTTTATAATAATA
>CAZVWJ010000112.1:0-2883 GCA_964631325.1 uncultured bacterium | reverse complement strand
AGTGCTCGGAAGAAACTTTTTTTATCTCCGTCCGCCTGATATCGAATAACCGCTCATAATCATTATAATTATTTGCATAGTTTTCTTATATATGGTATTTTCTCAATTGAGAAAATTAATAATATAGGAAAATAGGTGGTTATGATGTTAAGTAAAGAACAAGCTTTGAAAAAATTGGCAGCGGGTAAGCTAACTTTTAAACCGTTCAATATTGAAGTTTATGACAAAGACAGTGCTGGGGAAGAGTTTAGTTCGGATATAGTTCTAAAACTTAGCTGGGAAAACCAGGAAAACGTGTTTATAGGGAATTATATTTCGTCCCCTATTCCGCAGAACCTTGACCGGGCAATTACCCGATTAAAAAGGTTGAGCCCGGCTCCGGAAGACGCTTACCCGATCCTTCTTGCTCCTTACCTCACCGACGCGGCCCTGGACCAGCTTGCTGACGAGAAAATCAGCGGGATCGACTTTTCAGGGAACGGAATTATCGTCATCCCCGGTGAATGGTTCATCATGAAGACAGGCAAGGAAAATCAATATCCCGCAAGCCGTGGAATTAAAAACATCTACAGCGGCAAATCTTCTCTCGTTCCCAGGGTTTTCATCGAACAACCGGGGTTTGAATCCGTGTCAGCTATACAGAAAAAAATTAAGGAACTTGAGGCGGAAATTAGTCTTTCGACCGTTTCCAAAGTCTTACAGGCCCTGGAGGATGATTTCCTTGTCACCCGGGACGACGTAATACGACTTATTGAACCGGAAAAACTTCTCACTCAACTTGCGGACAACTATCAGCTTCCTGAAACGAATGACGTCCGCTTCATTACGGTCGATGACAACCTCAGCCCGAATCCTTTATCAGCAATGAAAGAAAATGCTGAAAAACAGAACTTGAAACTGGCCGGACTTACTCCTGAGCGTTTTGAATTGTTGACGAACCTGGATGACGTGGGCCCCATTTACACTTCCTCGATTAATAAGCTTTTAAGTGGAATAGAGTGCAAAGAAAGCCAGCGATTCCCGGATTTTGAACTGCGTCAGACGACCGATCCGCGAGTCTACTTCGCCAGTGGTCCCCTGGAAGATTCGGTTCCCGGGGCACAAGAATTTCCCTGGTGCTCCCCGGTTGAATGTTATCTTCAATATAATGAAGGGGATAAACGAGCGAAGGAAGCGGCTGAGAAGATGCGGGCCGAACTACTTCAAACAATTGAGGCTAAATTGGCATGAAGGTAACGGGCAAAATGGGAGAAACTTTAGTCGATCTTGCCAGCCGGTTTCAGGGTAATAGCATAAAGTTACTGGTCGGGGGTGGATATGGAATTGAACTGCGTGCTAAATGGGTAAAGACGGAGGAATTAACAACGCGCTTCGAGGAGCTTTATCCTCCACGCGCAAGTGATGACATTGACGTTTTACTCACCCTGGAAGTTCTCGTGGATCCGAAAAAAAATAAGCTGATTCGAAAAATTCTCGAGGCGATGAATTACGTTCCGCGTCCCGGAGCGGAAAATTTTCACTTTGTCCACGAAAAAGAACGCGAAGCAGATCAAAACTTATATCCCAAAATTGATCTCCTGGCCGAAAACCCCGGTGATGATTCACGGGTGAAAATCAAGTCTCCCCGAGTTCGTTCCAGAAATGCCTCCGACACGATCCACGGTCGTTTAACGCCCGAAGCAATCAACATTGATCACGAATCCACTAAAATTGAAGTTGAAACGAACACACAGGAAGCGGTAGTCTATTTACCGCATCCGCTTCCTTATGGAATCCTCAAGTTATATGCTATCCGAGACTCCATTGAGAATTCGGACAAGGCCCGGGAAATTAGTCAGTACCACGCATTTGATTTATTCATGATACTGGGAATGATGACTGAGGAAGACTGGCAACCTCGGAAAGAAATTGTCGACTCCATACGAGCTCACGAGCGGTTTCAAGAAGCCCAGGCCATCATTCGGCAATATTTTGACTCGTTGAGCTCAGCTGGAACAATCCGATTACGCGAATTTATTCAGCACCAGCGACCAGCTGTACCAGAGAAAAGAATAGAGGAATTTATGAATGATTTATTGGATTTATACGAAGTTAAGGTTTGACTAAGGAACTTTCTAATGGAACCGGAACCCAGAGGTCCTGATAAATTGGCTTGCCGGGACAAACCCGGCAAGGACAGTTCGGTAGAAAGTTGTGCGGCCAGATGTTCTCCAGCGCAGGTTCTCAGTTTGGATTCCAGCGAGTCAGCCGACTTTCGGGGGCTATTTTAGAGAAAAGAGAAAGAAAATGTCATTATTTCAGGAGAAAATGGCTTAGGTTTTCGCAGGGATAATTTTCAAGGCGATCGGCTTTCGGTGGGCTGTATAAATAAATGAGCGGCAAGTCCAGGGTCAAAACAGGTTACAACTTTATCCCGAGAAAAGTTATATCGAAGATCAAATTATCTCTAAAAAATACATAATTACCCCGACAATTACGCAAAAAGACGCTAAAAACACGAAAATCCTTAAGTCCCTTGGATCCAGCAAGATAGCTCCTAAAGGGAAAGCTATCCCCATCGCTCCGAGACTTAGCAAAGCATCACCACGATTAACAACTTCAGAAAAACCTACCCTGGCAACTATTCCGATAAACCGGAATAGCCCACCGATGAAAAGCCCCATTATGAAGACTTGCCGTAGGTATGAGAACTCTATCAAAAATTTTCACCTCTTTTTTAACCAATTATCTGTCCGCAAGCCTCGGTGGTTGAAAGGTTGAATGTAACCCACCACCTGCAACAAGTAGCTTTCATCCAGTACAATCTTCATGTCCGGTCGTCCCTGAAGCACATGCCCCTTTGTTTTTCGCTTCAGGTTAAAATATTTCGCATACTTCATGTGC
>CAZVWJ010000111.1:0-2992 GCA_964631325.1 uncultured bacterium | reverse complement strand
GCTGTCAAGAGGTAATTTTTTTGTGGTTGGACGGCCGAGGATAGACCTCGAAGAGACGGAGTGGCGGAAGAACATTAAATCTCGGAGAGGCGAAAGGCCAGGAAGACCAAAAGATAACGCAAAGGCACAAAGGAGAGCAATAAACCTCAAACAGGCAAAAAGGCGCAAGACCAGAAAAACCTATAAACCTTTATAGCTTGCTGATTATGAGGTAGCTTTTAATCACTTAAAAAGGCTCTCATCACTCTTGAGACCAGTTTTTGTTTGGTTTTTCGTACTTTTATCTGCTACACTATTTATGAGGTGACAATCATGCCGAAATCTACCGAAGAACTGGCAAGCCAGATCGATCACGTCGAAGACCGCATGGATGATTTCCGTGGCCGGGTTGAAAACATCGAGAACCGGGTGGACGGTTTTACCAACCGGTTTAATCAGCTCGATCAAAAAATAGATACCCGGTTCGCACAGCTTGATGAAAAAATTGATACCCGGTTCACACAGCTCGATGAAAAATATGACCGATTGGATGCTAAGGTGGACCGGTTCCGGGAAGAACTTTCCGACCGGATTGTGGATCTTTCTGCACGGTTTGACCGAATGTCCTGGTTTCTTATGTCTATCCTGGCCGGTGTGATTGTCGCTCTGTTCAAGCTTTTTCTTGGGTAATTTGTTAATAACGCAGAGGAAAGCGTTAAACCTCGGAGAGGCAGAGGGGCGAAGAGGCGAAAAGGCGAAAACCCGTAACCCGCAACTCAGATGTAACGCAGAGGCGCAAAGACGCTAAGGAAACCGTTAAAACCCGAAAACCTTTTTAGCTCGCGGATGGACACTGATTAACACAGATTTAAACTATAATCTGTGGATAGAGGTTTTAGGTTAGCAAAAATTAGTGCGGAGGCGGGAACCATGAATTCACAACCCGGACAAGGTTTTGTATTTGAGCCAGGCTGCCGGTTGTGTTATATTTATTGTAGTTGAAGTGATAAAAAAACTCCCGCAGGGAAGGAGAACCATTCGTGGCTAACACCTCAGAAACGCTCGAAACGAGGGTTACCCGATTAGAAGGAAAATTCCAGGAGTTCAGAGATCGCGTTGTTTCCTACGACAAACGCTTTGACCACCTGGAGGAGAGAATAAATCAGGTGGAGGCAAAGATAAATCACCTGGACGAGAAAATTGATCGATTCCGCGAAGAACTTTCCGGACGGATTGAGGAAGTGAATTCCAATCTCGCCGGGCGGATGGATCAGCTTTCCGGGCGGATGGATCAGCTCTCCGGACGGATGGATAGAATGCAAACTGAATTTCTCAAGTATTTCCGTTGGATTACCGGGTTTGCATTCACTACGGTAATGCTTATCCTCGTGGCCGTAGTAAAATGGCTGTTTTTTATGCCGGCAGGTTAAACCTCGACGAGGCGAAAGACCGGGAACCACGAACAGGCGAAGAGGCGGAAGAACGTTAAACCGGGGAAAGGCGAAAGACCATAAAAACCTTCATAGCTTGCGGATGGGTGCTGAGTAGTCTGGGTTAATAGCTTCCTATCTCCTACGAAACACGTCTGAGGCGAGCATGGAATATATCCGAATCGCCAACGGGTCGAATCTTATCCGAAGATAATTTTAATACTGCTACAGGACCCCCTCCAGCCGTTGCAAATTCTACTTCGTATGTGATATGTGCCCTAATAATTAAATCACCACAGCTCCAGCTCCGGAGTTTTAAACAAACCGGGTTAATTTACATACATTTCATAAGGTTCAAAATCTGTTAATTGCTCGTATTTCTTAAAATATGAAATCGCCTCAGAACAAGAGTAGGAAAGCTTTTTATCCGGTAATTTATGGATTTCAAACGAATTCCGGCCTGAAACAAATTTACCTTTCAAATGCCACGAAAGAAAATGCCTGTCAAATCGACTGGCGCCCCCATCAAAAATAACTTCCCCGAAAACCTTTGAATTTTTGTAATCATCTCCTGCTTTAAGAAACTCCACCACCCAGATCCACCGGGGTAAATGCAGAGCCTTGTACCGCTTGGTTAAAGACGAATATACTCCACGGTCTTCTAAAGATTGCTTGTATGAATTGGATTCCACGGCATAATGCCGCAAAATTAAATTCGTATCGGGAACAAAAGACGATAAAGAGGAAGAACTTTCAAGATAACCAAGCCAATCTCGAACTATTTTTAATAACTCCCAGGCATTTAACCTCAATGACGTAGGTGTTGGCACTATAATATATCTCAAAAACCATTTTTTATTATCCCCTTCTAACTGCCACAAAGGGATTCCTTCATCAGTCTCCGACACTTTTTTTAAAATTCTATAAGGTCCACGTTGGTCATCGTGAACGAGAAACGCCTCCACGTAATCCATACTCCAGTTAAAATTATTTTCATCAGAATCACCACCTGAGGTAGCTTTCAAGGTATGACCTATGGCACTAATAAAATGCCCGGAGCTATCTGACGCTTCCGGAAATAACAGTAATAAAGCTGGAAAACCGGACTCAACATAGCTGTAAATTGCCGATTTAGCTCGTTCCCAGCTTCGCGAATCTTTAAGTCCAAAAGCTTCTATTTCATAGCCCATCTGTCTTATAGCCCGAAGCATCTGATCCACTTTTAGTCCCACTTTTCGACCAAATGCATCTCCCCCGGCCAATGCTTTTTCCGTAATTTGAGTGGGAGAATACCGCTGATTACCGAGTTTTTTTCTTAAAACTTCTGTAGCCACCCAGATGGCAGAAGAAGCACAGGCATAGGAAAGACTGCTCTGTTCGGTGGAAGGAACGGTTCTGGTCGGAAGTTTTCGGCCATAAAAATTAGCAGTATATTTCTGACAAACCGGAATGTATACACGTTCACCATTAATGGACTTCGGCGCTTTCAACATCAACCGGACAAATCGGGCTGTCTCCATTGGCCGGAGTATAATGTTTCAGAGGCCATCACACAGATGGTCGAAAAAAGAGTTTAGTCTTTC
>CAZVWJ010000110.1:0-3223 GCA_964631325.1 uncultured bacterium | reverse complement strand
TACGAGGGGATTGTGGCCAGGATAGACAAATTCTAATCGATTTTTAGGGATAACTAACATCAGGCCCGAATCGGAAGTCGGATGAGGCCATAGTAGCGAAGAAACGGGATAACTCCCGTGGAGCGAAGGGTCCTCTGCTGTGATCAGGGTATTTGTCAAAGGAGGAAGTGCCGCTTGAACGAGTCAAATCGTTTCACTACGGAAGAACCGGTAGAGATACTGGGGAACTTTTCCTCTTGCGTCAGTATCTATATCGAAGGGTTAAGTCGGTAACGGTGAATACCTGAGATGAAGATTACATAAGAGCCGGGTGCGGGAGAACCGCACGCCCGGTTCGTTGAGGGGAGTGTGAGGCGTATGGGACTCTGAGCCTATATCCCTCACATTCCTACTCTACCGCGCCAAAAAGGTTTATAGTTTTACGCCTCTTCGCCTCCACGCCTTTTCGCCTCCTCGAGGTTTAACGTCCTTCCGCCTTTTCGCTTTTTCGTAAAATCTTAAAGTATGACCCAGGATTTGGTTGGGTTAAAAATCAAGTGAGAGAATAATGACGAAATATGAAGGGGTGTGTGGTACTCAGGAGTATTTTCTAATAAGCCGTTTATTGGCTTCAACAGCAGTTTTAGAAACGTCTTCTTTCTTTACACTAAAGGAAAGTGGATACCCCTCAGAAGTTTCATATCTGGCCTGACCGGACCAATTTTCGTTAAACGGTTCTGGAGCTTTACGACAACAGTCCTGTTTACGAAGCCATTTATCAAAAAATTTGAATTCCACTAAGCGGCATTTTCCTCCACCGCAGAGAGACTAAGAGCATTTTTGATCTTTTCGATTTGATCAGTGTTTAACTCAACTTTGTCAGGCCTTTGTTCACGCGGTAACATGTCTGAAGATATTTCCCGTAAAAAATCAGTCCACAATTTAGCAGACTTTTCTCTGTTTACTTTTATGAATTTATTCCATGGAGAATCGGCTGTTATATCAAAACCGGTGTCAAATAATTCTTTCATCCGGTTATTACTGTAATGAAACAAAAGATGATCAATTATTTTAGCGTGGAGCCGATTTTTTACCTCCTCCTCAGCTTCTCCGTACCCCTCGGCTATAAGCCCAAAATCATAACAAACCATAACACAATATTCCTCCGTGTCTATTTTTGCTACGTGTAAGACCGGCGACTCCGATTTTTTTAAAACAAAATGAGTGTGGCGGGCCGAGGACGGTTCCTTATCCAGTAATTCTTCCAGGGACAGCTCTTTGGCGGTCTGCAGGGGCATAAGGTTTCACTCCGTTTTTGCGTTTTTGTTTTTTTTACTTCCTTTAACTTCTTGCAATTAGTATAAGAGTAATCCAATAAAAATCAAGCACTGACAAATATTTTCCTCAGGGATCCAGACCGTAATATCGATGTCAAGAGTGGTTCGGGGATTTCCTCAGGTGGCGTTGGCGAGTCCGCCAATCACCATGTACTCGATATCGTGTTCATCGAGGTAAGACGTAATTTCGTCGAGATCGGTCTTGAGAGAGTCCACGAGAATTCAGGTGAGGGCGGAAAGGCGTTCGTGCATGGTCCGAACTCCTTCGAATCCCAAATTTCGTTCCCGGAGGAGCTGTTTGTCCAGCATTGTACGTAAAATGTTGGAAAGACGGGAAAAAACTTGAGTCAGGGGCGGCCGGAATCGATGTTTTTTTTCCCACCGGTTAAAATTATCAAATTGACGCAATCGTTGTTTGACGCTTGCTGCACACATCAGCATCACCTTCAGGAAGATATTTGTCAATTGTTCCTGTTGATCATCAGAACCTCCAAATATTCTTGTCATTGTCGAGGCCCCCCGGACTTCTTAATTAGCCCCTCTCCGAAAAGTCCCCTCTCCCCTGGGCAGCTATTTTATTTCCATCCGCCTTTATCCGCGTTAATCAGCGAGCCAAAAAGGTTTATGGTTTTACGCCTTTTCGCCTCTACGAGGTTTTAAGATTTCCTTTGCGTCTTTGCACCTTTGCGTTATCTCCCGGGTCTTGGGTTTGTCTTTTCGCCTCACCGTCTCTCCGCCTCTCCGCCTCCTCGAGATTTAACGCTTTCCTTTGCGTTATCTTCTGGTTTTCATGGTCTTCCGCCTCTTCGCCTCCCCGCGGTTTTACGGTTTCCTTTGCGTTATAATCAGCGAGCTATCAAGGTTTATAGTTTTACGCCTTTCCCCGTTTTAACGTTCTTCCGCCTCTTCGATGTTTACCCTGGTCCCTCGTCGCTAGACGAATCTCCTCTCCCCCGGTGGGAGAGGATCAAGGTGAGGGGGAACGGGGTGAATGGGCACTGGAAATCTTCTTTTCACCCCCATCTGTATAACGCGTACGCGTCACAGGCCTTCCCCCATCAAGGGTGGAGAGTTTTTAGAGGAGGCTCATGGTTTATATTCTCGGGATATTTGTCGGTAACTGTCGCGATTGTTTTAAAAGAACAGATGACGTAATCTGGTAATAACGGATCAACGTATTATTTCTTGAATTTTGGCAAAAATATTGTATATTAGGTGTGTAAAAGTGGGAAAGGTTGTAAGGTTGGTAAATGATTGTAAATTAGGTTGAGTGGCTGAGGCTCCTTATTATTGTAAAAAAGGGTGAGTGAAGTGGGAGATTTTTTGGAAGATTTAGCACGGGGGAGAATTGAGCGTCAACCCGGTGATTTAGAAATTTCCGATGAAGATTTAAATAGTGTAGGAAGTAAACTTCAGGACTCAGTAAATAATTCGGAGGAAATTGTGGAAGGTAAATATTTTCGGCTCCCTTCTATTTCGGATCCGGAACAACTGGGCAATATTTACGTAAAATAAAGCTAACAAATGTCTTCGAATATTTCCTTACCCATTGAATCAATTAGCCTTCCTGATAATCCTCGCAGTGCCTCTAAGCGATTGAAACAGTATACGGGGGATTGTAAATTTGATCACTGGCTCTGGGAGTTAATAGTAAATGAGCTGGGGGCAAAATTAGCGGTTATAGAAAAAGAATACGTTGATTCTTATTTTCTTGACGAGTATAAGGCCTACTATGCTCGTTCCTTTAATCGTTATTCCTCTATTTGTTCCCGAATACATTTTTTCAGTATGGAACAGTTTGAAGAAGCGATATGCCGGCCCAGTGAGTTTTACTTGGGCAGTATAGTCCTCCTGCACTGTTTCAGATAAATCAAACACTTTCTTTGATTGAAGTTTTAGTCTTTCCT
>CAZVWJ010000109.1:0-3346 GCA_964631325.1 uncultured bacterium | reverse complement strand
GGTGTTTATTAGGACTATGGTAAAGAATAGTTTGAGCTCTATTAAAGAAAAAATTCCGTTTTGTTGATAGAAATCGTCCAACATTCCGGGAAAGATATTCTTATGGACTTCATATCATCCGGGATAGTATCCCGGAGGTTATCGAAGATATTGAAGCTCACTAGTGGGATAAACTACGGCAAGAAGAAGTAATAAAAATTGCTCACAAAGATGCTGAAAAACTTGCTAAGTTCTTTAAAGCTCGTTCAAAGTCGCAAACTGACCGGGAGGCTGAAACAGCATGAGGGGATCAATCAGGAAAGTCCAGCGCAAGAACGGTCACAAGTGGCGGGTGGAAATAGATCTGCCGCATGGTGTCCGTGAGAAGCGCAAGCGGAAAACTAAAATCTTTGATTTGAAAAGAGAAGCTGAAAAATGGCTGGCTAAAATTAACCACCGGATTCAGAACGGAGATTACGTTGAACCTTCGGATCAGCCCCTGGGTGAGTTTTTAGATCACTTCCTGGAAGAATACTGTCAGCACAACGTCTCTGAAAATACACTCTCGAGATACAGGGGAGGGATCCGCCGGCATATAAAACCGGAGTTGGGGGATATTCCGCTGAAAGATATTACCCCGATGAAATTGCAAACGTTTTACCACGAGAAGCTCGAGAACGGGAAGATCAACAGGGAAGGTGGACTGGCCGGGGCAACCGTCCGGGGATTCCATAATATCCTTCATAAAGCGCTCAAGCTGGCTGTCAGATGGGAGTTGATTAAAACTAATCCGGCTGACGCCGTGGATCCACCAAAACCGGCCCCGGCCGAGCAGTCAATGAATTACTTATCTTCGGAGCAAACAGCCCGTTTTCTCGAAGCCTGCGACACTCAGGAATGGTATGGACCAATTCTTAAAACTGCGGTTCTTACCGGCCTGCGGATGGAAGAGCTCAGGGGAATCCGCTGGCAGGATCTTAATAAGGAAAATCAAACAGTTGCGATAGTTGAAGTGGTGGTTACCACACAAACGGGGGAGGATGTAATAAAAGAACCGAAAAGCGCCGGCAGCCGGCGAACCGTTTCAATACCTGAACGAACTCTTCAAATTCTGAATGAATGGAAAAAACAGCAGCACAAACAACGAATGGAAATAGGTCCTGAATGGGAAAAAGAAAACGATCGAATATTTACAACCAGGGTGGGGACTTCACCGAACCCGTCAAATCTTCGACGGGCTCTGAAGAATGTGCTGAACCAGGCTGACCTTCCGGATATTCGCTTCCATGATCTGCGCCACACTCATGCCTCGGTAATGCTGGAGCAGGGGATCCATCCGAAAGTAGTCGCCGAAAGACTCGGCCATTCCAGCGTCCGGATTACCCTGGATAGATATTCTCACGCCCTTCCGAACATCCAGGAGGACGCTGCCCAGGCAATTGAGGACACACTTTTCGAGGATAATTCCGGGGCAAAAACGGGGTAGCAATCTGTGAGATGCCACGAGATTGCCACGAAATCCGGTTTCTCAAAATATTAAATATTTAGTTATAGCCTTATAGAGGGTAGTAGAGGGGGAAAGAATGGTAGGCGCGGGCGGTTTCGAACCGCCGACCTCTACCGTGTCAAGGTAGCGCTCTGCCCCTGAGCTACGCGCCTGTGTAAGGATTAATATTATAGCGAGTCTTAGAGTTTAAGCCAAGGGAGAAGATAATTTTATAAATCAGACAGAAGTTTGTTCCACCTGCTGGCGATTATGTTCCACGTGTGGTCCTGGATCCAGGTGTAGGCCCGGTCGGTGAGTTCTTCCTTCTCTTCGGAGGACATCTCAATTAATTTGCCGGCTGTCTTGACGAAATCGTGGATATCGATCAGGGAGCGAAAAACGGCCATATCCCGGCCCCAGCCGATGCGAAAATTAGGATCGTCGGGGACGTTTATTTTGAGGCTACGACCGTCAGCACCGACATCAGAGAGGCCGGCATGGTCCCCGACCAGGGTGGGAGTTTTAGTGCTGAAGGCTTCGGTTACCGGTAGGCCCCAGCCTTCCATTGAGGGGAGATAGAGAGCGTCGAGAGCGTTATATAGTTGATTTAACAGTTCGTCGGGAAGGTAGGCGGAGCCGTTAACCGTAACGAATTTTATGGCGTCCTCCTCCAATCCGTATTCAGCCGTGAGCTGATCCTTGACTCGAACCAGATCCCAGCCGTTTTCTTGAACCACCGGTTGGGTTTTAAGCAGGAGATTTGTCTGTGGATACCGGCTGTGAAATTCAGCGAAGGCAAGCATTACGTCGCGGGGGATATTTTTTCGCAGGTGGTTAACACCGACGTAGCCAAGGGCCAGGCTATTGGGAGGAATCTGGAGGTTCTGGCGGAGTTGATTGACCTGGGATTCGGGAAGCGGATGAAAAGTATCTGTGTAGGTTCCGTGAGGGATTACTTCAAGGTTGGAGGTATCTTTAAGTTTTTCACCCACAACCTTTCGGGCCCAGTCCGTGTAGACTACCATTTTGTCGGCCACAGTAAGTGGCTGGACCCAGTTGGCCGGTGGTGGGGAGTCGACCGGGAAATAGAGTACCACCCGGGCCTGGTTCTGGCGGGCCAGTTCAACTACGTGATGAACAAAAGGCTTATCGCCTCCGGCCGGGCCGTCAAGCTGGTGGGAGAGAACAAAACTGTCGTGGAGCAATAGTAGCCGGTCGTAGTCGAATTCAGTGGCCTGTAGGTGGTGGAGAAATTTTTGTTGTTTGTAAGGATCAGTTGCCTGGATTTCAGGATAGAGCTTGGTTGCGTTTTGTATATTTACCTCTTTGAGACCATCTTTAACGGGGAAGGCGTCCTGGTGGTTAAGAGCAAAGATCTGGATATCCCAGTCCGCCGATAGTTCTCGGAAAATCCCTTCGCTGACCCGACCGAAGCCAGTTGGCCCGTGGGGGGAATCACCGTAAAAAAGTAATTTGTCTGTCATTTTTTTCACCCGGTAAATTAGTTCCTTTTCGGAGAGGCTCGAATTAGTAAAGCTATTATAAATGTTATCCTGGAGAAAAGTAAGTGTTGGACAAGAGGAGGGTTACGTAATTAAGCTTACAGGGGTTTAAGGGCGGTTTGTTGTGAGAAATGCTGGTAGAGGATATAATGTAGA
Source organism: uncultured bacterium (assembly GCA_964631325.1). Lineage (GTDB taxonomy): Bacteria > T1Sed10-126 > T1Sed10-126 > T1Sed10-126 > T1Sed10-126 > CAZVWJ01. The sequence goes on along the minus strand of CAZVWJ010000109.1, from coordinate 223 downwards.
GTAAAATATTACCGTATGCTTATAGAAAAGTGTGTTTCTTACACCTAAATTGAGCGATTGTTATCGAAGAACACATAACTCTCCGGATTCATTCTCGCCCAGCAGTCAATTGGGCGCCACCAGAGCGAACTATAGGATTTACTCTGCAACTCCCTGATTGACTGCTGGGCTCTGAGGTATGTATTCTTTAATACGGGTTCATCCTGAACCCTAAAGAATACAA
>CAZVWJ010000108.1:0-3596 GCA_964631325.1 uncultured bacterium | reverse complement strand
TCCTTGCATCTGGCCGAATGGCGCTCGCACTGAGACTCACGACCCCTTTTCGGAGTGGGTCTAAATATGGTGCCTCGATTGAAGGCTGTCCTTCGGACGGATAATTCACGACAGTTACGCTGTCGCGAATTATCCGGGCTAAATCTTACGATAAGTGTACCTATTTTTGGGGAAATAGTAAATTTAATTGGTCCCCTTTTCCTGTTTGTAACTGTAAAGAGACTCCTTGTGTTTATTTTGGTAGCCTTTCTTTCACTTTACGGTAAACGTTTTTCTCCCTGGGTTAGATAAGTATTTTCGAGATCGGAATTTTCAATTCCGCCGCGGTAACCAATTCCTGCTTCAATTTTTGGACTTCAAGCTGGAGAATTTATTTAACCCACATAAAATGTGTATCTACGATACAGCTCTCAGAGCTGTATTCACAAATAAATCAAGTTGTAATATTGACCCGAAAAATTACGGGCTGTTTTAAGGTAATATATTTGTTCTACTTGAGTGCTGGGTTAACCCAGTCTACAATCGAGTAGTTTTAATGTGAAGCTTTACCGCTAAAATTGCGTTGAGAGCCCTTTGCCAGCAATAAACACTAAATATGGTGTTTCGACTGAAGGCAGTCCCTCGGACGGATAATTCACGACAGTCACACTGTCGTGAATTATCCGGGCTAAGCTATAATCCTCCCTCAAGAAAACCCCATAAATCCGTTTGATTGAGCGGAAGCAAAATCAGAAGTAAAGTTATTGAACTATTATACCCTCGAGGGAATGTTCACGAATCTACACTATTCAATTCATCCGAAAATTATGAGATAATTTGCAGAAATTTAATGAGAATCAGTATAATTGCCCCCTTAACCTCTGGGATTGGGCGGTATGGGAATGATTACTTTGGAAAAGATTTATATGGACGTATGTTGTCTGAATCGACCCCTGGACGATCAATCCCAAACCAGAATTCATATTGAATCGGAAGCGGTCTTGCGAGTTTTAAAAATTTGTCAGAGTGGAGACTGGGAATTAGTAGGAAGCGAAGTCGTTGACCTTGAAATTAAAAAGACACCTGATGAGAGCCGGAAACGAATTGTAAGCTTCTTGGCTTCCCTGGCCGTTAGAAAACAGGAAATAAATGAGGATGTTATAGAACGAGCCAAAAAGATTGAACAGGAGGGGCTAAAGGCTTTCGATGCCTTACATTTAGCTTGTACCGAGGATGTATCAGCGGATGTTTTGTTAACTACAGATGATAAATTTTTGAACTTGTCCAAGAAATGTGGTACCTTAATAAATGTAGAGGTTCGTAATCCGGTTAATTGGATCATGGAGGTGTTGACGAATGCAGCAGACGGATGAAGTTTCAGCGGAAGTACATAAGAGGGGCTTGGAAGCATTAAATGAAGAGCTTGGTCCCGTAGAAATGATTAATTTTCTTCATTATTACAATTCTGGTAGCGGGGATTACACCGAGGAACGGGAAAAATGGCTTGGAGATACAACAGTTGATGAATTAATCTCGGAAACTCAGGCAAAAGCCTCTTGATTCCATTACTACGCCCCGACTTTCGACCATCGACCGAAGTTCCTCGACCTTTGACCCTTGACTGTTTTTACAATTCTTCTCCTAATCTCCATTCTCTATTCTTTAATTAATAAAATTTGACTAACCGTCCAAAATATAGTACTTTATGTACACAATAATGACACAATTTTAACGTTAAAAAGGTGGTAATATGGCAAAGAAATCACGAATTAGTGCCAGGGTGGATGAAGACGTTAAAAGGGAAGCGGAACAAATTTTTGACCGGCTGGGTCTGTCTACCTCTTCGGCTATTTCATTGTTTTTAAACCAAGTTGTGACTGAAGCTGGTTTTCCATTCCGCCCCCGGATTAAGGTTAATGAAAAAACCCGGCGGGCCATGCAGAGAACCCGGGCCGGGGAAGTGGAAGTTTTTGAAGAAGAAGAGGAAATGTTTGAAGAGCTGGGAATGGACTGAAAATCAGTAAAAATAAATTCAGTGAAGTTGCCTACGAACGTAGTTTTGAACAGGATCTCCAGCGATTAAAAAAACGTAATTTGGATATTCGCCGGAAACTGAAGCCGGTGATGAAAAAGCTGATTCGCAAGGAACGGCTTGATTCCCGCTATCGGGCCCACCAGCTTTCCGGCCGCTGGGCGGATCATTGGGAATGTCATATAAAACACGATTGGCTTCTAATCTGGCATATCAATAAGGGAAAGGACAGAATTACTTTTGTCCGAACGGGCAGCCACAAAGATCTATTTGAATAGACAGTTATCGACAATGACTTCTCTGAACCCGAAATTCTATCCTCAAGGTCCATATCAAAATATATATCTGCGCTAACCCGCGTTAATCCGTGAGCTATTGGTTAATGGTTTTGTTCTTACTCCATCCCCCCGCTCTCCTTTGCGCCTTTGCACCTTTGCGTTACCTATAGGGTTACGGTGTTTCGCCTCCACGCCTCCACGCCTCCACGCCTGTTCGCCTCTTCGAGTCTTACCCCGCCTCTTCGATTACTTCCCTGCCTCAAGAAAACTGCAAAAATCCGCTTGATTAAGCGATAGCTAAATCAGAGATAAAGTTATTGAACTATTAAACCCTTGAGGGAATCACAGAGGAAAATTGATTTGAGGGGGATTGGGAGATATACTTTTACTGAAACAAGTTCTGTCATATCGGGATAAAACGAGGTGATTGAAACATGAGTTTAACGGTTGAAGTTGAGGATAAAGGTCGCCTGGAATCCTTGGCGGAAAGATTAAACATGTCTCCTTCCAGGTTGGCTAAACTTTTACTTCAGGCAGGGTTAACTAACTTGGAGCAATTTGTGTCTCGTCCAGAGGAGGAGCGTTTTCCCGTGTCATTCCTGAGTGATCTTTTGGCTCCGATTGCACGAGCCAAAGGTCTGACCGAGGAAGACCTCAAAGAATCTGTCAGACAAAGCCGTAGAAAGATAGGTGCGGAGCGCTACTCAGAAACCATTGAATCTTGACAACGGATCTCATTCAGTTTTTCCTGACACTAATGCTTTGCTTTCGCTAATAATTTTCCCGCAGGATTCTGCAGGCAGGCTAACCTTGGCTGGTGAGTTGAAAGAACTCTACCAAGAGGGTAAATTTGATTTGATTTTAAGTAAAGTTGTTATTTCAGAAGTATTGGATGTTGTTAAACGAGATTTTTTCGAGTATCAAGAACTGGTTGAGCATTTTTTACAACCTTTTGAAGAAACTTCCACTCGATGGCCATCATCTAAAGAGGTCAAAGAGGTTTGCCCTTACGTTGTTGATCCGGATGATGCTCCGATTTTTGCCGGGGCAGTCCTCAGTAATCCAGATATTGTGTTGTCAAATGATTTTGAAACCTTCCACACTGACAAAGCAAAGAAATTCTGGAAGCGTCACGACATCCAGTTGGAGAGTCTATATGGTCTTTTATGCTTCTTTGGCGAGCGAGAACGAAAAGATACATGACTTCTTTACTTTTCCGCTCGCCTCCTCGCCTCTTCGCCTCCTCGCCTCTTCGAGTTTTCTGCGTCCATCCGCGTTAATCCGCAAACTATAAGGTTATTGGTTTT
>CAZVWJ010000107.1:0-3703 GCA_964631325.1 uncultured bacterium | reverse complement strand
TGTATCGTAGATACACATTATGCACGAAATTATAGAATTTCGTGCATAATGTGGGCTAACCCGATTGATATTTTACCTGCCAATTCTGAAATTTTTAGTTAAAATTACTTCACCATTTAGTAAATCACAGGAGGAATCAAAATATTAATGGGAGAAACTGATTCGGACGCAGAAGATTACTACGAAATCCGTAAGGAAAAGTTGGAACAGCTCCGGGAACAGGGGATCCCTGCCTATCCCTACCGGTTTGAGCGGACGGATTCAACCGCTTCGGCAAAAAGTAAATTTGATCCGGACACGGTGGGAGAAATCGGCCCGACGGTAGAAATAGCCGGGCGATTGCGACAAAAACGAACACACGGCGGAGCCGCATTTGCCGACCTGGTGGACGAAGCAGGAAAAATTCAACTTTATTTCTCCCCGGACTACCTGGAAAACGAAAAGATCTATGACCAGTTCACCGACCTCTGGGACCTCGGAGATTTCATCGGGGTGGAAGGCGGATTATTTAAAACAAACGAAGGAGAAATATCCATTGTTGTCCGTGAAGCCCGGCTTTTAGCCAAGGGCCTGCGCCCCCTGCCGGAGAAATACCATGGACTCCAGGACAAGGAACTGCGCTACCGGAAGCGGTATCTCGACCTGTTGGCCAACCCGGAAGTACGTAACAACTTTGAACAGCGCAGTAAATTTATCTCAGCACTCCGCGATGAATTCCAGGAACGTGGTTTTCTCGAGGTGGAAACCCCGATGATGCAGACACTGGCGGGCGGAGCAGAAGCCGAGCCGTTTGTCACTCACCACAATACCTTAGACCTTGATTTATATCTGCGAATCGCGCCCGAGCTGTTCTTGAAACGACTGCTTGTTGGCGGATTCGAACAGGTTTTTGAAATTAACCGAAACTTTCGCAACGAAGGAATTTCCACCCGGCACAACCCGGAATTTACGATGCTCGAACTGTACTGGGCTTATACCGACTACCGAGAGATAATGAAGTTAACTGAAGAAGTTCTATCCGGGACAATAAAACAGCTCACCGGAAATCACGAAACCGAGTTCGCCGGCCGTCAAATTGACTGGTCAACTCCGTGGGAAAGACGGCCCCTGGTTGAACTCGTACAAGAAGAAACCGGGCTTGAACTCAACCTTGAAATGAAAGCCGAAAACATTTATGACCAAGCAGTGGAGAAGGGAATCGAGCCGGAGCCCAAGAAAACGGCTGCTCAACAAATCACGGGAATTTTCGAGACAGCGGTGGAGAGCAACTTAACCGCCCCCACTTTTGTCACCGAATTTCCAGCCGAGGTCTCACCACTGGCCAAACAGCACCGGGACAAAGAGAGACTCGCAGAGCGATTCGAACTATTTATTGGAGGGCTGGAAGTGGGCAACGCCTATACTGAGCTAAATGACCCCTTGAAACAGCGCCAAAATTTTGAAGTGCAAGCAGACTCAGAAGAAGAAATAGACGAGGATTTTTTGGAAGCGCTGGAACACGGCATGCCCCCGGCCGGTGGATTAGGGTTAGGGATTGACCGGCTGGTAATGCTACTTACCGGGGCCGAAAGCATCCGGGATGTTATCCTCTTTCCCCTGCTTCAACCAAAGGAAACGGAGAACTAATTCTTGCCAAACGAACGTAGTGAAGGCTTCCCCGGCCCTAAAAAAATGATTTTTCTGCTGCGTATGGTCTTCCGTTTCCTGTTTCGCTCCCAGAATATCGGAGTCCTCCCCTACCTGACCGTCTTTGCTCTACTCAGTGTCAGTATTGGGGTGGCAACGTTAATTATTGTTCTTTCCGTGATGAATGGTTTTTCGACGACCCTGCAACAACAACTCGTTGGAATTTACAGTCCAATTCGGGTTTACATGAAGCGACCGGCAGCCGTCCAAATCCCCCACTTGAAACGGGAGATTAAAGACATCCGGGGCATTCAACAGGTAATCGGGGTGGTAGAAGGCGAAGTATTGTTCAAAACCGGTCAATCAAACTACCAGGGGGGACGAATAATTGGCTTTACCGAGTGGCGACAGGACCGCCTACCCGTGGACTCGCCCCCGGAAGCCGGAATTTATCTCGGTAAACAACTGGCCCGTTCCCTTTGGGTCAGGCCGGGCGACAAACTAACGATAATCCGCCCCAACGCCCAGCAGACACCGTTTGGAATGCTACCCGGGGGCAATACGTTGGAGGTTAAGGGAACAGTTCGCACCGGCTTCCAGGATATGGACCGGGTGCTGGGATTAGTTTCAATCAACGAGGCCCGGCAACTATTCGACCTCTCTAAAAATGCCGCCGGACACGCTGAAATCTGGATTAAAAATCGCTTTCAGGCTAAAAAGTATAAAACCATATTAAAGGAAAAGCTCGGGGACAAATACCAGTTTACCACGTGGTCTGAAGCTAATCCGGCGCTTTTCGAAGCATTAGAACTGGAACGAACAGTAACCTTTATTATCCTGGTTCTGATCGTCTTCGTAGCCGCAATAAATATTCTCAGCATGCTGGTCCTTTCAATTCTCCAGCGTCGAAAACAGATCGCCATGATGATGTCGATGGGGGCTGGGCCCGGCACGATTCTTTCTCTTTTCTTAACCGGCGGGATGATTATCACCGTGCTCGGGCTGACAATAGGTTTTGGCCTGGGTCTGGGGGGCTGTTATCTTCTGAACAATGTTTTTGTAATTGAGTTGCCTCCCGTCTATCCACTTTCTCATCTGCCGGTCAAGGTCAGTTTTCTACATCTTACGGTAATCGGCGGAGTATCCCTGCTATTAGGTTTTTTAAGTTCTTTTTATCCGGCCTGGGCCGCTTCGCGCATTGACCCGGCGGAGGTGCTGCGCTATGGCTGAGAATATTTTGGAAGCAACAAATATTTCCCACGCTTACGAAACAGGCCATCCCGTACTCAACGAAATTAATTTTGCCCTGGAGAAACCAAAAGCAGTCGCCATCCAGGGACCTTCCGGGGTGGGAAAGACCACCCTGCTGGAAATTCTCGGAACAATGCGTTCGCCGGGCAATGGAACGGTTAAAATTATGGGGACAAAAGTCTACAATCATGGGGCACAAAGACAGTCTCAACTGCGGGGCCGGTGGCTGGGATTTGTTTTCCAGGAGTCATTGCTCTTACCCGATCTGTCACTGTGGGAAAATTGTCGCCTGGCAGTTAGTCTTGCGGGCCGGACCTGGAGCGAGACAAAAATCCGGAATAAATTCATCGAACTTATGGAGAGGCTGGGCCTCGATCCCGAACGGTGCAACAACATGCCCGCCCAGTTGTCCACGGGACAACGCCAGCGGGTTGCGGTAGTTCGCGCTTTGATTCACGAACCCAAACTAATTTTTGCCGATGAACCGACCGGGAACCTGGACAATGAATCCAGCGAAAAGTTGCTCAATCTCTTGCTCCCACTTGTAAATAAACACGATGCGGGGATAATTGTTGCAACACACGACCCGGTAATGGCACAATCAATAAAGGAAAATTACTATCTGGAAGATTGTAAGCTAAAAATAGGTTCTTAAACCTAAATTGAGCGATTCTGGAGTGAGGCTGCAAGATCACCTGTTTCTATCATTCTCGACGACTTCGTGTCGTCTCCGAGGTATACAGCCCCTGGACCGCCTCCTGCGGTCCAATACAGGGCTGTAAAAATCCAGAAACAGGACATCTTACATCCTCACCATAGCGGTGAA
>CAZVWJ010000106.1:0-3787 GCA_964631325.1 uncultured bacterium | reverse complement strand
TGTATCGTAGATACACATTATGCACGAAATTTTAGAATTTCGTGCATAATGTGGGTTAGAGCGAAATTATTAAAACTTTATCACAAATTTGCTGCCGGTTTCTCTCTCAATTTTCATCTCTCCCTCCAATTTTTCGTGAACCAGGGTTTCAACCAGTTCCAGACCAAGCGAATCGCCACTATCATAGTCGAGGGGTAAACCGGTTCCGTTATCCGTAATCGTAAGAATATAGTCAAAATCCCCGGCCTTTACAACCCGAAACTCTATTTCAATTACCCCTTTGTCCTGTTCGGGGGTAAAAGCATGCTCCAGCGCATTGGTAACCAGCTCATTTACCACCAGACCACAGGGGATGGCCCGGTCAATTCCCAGGCTCAGACCAGGCTCAACCTCAAAATTTATTAGTACGGGAAAGCCGGCGGTGGCATGGGCACTTTTAAGGGCACTAACAAGCTCCCCCAAATACTGTTTGGCTTCAATTTCACTGAAACTTTCTGTCTGATAAATTTTTTCATGGATCAGGGCCATTGAACGGACCCGGTTACGGCTGTCTTGAAGCGCTTTTTCAACTATTTTTTGGTCACTAACCCGAGCCTGCATATTTAATAGACTACTGATAACCTGCATATTGTTTTTAACTCGATGATGTATTTCCTGAAGCAAGGTTTCTTTCTCCCGGAGAGCCTTTTCAAGCTTACCTTTTGCTTTTTTCTCCTCGGTAACGTCCTCGGCTACTTTTATAAAGTGAGTAATTTCACCTGCTTCATTTTTCACGGGAGCAATCGCAGCATCTTCCCAGTACAGCTCTCCATTTTTCTTTTTATTTTGAAATTCTCCTCTCCAGACTTCACCGGCTTTAATTGTCATCCACAACCGCCAGTAAAATTGACGGGAATGTGCTCCGCTCTGTAAAAATCGAGAATTTTTACCCAATATTTCTTCTCGTTTATAACCGGTAATTTCAGTAAAACGGGGATTGAGGTATTCAATTTCTCCACCGGGGTCGGTAATTACAACTATTGCCGGACTCTGTTCAACCGCTCTTTTAAATTTGCGCAATTCAGCTTCGGCCAGCTTACGTTCCGTTATATCGGCAAAAATTCCCATACACGCCCGGGGGTGGCCCTCAGAATCCCGGATAAGATCCACGGATAACTGAACGTCAAACGTTGAACCATCCTTTCTTTGCGCAACCAGCTCGCCCTTCCACTGATTCTGTTGCTTGAGCGAATTCAAAATCAACTCTGCCAGCTCAGAATCAGCCAAAAACTCAGCTATGGGCCGGCCTTCCACTTCCCCTGGGCTGTCGAAGCCCCAGAGACGAAGAAAAGCGTTATTTACTTCCTCAATTATGCCCATTTCGTCCCAGAAGGCAACCCCGTTAAGAGAAGTTTTTATTGCCGCTTCCTTTAATTTTAACTCCTCCTCAGTCTCTTTTAAATCCGTGATATCACGGGCCACAAACACGACTTCATTATCAGAAAGTGGAGAAATATAGGCTTGAAAATAACAGCGCCCCGCCGGGACATCAAGCAAATAATCTACTTTTTGAATAGCCTTCGTGGAAAGAGTTTTCTCTATTCCCCTCATAATTTTTTGAGCCGGCTGCGGGGGTAATTCATCTTCAATTTTATTGCCAACCAGTTGTTCCCCGGGAGATGCAAGCAGCTCCGGCTCGCGAGTCATCACGCGACAATACCGGCCAGTTCGGTCCAGGACCAGACAGACGTCAGGCATCGCAGAAGTAATCGCTTCCAGGTGGTCCTGGTTTTCGGCGAGTTCACGGTTGGCTTTCTCCCAACTACGGAGCATAAAATAAGTAATAATTCCCACTGTGAGGGAAACAAAAATTGCAGCCGAACAAAAGAATTTTCTAAAACTCAACGAAGGGAAAAATATTTTTCCCACAGTATAATAAAGAAACATGGCCAGAAAGACATCGAGAACAATAAGGATTACCTGGCAGTAAAACTTAATCTCCCGGGGAATATTACGTAAAATTTTCATATAATTACCCTACCGATGAATTTTTATCTGTCACATATATATTCTCATATAACCCCCACTAAATAAACGGAAGAGAACCTGAAAACAGAACCTCAAAATAATTCTTCCTCCTTGATGGGGGGAAAGATTAAGTGAGTAGTTACTCCCGCTTAATTTTGACCTTTAACGGGGGTCAACTTCAAATTCAAAATGGATTGCCGGGTCAAGCCCGGCAATGACGTTCGTTTCAAAATGGATTATCGGATCAAGTCCGGCAATGACGTTCGTTTCAAAATGGATTATCGGATCATTCAGCACTCAATCTGTCATCTCCAGGAAGAATATAAAAGAAATAGTCGAAACGCAGATTCGCTGATTATGCTTGAGCTCTTTCTGGTGACTCCCTATTGAGTGCTGGACGGCAATTACAAAAGTATTTTGAGGTTCTGAGTATTTAGGAGGACTGAAATACCCTTTGAAAATATAAAATTTTTTACTATGATATAGTAAGCTTTTCCAGAACTTTCTAATGACACCACTACGTCATTACGGATGGGGACGTGAAGCGCCGGAAACCAGGGGCTTGCGTCTCGCGAACGCGTGAAATCCAGAGGATCTTTGAATTATGAGTTTAACGCGTACGCGTCATCTCAGGAGCCGGTCAAGCCCGGTCTACAATCCTGCGTACGTCAGGGCAATGACAGCTCGTTAGAAATTTGTGTAGACTTTCCAAAAAGGATAAAACTATGTGTCCTGATAAAGTAATGCTCAAAAAATTAGTTAATCAAATTTCTGATTTGCCCTCGCTGCCACCGGTTATTCCTCGACTGCTGACCACTCTGGAAGAACCCGACACAACGGCTGAAGACGTAGAACAAATTTTATTAAATGATCCGGGGCTTACCGCCCGGCTGCTAAAGCTGGTGAACAGTGCCTATTACGGTTTAAACAGAAAAATAGAATCCGTCAAAGACGCGGTCGTTTATCTCGGTTTCAACACGGTCCGAAACCTGGCCGTCGGGGCCTCAGTAATTCACATCAGCGCTAAAAAAGCAAAAGGAAAAAGTGATGAACGGCTCGAATTCGACATGGTCGGCTTATGGAAAAAGGCAATTGGAACGGGGGTCGGCGCCGAAACCACGGCTCACAAAATCCGTTATCCAAAACCGGATGATGCTTTCATAGCCGGACTGCTACACGTCCTGGGGACAGTGATACTCCAATTGTATTTTCCAGGTGAAATGAAAGATATTCTTACCCATACCCAAGAAAACGAGTGCAGTCTCCTGGAGGCGGAAAAAGAAATACTGGGGGTCAAAGACCCCAGCCTGTCCGGATGGCTCGGGGAAAACTGGGATTTGCCCCCGGAAATAGTAACCGGATTCAGCAATTACCATCACCCCCTGAAAATAGATTCGGAGGAAACACTTTTACCCGCCCTGGTTTACATCGGGGAAAAATTAGTTCGGGCAAATGGCCTGGGCTGGACGGGAGATGAAATAAGAAGTTTTCCCGACAGCCAGATCCTGGGGAAAATGGGATTTACAAAAACAGAATTTGAGGAACTCCTCGAGGAATTTAACAGAGCTTTAGAGGAAGCCACGGAATTTTTAGAAATGGCAGAAGAAATAGAAGCAGAAGAATAGTTAATCCAGCACTCAATAGGGGAGTTAACGTGGTATAATTTTGGGAATAGAGCAGGCCGGAAAAGATTAGCCCACATTATGCACGAAATTTTAGAATTTAGTGCATAATGTGTATCTACGATACAGCACTCAAGGCTGTATTACCAAATAAATCA
>CAZVWJ010000105.1:0-3830 GCA_964631325.1 uncultured bacterium | reverse complement strand
GCCGGGGTGGCGGAATGGCAGACGCTACGGACTTAAAATCCGTTGGGCAATTGTGCCCGTGAGGGTTCGAATCCCTCCCCCGGCATTACTTTTACCAGACCGTAATTACTTGCCGGAGGAAAATTATGTCCGCCAAAATCAGGCTCGCTCCCGATAAGCTCTACGAATTCATGCGCACCGTCTTCCAGAAGCTGGGTGTACCCGCTGGTGAGGCCGAAACCTGCGCCGATGTCCTGCAGGCGGCCAGTCTCAAGGGAATCGACACCCACGGTGTGGCCCGCCTGAAGAGCAAATACTTCGATCGGATCAACCGCGGCGTCACTCTCCCGGAAACCGATATTGAAAAAATAAACGACCGCGGGGCCACCGCCCTCTTCGACGCCAACCACGGGATGGGCATGGTAGCCTCTAAAAAAGCAATGCAGACCGCGATTGACAAGGCCCGGGAACACGGTCTGGGAATGACCACGGTCACCCGCTCCACGCACTACGGAATTGCCGGCTACTGGGCGGAGATGGCCACCGAGGCGGAAATGATCGGAATCACCGGGACCAACGCCCGGCCCTCGGTCGCCCCTACCTTCGGAGTCGAAAATATGCTGGGCACCAATCCCCTGACCATCGGTGTGCCCACCGACGAGGAGTTTCCCTTCCTGATCGACTGCGCCACCTCCCTGATTCAACGCGGCAAGATCGAGGAATACGCTCGTGAGGACAAGAAACTCGAGGATGGCTGGGTGGTCGGCGAGGACGGCGAGCCCCACACTGATCCCCACGCAGTGCTCGAGGAGATCCTCGCCGGTGAGGCCGCCCTCACTCCCCTGGGCGGGATTGGCGAGAAAAACAGTGGTTATAAAGGTTATGGCTACGCAACCGCAGTCGAACTGATCTCCGCCGCACTTACCGGCGCGAACTTCCTCAAACTACTTTCCGGCTTTCGCGGCAACGAGGAAGTCAAGCTCAACCTCGGCCATTTCTTCATCGCAATTGACGTCTCCTTCTTCCGGGAACCCGCCCAGGTCAAGGAAACCGCTGGCGAAATTACCCGCCGGCTCCGCAACTCAAAGAAAGACCCCGAAGAGGAAAAAATTTACACCGCCTGGGAAAAGGAATACCTGACTGAACAGAAACGCAGAAAAGAAGGCGTCCCCCTGCTTGCAGCCACCGCCGAGGAAATGAAGGAGATGGCCGCGGCCCTGGACATGTCCCCCGAATGGCAGAAAATCCTCTCCGCCTGAACAGCGTAAAGTTCTACTCATCAATAAAATAACTCTTCTTGTGACACGCTATTTTCTATCCCAAACAATAGCTCATCGGGGTAATAAACTTTTCAGGACGGGTGTACCTGAATAGACTGTTACGGATCAATTTTACCACCGTAAGAAAAATATTTGCGTTAGTAAAATTTATCCACTATACTAAAACTACGGTTTTAGAAAACTGTGATTTTATTAAATTCTGGTTTTAATGGGATAGAAGATGACTGAATTAATAAACCGCGAGCGAGAGTTGAAAGAACTAAAGGCACTGGCCCGGAAACAGGGACCTGCTCTCGGGTTACTTTATGGGCGGCGGCGCGTGGGTAAAACTTTTCTCCTGCGGCGGGCCTGGGAACAGGGGCGACTTTTTTACTTTCTTGCTGGTAATGAAGCCCTGACTCAAAACCGCCGGGACCTATTGCGTGAGCTGGATTTAAATTTTGATCGAAAAATTGAAGTCGAGGATTATCCCAACTGGCGCACTGTATTCCGCTTATTTTTACAATTAGCTGAAAAAGAATCCGTAATTATCGTCCTGGATGAATTTCAGTACCTGCTTACCGGGGATGAAAATGAGGATATTCCTTCACAATTGGCAGCAGTCTGGGAGGAAACCCAGGATAAAGATATTACGCTGGTGTTATGTGGATCCGAGATATCGATGATGCAATCATTAAACCAGGGCGAAGGAACACCTTTATACGGAAGATTCAACTGGTCACAACAGCTGAAACCTTTCACCTACCGGGAAGCCGGACTGATGCTGAAAAATCGGGGGCACCGGGAAATAATTAAGACATATGCAATTTATGGAGGTATGCCCCAGTATCTGGATTCAATCTCCGAAAACAAGGAATTAAAGGAGCACGTTTGCCGGAATATACTTGCCCGACGCGGTGAGGTCCACCTGCAGATCAACAGCTTATTTGAACAGGAAAAAGGGATTCACGATCCGGGGGGCTACCATGCCATCCTTTCGGCTATCGCCGGCGGCAATAGAACGGTTAATGAAATTGCAACGGTCTCCGGTGTCCAGGGAGAAAACAACACAATTACCCGGGATAAATTGTCACGGCTGATGGATTTATTCCTGGTTGACAGGGAAAAAAATTGTGACTCCAAAAAAGGCCCTTACCGGTACTACATCCTTGATCACGGGGTTCGGTTCTGGTATAAATACGTTCTGTCCAACCGCAGCCGGATTGAACTGGGCTACGAAGAGGAAGTCTGGGATCACCAGATAGAGCCCTCCCTCAACACTTATATTGGCCATATCTTTGAACACGTCTGCCGGGAGAGCTTTGTTCATTATCATCAGGATTGGGAACTAAGCATCTACGACTCGTGGGGACGCTGGGAGGGCCAGGACCGTAACCGAAAAAATATAGAAATTGACATTATGGCCGAGCTTGTTTCCGGACTTCGCCTGACCGGGGAAATAAAATGGTCCAGTTTGCCGGTGGATGTTGGATTGTATTACGAACATAAAAATAATCTTGAAGCGTTGGCCAATTCCGGACGGCAATGGGCCCACCAAGCCCTTGAAAAGGGAAAACAGATTTATTTTTCCGCCACCGGCTTTTCCAAACAGTTCCAAGAACTAGCCAAAGATAAGCATATATCTCTAATTGATCTTGAAAAAATGTTTCCCAAAAGTGAACAAAAAAATTGAATCAACTCCTCTTAAAAGAATTGGAGTAATCATATTTATTGTAACATTGCTTATTATATTCTACCACTTGTACAATTGTACAATCGTACAAACGTTGGGGATTTGGTTTTTGGTACAGGTTAGGTATAATTCTGTCGAAACAAAAAGTTAGGGATATGAACAGGGAGGTTTGTATCTGTTGTGCAGTTCTCAGGCCTGCCCTTCCCTTGTGTAGTCATCCATTATCCAGGGGTTATATAATTGGAAGCTAAAACTTGTCTTGTTACCGGTGGTGCCGGGTTTATCGGCAGTCACTTAGTTGAGCTGTTACTCGATGAGCGGCACAGGATCAAAGTTATCGACAACCTTGCCAACGGGCGGAAAGTGAATCTGAAGAAAATGCTATGTTGAAATAAACTCTTTCCAGGAATCAACTCTCCCCTTTTTAATTTTTCACAACTTGGGGTGGTTCAAATTTTTGGGCACACCACTCCGCTAACAAATGGAATTCCTTTCCTAATTTGAATTATTGGCTTCAATCAAAGCCTTAATTTTTTCTTTCCAGAACAAAATGTGTTATATTTATAGAAAGTAAGAATTTAAGATCTATAATGAGGTGACGGCTGATGGTTGTGCAGGCAGAGAAATTAAAAGAGATCCAGGATAAGTTAAAACAGTTGCCGGAGGGAGAACTTGACAAAGTAGCTGATTTTGCTGAGTTTCTTAAAAATCGTCACCAGAAAAGTTGCACAAAAGAACCTTCATTTGAATGGGCGGGAGCACTTGAAGAATTCAGTGATGAATATGATTCCGTAGAACTTCAACATAAAATTTCCGAATGGTGGGCAGAAAGTGTATCTGATTGATCCCTAAAAATCGATTAGAATTTGTCTATCCTGGCCACAATCCCCTCGTACGCC
>CAZVWJ010000104.1:0-4031 GCA_964631325.1 uncultured bacterium | reverse complement strand
TCCGACTCGTCGGCCGCTTCCTGAGTGTAGATATCGGTCAGGTGTGGTTCCCCCCGGGTCAGCGTGCCCGTCTTGTCGAGGACCACTACGTCGAGGTCTTTGGTTGTCTGGATTGCTTCCCCGGAACGAATCAAAATACCCTCCTCGGCCCCTTTGCCGGTGCCGACCATCAACGCGGTCGGCGTCGCCAAACCCAGCGCACAGGGACAGGCAATTACAAGCACCGCAATTGCGGAAAACAGGGCCATCGTGAAAGTCGTCGCCAGCGACCAGGCGGCAGGATTCGTAGTCGGCAACTGGCCCCAGATAACATCGAGCCAGGGAATCCAGTCCGCGCCGCGGGCGACGGTGCTGGCCAGTTCCGGCCAGACCATCCAGGCGCCAAAGGTCAACAGGGCGAGCACGAGCACCGTGGGCACAAAGTAAGCGGTAACTTTGTCCGCGAAGGCCTGGATCGGCACCTTCGTACCCTGGGCCTCGCGGACCAGCTCAACCACCTGCGAGAGAAACGTATCCTCACCGATCCGGGTCGCCTCGACCTTGAGGTGGCCCTGCTTGTTAATCGTGGAACCGATAACTTCGTCGCCCGGCTGCTTGGTGACCGGCATTGATTCACCGGTCGCCATTGATTCGTCGACGCCCGACTCACCCTCGAGGACTTCCCCGTCCACCGGGATTTTTTCGCCCGGTTTGACGACCATCACGTCCCCGACTTCGACCTGGTCCACGGGAATCTCGACGGTCTCCCCGTCGCGCTCAACCCGGGCGGTGTCCGCCTGCAGGTCGAGGAGTTTCTTTATTGCCTGCGAAGCCCGGCCCTTGGCCTTATTCTCCACGTAACGGCCGGTCAAATGGAAGGCCATAATCATGGCTCCAACGCCGGCGTAGTTAAAAATTGGCAATCCGGCGAGCACGAACAAACCGGTGACAAATGAAGCACCCGAACCCATGGCAATCAGCACGTCCATGTTCGGGTGCAGGTTCAGGGCCGAGCGAAATGCGGACTTCAGGGTCTCGAAGCCAGGCCAGGCCAGGACAGCCAGGGCCAGCAGCACCATCCCCCAGTCGTAGACCGGCGGCCCGAGCAGGCTGTGTTCGAACCAGCTCCGGAAGAACATCTCCGGTATCATCCAGGCCACCACCGGAGCGGTCAACCCCCAGGCCAGCCACATCTTCCAGCGGGCCGTCCGCATTTTTTCAAGCTGTTTGTCCGGCTTCTCGTCCTCACCCTGGTCCTGCTCGGAGACAGCGGAATAACCGGCCTCGTCCACCGCCTGCACGAGCTGTTCGGTCGTGACCGCGGAGTCAGCCTTAACCGTCGCCTCTTCGGCGCTAAAGTTCACGGTGGCCGAGTCCACGCCTTCCACCTCCGCCAGCGCCTGTTCAACGGTCTGCGCACAGGAAGAGCAGGTCATCCCGTCAATTTCCAGCTGGTGCGTGGTCAGCTCGGATTCGATCCCATAGCCGGCCGCTTCGACGGCCTCGACGAGCTCCGAATATGCGGTTACGTCCGGGTCATATTCCACCCGGGCCTCCTCGGACCCGTAGCTCACGGAGACCGAATACACTCCTTCCAGTTCCGCCAGGGAGGATTCGATCGTATTTGCACAGGATGCACAGTGCATGCCCTCGATCGCTAATACTTCAGTTTCCCTCCCGGGGCCCTCGTCGGCGGCAACTTCGAGCTCGTAGCCGGCCTCCGCAACAGTCTCGCGCAGTTTTTCAACGCTTACCGACTCGTCGAATTGGACGGTGGCGCGCTCGGCGGCAAAATTTACGGAAGCCGCCTGCACACCGTCGACGGCCGCCAGGGCCGCTTCCACGGTCTGCGCACAGGAAGTACAGCTCATCCCGTTGATTGGAAATTGGTTTTCCTCCGTCTGGCGCCCAGCCTTATCCATTTTCCTTCACCTCGTTTACTTTTTCAAAAATTCCCGGACTGAATCCATGAACTCCTCGATCTTCTCCACTTCCTCGTAAGCGTCCTCGGACTGAATTGCGTCCCGGACACAGGACTTCAGGTGATCCTCCATTACTTCGGCCGCCAGCCCCTGCAGGGCGCGGTTGGTCGCATGGATCTGATTAATTAAATCAATACAATAAGTCCCTTCTTCAATCATGTTCTCGATCCCATTTATTTGCCCCTTGATCCGGGCGATCCGATCCAACAATTTCTTCTTGTCCTGGGGACTGGCAAATTCTTCTTCATCCATCCACAACACCTCCAAATGCTTATTTTTTTACCTTATTTATAGTATAGGGGGGTAGGGTATAAAAATCAAGCAATAATTTTCAAGTTGTAACTACTCACCTATCCCCTCTCCCTGAAGGGAGAGGGGATAGGTGAGGGGAACATCCCAACTCTTTCAATAAAATAGCTGAGTTAAAGGGCTTTTCAAACCCTTTTTCACCCCCCTTTGTACCTGCCGTTTCCCCCCCATCAAGTGGGAAAAGATTAGGTGAGTAGTTACCTAAAGTTTAAAGTTTAACTCCGACCCTAAGTTTAAAGAGCACTTCTATTTTATGAGCTCTAATAAATTAATAAGAGCACATTTCGTAAATGCTCTCTTGTTCGTCTCTCTGTCTTTGCCATAGTGATATCTGATTTTATGAGTCTCGTCTTCCAGTGCCACTCCAATATATACTGTTCCCACAGGCTTATTTTTAGTTCCCCCTCCGGGACCGGCAATCCCCGTACTGCTCAATCCGACATCGACATCAAATTTTTCTTTTATATTTTCAGCCATTCCCTCAGCCGTGTTTTTACTGACGGCTCCGTTTTCTTTCAGAGTCCGTTTGGGCACGTCCAAAATTTCTGTCTTTATTTTATTTGAATACGCTACAAGGCCCCCTTGAAAATAATTTGAACTTCCGGCCACGTTGGTCAGGGTGTCCGAGATCAGACCACCTGTACAGGATTCAGCCACCGCGATCTCCAAGTTTTTATCAATTAATTTCTCCGCAACCAGGTCCTTTATCTCATCTTTCCCATATCCGAATATTATCCTGGAAAACTTATCCCGTAGATATTTTAACGCATCTTCGAATATACTCTCAGCTTCCGCCTCCAGGTAAATATCAACCCCGGGCATCTGGGGTAAGAAGGATATATTAATTCCCTTATTTTTTTCTATCCAATTTTTAATTTGAGAATATATCTCGGATTCAGCAGCACCAAAAGTCCTTATTTTCTTCCTGTAAACGTTCCCTTGGGGCAACTTTAACTCAGGAGCCACGTATTTCTCCATCATTCGCTTCATTTCCTCAGGGACGCCAGGCATAAAATAATACCTTCTACCGTTTTTATTAAATTTCATTCCCTGTGCCGTACCAATCTCGTTGGTGATAACTTCTGCTTTGGCAGGTAAATGGGCCTGATCATAATTGTTTTCAGCTATTTCCTTATCCATTTTTGAAAAAAATTTATCCAGTCTTTCTTTTACCTGCTGGTTTAATTCTAGTTCGCTGGAGAAAAATTCCGTGGCTGCCTCTTTTGTAATATCATCGTGCGTGGGACCCAGACCGCCCGTCACAAACACATAATCCACCTGTTCTGTGTTCCGTTCCAACGTCTCAATTATTTTCCTTTTGTTGTCCCAAACTGCCACAATTTGTCTGGTTTCTATTCCATAATCGGCCAAAAATTCTGCCAGGAACTGAGCATTAGTATTGGAAATCTTCCCGGAAGTTAACTCATCACCTATAGTTATTATCAAAGAATGCATCGAGGGCTCCATTTCATCCACAATAATCAGGTAGAACAGATTCCTTCCAGAATGTAATCTTTCATTATCAATTTCAGGCTAATACCGGTGAATTATATGTAAGCCTTGAAACTAAAATAATACCGTGACTTTTGTTTCTTGGATTCAACTATCAAGAGCAACAACTTTAACACCGGAAATTTTCGATATTTTACAATGACTAAAAAAATAAAAGTTGAGAAACGTTTTCATTCGAAACCCGGTTTCAAAAGTCCCTAAAAATCGATTAGAATTTGTCTATCCTGGCCACAATCCCCTCGTACGCCC
>CAZVWJ010000103.1:0-4136 GCA_964631325.1 uncultured bacterium | reverse complement strand
ATAACCAGGATCTTCAACAGAATATTGAGGTTACGATTGGGACTGCCGGTGATTTTTTCACGCATTTTAAAGAGACGCTGGATTGAAATCAACCGGGAACGAAGGATGATTATTGATTAACTTATCCCGCCAAACCTAATTTTTACCATACGCCCCCCTCGTGCCAGGCTCACAGGTTTTACATTTCACCCGAAAAGTGTTTAAAAAACGGCCAATCTGACTGCTTTCCACCCTAAAACCCGTGCAATAGTGCACAATAGTGCACAATTGTGCACACGTGCACAGGTCAGTTTGACCTGTTAAGGAACCAAATCTTGCAATCCTTAGTCGTCTGGATGTTTTTGTTATTGGGAAAGAAATTATAGGGCAGGGCAGCGGCTCGCCTGGATCAGCTCTTCGAAATCGACTTAAAAACGCTGGCTATTCCCCGGAATAAATACGTAATCGACTTAAAAAAAGTATTAGAAATATATTCGTAGTTAAGAATTGATAACCCTGATTAAATTACCCGGCGTAGAATTTTGTTCCAAAATTCTTGACCGTTTCATAGGCATATTTAAGCTCGAACTCGTTGAAATCATTATCACTTAATACCGGTTTTAATTCTGTTTCCATCTGGCGTTCTAATTTCCCAAATTTACTTTCTGAAATATCAATTTCCTTGGTCCCCGGAACGGATAATTTCTCGTTCACCAATTCAATAATTACTTCGTTATCCTCGGTTAGTTTACCCAATTGAGTAGAATAGTATATGTCAAAAAAGTCTCGTATTGCCGGGAAACGTCTGGTTAAAGCAGCGCGAATTTTTTCTGCTATTAGTTCCTTGAAGGGCAGAACTTTTAGCTGGATCGGTGGTAATAATTTATCCCCGGAGAGTGGATTGACGAGGGAGGTATCCGCTTTTTCTGAACGTGGTTCCAAAAGAGTTTCTTCGCGCAAACTAATTTCTATTTTTAGTCTCTGGGGTTGATTGGTCAAAAATGAACTGTAACTCAAATCGGCGATATATTGCCTGGATTCATTATGACCGGTTAGCTCTGTCTCGATTCCTATATTTTTTAAACTTTCTCCGATCGAGTTGATATGTTTTTTAACAGGTTGGATTTTTTTACTCCGCGTGGTGCGGCTGGCTGAGGGGGGCGTTGATATGCAAAAATCAAGATCTTCGCTTAGTCTGTAAAAATCAGTATAAACTTTTGCCAGGCAGGTGCCTCCCTTGAAAATAAGCTCTTCGCTTGTTGACTTGAGGTATTCAAGGACAAGGCTGGAAAAGTAGTCTTTTTCTATCAGGCGGAGATTGAACCCCGTTTTGGCAGCCGTATAATTAATCGCCTC
Source organism: uncultured bacterium (assembly GCA_964631325.1). Taxonomy (GTDB): domain Bacteria; phylum T1Sed10-126; class T1Sed10-126; order T1Sed10-126; family T1Sed10-126; genus CAZVWJ01. The sequence goes on along the minus strand of CAZVWJ010000103.1, from coordinate 2,801 downwards.
TTTAAATAGCGCCGGGTCTTCAAAGTGCCATCGGGTAAAATTGTTATTATCGCTCATTATCTACCACATTCCATTTCGAATTAGTTTGCCCCCGCTTGGGGCGTGTTGGGTTGAAGGGGATAAAACTACTGCTGTCGGTGATTTGTTTTTTTAGCTTGTTGAGTTTATCCGCGTTTACTCCAAGCTTATCCAGTAGATAACCTAACCTTCGGCAGGTGCCAATATTACCAAATTCCACTGCCATTTTTACAAGTTCACTCGCCTCGATATTATTTTTTGTAAGCTCCTGGCGAATCCAGTCATAAGCGCAGGGAAGAGTGTTAAATCGGGACCAATCGTATACTGCGTCAACCAGGGTCCGGGCCCGAGAAGAATAAATTATCGAATTTTTCTGGCCTTCCGTTATGGTTCCGCCCAGTCTGGATTCGGAAACTTTTATTAATATAAGTTCCACCGAGCCAATAGTTCTTTCCCCGGATAGTTTATCGTTATAAAGATAAGTGCGAACCGGAACCTGCTCAGTAAATCCGTAGCGATTAAATGCATTTGGGCCGCACACCTGGTATGTGCCACCACAATCCTCCATTAACTTATTTATTGCCAGCGCTTCGCCGGGGGTCCAACTGCCGCCCACTGGCAATTTTTCAGGTACCAGATAAAAACCGGGGCGAACTCGAGCGACAAGGTTGCCGTCAGTCAGTCGCCGGAAGAGTTCCCGGACCTGGCTCGTGGAGAGATCAAGGGCTGCTTTAATTTCGTTTACCTCGACGGCTCTTTTCTCTCGCATTTGAACGTAAGAGAATAATTTAGTTTCCAGTTTACCCAGAGTCTTTTTGGCCATTTGTATCCCATTTCCCGTATATGTTTTAATAACACATTTACTAAAAATAGTATACAACACTATTTCCTGAAATTCCAGCATTGATATTTAATTAGAGGCTATTTAAGCTTTTCCTCATGTGTGTAAAAACGAAACCCTGAAACGTCTCATACGAGGAATTTATTTTACAAAGAACGAGGTATCTATTCCAATGTAGATGAACGGTTCACTCAGGGTCAAACTCATTATTTTGTGTTATGTGTTATATATTTGGGTCGGAGTTAAACTTTAAACTTTAGCTACCACCGCCATCGCCCGACCCGTTCGTGCCAGGCTCACAGGTTTTACATTTGGGACTCAAAATTATTGTTTCAGTTCATTTGCTTAAATGGCTCGTAAGTGGATTATATGGGAAGAGTAAAATTTACTTGTTTTTTAAAAATCCTGTTCAGGGGATTTATTCCGGGGATGAAGTTGTTGCAGAAAAACCTCAACAGGTAGACAAAGAATGTCATCAATTAAACGGCGTTCTTTACCGGAATACAGGAACAGTGGGTCGCTCTCGGGATAATCTTTTGCAAATGTCTTGAGGTGGCGCAGATCTGTTCGGTGAAGAGTATTTGAACGTTTTACCTCGATTGGCCATAACCCTTCATCGCCGTAAATGACAAAATCAACTTCCGCTCCTCCCTGGGTACGCCAGAAATAGAGTTGTTCATCCTTGTTCCGATAAGCAATCCAGGCCCGCAGATGTTGAGCTACCAGTCCCTCCAGCCCCGGACCTTCCATTTCCTGGTGTTTATCCAGTGGTCCCCGGGGCCGGAGTGAACGATATACACCAGGATCATAAAAGTATAATTTTGGATGTTTTGTTATCTTTCTTTTGGCTCGTTTACGAAAGGTTGGCAGACGAAAGCAAAGAAGAAGATCTTCCAGGATTTCTATGTATCCCTCGACGGTTTTTCGATTGACCTCACATTCCCGGGCCACGTTACTTATATTTAGCACCTGACCGTGGGATAAGCTTATGGCTTCAAGAAAGCGAGTGAAATCACCGAGATTCCGGACCAGGCCCTCGGCTTTTACTTCTTCACGTAGATAGAGGTCCACGTAACCGGCGAGAGTTTCCCGGGGTTCTTGAGCATCTCGAACAAGGGGAATCATTCCCAACTCCAGCGCCTGCTGAAGTTTGAAATTTTCGCCAAGTTCACAGGCCATAAACGGATGAAACGTTCGTTTTACCGCTCGCCCCGCCATCAAATCAACGCCCCCACGGCGAAGCTTGCGGGCGCTTGATCCCGTAAGTATAAACTTCACATTCAAGTCTTCACGTTCAATCAGCTCGTGGACCACGTCGAGCAGTTGTGGAACTTTTTGGACTTCATCAATTACGCAGACGTTAGTATCTGCTGCCAGAACCCGTTCCCGGAGCTGTTCCGGACGGGCTGTTAATGAACGTTCTTCTTCCGGTTGCAGCAGATCAATTACAAGCGCCTGCGGATATTCCCGATATATCCACGTAGATTTCCCAGTACCCCGGGGTCCAAACAGATAGAAATGTGAGTCTGGCGGTTCAAAAATACGTGTTATAGTTTCCATTTTTGCTCCAAATATGGAATTACCGTTTCCATTTTTTGTTTGGTTAAGTATAAAGTTTTAAATCACCGTTTTCAAGTTTATTCTCGATCAGGCAGCCAAAAATACTCGGGGCTCATAAAAAATGTATCATACGAGGAACTTATTCTTCGGGGAACAAGGTATCTATCACAAAGTAAACGAATTGCTTATTCAGCGAGACACCCATCGTTTATTTCCAGGGAACTTTCCATAGAATTTTTCAAGGATTTTTTAAGCAGCCTCCTTTTTTTGAGCATTATCTGAATGTTCTGAGAAGGCTCGTACTTCCGTTTTTTCTCCAGTCTCAGACCCGACGTTTTTCGTTTTTGGGGAACCAATAACAGGCCTTGAAGATGCTGTGTTA
>CAZVWJ010000102.1:0-4419 GCA_964631325.1 uncultured bacterium | reverse complement strand
AGAAGCTCTGTGACTATAACAGCAACTCCCCTATTGAGTGCTGGACGGCAATGACAAACATTTTTTAGCTCGGAGATTCACGCAGATACGCGCAGATTGTTCTATTTTTTGCTTCTTTATTTCATTACGATTTAATGTTGCCCCTTCGTCCCTTCATCACCCAGTCCCCCAGTCACGGTTCACGAATTAGCCTCATCACCTAATCACGCAATCACTTAATCAAGACTTACGCTTTTCCTTCGTCCCCTCGTCACGGTCTTGAATTTGCCTCTTCATTCCTTCACTTCATCACTTGTATATTAAAAAGGGCCTGAGATAATGGAGGTGATTATCTAATAAAAGGGGGTGAAAAACAACAGTTTAGCAGTTCTGTTGAATGGTAATGACACCCAATATTCAACTTCAACTCCCAGGCAGACGGGGATGAGACCAACAATCACTATGGGATCCTTACGGATCGCCAAAAGATGAAGAAGACACTTCCGTTTGTCTGGGTAAATTTAGCACCAGTTAAGGAAATTGGGGAATCTGAGTCAGTCAGATTGCCTCACATCAACCGCAAGTATGGTGACCCGAACAAGTGGAAGCCGGTCTGGCCGGGATAAGAGGTGAAAGGAGCAAAATGACGATGGAGATTGTAGTAGGGATAGATCTGGCTCGAAAGGGCAAGCACAGAGCCTTTGGTCTTGCTGGTCCTGGAGAAGAAATCGGTTGCTGGGGATTCGACTCCCGGGAAGAGGAAATACAGCAAATCCTTGCCGATATCCGCGAGGACTATGGATCATCAGCTGAGATAAATGTTGTCCTGGAAGCAACAGGCTGGAGCTGGTTGACAGTAGCTCAGTATCTGGACGAAGAGGGATGCTCTGTTTACCGAATTCAGGCTGAAAAAGCGCAGAACTTCCGAAAGTATCTGAGCAAACACACTAAGAATGACACCATTGACGCGGAATGCCTGGCCCGATTGTGGTATGTGGAACCGGGATATCTGGATGAGATTTATCTGCGGGACCACAACAGGTTTGCACTTAAACGGCTGATAAAACAGCGCGAAGAGTTCTGTGCTGATAAACAACGCTATGAATCGAAGCTCGGTGCACTTTTCGACGGTATTGTTCCCGCCGTAAGCGGTCTAACCAACCGGCTGGCGAAAAAGAAGAAATTTCGCCCGGTGTTAAGAAAGCTGCTTGATCTGCCCTGGGTGAAGCAGATGGGAAAAAACCGGTTCAAAAAGTACATCAAGGACAGAGATCCGGATATTGAGGAGGCGGACATAGAGAAACTTTTTGCCGGTTGCCTGGATGCTCTTGAGCTACATAGTGACGAGTGCGTAGATTTTAAAGCAGTCCGAGAGGAGGCCAACAACTACCTGGATATGGTGGAATTTGCGGAAACGAAGATTGCTGCTTTAACGGAAGAAATTGAAGAGAAGTATGCTAAAGCGGATCCCGAAGAGAAGCTCTGCACAATCCAGGGAGTGGCGAAGTTAACAGCCGCTTATGCGGAAGCGATCGTGGGCCGAGTTGAACGATTTGATAATCTCAACAAAGTGACTGGCTGGCTGGGCTGGCATCCAAAAACCGAGGATTCCGGTGTAATTTCTAAAACAGGATTAAGTCTCAGTAAAGCAGGACCTGCTGCATTCAGACGACAGTTGTATAATGCGGCGAATGTAGCCCGCCAGCACGATCCTCAGATTGCCGCGGTGTATTACAGAGAAATGGTCAAGAAAGGGAACTCACATACCGAGGCGGTCATAGCGTGTGGGACCAGGTTATTAAATCGTATTATTCGGTTAATGCGTGATCGTAGAGCTTATGAGCTGCGGGATAATGAGGGAAAACCGGTTGATAAGAAGACCGCGCGCAGATTATGCCAAAGAAAATGGAAAGTGCCGGAGGAAGTTCGGAGACGATTGAGACAAAAAAAGGCCAGCTGATGAATTAATTGTTGGGCCGTCAAAGGACGCCCTAAAATTCACCAGCCAGCCTATTAATATATTACTGGAATATACCAGAAAATGCAAAAAAGTCCTTGAAATTAGTTAGGAAATCTTCTTCACTCAATAACTTTCCCCTGAATTTTCCTGCGAGCTATTCATCTAAATTATTTTTAATTTATTCTAATTTTCACGCAATGTCTACCGCAAAAAATTTATCTCGATCGTTTTTCCCAGTAGCCAGGTTTTTGATTTAAATTCATAACAGCTATGATGAATATTTTGTCTTCCTCCGGCACATATAAAACTCCATACGGAAATCTATTGACCAGGATTCTTCTAACTTCACCGGAGAGAACAGGCCAGGCTTCAGGGAAAGACCTTGCTCTCTGAATTGATTGATAAACTTCACGTGCAAAGTCTAACCCGAGTCCGGCTTCCTTCTCTTCATAATATTCTACCGCCCGGTTAAGTTCTGCTTCCGCTTCCGGATGGAAAAGATAATTCATGGACTAAATTTTGCTTTTATCCGGTCAAATACTTCTTTCCCCTCTTCAAGTTTCACCTCGCCGGACCTCACTTCATCCAATCTTTTTTCCGCAACTTCAGCCCATTTCGCATCAACTTCCGGATCAATACGATTCAAACTTTTGAGCAACGAATCGGCTACCTCTACTCTTTCCTCCACAGGCAATGATTTGGCTTCATCAATCAATTTTTTTGCTTCCATTCCATTCACCTCCAGAACTTTCTAATGAGTCAATTTACTTCTGAAAATCTTTCCCGATTCTGCCGAAAATCACCCATCCAACCGGGTGGGTTTGGTTTTCTTTTTTTCTCTTTTTTTCTTTTCTCTCTACGGGCCCGTTGATGGCACTATAAACTGCTTTCTTTGTTCTTGTCCCTGTGTGAGATCCCACTCCCACCCTGCCTGTCTCGCGGGTCCTCAGTCCCACTTTAAATCAATTCAAAACAGGAGGTTAAACCTTGACCGACTGGAACTTATGCGAATTCCAGAAGTACGTCAAAAATGAATTCGGCAACCTCTTGCAAGCTTTGAATCGTCAGCAGGATGGGAGAGCAACCTCATCCGTATGTATCGACGCTTCTCAGCTTGTATATAGCTTTTTCTTCCAGGTACTGCTCGGGCTCGACAGCATCCACCAGCTCGACCAGTGGCTTCGCGGCTCCCTGGCAGCCGAATTGTTGAATATTAATCCCGATGAACACTCAGGCTCAGACTCCACTCTCCTGCAGGCCGCCGACGGCTGGAATCTTCCTGATATCCGGGCGGCCAGTCAAGCTCTTGTCAAAACACTGCGCCGGCTGGGCTATCTCACTTTCAAGTGCAGCTGTTCATCCGTCGTCCGTCCTGCTATCCTCGACGGTAGTTGCTTCGGCTCGCACCGTTTCAGTGTCCTGACTCTTGCCGGCAATGCCGTCCAGGCCCCTCTGGATATTGAACCCTACTCAAAAAGAGGCAAGGAACGTTCGGCCTCCTTCCGGTTACTTGAACGTCTCAAGCAATCATTCGATTCTGTTCCCTTTACACATCTGCTGCTGGACGGATTGTATATGTCCCGCTCCGTTTTTATTCAGGCCCTGGAGCTTGACTTTGCTCCCGTCGTTAAAACTACTGATAAATCTCTCAGCTGTGTTCGCAGACTCCAGGAAAATTGGCAGGACTTCTTCGGAGAAAAAACTGCCCCCGATCATATCAGGTGGCTTCGGGGAACGGACAGTTCTCACGGCTATTCTTACAAAATCCTGCAAAATTGTCAGATCTCCTGGGGCAAATTTGAACTCAACGGCATCCAACTGCAAATCACTTACCTTTCCGGGCCCCGCTCAAACCGCTGCGAAACCTTCTGGGTCTTCACCACGGATACAGAGCTTTCTGCCCAATCACTGCGTCAGCTGGCTCACCACCGCTGGGCAATTGAGAACAACGAATTCAAAGAACTCAATCAACTGGTCGGTTCTAAAGCTTCCTACATCAAATCAGAAGAAGCCAAACATACTATTCTTTTCTGGCAGATGATCGGCTGGGCACTGTTTCAGGCTTTTCGACACCATTGTGAGAAGCTCCTGGAAACAATGGCTTACGGCCAGACGATTACCAAAAGCTGGTTGATTCAACAGCTAAAGGAACAAACCTACCAGCATTTAGCCAATGCTCCGCCTCAATGAACAAAAATTTCTTGATTAGATTGAATCCTTGGTTTAGCGGTCACTGACCTCCTGTTTTGATAAAATTTGAATCGGCGACTCTAATGGGGAAAGGGGCCTCTGTATCCGTTCTGGGTTTCAACAAAATATCTACACTCCATTGGAAAGTTCTGATTCACCTCTATATAAGAATAAGTATTATTACAAAGGCGCATAACCGACACCTTTTCCCTCATATTCTTCGAAGTTACTTACTTAACCCGGATAATTCGTGACAGCGTAACTGTCGTGAATTATCCGTCCGAAGGACA
>CAZVWJ010000101.1:0-4466 GCA_964631325.1 uncultured bacterium | reverse complement strand
TAGAGAGAGCTTCTGATAAGGAACAATCTGTAACCAGAACCCTGGGAGAGTACACCTTAACCATCAAATTTGAAATGGTCTGAACAAGAATTTTTGCCTGTAAACTGGTAAGGAGGAATTAATCTTGGAGTGGAAAGAGCGAATTACCGTTGATCCCGAACAATGTGGGGGACATCCCTGTGTGCGGGGAATGAGAATTCGGGTAAAAGACGTGCTGGACCTTTACGCGGCCGGCCTTTCCCCGGAGGAAATTCTTGAGGAGATGCCTGACCTGGAGGAAGAAGATCTAACCGCCTGCCTGAAGTATGCTTCCGAAAAAATTGACCATCCTACCGTAGCTGCATGAAAATTTGGCTGGACGCCCAACTTTCCCCGGACCTTGCAGCCTGGATTGAGGATAATTTTGACGTCGAGTGTACTGCTGTTCGGGACCTTGAATTGCGGGATGCTTCCGACAATGAAATTTACGAGCGAGCGGTAACAGCCGAGGCCGTTGTTATGACCAAGGATTCAGATTTTGTGAATTTATTGAAGCAGAAAGACGAAGTTCCCGGAATAATCTGGATTACGGTTGAAAATACTTCCACCGGATCAATGAAAGAAATCCTGGAAGAAAATTTTGCTTTGATTTGTCGTTGGCTTGAGGAAGGTGAAAGTTTGGTTGAAATTTCTTCCGACGAAGCATTCTCCAGTGATTTGTAATTACTAAACTCTTTATCACCCATCTGTCCGATGGTCTGTTAAACAGTATGCTCAGTATCAGGGTGAAAGACTGATGATATGTTCCGAATGTGGACAAGAAGAGTTCGAGCGAGTTCGTCGAGATCAAGCTTTTCCTCGCCCGGACGGGGGTTTTTTTATAGTTCGTGATTTACCGGTTCTGAAGTGTAAAGAATGCGGTGAGCTGCTCATTCCTGCTGAGTCTTCGCGAGCAATAGATCGGATAGTCTCTGGAACCAAAAGTATCGAAGAATACGTAGAAATACCAACTTACAAGGCGAAGCCAGCGTAATCGACCCCGGGGAGATCACACTTAATTACAAATTCGCGTCCATCCGCGTTAATTTGCGAGCTATAAAATTATTGGTTTTGATTTCACTCATTTCCTCCGCTCTTCTCCGCGCCTTTGCACCTTTGCGTTATCTACGGGTTTACGGTGTTGCGCCTCCACGCTTCTCCGCCTCTTCGCCTCTTCGATTTTTCCGCGCCCATCCGCGTTAATCCGTGAGCTATTGGTTAATGATTTTGTTCTTACTCCATCCCCCCGCTCTCCTTTGCACCTTTGCACCTTTGCGTTATCTACGGGTTTACGGTGTTGCGCCTCCACGCTTCTCCGCCTCTTCGCCTCTTCGATTTTTCCGCTGGTTCGCCTGTTCGCCTGTTCGCCTCTTCGAGTTTTCTGCGTCCATCCGCGAGCTATAAGGTTATTGGTTTTGATTTTCCTCAATCCCTCAATCCCTTAATCACTCCGTTCCTTCTCTGCCTTATCCCGGCAATACGGTTCAGCCCTAACAACCTGGTTAACTCTCGTGGATTCTTATTTTATTTTCTTCTACAATCCAGAGCTTATTTTTTACCGGTTCTTTTTGGAGGCGGGAAAGTAAAGTGGTGAATAAGCTGAGCAGGTGGGATTTACTCTGGCTGTTTGGTCTGAGGACGATTAAACCCGGATATTCTTCGGGAGGATAAGATTTTATATCAGCAAAATCCAGGTCGAGTGTGATTAATATACGTTTTTCTTCCTGGCATTTAGTTGATAAATCAGCGTCACTTGTTCCGCCCAGTTCTTCTTCGAGTACAGTTTTGACCTTAAATTCATTTTCACGGAGTAACTCAGCAATTTCCACCGGGAGATTTTCATCGATCTTAAATTTATTGGTCACGCAGTCTGCTCCAGGGGAATTTCCCGCTCCCGGGCCAGGGCCGCTCCATAGGCTATAGCCGCCTTTATATCTTGCTCTGTAAGTTGCGGGTAACTTTCAATAATTTCTTCTGCTGACAGTCCCTCGGCTAAATTGTCCAATATTACCGAGACCATCACTCTTGTCCCTTCTATGCGTGCTTTTCCGTGGCAGATGTCCGGGTCAACAGTAATTCTATCCCGCCAGTCCATATAAATCACCTCAAAATAAAGTGTAGTCAGTCAATCTCTGTAACTAAAGTATAGCATAAAAAAAATTTCTCCCACAAATCACAATGTTTCCCCGCGTTTTTCTGCGCCAAACCGCGAGCAATAAGGTTTTGATTTCTCTCAATTTCTCCGTTCTTCTCTGCGTTATCTTCACGGTGTTAGGGCTTGAATTCGCCTCATCACTCAATCCCTCAATCCCTTAATCACTCCGCTCTATCTTGAATTCAACCATCAACTATTAACTATAAACTTCGCTGTTCCCCTCCCCGCCTCTTCGAGTTTTCCGCGCCTATCCGCGTTAATCCGCGAGCTATAAAATTATTGGTTTTGATTTCACTCATTCCCTCCGCTTTCCTTTGCGTCTTTGCGCCTTTGCGTTAACTATGGGGTTTAGGCTGTTTCGCCTCTTCGCCTGCTCGCCTCTTCGAGTCTTCCCCCACCTCCCAACCAATCTAAGCTATAATCCTCCCTCAATAATATTAGACGAAGTGCTTTGATTAACCGATGAAAAATAGTCAAAAATAAAGTCAGTTACGAGCTCAAATTATTTCCCAGAAAGCAGTGCCAAATAAGAGCAGCAGAAAGGACACGGCCCCGGCAAGTAGCGTGTTGCGGCGTGAATTATCTTTTGTCGGGATTCGTTTGCCGGGGAGCTCCGGTGGGTATATTTCGTAAAAAGCCGGCAGACTTGAAAGAAGGTAATTAACGGTTGATAAGTTAGATTCTACTTGATTGATCTTTTTTCTGAAATATTTTTGTTTACGTTTCAGACTGGATTTCTGTTCTTTCAAAGCGGGAAATTTCCGGATAAGAGTAACCAGGGTGTCCATTTTATTGATCCGATTTTTAAGCTGATTTTTTTTCACCGCAAGAGAACTTACCTTTGGTACGAGGTCTACTCGTTTTTTGCGCAATTGCAGGTAAGCGGTATTCAGAATATTTGAGGGAGCTTTCTGTATATTTTCAAGCTGTTCCGCGGATAAATTTGATGAGTTGCCCTGTAGGGTTAGTAGGAAATAGGGGGAAAGCTTATAGCCAAAATGGGGTGGTTCATTTTTGAGAAGTCGCTTAATTTCTTTGAGTTTCGCGCTGGTCATCTCTTGTTTTCTCCGGACCTTGCTCAATTGTTTTGCTGCGGATTGGTAGTTACTCTTGTAAGAAGTAAGCCGGGGTTGGAGCAAATCCGGAAATGTGTCTCCAACGATATTTTTCCACTCCGTTAGCCATTGTTTCCACTGCTTGTTCAAGTAACTTTTTTGTGTTTTCAAAGCCTTTTTACGGTGGAGCAATTTTTCTTTTATACTTTTTCTTTCACTGGTTCGGACATCTTTTAATAACCCCTGCAATACAGAAGCAACGGAGTCGGGGGCAGTGGTTTTTACGCGCAAAGAAATCGGTAATTTTGGCCCGTCTGAGGTGTTAGCTTTGAGTGACAACCTGGATAATAGTCCGGTAACCGCGGAATTTAATTTTTCGTTGGATTCAAATGTGAAATATCTCCGGTAATGGGGGCGGAGTAAATCAGTGGAGTGAATTTTGTTAAAAATTACTTCCCGGGGCGGCAAGCTGATTCCCTGGAATTCAGCTCAGGTTGCTTGTAGTTGACTACCATCATGCTTTTTAGCTGGTATTGAGTTGGTTGGGGAAGCGAATAATATAGGTTCAGCAAGATCATTAGTCCCACCGGAATTACTGCCCATAGATACCATTTTTTAATTGTGCTTAAAAAGACTTTTCGTAAATCGATTTTGTTTGCTTCTTCCGCCATAATTAATTTATTTCCTTATCGGGAGAATTAATTGTTTGTAAAAAACTTGGATTCAACTATCAAGTGCAATAACTTTCATTCCATCATCCCTCCCCTTAGTAACGCATACTCGACAGAAGCCCTCCCATGCGCAGGGCAGGCTCCCTCCCACCAGGGAAGGGGAGATATAGTGGCAGTCGTTACTGTTTTATGTTGTACTTGGTTGTTTAAATTACCAAAGCTAAATAATCTTTTATATTTTGTTGCTGGGCTTGGGAGTAAGTTAATAACTTTTGCCCCGTTCAAAAGATGAACAAAAATATTAGGACCACCACGATCACCCTCCCGCAGAAGAATAAAACGCCAAAAATTCAAAATACCCCAACATTACGCTGCGGATAAGTTTCATCCTCTTATTATCTATGTTAAATGATCTCTAACCCAGCCTACAATCGAGTAATTTTATTGTGAAGTTTCACCGCTAAAGTTACGTTAAGAGTTCTTTGCCAACGTTAAACACTAAATAGACCCGCTCCGAAAAGGGGCTGTGGTCTCAGCGGGCCGAGACGCAAGGAGCTCAAGGCGCGC
>CAZVWJ010000100.1:0-4689 GCA_964631325.1 uncultured bacterium | reverse complement strand
TTCTTTGATGAAATCGCACGTGCTGCTTGAATATCTCAAAACTGCAAAGGTTTAGTATAATGGGGATGAAAAATTAATGTCTACTTCAAAAGTGGGGACGGAAAAATCACCACTTATAAAGTTTTCGGCGAATCTTTTGACAGAAATGTATAGTGAAAATAAACATTTATTTTCATCTTCTACCAAGGAAAAAAATAATAACTATTTACATGAATATAAAAAATCTGAAGCTATTAGATATTCAATAAATAGTTTGCTTGGGATTAAGCGTTTTGAAGAAGTTTATGACCAGGTTCTATCAATTGGTTCTTTTGCTGACCTATTATCTGATTTCAATGAGAAACATCGGCAAAGTATTAAAAATCTAGCAGATCGTGGATTGTACTTAATTTTAATAGCGGATGATAATGAAAAATTGACAAAAAAATGGCTGAAAAAGCTTGAAGAAAGTTGTAATAAGAAAAATTTAGAATCTGCTAATTTACAGGAATGTGCCTGGCTACTATGGGGATTATCCTATACAGCAAACGTGGGATATAAAAAAGCCCATGAACTTGCGGATACAGTATATGAAGTGATAAAAAATCACTATCGAGATCCTGGAACTGGGATACCTCGATATAAAGTGGCTTTGTATAGAAATAGGTTTAGTTCATTTGGCGGACTGGTATATTATTTGAGGTCTTTATATGAATATTGCCAGATTACTGAAAAATCTGAGCCCATAAATTTATTTCAGGAAACTTTGGAAAAATTGTTATTGTTACAAGGTCCCCGGGGAGAGTGGCCCTGGTTTTATAGCACCAGGCAAGAATCAGTATTGGATTATTATCCTATTTATTCTGTTCATCAAGATAGTATGGCTTTTTTATTTTTATTTCCGGCTCTGGAAATGGGTTATGCGGTGGAAGATACTGTAGAGAAAACTTTTGGCTGGATTTTAGGTAAGAACCAGATTAATGAGCCTATGGTCGAGCAGGAATCATTTATAATTTATCGAGCATTAAATAGAAAAAGTGGGAATAAATTTGTGGATCGTATCAAACGTTATCTGCGAGCACTGAAAAATGAATTCATAGGAAGTTCAGCTCATTTAGAACATAACAATAAGGTGGAAATAGTTTCAGAATGTCGTTCTTATCACCCGGGATGGGTTTTATACGTCTGGAGTGGTGTCTCTAATTTTGAGGCATTTCAGTATGCTGACATATTTAGATAGAAAATTTTATTATAGAGGAACAATAAACAAATGAAATTCTTAAACGTGGTAGGTGCTCGCCCAAATTTTATGAAAATTGCTCCCCTGCAAAGGGAATTGGATAAACGAGCACATAAGCAGGTGCTTGTCCATACCGGCCAGCATTATGATGAAGGTATGTCCGGGCAATTTTTTAAAGACCTGGGAATGGAACCACCGGATTATGACCTGGGAGTCGGTTCTGCTTCCCAGGCGGTGCAAACCGCTGATGTTATGAAAGCGATTGAACCGGTGGTTGATAGTGAACAGCCGGACTGGGTGGTGGTGGTTGGAGATGTAAACTCCACTCTGGCGGCTGGATTGGTGGCCGCTAAAAAGGATTGCCGGCTGGCCCATGTTGAAGCCGGAATTCGCAGTAATAATTGGGGTATGCCCGAGGAAGTTAATCGGGTGGTGGTCGACAGAATTTCCGATGTTCTTTTCTGTTTTGACGAGGAAGCGGTCAATAATCTTAAAAATGAGGGGATAGATGAAAAAAGAATTCATCTATCCGGCGATATAATGATTGATTCATTGAAATATATCCTTGATAGTGATCGGGAATACAATTACGATTTTGAAATTCCTCCTGAATATGCTGTTCTTACTCTTCACCGTCCCTCAAATGTGGACACAAAAGAGGATATATCCCGTGCATATAATATACTGAAAAAAGTTAATGGAATGATCCCCCTGGTGTTCTCTATCCATCCTCGAACTCGAAAAAATCTCAAGAAATTTGGCATGTTGGAGAAATGGGAAAATGAGTTTATTTTTACCTCGCCGTTAAATTATGGCGAGTTCATTAATCTGATGAAAAATTCAGAATTAGTCCTCACTGATTCCGGAAGTATCCAGCAGGAAACAACGGTAATGAATATTCCCTGCCTGACCCTCCGGCAAGAAACAGAAAGAGCGATCACTATCCGCCGTGGCACAAATGAACTCGTCGGCTGGGAGGAAGAAAAAATTATCAACTCCGTAGAGAAAATATTATCTGACAACTGGAAAGAGGCAGAAGAAATCCCCCGCTGGGACGGAAAAACGGCCGAAAGAATAATCGAGGTTTTTGAAAAATTCGAAAGCAATTCCCAATAAATGGAAGATAAAACTCGCCCTTTATTTGGACTGCCCGTTTCAACCCTTACTTTCCGTGAAACGGTAGAATATCTCTGTCAGAAAATTGAAAACCGTGATCCCTGCCGGGTAGTAGCTTTGAACACCAATAAACTCCATAAAATGGAAAGAGAACCACTCCTGAAAAAATCACTCCACAACGCCGACCTAATAATTCCCGATGGCATGTCCATAGTCTGGGCCTCCCGGCTTCTCCCCGGAAAAACCATTCCCGAAAGAATCACCGGCTGCGACTTATTCCAGGCCCTGGTAAAAGAATCCGCCCAAAGAGGCTACTCCCCATATTTCTTCGGCGCCCGCGAAAAGATCCTTAAAAAAATGCAGAAAGAATTCAAACAAAAACACTCTGAATTGCAAATAGCCGGCACCCGCAACGGCTATTTTGAAGAACAAGAACTTTCCAGAATTATCGAAGAAATAAATAATGCACAACCTGATATATTGTTCATAGGTATATCCAGCCCGCTCAAAGAAGAAATCATGCAAGAATACGCAGAGGACCTGCAGGTCCCGGTAATAATAGGAGTAGGCGGCAGCTTCGACGTAGTTGCCGGTGATATTTCACGTGCTCCGGAATTTTTTCAAAAGACAGGCTTAGAATGGCTCCACCGCCTGGCCAAAGAACCAACTCGTCTCTGGAAACGTTACCTCTTCGCCAACACCTATTTCGCCTACCGCCTGCTAAAAGAATTTTTCACCTCCTAAAAACCCGTGCACGTTTGCACAATTCTACACAGGTGCACGCTTCTCCAGAACTCGTCGAAGTGCACAATTGTCAAAACCTGCACGGGTTTTTCTCCACAAAATTCACCGCCGGCGGATTTTTGCACAAACTGATGTTCTGGCTGGAAAAACAATCCTTCAACCGGGCCGACAAGAGCATCGCCACCAACAAATCCTACCAAAAAGTGGCAATTGACCGTGGCGGAATGGCCCCGGAAGACGTCTACATAGTCCGTAATGCCCCCGAATTAAAAAAGTTTGACCGCCTGCGGAGAGAACTGGAAGACGAAATAGAAGCGAAAGACCACCTCCAGGTCGGCTATGTTGGCGTAATGGGCAGCCAGGAGGGCATAGACCTCCTTTTGGAGGCGGCCAGGATAATCAAAGAAAAAAGAGCCAACATTCGTTTTGTCCTCATCGGCTCGGGCCCCGCCGCCGAAGAACTGCGAAAACAGGCCAAAGAAATGAACCTTGCCGACACGGTGGAATTCACCGGCCGTATCTCCGATAAAGAACTGGTCCGCCGCCTGCTGGAATCTGACATCTGCGTAAACCCCGACCTCGCCACGCCAATGAACGACAAGTCAACCATGAACAAAATAATGGAATACATGGCCCTCGAAAAACCAATAGTCCAGTTCGACCTAACCGAGGGTCGCTACTCGGCCAAAAAAGCCGCCCTCTACGCGGACGATAACAATACCCAGGACTTGGCAGACAAAATATTAAAACTGGCTAACAACCCGGAACAAAGAAAAGAGATGGGCAAATACGGCCGCCAACGCCTAGAACAGAAATTATCCTGGCAAAAACAAAAGAAATCCCTGCAAAAGCTATATTCTGACCTCTTCACTACCCCCTAAAACCTTCCATCATTCAAACCATGGACGAAATGTTTCACTGAAACCTACCATCATTTAATCCATGGATGAAACGTTTGCCCAAAACCTTCCGTCATTTAATCCATGGTTGAAATGTTTGACTAAAACTCTCCGCGATTTAGTCTATCGAAAAAATGCTCCCCTAAAACCTTCCGGCATTTCATCCATGGACGAAACATCTTCCGGACACCTTCCATCATTTAATCCATGGACAAAATGTTTGGTCAAAGGGGGTTGTGTTACAAGGGCTTTTTACTCGTTAGTGTCTTCGTCGCGGCTAAGTAAATCAATAAATTCCAGCAATTTTTCAACTAAATCCTGGCGTTTAATAGAGTATTTGGCGTGGCGGCCCTCTGTTTTAGCCTTCACAAGATCAACAGCTTTGAGATCGCTTAGATGTGCGGAAGTACTAGACGTACTATGACCCAGTAGTTTAGCAAGCTCACTGACGTAAGAATCAGAATCGGATAGCTGTCTTAAGATTTCCAATCGAGTGGCGTTTCCTCCGGCCCGAAACAGTTTTGCCGTTCGATGCACCTTTTCCTCGATTTCCATAATCTCACCTCCTTTCTTGAATATATTACCAACAAACATTATTTCAAACCATGTAAATTCCTCAATTCCCACGAAATGAACCAGCTTTATCTCGCGCCTGGACTAAACCAGATTATCTTAGCTGAAAAACTGCTGAAATGTTGTATACTATAAAAG
>CAZVWJ010000099.1:0-4804 GCA_964631325.1 uncultured bacterium | reverse complement strand
ACTAAACCAGATTATCTTAGCTGAAAAACTGCTGAAATGTTGTATACTATAAAAGAAGGCTAATAGTCCCTTTTGTTAAAATTATTCGCGAGGTGTTTGGATTATGGCAAAAACAGCTCTGGATTTGTCTGAAGAGGAACTCAAGAAATATAATCCCCGGGCCAACCTCGAGAAGATTCATGATGAGAGACTAAAAGAAAAGGCTTGGACGGTGGCAAGTAAGGCTGAAAAAATATTAAAAGAGGAGTTTGGTGTTGATAAAGTTTTTGTTTTTGGATCACTGGCGAGGGATGATCAACCTTTCACCAGGTGGTCGGATGTAGATCTTGCTGTTAAAGGATTGTCCGAGGATCAATTCTTTAGGGCGAGTGCCCGAATGGATTATGTGGATGATCGCATGCCTGTGGAAATTTTTCCGCTTAATTCTTCAGAAGAATCGTTAAAGAAAAAAATTGAACAAGAAGGTATTGAGCTTTGAGCGCTGATGATACAGCCGAACGAATTAAAGCAGAGCTGAAGGATATTGAGATTGCTGTTCAAGACGCGCAGGATGCTTGGGGAAAATATAAAAACTCTGATGACCGACATTATCTTAACAGCACAGTATTAAACATTCACAGCTTTTACCTTGGTTTGGAAAGAGTATTTAAAAATATTGCCAAAAAAATTGATGGTGAAATGCCGGAAGGTGCGCACTGGCATCGGGATTTATTATCTCAGATGAATGAAGAAAGAAAGGGTACCCGCCCCGCTGTTATCTCAGATTCAACAAGAAAACAGCTTGATGAATACCGCAAATTTTTTCACGTGATTAGAAATGTATATGGTATTGATTTAAAACCAGCACGCATAAAGCATAATTTGAGTGAGCTGGAGAAAGTTTGGAAAAATGCTGAAAAAGAGATGAATTCATTTTTGAAATTTTTAAAGGATACTTGAACTACTTTCCCCTTTCTTTTCAATAATACAATCCTACACCAAACTTTTAATTACTAAATTCCCCGACGGCAGATTGCTGCACAAACTGATGTTCTGGCTGGGAAAACAATCTTTCAACCTGGCCGACAAGAGCATTGCCACCAACAAATCCTACGAAAAAGTAGCAATCGATCGCGGCGGGATGGCCCCGGAAGATGTCTACATAGTCCGCAACGCCCCCGAGTTAAAAAAGTTTGACCGCCTGCAGAGGGAACTGGAAGAGAATATGGAAGAGAAAGATCACCTCCAGGTCGGCTACGTCGGTGTAATGGGCAGCCAGGAGGGCATAGATCTTCTCCTGGAAGCGGCCAAAATAATTAAAGAAAAAAGGAACGACATAAAATTTGTCCTCATTGGCTCGGGCCCCGCCGCCAAAGAACTGCAAAAACAGGCCGAAGAAATGAACCTCGCCGATGTGGTGGAATTCACCGGCCGTATCTCCGATAAAGAATTGGTCCGCCGCCTCATGGAATTCGACATCTGCGTAAACCCCGACCTCGCCACCCCAATGAACGACAAGTCAACAATGAACAAAATAATGGAATACATGGCCCTCGAAAAACCAATAGTCCAGTTCGATCTGACCGAAGGCCACTACTCAGCCAGAGACGCCGCCCTCTACGCTGACGATAACAATCCCGAGGACATGGCCAATAAAATATTAGAGCTGGCCAACACCCCCGAAAAAAGAGCTAAAATGGGAAAATTTGGCCGGAGACGCCTGGAGGAAAAATTATCCTGGCAAAAACAAAAACAGAACCTAAAGAAGCTGTATTCCGACCTCTTCACCGCTGGGACGGAGCGCAAGAGCGATCTGCGCTCCCTCGACCGGGCCCGGAAACACCCGCCCCAAGTCGTCTGGGTTCCCGGCACCAACTCGACCCAAAAACAGTATACAAGGTTTAAAGTCTGAACCAACAAGAAATAATTTTGCAAAAAAATTAACAAAGCTGTATTCAGTCCTCTTCACCGCCCATAATATCACATCATTCAAAACATGGATGGAACGTTTGCCTGAAAACTTCCGTCATTTAATCCATGGACAAAACGTTTCATCAAAGTTTCCTTTTTCACTTTTCAACTTTCAATCCGTGGCTGGCGACTATTTGCTCCTATATCCCCCCCTGACTCTTCCAAACCCGTGCACGTTTGCACAATTCTACACAGGTGCACGCTTCTCCAGAACCCGTCGAAGTGTGCACAAATTAAAGCCTTTCCAGGTTAGCCGGTCGGATTAGTTGATTGACAAATAAGCCTAATGATATTATGCTTACTATACAAAATTAGACTAATTGGAGACGGTTAATTTGGAGAAGTCGAAAATTGTTCGAGCAGTCAACGATCAATGGGAGTTGTTTCATCAAAAGAAGATCGGGACAGAGCGCTCCCTTTTGACGGAGCTGGAAGACAAGATTGAACTGGAACATATTCTGGATATAGCGGGGCTGAGAAGGGTTGGGAAGACTACACTTTTGCGTCAGCTGGCTGAGAGATGTTATGATTCGGAAGAATATTATACGATGAATTTTGACGATGATCGTTTCCTGGGAGTGCAAGCCGGAGACTTTCAGGATATATATGAGGTCTTACTGGAGGAATTTGGAGAACGAGATACGTTTTTTATTGATGAGGTTCAGAACATCAACGGTTGGGAAAGATTTGTTCGTCGGCTGATGGACAAGGGATTTAAAGTAATCCTTACTGGATCCAACAGTCAACTTCTCGATCGGGAATTGGGGAGCAAACTTACCGGCCGTCACCTTTCTCATCATTTGTTTCCCTTTTCTTTTGCTGAATTTTTACGTTTTCATTCTGAACCGATTTATAATCAAAATCAACATTTAACCACCGAGGAAAACGTCCACTATTTAAATTTATTTAAACAGTTTCTGCAGTACGGTGGGATGCCCTTATACTGGAAATACGAGAATCAAGAACTATTAAAAAGCGTGTATGAAGATGTGATTTTTCGTGATGTGGTAGCCCGGCACGGAGTTTCGAAGGTTGAGGCGTTAAAACGGCTCAGTTATTTTCTGATCAGTAATATTGGGGGTTTGTTTTCCCCTTCAAAATTAATTGAACCGGTTGGGATTGAAAGCACGGATACTTTGCGGCACTACGTTGATCACCTCAAGGAGGCGTGGTTACTTTTTACAGTCCCTGTCTATTCAACTTCCGTCAAGAAACAGCAGGTTAATCCGAAAAAAATTTATTGTATTGATAACGGGATTGTGGAGAGTGTTGCTTTTGAGTTTGTTGAGACGCGCGGTAACTATCTTGAGAACTTCGTGTTTATTGAATTGAAACGGAGAGGCCGGGAAATTTATTATTATAAAACTGGGTCCGGACGTGAAGTCGATTTTCTTATCAAAAAAAATAATCGAGACCACAGGTTAATTCAGGTCTGTTATGATGTATCCGAAGAACAGACCCGGGAACGCGAAATTCAGGCACTGGTTGAAGCAGCCGATGAAACAGACATAGAAAATTGTTTGTTGTTGACTATGGACACCAGAGAAACTTTTACCACAGAAGGAGTGGAGATTACCCTGCTTCCGGCCTGGCAGTGGTGTTTGGGAGAAAACAGGTAGAAACTGTGCTATGAATTCAAGTTAATCTTACAGCGAGAAACTATTCAATCAAGGGCGCCTCCCTCTACGCCGATGATAACGATCCTGAAGATATGGCAGAAAAAATATTAGAGTTGGCCAACACCCCGGAACAAAGAAAAGAGATGGGCAAATACGGCCGCAATCGCCTGGAACAGAAATTATCCTGGCAAAAACAGAACCTAAAAAAACTATACGCTAATCTTTTTTCACCTGTTCAGTAAAACCTTCCGTCATTCAAACCATGGATGGAACGTTTGACTGAGACCTTCCATCATTTAATCCATGGACGAAACGTTTCACCAAAGTTACCTTTTTCACTTTTCAACTTTCCCCCCTTGGCTGGCGACTATTTGCTCCTATATCCCTCCCCTGACTCTCCCAAAACCCGTGCACGTTTGCACAATTCTACACAGGTGTACGCTTTCCCCGAACCCGTCGAAGTGTGCACAAATATAAAAACTTACGCGGGTTTTTGAGGTCTGAGTGTCTACGGTAAATTAAATCTCTGGAAGATGGCAATTAATTATTGGAGTGTAGAGATTGAATTTATGAGATTCGAAACGTAAAGATTTTGTGATCAGTAAGCGGGGATGGGTAATTACTTTGGAATTGGAGTTTTGAAATTGAATTTAGTACGTATATTTTTTAATTCTTCTTCTTCAGCCTCCGGATTATCTATATATTTACTGGAGAGTTTATCTCGCTGTTCACGCATCCATTTTACGGAATCAATTTGAAAAGAGTTGTTTTCATTTGCTTTCATTTAAACCACTTCCTTGGGAGATCTGATTTCGAGTGTTGAAAATCCTAATTTGAGATTCACAGCGTTGAACTTTCTAATTTTATCAAAATGGACAATGTGCTTAAAATTCCAGCTTACAACCAGATCTACTTTACAAAGAGTAGCTATCGCAATATGTTGAGCGTCTACAAGATGATTTTTGGACAAAGCATTTTCGTCTATATAATGTTGAGCTAATCCCCTGGCTTCTGCAGTTAATTCTACTCGCTTCTGATAACTTTCGGGGATTTCAGCAATAAGACTGATAATAGGCTCGGGAGCGTCTTCCAGTTCTTTGAAAGTTAAATCGGATAAGACAATCTGTTTAGTGCCTTCTTTGAACTGATCAAGTAAGCCTCTGGACCATTCTTTAAATTCCGGATCAAAACAGCCGCCGATAACTGAAGTATCAACATAAACAGAAGTTTTCATT
>CAZVWJ010000098.1:0-4914 GCA_964631325.1 uncultured bacterium | reverse complement strand
TGTATCTTAGATACACATTATGCACGAAATTCTAAAATTTCGTGCATAATGTGGGCTAAGGAGCCGGTCAAGTACCGGGACGTTATACGTTCCCGGCAATAATGCCCACCCTTTCCGGTCGTCATTCCGGGGCTCCGACCCCGGAATCCAACTTGATTTTGATCTTTTTCGGGGGCCAACGTGAAATTCAAAATGGATTGCTGGGTCAAGCCCAGCAATGACGTACTCGTGTTGCTATGGATTTAACGCGTACGCGTCATTTCAGTAGCCGATCAAATCCCGGGACATTATACGTTCCCGGTAATGACAAAATCATTTTGAAGTTCTGCGATAACAAGATATAATATATAGGAAGAATTAAGCTATTCTAACCGGTAAACCGGTCAGCCATACTTTTTATCTTTTCGGGCTGTTATTAACCCCTTTTTTATAACTTAATTTATGATTCTGGGTTGATTCCGGAGGCATTTATTGATGATAGAATTTATTAATGTGTCCAAGAATTTTGGACCGGTCAAGGCGGTTCGCAATCTCAATTTTGAGATAGAGAGCGGTGAGGTTGTGGGCCTGCTTGGAGCGAATGGAGCGGGTAAAACGACCACAATGCGGCTGATGACCGGTTATTATCAGCCTTCGCGGGGAGAAGTTCGGGTGGATGGTTATTCACTGCCCCGCTATCCCCGGCTAATCAAGCGAAAAATAGGCTATTTGCCGGAAACACCTCCTCTGTATGAAGAACTTTCCGTTCGTAATTACCTTGACTACGTTGCCACATTGAATGAAGTGCCGTCGGAAGAACGGGTTGAGAAAATAGCTTCGGTAGTGGAGAAATTGGAGCTTGAGAAGCAGATTGACCGGTTGATCGGTAACTTGAGCCGGGGATATTCCCAGCGTGTTGCCCTTGCCCAGGCCCTGGTTCACCAGCCGGAAATTCTTGTTCTTGACGAACCCACCCTCGGACTGGATCCGCGCCAGGTCCGTCACTTGCGGGAATTGATTCGGGAACTTTCCAAAGATACTACGATGGTTATTAGCAGCCATATTCTTCCTGAAATACGACAGCTCTGTGAACGGGTAATAATTCTTAAGGAAGGCCGGATGGCGGCGGTTGACTCCCCCCGGGAACTTTCTCGACGCCACCGCCGGGGAGTGAACTGGCAGTTGGAGGTGGCGGAGCCGCCGGGGGATTGGGCTGATCGGTTGTTGGAACTTGATTCTGTCCGTGAGGTAGAGCAGCTTTCGGAGACCGAATTCCAGTTACTTTTTTCTGCCGGGACACCGGCTGAACGGGAACAACTCTTTGATTTTTGTGTTAAAAGAGACGTTCCTATTCTTCAGCTTGCTCCTCCGGAGCTGGATTTGGAGGAGCTTTTCATTGAAATCGTAGAAAATTCGGACCGGGAGGAAGAAACAAATGAGTCTGAATAAAACTTGGGCGATTGCCGTTCGGGAGTTTCGAAGCTATTTCGTTTCTCCGGTTGTTTATGCTGTTTTAACCGTATATCTCTTTCTAACCGGTTATTTTACCTGTGCGACCATTGTTAATTCTAATCAGGCAGAGTTCAGCCTTTATTTAATGCTCTTCATCTTTCTCTTCCTCGCTCCCCTGTTAACCATGCGGCTGATTGCAGTGGAACGAAACCGGGGCACCGTTGAAATGATTTTTACCTCTCCGCTCAGTTCGGCCGATTTTGTTCTTGGCAAATTTTTGGCTGTTCTCGGTGTTTACGGGATTGGCTTGTTGCTTACTTTTGAATTCCCCATCTTTCTTTATTCGGTAGCCACCCCTGATCTCTGGATAATTTCCACCCAGTATCTGGGATTAATTCTTGGAGGGGGGGCTTTTCTCGCAGTTGGCCTGTTTTGTTCGGCCCTGACTGAAAATCAGGTGGTCGCCGCTGTTAGCTCCTTTTGTGTTCTCCTTTTTCTCTGGGTGATTGGGCTGTTGGGTAAGATGGTTCCGGCAGATGTGCGGCCGGTGGTTGAAGGGTTCGATTTGTTGTCCCGGCTTCAGAATTTTCAACAGGGGATAGTTGGTTTGGAAGACCTTTTATTTTTCCTGGCTTTAATAATATTTTTTCTCTATGCCACGATGATTTATCTTAATGCAAGGAGCTGGCAGCAATAATGCGGTTATTTACACAACATTTACGGCTGCTGGTTAAATTAGTTGCGGTCGGAGCAATTTTGTCGATTATTGTCCTGTTTGGCCATCAACTTGATTACCGGTGGGATATGACCGCAGACCAGATTTACTCGCTTTCCGGTCAGTCCATTGAAGTGCTGGATTCGCTTGAGCGTTCTGTGACCATTTATTTCTTTCATACCGACCAGGCTCGTTCGGCTACTGAACCCGAGCGTTTACGCCGGCTGGCTCGACGATATGCCGGACAGAGTGCAAAGGTTAAGTTTGTGGAAATTGATCCCAACCGCCGGCCAAAGCTTACTAATAAATTTAAAGTCTCCCAGAATAATTCTCTCGTTGTTAAGGTGGGAAAAAAGCATCAAAAACTTGCTTCCTATGATTTATATAATTTTAAATCACGTCGAAGCAAGCAGTTCCGGGGGGAAGCGGCCCTGACTGAAGCTCTGCTTAAGTTGACTGCGGCCACCGATAAAACTATTTTCTTTGCCCGTGGATTTGGCGAATACAGTCCAACCTCCCGGCGTAAGCGGAGTCTTTCCAGTTGGGCTGCCGGTTTAAGGGAAGAGGGTTTCTCGGTAAAAACAAAAAATATTCTCGCTGCCGATCTGCCGGATACTTCCAATTTGCTCGCTGTAATTGCTCCCCGCCGGAGTTATTCCGAGAAGATTTTGACCCGACTTAAAAAGTGGTCCCGCCGCGGTGGTAAAATACTTTTTGCCCTTGGCCCGACGATCGGAGCGGAGTTTAATCCTTTCTTTAAATTACTGGGCATAAAATATATTCCGGAAAATATTATTGACCCGGCTCGCCGTTCTGTCCAATCCCTGATGAACCCCTTTGTTTTCATGCCGAAGCTTGGTTCTCACCCGGCAGTGAAAAAACTTCGTGATCGCAACCTGGCTGTTCAGGTTGGCCGTTCCGGACGATTAAAAGTATCTGCTGATACTGTTCAGAATGTTTTAAAAACGTCCGGCCGGGCGTATGCGAAACCAATGCCTCCGGCCGGTCAGAAACTGCGAGTTGAGTTTAACCCGGATAAAGATTCACGGGGACCGTTTTCTATTGCCGCCACCGCCGACCTCGGCCGGGGAAAAGTTTTTGTGGCGACCACCGCCCGGCTTTTTGGCAACAGCCTCTATAACTCCAGTCCGGGTAATAAAAACTTTGCTTTGAATTTAGTTAACTGGTTGTTAGACCGCGAAGTCTCCCTTTCTATCCGGCCAACTCCACTTAATTACAACCGGGTGCAGGTTACTGCTTACCAGGCTTATGTTATCCAGATTATTGCTTTGCTCGGTGTGCCCGGTTTGATTATTATCTGGGGAGGTTTTGTCTGGTGGAAGCGCAAAAATCGTTAACTGAAGACTGGAGTTTCTGGCTGCTCTCTGTTCTTGCCCTAACTTTGATTGGAGTTTTTTATTTTTATAATCCGCTGAAGAAATCTAATAGCGCTCCCGCCTGGGTTCTCGCTGATTTAAAAATAGATAGGATAAATAAACTCCGCTACTGGAAAAATGGCCGGTTGCAGGTTGAAGTGAATCAACAAAATGGGAGCTGGAAGATTACCCGGCCATCCGGTATTCGTGCAAATTCTAACACGATTAAAAATTGGGCCGAAACAATTATTTCGCCGGATCTTAAGGATAAATTCAAGCTCTTACCCGATCAGGACTACGGTTTTGATTCTCCGCCTCAATACATAGAAGTTGTAGCTAACAATAAAAAACACCGGCTGTATCTGGGCAATGACCGGCCCCTGGGAAATGGTTTTTACCTCAGGTATGGTTCCGGGAAGTCCGGTGAGGGTTACGTCGTCGCCGGCAAAGAAAAAAATAAGTTGTCCCGCTCCCTTTTTGATCTTCGCCGCAAAGCACTGTTTTCAGCAACGCCGGATGAAGTGGACCGGTTTGCGCTTTATCACATTACCGGGGGAAATCGTAAATCAGGTGTTATTTATGATCACGGTTCGGCCAACTGGAAGTTGAGCAAACCCCGGAAACAGGAATTTACTGATACGACGGCGAATAAAATAAAGACTTTTCTCCGGAGTCTGCTTTACACAAATGCAGGAGAGTTTTACGATGATAAAACTCTCACTTTCGTAGAGCCTGTTCGAGCGGAAATTGCGCTGACTTTGCATGGACGCAAAAAAACACTTAAGGTTGGCAAAAAAATTGATGAAAATCGTCTGGTTAAGCTGACTGGCTGGCCCGTGGTTGGTATTCCCACTGATCCGCTCAAAAAAAGCCAAAATCTACCCGTCCTACCCGATAATTGGTCCGTATCGCCGAAGTAACTTCCCGTTTTAAAACTTTCAAACGTCGTAACTAATTACCTAATCATGGGGTATTTACCGCTCTTTATCTCTTCCCCCTTGATGGGGGAAGATTAAGATGGGGGTGAAAAGGTTTTTTCGAAAACCTATTTACTCCGCTTTCCCTCACCCTGGCCCTGTCCATGCGCAGGGCAGGCCTTCTCCCGCCAGGGGAGTGAAGTGGTCGCGATCCGGAATCTATTTGAGGTTTCCGGTTTCAATACCTTGTGGATTTCGGACTAATCAATTAAAATCAAGTATAAGTCTAAAATCGGGAGCTTAGCTCAGCGGAAGAGCGCCACCTTCACACGGTGGAGGCCGCAGGTTCGAACCCTGCAGCTCCCATAGAAATATCTAACCCGGATAATTCGCGACAGCGTAACTGTCGTGAATTATCCATCCGAAGGACAGCCTTCAATCGAGGCACCATATTTAGTGTTTAGCGCTGGCAAAG
>CAZVWJ010000097.1:0-4946 GCA_964631325.1 uncultured bacterium | reverse complement strand
TGATTTATTTGCTCATATAGCCTTGAGTGCTGTATCGTAGATACACATTATGCACTAAATTCTAAAATTTCGTGCATAATGTGGGCTAATAATATCAACACTACCAATTTAGCCTATAAAATCTAAAAAATCCAGCTATTACTATGTTAACCAACCGCATCTTCGCATTTCCGTAATTGCGAAGATACGGAAATGCAGTACAACATCAATAATATAACAAAATAGTGGCTGTTCGGTTAATCTCTAAAGAAGGCCTGAATAAAACCGGAGGCTAAAATATGGACTTGGTGGATGATATAATTTCTAAAAGATTTTTCGGAGGCTCGAACATGAAAATTTCTGATTACGATGTCATTGTCATTGGAGGCGGGCACGCCGGGGTTGAGGCGGCAGCCGCCAGCGCTCGCCGTGGAATCCCAACAGTCCTGCTGACAGACAGTTACGACAGCCTCGGTATGATGTCCTGTAATCCCGCCGTGGGGGGCTTGTCCAAGGGACAGATTGCCCTGGAAGTGGACGCTTTGGGTGGCCTGATTGGTCGAGCCACTGAACGGGCCGGAATACAGTTTAAGACATTGAACAAGAGTAAAGGACCGGCTGTCCAGGCGCCACGTGCGCAGTGCGATCGCCAGCTTTACCACCGGGCAATCCGTAATTTGCTGGAAGAACAGGCTAACTTAACTATTAAAGAAGACCGGGTTTGTGAACTTCTAACCGAAGCCGGTTCTATTTGCGGCGTGGAAACCGTCTCTCGGATCCAGTACCTGGCCCGGGCAGTGGTTGTCTGTGCCGGCACCTTCCTGGACGGTAAAATTTATATCGGCCTGGAAAATTACCCCGGCGGCCGGCGGGGCGATCCGGCCGCAAACCGGTTGGCTGAATCACTGCGGAATAAGGGGTTGCAGACGGCTCGTTTAAAAACCGGAACTCCCCCGAGAATTGACGGAAAATCAGTAAATTTTGAACAACTGACCAGGCAGGAGGGAGAAGAGCCTCCCCCTGGGTTTTCCTTCTACAGCGACGATGGGCCAAAAAATTTGCGGCCCTGCTGGCTGACCTCGACCAATCCCCGCACTCATGAAATTATTCGCGGTGGGCTGGATCGCTCCCCTCTCTATGGAACTGAGGAAATCGAGGGAACCGGGGTGCGCTACTGTCCTTCGATCGAGGATAAGGTACTGAAATTCGAGGAGAGAGATTCACATACTGTTTTCCTCGAACCGGAAGGACTGGAAACAACTGAATTTTACGCAAACGGGATTCCCACTTCCCTACCTCCCGATGTCCAGCTTGATTTTGTTCACAGTATCGCCGGACTGGAAGAAGCTCGCCTCACCCGGTGGGGCTACGCAATTGAATACGATTTCTTCCAACCGACCCAGTTGAATACCAGTTTAGAGACCCGCCAGGTGGCCGGCTTATTTCTGGCCGGCCAGGTTAATGGAACCACTGGCTACGAGGAAGCGGCCGGCCAGGGACTGATGGCCGGAATTAACGCCGCCGGGAAAATTTTAGAGAAAGAACCGTTTATTCTCGATCGGACCGAGGCCTATATCGGCGTGCTTATCGACGATTTGGTCACCCAGGGCACAACAGAACCGTACAGGATGTTTACCAGCCGGGCCGAACACCGCCTGCGCTTGCGCTGTGACAATGCTCACTACCGGCTTACCCCCCGGGCAAATGAACTCAACTTGATTTCTGAGTCCACCTGGGATAAATTCCAGGCCGAACAAAACACCCGGGCTACTTACCTGGAAAAATTTAAATCAACCCGCGTTAAGCCGAACTCCGCGGAACTAAAAGCTCTTAATAAAGCTCTGGAAGAACCACTTGAGCTGACAGAGTCCCGTTCAATCTGGGCCCTGCTCAAGCGCCCGGAAATCAAACTGGAAGCGATCCTGGAAGCTGACTTGGTTACTCCGCCAGAACCTCCGCGCGTCGGCCAGCACCTGGCCATTGAAGCAAAATACGAGGGGTACATCAAGCGCCAGGAAGATAAAGTTGAAAAGACCCGGCGAATGGAAGCCCGAAAAATCCCCGCTGATTTCTCCTATCAAGAACTCGCCGAATTAAGCAACGAATCGGTTGAAAAATTACAGGCGGTTCGCCCCGACACGCTCGGCCAGGCCGGCCGTATTTCCGGAATAAAACCAACTGACGTGCAAATCATTATGGCCCACCTTGATTCCCCGGACCACCAGTGAACCCTTTATCTTTTGATTATTCAGCCCCCTCTTTCCAACGGCTGGCCCTTTTGCTTGCAAAAATCGGGAGGAGCTATTCCGAAGTTGGACTCACGGACCCGGATCAAATCCAACAACAACTAATTTTTCGAAGTCTCCTTGTTGAGCCGCTTCTGGTGCCGGAAAAACCCCTTATTGACATCGGCAGTGGCGTTGGCATTCCGGCTTTACCCCTTGCCCTGGCCTCCCCTGAACGAAAAATTATTATCGTCGAACCGCGCCAGCGCTGTCATTCCTTCTGCCGCTGGCTGCTTTCCAAAATGCCTGATCTCAAAGTTGAATTGAAAAAGAACAGGCTGGAAGAATTTAATTTTGCTAATTTTCCAGGTTCCCAGGTGGTCTCCAGGGCCAGTTTTCCTTTTTCGAAGCTCAGTCGCTTCGTTCCCCCCGGGATTGAACCGGTTATAAAATGGAGTCCGGCAAAAACTAAAATAAAATCCATTCCAGAAAACCGGATTAATGTTAGAATTAATGTCTCAACAAATGAGTTAGAACAAAATTTCTTATGGGCAGCCCGGCCGGAATTGTTTCACGTGAAACAAAATGAATGGAAAAACCAGGCAGAAATCAATTTTGAAGTATTAAACCAATCTTCATAATCATTTACACTTTATAGCCACTTCGGGAGGATAAAATGGTTGCAGCTCTAGCAATAGCGATGCAGAAAGGGGGGGTGGGCAAAACAACCACGGCAATTAACCTGGCCGCTGGCCTTGCCCTGGGAGATTACCGGACACTACTGATTGACCTGGATCCCCAGGCAAACGCAACAAGCGGCCTTGGAGTTGAGCTCGGCGGCGAACAGCCCACTGTCTACCAGCTAATCCACGGTCAAGCGCCACCGGCGGAAACTATCATTAAAACAGAAGTCAGCGGGCTGGATCTGCTTCCGGCCAGCCTGCAGTTAAATAATGCCCGGGCCGAACTTGCCCAAAATAATTCCCAATACAGCGAACTGGCTGACCAGCTCTCCGCGATCGAAGAAAAATATGAGAAAATAATAATTGATTGTCCACCGGCCCTGGGTCCGTTAACTTTAAACGGCCTGGCCTATGCAAAAGAAGTAATAATTCCGCTCCAGTGTGAATACTACGCCCTGGAGGGGCTGAGCCAGCTCTGGCAGACTATTCAGCGGGTACAAAATCAACTGAACCGGGAGCTGCAGTTGACGGGAATTCTCTTAACAATGTATGACAGCCGGACCAACCTGGCGCAAGAAGTGAAAGCGGAAACAGAGAGATTCTTTCCGGACAGGGTCCTGGCTACTTATATTCCCCGCAACATAAAAATCGGCGAGGCGCCGGGTTACGGCAAACCAGTCATGCTCCACGCCCCCTGCTCCCGGGGCAGCACAGCCTATCTTAGAACTACAGAAGAGGTGATTTACCGTGAGCAACAGCGGTCTGGGCCGGGGACTTGACTCCCTTCTGCCCGAGGAAAAAAACCAGCCCCAGGAACCAGAAGGACTGAGAAAGGTTCCAGTCGATCTGATTACTCCTAATCCCGATCAGCCACGGGAAAACTTTGAGCCGGAAAAGTTGGAAGAGTTAACAAATTCAATCGCCGAGCAGGGTTTAATTGAACCACTACTCGCTCGCCCGGGGGATGAGGAAGAGTTTATCCTGATCGCCGGCGAACGCCGCTGGCGGGCCGCCTGCCAGGCAGAACTTGAAAAAGTGCCGGTAATTATCCGTAATTTCTCGGAGGAGGAAGCGCTCGCCGTCTCCCTGGTAGAAAACATCCAGCGGGAAAACCTTAATCCGCTGGAGGAAGCCCGCGCCTACCAACAGCTAATGGAAAAACAGGATTGCGGCCAGAAAGAAGTGGCCCGGGCCGTCGGTAAAAGCCGCAGTGCTGTGGCAAATCGCCTGCGCCTGCTTAACTTGCCGGAAACAGCCCGGGAAGCCCTGGAGGCGGAGGAAATCTCGGCGGGCCACGCCCGGGTCCTGCTTGGCCTGGAGCCCGAAGCCGCGCGGAAAGTGGTTGAACAAATAAAACAGAAACAGCTGAACGTCCGCCAGACGGAAAAACTGGTGACCAAGCTCAAGGAATCCGAAACGGAAGAAACCGAAACAAAAACAGAGAAACCGGAACCCGAAGCCCACTTCGAGGAGTTGGAAGCCGAGCTGGAGGAGTCAATCGGCGCCCCGGTAAACATCAAGTCCTCCGACCGCAAGAGCGGCCACATCCGCATCCACTTCAACAACCCGGACGAATTTGAGCTAATCAAAGACCGGTTAAAGGATATAGAAATTTAATTATACGGTATATATTTTGAAATATAATTAGGACAGCCACGCTCCGGAGGTTGTGTTTTCGCAGCCTGAAACAGTTTCCAACCTGAGCCCCGAAATGCCGGAGGTTCCAGCCCAGCTATAATTTAAGTTTGCCCGCCTGGTTCCGTGATATAGGTTCTTTTCGAAAAATTACTCCTGTTCTCCTTCCGAAGCCAACATTATCCTTTTCTCTCTATATTCCCGCGAAAAACTATTTTGACGTCTAACCCACATTATGCACGAAATTTTAAAATTACGTGCATAATGTGTATCTACGATACAGCACTCAAGGCGGTATTAGCAAATAAATCAAGTCGTAATATTGGCCCGAAAAATTACAGACTGTTTTAAGGGAATATATTTGTTCTGCTTGAGTGCTGGGTTAACCCAGCTTACAATCGAGTAGTTTTAATGTGTAGCTTTA
>CAZVWJ010000096.1:0-5050 GCA_964631325.1 uncultured bacterium | reverse complement strand
GGGGAGGCGAAGAGGCGAAAACCTAGAATACGAAATCCAGGACAACAATATTAACGCAAAGGCGCAAAGACGCAAAGGAAAGCGGGGAAAGACTCGAAGAGGCGAGCAGGTGCAACAAGACGGATGGTATCGTACTTTAAGATTTTAAGTTATTGACTAACCCGGATAATTCGCGACAGCGTAACTGTCGTGAATTATCCGTCCGAAGGACAGCCTTCAAGCAGAACAAATATATTCCCTTAAAACAGCCTGTGATTTTTTAGGCTAATATTATAACTTGATTTATTTGGTTATACAGACTTGAGTGCTGTATCGTAAATACACATTATGCATGAAATTCTAGAATTTCGTGCATAATGTGGGCTAAACCTCTGAACTTCGGTTTGTTATCATCCCGTAGATTCTTCCTCAAATTTATCGACAAACTGCTTTATGAATATATAACTATCAGCTCGAATTTTCTCTTCCCGGTCAGATTCTTGATAGTTTTCACCCAACATAAACTCGGCCACCATTCCTGGCCCAAGATAATCTGTATCTTGAAAATCACGCTTTATCAATTTGATTGCTTCGGCAACGTATTCCTCCTCATCAAGCTCTTCTAAGTTTTTGAGTTTACGCGCAAGAGACTGTTGCTTTTTAGAGTAGTTGCGGATGAAGTAATACAAGTCGTAAGCATCCTTGTTTTCACCACGTTTGAGTGCGAGTCCTTTTAGAACAACAAAAGAGGCCGGTCCACACACATAAATGTCCCGTTCGGCTTGATTTCCAGCAAACGTTTCTCCTTTTAATGTGATCTTTTTTTTATCTTCGAAGGCGAGGTCAATTCCCGGGACCACTACAGCTGAAAAGTTTGGTGCCAGATTTTGTGTTTTACCGGCCGCGGGTGTTTCACTCGTTTCACCGACCAAAAAGTCAACACTAAGATTGAATAGCTGTTTTTTTGTTTTCCATCGATGTGACCGAAGATTACCATCATCCTTTTTCGTTCGCTGAAAATCGTGTGTTTCCAAGCGATTCGCAATTTCATCGTAAAGTTCATCATCTAAGACACGAATTGAAAATCCGATATCCAGGTCTCGTGTTCCAACATGTTTTTCTTCATAGGTGCCCTCTTCCGGTTGATCTATTAGTAACGCTGGAACACATCCGCCGACCACAATGAGGTCGTTTTGCAGGTCCCCCATAATCGTCGCCAGATGCAGGGCCAGTTGTTTTACGATTTTAATTTTGTCCGGATCGTAACCACTTGCGTTCGGTTTGCGTTCCATTAAGGCGTCATTTCTCAGAGAAAGGTATTTTGTTTTCTAAAATAGACTGTGCAATCTCTTTGCTCCGCTCAATTCCTGAACTCACAAGATCAAGATAAAGCTGAACAGGGGCCACAGTTGTGATGCTTTTGCTTTTTGTCTGGCCCATCATAACACCGTTGTCTTTTGGTACAACAAGCCATAAATTTGCTCCGCGAGCGCTCTTTTCAAAGGAAATTTGTTGGAGCAGGGATTTATCGGGAAAAAATGGCAAATAAACTATACAGGTCCGCACCTTTGAAATATCGGTCCACAAACTTCCAGCGCCCGGTCCCGTAAATGCATGGTCATTAATATTATTTTTTTCTAAAGCACTGGAAACTTTCGACATGGTTTCAAGAGCAGTTTTTCCGGCAACGATCCCTCGTGTAATGTCATGGGCAAAAAATTGATAGTTTTGTTCCCAGTCCCGCAGTACCTCGTAAGGATACTTGATTTTGTATAAGGAACGTTTGGGTTTTTTAATTCGTTCCACAACCCCCTTTTTGACCAGCTTTTTGCAGGTGCGGCTAATGGTTGGCTGGCTTAAATTTGTTTCAGAAGCTAATGTTTTCTGTGAGAATGCTTCTTTTGGATCCAGAAGAAGCCGCCGTACCACACGACTGCGTTTACCTGTATAAATGGATGTGTTTTCGTCAGTTTCCTTGAACCTGTTTTTTTTGCCCTGGATATTGATAATCAGGTTTTCATTCTTAATTTGAGCGTTTCCACAAAGGTCCATCCAATTGATGTCATACTTTTGACAATTTTCTTTAATTGCCGGCGTGAAATAGGGAAGGACCAATAGAAAAGGGGGGACCCTTTTTTGAGGATCTAAATTATGGATCCGTTCAAAAAGAGAGCGTAGTTGTGTTGAATTGACACCCTTGCGGTAAATTACTCTAAATGAGTAATCATCCGGAAGGTCCAAACGCCGATGTTCCACTGCCTGATTTTTGTTCGCTTTTGTATTCGCAACCTCAATCCTCTCTGGCTGACACCGAAGCCAATTTGAGATTATTTTTTGGATGATCTTCTTTGCCTGGGCTTGATTTGGATTCATAAATTTCCCTTTCATTCAAATTTTCTCTTTATTCAATATACCGGATATTCAGTTAATATTCAAGTTATTTTTTATTCACTATAATGAATAAACTTCAGTAAAGAATATACCTATCCTAAAGCTTTCCTCGGCTCGCTGAGGGCGCAGATTGGGGGGATCTAATAGATTCAAGTTCAACTTCAAGGCAAGTGCATTGGTCCACAGATTACACGGATTACACAGATTAAAAATACAAATTCAAGGGCGAGTTCTTTGTCCACTAATCTGCACGAATTCTCGTTACTGTGTTAGCGTTCAAACGTTTCTTGGTCCACAGATTACATGGATTAAAAACACAAATTCAAGTTCAAATTCTTGGTCCACAGATTACACTGATTACACAGATTAAAAATACAAATTCAAGGGCAAGTTCTTGATCCACAGATTACAGGGATTACACAGATTAAAAATACAAATTCAAGGGCAAGTTCTTGGTCCACTAATCTGCACTAATCTGCACGAATTCTCGTTACAGCCGAGGAAATAATACGACTGAGCTCTGTGTTTGTCAGTGGAATTGCCGGGTAAATTAGGGATTTCATCCCGCCGACTCTTGATATAATCCTGAAAAACACTTTCAATATCTTCTACAAATCCAACGCTTGAAAAATCTGTCAACGATGAAAACATTTTTTTCCTCAACATCCAGCAGTCCACGCTTTAACAGGGCTTTCTTCGCAGTATCTACCGTTGAGGAATTTCCCAGTCTGTGCTTATTTCTAAAATTTTCAGAATATATTTTTGGAGATTCTTTTTCCTCCTCAGCCAACGCAATTAAAAGTTTCCGCTGGTTTGTGGTAAGCGATTCTATTATCGAGGTATAGGTATAATCCTCTTCGCTTAAAATACGTTCCATAGCTGCCTGCAGTAATTCGTCGTCCAGGATATCCCCGGGTTCCGTTAAACCCCATATTACACTGCACAAATGCTGAGTATAATAGGGATGGCCTTCGGTGAGTTCACAAATATCCTCCAGGAATTCAACCGTTACTTTCCGCTCCCCCGCCTGGAAATGTTTTTGTAAAAAAGGAATCCAATCATCGCCAGCAATGGGCTCCAAAGGATATGTTTTTGAAGAACGATAGAAAGGACTACTTTGTTCAAGAAACATATCCTCCACTACATGCCGCCGGCTGCCCAGAAAAATATACGTCACATCCGGATGGTGTTGGATAACCGAACGCAGCTTTCGTTCAACAAAATCATCCGGATATTGTTTGATTTGTTGAATCTCATCAAATACCACAATCACGCCGGTTTCCCGACGCTCAGAAATCTTTTCAGGAACCGCGAGAACTTTATCAAGTTCAAGTTTATTCTCGTTGCCCTGAAAATTGACGGAAAAACTAATAGAGTCCGTCGCAGTGTCATACTCCGGGGTAAACCGAAAACCACTAAACCAGTCCTTTACCGTTTTTAAAATATTTTCGACCGGCGACTGAAGCGTTTCGGCAAAAGACTTCGCCAGCCGTTCAGCAAAATCAACTCGATTTTCAGTAGGTAGTAAATCAATATATGCACAGGAGTAATCCGCTTCTGTCATTTCATCCATGATTACCCTCAAAAGAGAAGTTTTTCCCATGCGGCGCTCGGATAAAACCAGCACATTTTGCCCGCTTTCCATGTGCTCTTTTAATTCTCGCTGTTCCGTTTCCCTGTTGCAAAAAGACTCCTCAGCCACAATTTCTCCGTATTTAAAGGGATTTTTCATTGTGTACACTCCTCATTTAATCAAGTTCGATTAGTAATATTAAGTTGTACTCTCCCAGGGTTCTGGTTACAGATTATTCCTTATCAGAAGCTCTCTCTACTAACCTCATTCTCGCCCAGCAGTCAATCGGGCACAACCAGTGGGAGCTGTAGAATTTACTCTGCAACGCCCCGATTGACTGCTGGGCTCCGAGGTTTTGAGTCGTTTAAGAGCCATCCAGGCTCAAGACGACTCAAAAAATCCGGTTACCAGAAAGTGCTTCTGATTTGTAAAGGGAACTGTGGGAGAAGACAATTAAGTATATTTCATATCAAACGACTCGTAAATGATGAAGTACCAATTCCCTAAAAAACGAAAAACATAGAAATTCGTAGTATCGTACTTTGAATTTTTTAGTTATTGATTTGTTTTAGGCACTCCATACATCAGCCCGCACTTGGGAGAAAAACAACTGAGATCTGAATTTATCAGTAAGATTACCGAGGAGGGCAAGTTCTATAGTGCCGTGGCGCGGCGGCGGGCCTCGTCGTAAAAGTTTTCACGAGTGCCGATGAGAAAGACAAGACATTCACGCTGTTCTTCATCCAGTACATAGGCGGCGCGGTGCTATCCGGTTGCGGAAATATTCAGGGGAATTGAGTAAGTGCCGGATAGATCACCAGAAAGCGGTTTCCCGGATTTCGGTGCCTCCGAAAGAGACGTAAGTTGTTGGATGATAGTTTCTTCATCTCCGGGAAAATGATCAAGATCATCATCGGCACGTGGAGTTAATGCAACTTGATGGTCCGAATCACTCATTCAGATCGAGTCCGCGCTTTTCTGCGGCTTCCTCCGGCTTCCTCCAGAGAGATGGTGTTCCCCTTTTTGTGTTCCTTAGTTTTGGGGTCGGAGTTAAACTTTAAACTTTAGCTACCAACCATTCCCACAGTGCCAGCCTCACAGTTTTTA
>CAZVWJ010000095.1:0-5120 GCA_964631325.1 uncultured bacterium | reverse complement strand
ACGCGGATTAAACCAAGAAAAACAAGTGAAGAAGGGAAAGACCGTGACTAGGGGACGAGGGAAAACTCGAAGAGGCGGGGAGGCGAAGAGGCGCAATAGCGTAAAAGCGAAGAACAATTCGAAGAGGCGAAAACTTGGAATACCGGATGGTATCGTACTTTAAGTTTTTAAGTTATTGGTTAGATGTCGTTTTAATCTGTAACTTTGATTTGTACGCCGCCAAAACTTTAAAAATTTGCCGGTGGCTATTGTTTTCTTATTCTTTCCGTGTTATTTCCAATCCACTTTCATAAGCTGAATTGCTGATTTTAGCGTTCCAGCGGATGATCCCGCCAATTTTACGGGGGGTATTTTCCTGGGGACTGAATTTAACGTGGGTCAGTCGTGCTTCTTTTAGCGGCGTTGGAGTCTGCAAGCACATCCCGTTTTTGGAGACTTCCTTGACCGTGCCGCGGATCTGGTCGTTTCCTTGTTCAATTACCGCTGTTTTATTACAGGAATACCTCGGGTATTCCCGGCGGTTGGTCTCGGTGTCTCCCCAGTAATTATCAAGTGCCTCGCTGAGCATTTCCGGCCACGAGTTATAGGTTGGAATCGGATGGTATCGTACTTTAAGTTTTTAAGTTATTGGCTAAATAAAATAATTGAATTATTTGCGTTCATCTGCGTGGATCTGCGAGCTAATAGAACGTAAAACCAAGCAAGACGGATGGTATCGTACTTTAAGTTTTTAAGTTATTGACTAACCCGGATAATTCACGACAGCGTGACTGTCGCGAATTATCCGTCCGAAGGACAGCCTTCAATCGAGGCACCATATTTAGTGTTTAGCGCTGGCAAAGGGCTCTCAACGCAATTTTAGCGGTGAAGCTTCACAATAAAACTACTCGATTGTAGGCTGGGTTAACCCAGCACTCAAGTAGAGCGAATATATATACTTAAAGTATCCTGTAATTTTACGGGCCAATATTACAACTTGATTTATTTGCTCATACAGCCTTGAGTGCTGTATCTTAGATAAACATTATGCACGAAATTTTAAAATTTCGTGCATAATGTGGGCTAAATAAAATAATTGAATTATCTGCGTGGATCAGCGAGCTAAAAGAACGTAAAATCAAGCTGGATTCCGGGGTCGGGGCCCCGGAATGACGACCGGGGAGACCCATCAAGGTCAAGCTGGATTCCGGGGTCAGGCCCCGGAATGACGACCGGGAGAGACTGAATTTAAGTTTTATCGGCAAAAAATAATCTTGAATATTACGGAGTGAGAGGTTACCAATGTCAATTAGAAAAAGAGACGCTGTTGTTCTGAGACTGACGGTTATTGGACTATTGCTTTCGACGATAGCTATAGCCCCCCTGTGGGCGGGAAGCGGGGACGAGGGATCAGCCGCGGGAGTGTTTTTGAAGGTGGACCCGGGGGCGCGAAGTTCGGCGATGGGGTCGGCTTACGTGGCGGCGCCGGTTGATCCTTATGCGGTCCAGTTCAACCCGGCGGTCTACGCGGACGTGAATAACCGCAACGGTTCGCTGACCAGGACGGATATCTTTGAGGGGGTTACTTACAACAACCTCAGCTACATGACCTCACTGGGCCGCGAAGGTGAAGCTTACGGGGTTAACGTAAAGCACCTGGATTACGGGAGCCAGGACCGGACGAAGATAGATCCTAACAGCTCTGACGGCCTGGAGCCGGTAACCGGCGAGGGTGATTTTTCCTCGGGCGATATTTCGGTGGGGATAGGCGGCGGTAAGCGACTGACGCCGGAATTAACCGTGGGACTGCGGGGCAAGTATGTAAGGGAAAATATTGAAGGCTACACGGATGAGACCTATTCTTTTGACCTGGGCGGGCGCTACCGGCTGGTTGAAAACCACCTGTGGCTGGGAGCGGCGGCGCGGAACGTCATCGGAGAATTGAGTTTAAACAAGAAAGAGGATTCGCTTCCGGCTGAGTATGACGTCGGTGTATATTACACGCGGCCGTTTCCGGAAAACAACCTGCGGTTCAGCGGTGGTTTTGATTACGTGTTTTCCGACGACGCGGACGGCTACTTTGCCCTCGGTGGAGAGCTGGGAATCAGGGATACGTTTTACCTGCGGCTGGGCTACAAGGGAGCCCAGGAAGCGGATAACGGCTTCACCCTGGGCGGCGGACTATCATATGAACGATTCAAGGTAGATTTTTCCATGGTAGAATTTGGCGAGTTGGGCCGCCAGCAGAAACTCTCCCTCATATATGAGTTTGGAAATTAAAAAGTAACTACTCACCTATCCCTTCTCCCCCCAGGGGAGAGGGGAATAACTCATTTCACCCCTACCTTAGTCCTCCCCCATCAAGGGGGAGGAGATTTTATATAAACAATACTAATGATTAGATGCTGTTTTAATCTGTAACCTTGATTTGAACGCCGCAAAAACTTTAAATATTCGCCGGCGGCTATTGTTTTTTTATTCCTTGCGCGTTATTTCCAGTCCGCTTTCGTAAGCAGAGTCGTTAATTTTAGCGTTCCAGCGGATGATCCC
Organism: uncultured bacterium; assembly: GCA_964631325.1. Taxonomy (GTDB): domain Bacteria; phylum T1Sed10-126; class T1Sed10-126; order T1Sed10-126; family T1Sed10-126; genus CAZVWJ01. The sequence goes on along the minus strand of CAZVWJ010000095.1, from coordinate 2,591 downwards.
GCCGATTTCACGGGGAGTATTTCCCTGGGGACTGAATTTAACGTGGGTCAGTCGCGCTTCTTTTAGCGGCGCCGGAGTCTCCAGGCACATTCCGTTTTTGGAGACCTCCTTGACCGTGCCGCGGAGCTGATCGTTTCCCTGTTCAATTACTGCTGTTTTATTACAGGAATACCTTGGGTATTCCCGGCGGTTGGCTTCGGTGTTTCCCCAGTAATTATCAAGCGCCTTGCTGAGCATCTCCGGCCACGAGCTATAGGTTGTGTTCTCAGCGATAAACTCGTTGAAATCTTCAACCGTTAAACCGGCCGGAAAATTACTGTAGTCCGCGGACCAGGGACTTGCCGCAATGAGTTCCTGGAAACTGGTAAACTCACTGCAGGCTTGCATGAAATTTTCCGTGAATACGGATAAGGGTTCTTCCTCCTCCACGTTGATCTCGTCAATCGTTTGGTTCACCGGAACATAGCTTGGAATTTTCAAAGTGAGTGCCCCCCTGGTTTTTAAACGAATTTGTCCGGCGAGATTACGGCAGAACCGTGCTCCTGTTTAGCTTTCCGCAGTCGTTTTTCCTGGCCTTTGAGTTCCTTGATGAGCCGCTTGGGGACAGCCTGTTCCTCGGCAAAGGATTCCTTCATGCGGTCCACCTTGGCCAGGTATTTGTCGGTGCGGATGGCGAACTGGCGTTCGTATTCGGCTTCCGTGTATTCCTTGCCCAGGTGCTTGGGAAACAGCCCCGCCAGATCTGAGTAGTAGGGGATGCGGCCGACCGGCGTGTCCACGGCCTCAAAGTCCCCGTGCACCCGGCCTTCCATCCACATCAACCAGACCTTTTTGTCGAGGATTGCGTTCAGGAACTCTCCTTCGCCGTTTTCCCGGAGAAAGTAGTTGACTCCGTAAATTGTCGGTGGATCGGCCAGCTTTTGACCGAACTGAAAATGGTTTTCTATGTAATTGCCCAGTGGCAGGGAAACAAAGTCGAGGTTGGCCATCGGGTTGTGGTTGCGGATCCCGGCGTCTCCGAGCGTTGCCGCCGTAGTTTCCGACTCCAGGGTGGCGCCAATCATCACGCCGTGTTCCCAGCTCAGTGATTCGGCTACCGGCACCGAGGTGTCCGAGTCGCGCCCGCCGTAGACGATCCCTTCGACCGGCACGCCTTCCGGGGCGTCCGCTTTCGGGTCGGCGTTGTCCAGGTCGCTGATCCGGATCGTGTAGCGGGCGTTGCGGTGCGAGGGTGTTATCTCGTTGCCCTCGTCGTCGGTCTTGCCCTTGTGCCATTCCCCGGAGTGGTTGCGGCCGCTCTCCGGTATTTCTTCGCCCATCCCCATCCAGTAGGGTTCATTCTCCGAGACGAGCACGTTCGAGAAAATCATTTCCCGGGGCGTGTTCAGCACCTTGTAAATCAACGGATCGTCCTCGGGGTTGACATCGCGGATAATCCCGAAGATACCGCTTTCCACGTTGACTGCCCGCACCTGGTCGTCGATGTCCCGCAGATAGGCGATGTCGTCACCGACCACGGACTGGCCGGGAATCATCGCGGTGCTGGTCTTTCCGCAGGCGCTGGGGAAAGCGCCGGTGAAGTAAGTCGTCCGGTCGCCGGGCCCGTTAGCGCCCATTACAAACATGTGTTCGGCGAGCCAGCCTTCCTTCGAGGCCTTCTTGATCGCCAGCCGGAAGGCCAGCTTCTTCAGACCTATTGTGTTCCCCCCATACTGGGTGTTGGTTGAGAAGACCCGTTTTTCCTCGAGGTCGATGTAGACCCGCCGTTTGTCGATATTTTTGCTGGTATTGTTTTCGTCGAGTTCGCCGGCGGAATGAATAAAGTGAAAGAATTCGTCCCCGGCGTCTAATTTTTCAAATTCACTGTAGCCCGCCCGATAGAGCAGATCCTCGCTGTGGGCAACGTAGGCAGAGTCGGTAATCTGAAGCGCGGGCAGGGTAAACTCCGAGTTCTTTGGGCCCAGCGAAAAGAACCGGACAAACATTTCTTTGCCTTCCATCGCGTCCTCCAGGTAAGAGAGGACCTCTTCCAGGCCTTTTTGACGTTCAATTGAATTAATCCTTTCGCCCATTTCTTCGCCCTCGGGCAACAGGTATTTTGTGTTCTCCTTGTCCCGGGCCTGGTCGTTGAATCCGTCCCAGTGAACCGTGTGGCCCTCCAGTTCCAGCGGCATTTCTTCACCTTTTTCAATTGCCGCCTGGCGGACGTGTTCGATGTCTTCTGCGGCGTCGGTAATTACTGTGACCTTCTCCGGCTTACACCGTTCAATTGTCTTTTCCACAATTTCCGTGACTTTGGGTAGCTCCAGTGCTTCCAGTTTCTGCCGGTTTTCTTCGTCCAGCATATTAGAAACCTCCTAAAAAAAGTAAGTCGTTAAAAAATTACAATTTAATTGGATAAATATTCATTTTTGCACCTTTTAACTGAATATCTGCTAAAGTATATCTAAATTTATTAGGGGTTGTAAATGGTACCGAATTCGTATCGTACTTTAAGTTTTTAAGTTATTGCGAATTAGTATCGTACTTTAACTTTTTGGTCGCATATCATTTTGGTGAGATCTGTTAAAATTCAGGGCACTCGCTTCCAC
>CAZVWJ010000094.1:0-5342 GCA_964631325.1 uncultured bacterium | reverse complement strand
GGACGATCACTCATTAAAATTTAGGTGCCTCAAACTCTATTCGAGTTTTTGGGTTGATACAAATATAATTCTTGAATTATTGTGTGATCAAGCACGTGCTTCCGAAGTGAGACGCTTTTTCTCTGAAGTCACAATTGGAAATATCTATATGACCGATTTCACTCTTTACTCGCTTGGGATTTTTCTATTCAAAGGTGAAAAAGAAGAAGTTTTTCAAAAATTTATTGAGGATATGCTTCAGGAAAGTGCCTTAAACCTTGTTCGAATTCCTCCCCTTGAGTTGCCCCGATTATTTGAAACTGCTCAAAAATATAATTTGGATTTTGATGACGCTTATCAATATACAGCAGCCCAAAAAAATAACTTGACTTTAATTACGTTTGACTCTGATTTTGATAACGTACCTGGAGAAACTAAGACCCCCTCTGAAATTATTTAGATTCTGAAGCTCAAAATTATAACAAAAATTTGCTTTTAGCTCTTCCCTGATCTCACAATCCGCTTACTCCTCGCGGGTCAACAGATCATAGATCTTCTTAACTGCTTTTATTAAAGCGGGTCGGTGGAGCCGGTAATAACGGAATCTGCCTTTAGTCTCCGATTCAACCAGGGAATTATCCCTGAGAATTCTAAGCTGGCGGGAAATATTTCCCACCTCACGATCAAGACTGTCGGCTATTTCGTTTACAAACATCTCGTTTTCCAGAAGGTTGAACAAGATCTGGAGCCGCACCGCATTGGAAACCGCATCGAAAAACTGGCTCAGCCGGTAGACCTTCTGGTCAATATTACGAACTTCATCGCTCATTTGTATCCACTCCTCCGAGAGAAATATTGGTGATCATATTTATTGTAACATTGCTTATTATATTCTACCACTTGTACAATTGTACAATCGTACAAACGTTGGGGATTTGGTTTTTGGTACAGGTTAGGTATAATTCTGTCGAAACAAAAAGTTAGGGATATGAACAGGGAGGTTTGTATCTGTTGTGCAGTTCTCAGGCCTGCCCTTCCCTTGTGTAGTCATCCATTATCCAGGGGTTATATAATTGGAAGCTAAAACTTGTCTTGTTACCGGTGGTGCCGGGTTTATCGGCAGTCATTTGGTTGAGCTGTTGCTCGATGAGGGCCACAGCGTTAAGGTTATCGACAACCTTGCCAACGGGCCTAAAGTTCAATATTGAAAAAATACACCTCCCCGTGATCGGCTCTTCCCTTTTTTGGTTTTTCAGAACTTGATAGGGCGAAAAATTGGACGCAAATGGCTCACTACAATCACTAACACAACTTTCTCTTTTCTGTTCAAAATTGGAATTTCCCAGGGGTTTGTGTTACAATTTTGACAGGTGATTAAAATGGTAACGCTTCGGGAAACCCTGAAGAAATATAAAAAAGATCGCTTTCAGGACGCCTTAAAGGAAACAAAAAAACTGCGAAAAACACTTCAGGCCAGATGCAGAAATTTGTTTGAAAATGGCGCTATAAGTGAGGCATACCTGTTTGGAAGTATCACTAAACCTGAATATTTTCACAAGAAATCGGATATTGATATTGCCTTATCAGGGGAAGAAAATATTGATTACTGGCGGATCGAGGCAAAATTAGAACAGGATCTAACTCGTTCCCTGGACGTCGAATGGTTAGATGACTTGTCCGCTGAATTTTCCGATCAGATACGTCGGGAAGGAGAAAAACTTTGTCCATAGAGCCACTCCAGGCGGAGATTTTAACTGAAATTGAAAATTTGCAAGTTTTCGGAAATGGTTTGCCATGTATGACGCACAGGCTTAGAAGCAGCAGATCGAATTCGATGTAAAATCCGGTCAACTGGATAATATGGCGGAAAAGGCCTTGCGAGAACATGAGGAAGGAAAAGCTACTAAAATTTGAACGATTACGCCATTTCCGACTTCGGGGATTGCTACAACAAACTACCTGAACAGGTTCAAAAACGTGCCGACAAATCGTTTGATTATTTAATTTAACGTCGTTGGAGGAAAATATTATGACACTGGAGGAAAAAATTCAAAAATTACCTCCGAAATTACAGCAGGAGACTGAGGATTTTGTTGAATTTTTGTTAAAAAGGGAGGCCTCCCAGCATCAAAGTAAAACTGAGGAACGAAATTTGGGCTCCTTACGGGGGACTGTGAAAAACATGGCTTCTGACTTTGATGAACCCTTAACGGAGTTTGAGGATTATATGGCAAAAGAGAAGACTGACAAGTGAAAGCGTTGGTAGATGCACATACCCTGATATGGGCTGTGGATCGTCCGGAAGAATTGGGGGGTCAGGCAGAAGAAGTATTAAAAAATAGTTCTAATGAACTGCTTTTAAGCACGGGTAATATTTGGGAAATAGGAATCAAAGTGGGTATAGGGAAACTAGCACTCTCAATTTCCTATGAAAATTGGATGAATCAAGCAATCTCTGAGTTGGGTTTAAAAATCCTGCCGATTACTATTAAAAGCGCCGCCATTCAAGCCAAACTTCCCAACTACCATGGTGATCCATTTGATAGATTGATGGTTGCTCAGGCACAGGCAGAAAATGCATGTATTATAAGTAAAGATGATACGTTGGACGAGTATAAAATAGATCGCATATGGTAATTTCGTCCCGGGGTTAGCAGTCAGTTTTAATTCGTATATGTTCTTTCCCTGTAGAAATTCTTCCTCAGATTTTTCTTTCCCTCTGAAAATATTCCAATTATGGCGTATGCATTTCTATGAAATTGGAAATATGTGTATTGGTTGGAGGAACTTTCAACCTCCGGCCCCCGATTAGAGCTTCGTGTTCTTCCCCGCGCAAAGCCCGGACGATTAAGTAGGTCACAGCTTTGGTCACAGCTTTCATCGGCGAGAAATTGCATTCAGGAGCCGGAGGGACGAAGCAGTTCTTCGTCGGCGTGGGCACGGGCAGCGTAATCAAGGACAGCCTGGATATCTTTTTTTTAAGGTGAGGGTAAGCGTCCAGCAAATCCGAAAAATCGGCGCCTTCCGCCATCTTTTTTAAAATGAGTTCCACGGTAATTCTGGTTCCTTTAATAACCGGTTTACCATTCATCCGCTGGGAGTCCATTTCAATACGCTCTGAAAGTTCCATATTTATTACCCCCATATATTAAGTATAATTCTTCAGGCAAAGAAAATCCAGTAGCCATATAAAATATAGAAAAAATAGAAAGAGACTGTGTAATATGGGTGAAATTTTGAAACCCAGGGCCACTGATAAATAATATCCTGCTTCAGTTGAGTCTATCCGAAATTCCTCCAGCGCTACACTTATCTTCCATCAAATCATTTAAAAACTGGTAGCTTACACCATTGAAGACCGCATCAAAAAATTGACTCAGCCTGTAGACTTTCTGGTCAATATTACGAACTTCATCGCTCATTTGTATCCACTCCTCCGAGAGAAATATTGGTGATCATATTTATTGTAACATTGCTTATTATATTCTACCACTTGTACAATTGTACAATCGTACAAACGTTGGGGATTTGGTTTTTGGTACAGGTTAGGTATAATTCTGTCGAAACAAAAAGTTAGGGATATGAACAGGGAGGTTTGTATCTGTTGTGCAGTTCTCAGGCCTGCCCTTCCCTTGTGTAGTCATCCATTATCCAGGGGTTATATAATTGGAAGCTAAAACTTGTCTTGTTACCGGTGGTGCCGGGTTCATCGGCAGTCACGTAGTTGAGCTGTTGCTCAACGAGGGCCACAGCGTTAAGGTTATCGATAATTTTGCCGATGGGTGTAATAGTTGCACGTTAAAATTCTTCTCCCACTTAGACGAATTCTAGCAGCCCCTGAAGAATAATCACCTCTGGTAAATCCTGTAATTATTTGTGAAATAGCAGTTAAATCACGGTGAAACAAGTAACTCAATCTGGAATTTTTGTGTTGGTTTTGTAGCAGATAAACAAATTTTTTCGGTGCTTTTTTTCGCGCAGTTTTATAAATTAGCGAAAGAAAAGTTATTCTACTGATCAATCTGGATAAATTATTTCCGTTCCAGGAAACCTCTTCCTACAAGAGATAATTTTTCATATCTAGTTCTTTTGTGTTATATTTATATTCAGTAATGTTGCTAAATCAACCTGTGTTAACAACTGTGGAGAGGTTGAACTTTAATCAGACGTGCAACAAGGAGGTCCCAGAATGGTGCTGGCAACTAAATCGGAGCAATTACCCTATGAAATGGATGAGGAGAATAAAATTGCATATATGCGGGGGACCCGGGTGCCAATTGATTCTGTATTTTGTGCTTTCAACCAGGGACATACCCCCGAGGAAATAGTCCAACAGTTTCCAACTTTAAAGTTGGGCGAGGTTTACGAGATCGTTGGAATGTATATTAAACACCGGGATGAATTTGATGATTACCTCGAGGCCCGTCAAAAACAAAAAGAGGAAATCCAGGAACAGAACGTAAAAAAATTCAATCAAACTGAGATTCGAGAAAGAATCCTCGCCCGGCATCAGGAATAAATTTGCTTAAATTTCTGCTTGACGAAAATTTTAATAACAATATTTATCGTGGAATTTCCAGAAGCAACCCAGAACTTGATATAGTAAGAGTTCAAGATTGTGGGCTGGCCGGTGATCCTGACCCGGAAGTTTTGACCTATGCCGCCGAGGAAGGTCGCGTTTTATTGACCCACGATGTCCATACCTTGACCCATTTTGCTCTCCGGAGAATCCAGAAAAAACATTATATGCCTGGACTGATTGAAGTAAATCAGAATTGTTCAACAACTTTAGCAATTGAACAGGTAATAATGGTGGCGAAATGTCTGGAACCTGATGAAATCAAGAATCAGATATTTTACATTCCTCTTTGAAAATAGAAATATGAATGAAGGTTGTCAACGGATGCCCCGGAAAGAAATTAGAAAAAACTATGAAATTTTCAAAGAAAAATTAGACGACCTTCTGACTGAACATTCGGGAAAATTTGTGGTGCTTCACAATCAAGAAGTTCAAGAGTTCTTTAACTCATTTGAAGACGCCTGGAAATGGGGTCCCAATAAATTTAAACTGGAGACTTTTATCATTCAGAAAGTGAAGCAAGACATTACAAACTTTGTTATGAAGCAAGCTATTTAATTGTGCCAATAACTTTTCGTGCGCGTTGGTTGCTTACTCTTCGCGGGTTAAAAGATCATAGATCTTCTTAACTGCTTTTATTAAAGCGGGTCGGTGGAGCCGGTAATAACGGAATCTGCCTTTAGTCTCCGATTCAACCAGGGAATTATCCCTGAGAATTCTAAGCTGGCGGGAAATATTTCCCACCTCACGATCAAGACTGTCGGCTATTTCGTTTACAAACATC
>CAZVWJ010000093.1:0-5553 GCA_964631325.1 uncultured bacterium | reverse complement strand
AATTACCGGCCGCCAGTAGCCAAAATCTTCGCGGTAGCGTTGCGGGTAGACGTTTCGAAATTCTTCAAAGTGAGCATCAACTATCCGGTAGAAAGTAGTGTCCGGCGTGCGGTTGGGGCTGTAGTGATCAGGTGAGGAATTCGCGGGCGAACTCGGAGCGCGGCACTCGGGCACAGGTGACCCTCCCGGGTCACCTTCTTCCCGATTAAGCTCGGGAAGATACCGCCGGTCCAAAATTTAAGTTTTTTTCTACTTGTCCGAATACATTATGCCTGCCTGAATGCTTATTTTCAAGGGTGTAGCACTCGCCTGCATCCACCTGGAAGTCGGGCGTCGGTTTTGTGGCCGGCTGAAGGGGGGATATATATTTGGGAGAGAGCAAAGCAAAGCTGGATTCAACTCGTAAGTGCAACAGTTAATTGATTTTCCGTATCGTTGTATACCTCGTGGGGTGTTCGGTAATTCAAAGATTTTCTCGGGCGATGATTCAATCGTTCCATTGCTTGAACTATAAATTCCGATTAATATCAAACCGGAGAGCAGTGAAAAAAGGGAGAGAGAAACAAACGCCGGCAACCAGAATAACGGATAAAAAATCAGATCTAACAACGGATAAAAATAAGTATTAAGCATCCACTCGACCTGCCTAATTTAAAGCTTATATGTGCTCTCCCAGGGTTCTGGTTACAGATTATTCCTTATCAGAAGGACTCTCTGGCGCTCTCATTCTCGAACGCCGTCCGTGGCGTTCTCCGAGGTTTTGAGTCGTTTAAGAGCCATCCAGGCTCAGGTCGACTCAAAAAATCCGGTTACCAGAAAGTCCTTCTGATTTGTAAAGGGAACCGTGGGAGAAGACACTTTTAAAATTAATCTCCACGGACTTATCAAGGTATGAAGTCACAGGAAATATACAACAAAAAAACAAATAACTTTAATCAAATTTCCCACGAATTAAAAAACAGAAAAATTTACCAGATTTTTTCAAAGTCCTCCGGTGTGTAAGACTTGTTTTTTTCGCGGAAATAAGTTTCCCGTTCCCCGGAATCTAACATTAGAGGATCGGATTGAAACATTCGCACCACCAGGGCTACCGGCGTGAGCACCAGGTAGTAAACAGCAGCCAGCACTATTTTGCTGATTAAAGTTTTATTTCAAATAATTTAGCCTATAACCAGCAACCAAAAAACCTTCCAGCGGAACGAAACAAATGAATAATCCCCCGAAACCAATCAAGCAATACAAGGGACTCTAAGATCGTAATTAACATTCAATCAGGAAACAATGTTCAACATATACTTGATTGCTGTGGTTCAACGTAGATAGAAATTTTTAATCACAGCAAGGGAAAGACTTTGAATACAGCTCAAAAAAATATTAAGTTATTGTACTGTTGTACCTTCGAGGCTTGATGAGATAAAAATGAACTATTTTGAACAGGAGGCACCTTCTTATTTTGTAACCATATCGGTGGGAGAAGACAATTTATTTGAGGCGAAATATCCGAAAGCCTGCAATACTCTGACGCGAAACAAAGATCGATTATTTACATTTTACGAGTTTCCGGCCAAGCACTGGGTGCATTTGAGAAGTACAAATCCGATTGAATCGACGTTTGCAACAGTGAAACACAGACACCGGCAGACGAAAGGATGTGGTTCGAAAATAGCGACATTAACAATGGCGTTTAAGATGGCGAGAAAAGCCGAAGAAAGCTGGCGCAGTATTAATGGTCATGATCAGATTGGAAAAGTGATCAGGGGAGTAGAATTTCGTGATGGAGAGGAAGTAAAAGAACAAGAAAATAACGAGAATTTAGCAGCTTAATGAGGGCGCTCGAGGATACGTCATCCACAACATTTGACAATAACTCAACCTGAACAAATCCACGGTAATGTATGCAGTTCGAAAGAGAAGTAATTGAAGTGAGCATACAATTAAACCTTCGAGGGCATTGATACGATACGTTTTTCGAGTCCGACATCATGTGATGGCGGTGATGTATAAAGAAGGCCACCGCCAGGTGGATATAGCAAGATATTTCACTCGCACACCAAGAGCAGTAAGAAAAAATCCGGAAGCACCGAAAATAAACAAGTTTCTAAAGTCCTCGTACGATACGTTTTCCATTTTTAGTTCCAATTTAGTGGTTCAAATTTACGGCCTCAGTACCTTATAAACACAATGAGGTGATTTCTGTTTATGGGAACAAGTTCTTATCCGGAGAAAAAGATATGCAAACCCGAGTACTTCGGGAACGAGGCGCTCGTATTTGGTTTTGACATTGGTTCGAAATCGATCGGATTAACAATCCGTGATGGTCAAGAAATTCTTTTTAGTGGCACGCTTGTCACTCATATTCTTGGTGAAGATACGCTGGAATCCCGACGGACCCATCGGCGTCAGCGGCGGCGCCGCCGAAATCGTCAACAGCGGTTAAACTGGTTTCTCCGGCAGATGAAAGATATTGGGTTTTCGATGCCGGAAGAACCCGGCTCTAACAAGCCCATTATTTGGCGCTACCGGGCTCTTGAAGGGAAAAAGCTCACTCGAGAACAGATTACGGCGTCCCTGTATCACCTGGCCAAAAGGCGTGGCAAGTATCCCTCGGTCCCCTGGGGAGCAGGTCACTCTTCCGGTATCAATTCTGAAGACGAAGAGGACGGTCCCCGCATGTCCGTAAGCGAAACCGACGATAAAATGGAGGCAAAGGAATATAACTATCCTGCTCAACTGCTTTACGATTGGAAGCAGGACGGTGAGCCAACCCGGAACGTGGTTTTTAACACTCACAAAGTTGCTTCGGAATTTAGCGAGATCATCGAACAGCACAGCAAAAAATTCCCTGAGCTGGCAGAGAAGAAGGAACTGTTGTTGTATGGCGACAGGGAACATGATGATCATGACGTCCGGGATGGTATTCACGTCTGGTATGACAAGAACCCGGATGCCCCTGGACTCTTTGCCCTTAAATGGCCTCAATTTGAAAACAGGTCTGTTGCTCTTGACCAGTATGAACTGCTGGATGACCGTGGACGTCCCCAATACGTCTGCAAAAAGGACACTGAAATATACAGGAGGTATCATCGGGAAGAAAAGTTATTCCGGCTACGCAATGATTTTGGAGTAATTGACGAGGAAACCGGAGAAATTCTGAAAGGCGAAAATTTTCCGGAGGAAATTATCAATGCATTTAGGGGTGCATGGCCGGTCACAAAGGGCGATGCCCCTGGAAAGCGAGAACTTAATGGTGTTGCCCGACAGTTTGGTTATGAGCTACGGAGTGAATTTGGCGGCACGAAACCTGATAACGAAGGAAGAGCAAATTTCTCCCGGCCCACTCTTAAGAAATTCATAGAGAAACACAAAAATAACGAGCGCGTTGATCCTCAACCAAAAATTAAACCGGATCACTGTGGTGAACAGGAAGCCGTCGAACAAATATTATCATCTATTAATGATCCGCTTGTTGAACACCGTCTCCGTCAGCTTGATGATCTTCTCCAGCAAGCCGTGGCATACTGTGGACACAAACCCGATGCAATTGTTGTGGAGCTTCCACGGGGGATTCGAGAGGATGAGCAGGGCTCTCTTGACCCCTGGAAGGATGAGGATACTTTGCTTGAATACTTGCCGGAAGAGGTTGTTTGCGGAAGTCTGCCAGTTGATCAAAAAGAATGGAAAAATCTTGAAAATGATTGGTGGGATTTGAATCCGCGAAAACGAAACGGGGCTGCCAGGGAGTTCCTGACCAAGATCGGTATGGATCCCGAAAAAATACGTTCCGATCATCTCAGGATGGTAACCATGCTTGCTGAAACGCAGTTCGAGTGCGTCTATTGTGGCGGGGTGATTAGCCCGAGCGACATTTTGAAGGGGGGATTAGAAATCGATCACATTGTCCCTCAATCTCGGGTCGCAGACGATAGTTATACAAACACGGTTGTGGTTCATACTGATTGTAATCAGGCCAAAGGAGGCAGAACCCCGCATGAATGGTTTGAGTCCGAAGCCCCTATTCAACCACATGCTGGTATTTCACCACAAACTTTTGATCAATACAAAAAAAGATGCAGTAGTTTGTTTAAGGATCAAAATGAAGTCAAGTTCAAAATTTTGATCGCCGAACAACCGGAGGAAATCTTGGAAAGTCGCAGACCCGGGGCTCGCACAGGCTTCATCAACCGCTATTTTCGATACATTACACTATTAAGGCTTGGTTGGCACCAAAACGGTCGTGACCCGGTTGACCAGCCCGACCATCCCGGCCAGCGGTATATGACCACGGATGGAGCCCTGACGGCCCGGCTTCGACGGTACTGGGGGTTTGGAAAAGTTCCTCATGAACTATATTCCGAAATTGATAACCCTCGAGAACTTTACGATTATGACGCCCGGAATCATGCCGTTGATGCCGCCGTTGTTTCCGCAACTCTCCCCTGGTATCACTACCGCGGGGAGAAACGCGGGGGCGCCGGACATTACAACGGTGAGGGAGACTATCAAATCGACAATCCCTCCGATATTACAGCCAACAAAATCTTGGACAAAATTACAGGTGGGAAGGTTGAAATCCATCATGTTGCCTATGGTGGCTCGAGTATGTCCATACACGAGGAAAAACTGTATACCAAACGCACTTTAGAAAATGGCGACGGGGAAGTGGATGTGTTCCTGAGGAAAAAACCACTAGATGAAATGAAGTACAATAAACTCAATGATGTATATCCGGTTAAGCTTGGCAAATACTTACAGCTGGCGCTGGACAAATATAATGAAAAGAACGATCGTAGTGATAAAAGTAACCCGATAAAGGGGTTTGTCAGGGATACGTATTGGAGCAACTACCAGTCATGGAGACATCCAGATACGGATACGGAGGTCAAACTTCTAAGTGATCTTCCTATACAACCGGAAAACCCGGATCATATTCAAAGTATCAGGGAAATATTCAAACGCGGTTCAACCACGGACATGGTCTGTGTAGACGAGCAAAACAATGTCTTCAAGATATACGATCAATTCAAATCCTATCTTGTTATTAAAAATGAGGACGGAGATCGTCGGATTGGTCGGGTGGCCAGGGATGGAACGGTGATAGAACCAGCCGGAGAAACTGAAACCGTGGAATACCGCCTTAAAAAGGGAAGTATTTTAAAATTAAAGGAGATGCCAGCCGGTCGAGCAAGTAACCCGGTACCGGCCGGATTGTATCGATTTACAGGGATTTCCAATACAATTGCGGCGAGTGACCTCGCTGGCGGGGAACATCCACTGGGAGAAAGATATGGAATGAACAAAAATCCGGGTAGAATTCAGCGCAACGTGTTGGATTACATTGAAGCCGTCAATCCAAAAAGAGGACTGTTCGATCAATCTTGAATTTATGTAAATTAAGTTTTTTTAAAAGGTGTCCGTAGTTGTATTATTTTCCTATTGTTCACTCGTTTGGTTTTTCTCTCTCAATGGAACACGACAACCTTATAATTTGTGATTACGATCAATACGATAGGAATTTTTAAATTCAGCTTATTCTTTTCAGAAGCTATATTAGTT
>CAZVWJ010000092.1:0-5831 GCA_964631325.1 uncultured bacterium | reverse complement strand
GAGGATTAAGGTGAGGGGGAGTGGTGTAAATAGGCTTTTGAAAAGCCCTTTTTCACCCCCATCTGTGTCTTCCCCTGTTAAGGTGGAAGAATCATTTTGAGGTTCTGTAGAGCAGTGGAGATGAGTTGATGATTTTCTGGGCCCAGATAATTTGCCTGGTTATTTTTATTTTCCTTTCGGCTTTCTTTTCGGGCTCTGAAACTGCCCTGACCGCCCTGGGAAAACTTCGCACTAAAAGGATTCTGGCTGAGCTGGAAGAAGCCGGGGAAGGGGGCTCCTCCTTTGCTGAATACCTGAAGTACTGGTTGGATAATTCCCAGGATATTATTGTAAGTATCTTGATCTGGAATAACCTCGTTAATATCGCCGCTTCTTCACTCGCTACTGTTGTGGCCACTCACCTTTTTAGAACAACTTTTGAGCTCGCAAGTTCAATGGCCTGGGGGAGCGGAACTGCCGTTGGTGTAATGACCTTTTTAATTCTCGTATTTGGGGAGATTACTCCCAAAAGTTATGCTAAACAGAATCCCGAAGAATTTGCTCGCCAGGTTATTACGCCGATTATACTTTTCACCCATGTCTCTTTTCCTTTGCGTTACCTCCTGCAGGGATTCTCCCGCTTCTTTATCCATGTGATTGGCGGTGAAATGGTAGAGGAACACACAAAAATAACCGAGGAGGAGTTGAAAAAACTGGTTCTTGCCGGTCGCCAGGAAGGGGCTCTGGAGGAAACAGAGTTAAAAATGCTTCAGAGCGTTTTTGACTTCGATGAGACCATTGTCCGGGAAATCATGGTTCCTCGGACGGATTTAATTGCCCTGGAAGTTAACGAGAGCTACCAGCGGGTAATGAAAGAAGTTCGTCAAACTGGTTTGAGTCGGATCCCTGTTTACGAGGAAAAGGTGGACAATATCGTTGGTATCCTCAATATAAAGGATTTTATCACCAGGTGTGATCGGGATGAAACTGAACAGTTTGAACTTCGTCAAATTGTTCGCCCCCCGTATTTTGTTCCGGAAACTAAGCGGGTTAACCAGTTGCTGGCAAATTTTCGCCGACATCGGGTTCACATGGCAATAGTGGTTGATGAATACGGCGGTACCAGTGGAATTATTACGCTGGAGGATATACTGGAGGAAATAGTTGGCGAAATCGAAGATGAATACGACGATCAGCGTCAGTGGGTGGATTCCCTTGACGATGACGTTTACCTTGTTGATGCTCGGATTGACCTTGACGACCTGGAAGAACGGCTGGATGTTCCCCTGCCCAGTCAAAAATACGATTCTCTCGGCGGAATGTTGATTGAAGAAATGGGAAAAATTCCCGAGGAGGGGGAATCCATTTCTTACGGGGGAAATAATTTTGAAGTGGTTGAAGCTAATAAACGTAAAGTGAAAAAGGTGCGGCTGAAAATTAACAATGAATTGGATCCGGATACCGTCCCGGCTGAAAATTAAAAATATTAATTAATGGGATATTATGAATGTGAAGGATTAGTCCTTTCGCGACGGGATGTTTTTGAAACAGATCAATTAATTCATCTGCTTACTCCTGACCTCGGTGGGATTGAAGCCCGCGCTCCCAATGCCCGAAAAAGTCAGAAAGTTTATTGTGCCCGGCTTGAACCGCCAAATATTATTAAAACTCGCCTGTATAAATCGCGAGATAATTCCCGGTGGACAGTTTCTGAACTGGAAATTGTTGAACCATTTGCCGAGCTGTTGCGGAAAAATTCACTGCGCTATTACCTCTGGCCACTGTTGAGCCTTTACCGTGATTTATTTCCGGAAGGAGAACAGCCGGGCTCCTGCTATGATAGGTTTATTTACGGTCTCCAATTTCTCCGGGCTGAATCCGTTGACCCCTTGCTGGTAATTGATAGAATCCTGGTTAAAACAGCCGAAGAAATTGGGGTTGCCCTGGATGTGACCCAATGTCTTTCTTGCAGTAGCCGAGAAAGTCGGATGTGGCGTCTGCACCCCGTGCGCGGACTTTTTTGCGAACGGTGTTTTGATTCAGTTGACGAAAAATTACTGCTCCAATTATCAAGTTCAGTTCGTGAGCTTTTTTTGCTACTTGAAAAATTACCCTGGCAGGAAGTAATTGAACATGATTTTGATCCTAAGACTCTTGCCAATTTGGAGTCTCTCATGTACCGTTTTTTCCATTATCATTTTGAAATTTCTCTGCAGGCCCTGAACGTTCGCAAAAATTTATAACCTGAAACCTTATCGGCTCGCAGATGGGATCCGATAAGTGCGGATTTTAAAAATAAATCTGTGTCTATCTGAGTTCATCTGTGAGCTATTTTAGATTTTTGAGAATTTAGCTAAAACCCATCTAAAAGGGGCCTAAAATCTCCTCCCCCTTGATGGGGGAGGATTAAGGTGGGGGTGAAATGGGGTATAGAGTTGTTTACGAAGCCCTATGCGTTTTATCCCCCTCACCCTAATAACGCGTACGCGTCGCAGGTCCTGTCCATGCTCAGGGCAGGCCCTCTCCCGCTAGGGGTGAGGGGACTTTTCGAAGAGGATATAGTTAATCTTTTGCTGATAAGCAGGAATAATGATGAATTTTAATCAACTTCAATTGAGTCTAAACGAATACTGGACTGAGCAGGGGTGTCTGCTGGGTCAGCCAACTGATATAGAAGTGGGGGCCGGTACGTTTAATCCTCACACGTTTTTGCGGGTGCTCGATCCGGACCCCTACCGGGTGGCCTACGTTGAACCCTGTCGCCGGCCGGCCGATGGCCGCTACGGTGAGAACCCTAACCGGCTCGGGTATTATTACCAGTATCAGGTTATCCTTAAGCCGCCTCCGGACCGGATCCAGGAACTGTATCTGCAGTCTTTGACCCATCTTGGTCTGGATCCTGATGTTCACGATTTTCGGTTCGTTGAGGATAACTGGGAGTCCCCGACTCTCGGAGCCTGGGGACTTGGTTGGGAAGTCTGGCTCGACGGCATGGAAATAACCCAGTTTACCTACTTCCAGCAGGTCGGGGGAGTGGACCTTGACCCGGTTTCCGTGGAACTTACTTACGGTCTGGAAAGGATTGCCATGTATCTCCAGGAAGTGGAAAATGTTTTTGATATCCAGTGGAACCAGGACCGTGATTACGGTGATTTACATCACCTCTCCGAGCGGGAATATTCGAAGTATTACTTTGAAACTGCCGGTCCTGAGTTTCTTCGCCGGCAGTTTGAAGCCCAGGAAAAAGAAATCGAAAACTGTCTCGCGGCGGACCTTGTTTTTCCCGCTTACGACGGAGTGATGAAACTTTCCCACCTTTTTAACAGCATGGAAGCCCGGGGGATTTTGAGTGTCTCGGAGCGCACGGCTTATGTCGGCCGGGTTCGCCAGATGGCCAATAGAGTTGCTTCGTTATATCTGGAAACCAGAACTTCAGAGGGAACAGAAGAATGAAAAAGATTTTACTTGAACTGGGGATCGAAGAAATTCCTGCGCGACTCTTGAATCCAACCCTGGACCAGTTAAGAAATATCCTGGAGGAGTGGATTATCGCGAAAAATATTGATCCTGATTTTCCCGATTCAGATAGCGAACTCCGCGTGTCTGGGACTCCCCGGCGGCTGGTGGTTGAACTCTCTCTCCCCGCTGAACAGCAGGATGTGGAAGATAAAATAAAGGGTCCGCCTGCTCACGTTGCCTACGAGGACGATGCTCCTACGCGGGCGCTCAGGGGTTTTTGCAGTCAACACGACCTGGATCCGGAAGCAGTTGAAATAGAAGCTATGGATGGTGGCGAATACGTGGTTGCCCGGAAGCTTATTCCCGGTCAGCCGGTCGAGAAGTGCTTCGGGGAGGATCTTGAAAAATTATTGTTGAAGTTGAACTGGCCCCGGAAAATGCGCTGGGAAAGCTCCGGTTTTGAATTTATCCGGCCCTTGCGCTGGATCCTGGCTTTTTCCGGCTCAGAACCACTTTCCCTGCAGGTGGGACCGGTTGAGTCCGGTGAAACTTCCCGGGGCCTTCGGTTTACTGATAAGGCCCGGTTTTCTCCCGGGAATCCGGAAGAATATTTTACGGTCCTTTCCGACCAGGATGTTGTCCTCTCGCCCCGGCTGAGAAGTAAAAGAATCAGGGACAAAGCTAAAGAGTTAGCCGCAGAGATAGATGGCTCTCCGGTTTTTCCCTCCGGTTTGCTGGAAGAAGTTACTAATCTTGTTGAATCTCCGGCTCCGTTTCTGGGAGAATTCGACCGCCGTTTCCTGGAGCTTCCGGAACCGGTCTTGATTAAAACTATGGTGGCTCACCAGAAGTATATCCCGGTTGCTCGACCGGATTCTGATGAGCTTATGCCCTATTTTATCGGGGTTCGCAACGGGTGCGAAAAAGGGCTGGACGTTGTCAGCCGGGGAAACGAGAGAGTAATCAGAGCCCGGCTTAGTGACGCTGAATTTTTCTACCAAAAAGACCTGCAAACGAATTATGAAGATTACCGCGACCGTTTGAAAGGAGTAGTTTTTCAGGAGAAGCTCGGCAGTTTGTATGAAAAAACTGAACGCCTGGCTTCGCTTGTTGAATCCCTGTCTCCACTTGCTGACAAATATACCCGGGTGGCCCGCCACTGTAAAAATGACCGGGTTACCGAAATGGTTGACGAGCTCGCCGATCTCCAGGGAACAATGGGACGTATTTATGCCTGTGAGTCCGGCTGGTCTCCGGAATTGGCGGAGTTGATTGAAACCCATTATAAACCGCTGGACTCGGAAGGGGAACTGCCTGGCAATAAAATTGGCTGCTGGCTGAGTCTGCTTGATAAACTTGATACCCTGGTCGGTTTTTTTGGGCTTGGCCGCCGGCCCACCGGCTCGGCCGACCCTTACGGTTTGCGCCGGGAAGCCCTCGGGATTATCCGTCTCGGTCTGGAAGGAGAAATCGATTTTGATCTGGCGATCCTGGCCCGCCAGGTTGCCGGCGAGTATCGTTCCCGTGACGTGGAGATTAATTCCGCTGACGTCCGGGAGTTGCTTCAGTTTATCCGGGAGCGTTTTTATCAGTTACTGCGCAGTCAGGATAAGTTTAAGGAGTCGGAAATTAGTGCTGTTCTTGAACTGTATGGCCTGGAACCAAATCAGGCTCACCGCCGGCTTAAATGGCTGAAATCCTGGCGGAATCAAAAGGAATTTGAAGCGGTCATAACTGCGGCCGGCCGGGTCGGTAACATTATTGGAGATGTAGAAATCGAAGAATCTCCCCGTCCCGAAAAATTTGAAAAACAAAGTGAACAGAAGTTATGGGCGGTTTTTGAAGAAAAATCCGAGCAAATTGAGGAAGCTGTAGAAGCTGGTGAACCGGATAAAATACTGGCTAATTATCGGGAACTAAAAAAACCCATCGATCAGTTTTTTGAGTCCGTGATGGTTAACTGTGAGGATCCGGATTTGCGCCAGAACCGGCATGCCCTGCTTGGCAAAATATACAGTTGTTTTGCATTAACCGCCGATTTTACAAAACTATAGTTCAATAACCCGAACGTCATTGCCGGGCTTGACCCGGCAAACCTGTACAGCTCGAACGTCATTGCCGGGCTTGACCCGGCAATCCATTTTACAAGTTTTTGAAGTAAATCTGTGTAATCCCCATAATCTGTGGATCCAGGTTTTGACCTTGACGTTGAATTTGAATTACCAAATCCTAAAAATCTGCGCAAATCCGCGAGCTACCTATGGTGTTACGGGTTGCGAGTTACGGGTTAGCCTCATCACGCAATCACGATAATTATAATCTACGCGCCATAATTGTTTTAGCCCACATTATGCACGAAATTCTAAAATTTCGTGCATAATGTGTATCTACGA
>CAZVWJ010000091.1:0-6028 GCA_964631325.1 uncultured bacterium | reverse complement strand
CCTCATCTTCCCGAGCTTCCCTGGCGCGCAGGCCACGGGACCGGTTGGAATACCAACCGTAATAACGAATCACTTACTTTTCTTTTGCGAGTAGAAAAGTAAGCAAAAGAAACCTGGTAGGTAGACATATCTCAGAAAGATAGGTTTTTTGCACCAATCTTTTTCTCGCAAAAAAAGATTGGCGTTTTGTGGTCTTGCTGTGGGGGCGGGCCCTCCACTTTTGGAAAGGCAGCGGCTCGGGATGTTCGGCATCATAAAACGGATAAATAGTTAGTTCCTCGTATGATACGTTTTCCGAAAATTCGATTGATCTTATTTGTAAGGTATAAGCTCCCAATTGCCTATCGTGGATCGACTTTTTTTAAGCCAAGAAAAAATGCCAAGGTAGATATTAAAACATTACCAAAGAAATTTACTGATCTAATAACGATAATAAACGATTGACAAACGCAGACACGTCAGCCTGAAGTTCATCATCTGGCCCCCCCAAGAACTCAGCCACCCGAGAGGGCCCCACATAATCCTGGTCCGTAAAATCACGTTGTAAGATATCCAATGCTTCCTGGCCCTCGTCATGATCGGTGAATGGCTGCAGCATCTTGGCCAACTTTTCAAGATCTTCAAACTGGTAGATTGTATAGAATAAGTCATAAGCATCCTTATTTTCGCCACGAGCCTCAAAAGCAATCGCCTTCAAAATCACAAAAGCCCCTGGCCCACAGACCTGTATGGTTCGTTCGGCTTTTTCACCGGACGGCGTTTCTCCGGATAATTCAACTGATACGTGATTTTTAAAAGCTAAATCCAGACCGGGAGTAATCACGGCCGAGAGGTTTTCCGTAAGATTACGTATCGTTCCCCCTTTCTCGCCAGGTTTGCTCGGAGGAATTTGAAAATCGACGGTGACTTTGATTCCCGGCTTTTCGAATTTCCAGCGGTGCGTGGTTTTGTTACCTTCCTCGTTCACGTCGTTTTCAAAGCCGGCCCTCCGAATCCGCTCTTCAATTTTTTCATACCGGCTGTCATCAAATAGAGCTACGGATAAACCCACATCCAGATCCCTGGTTCCCACGTGTCGTTCCATTCGACCTACAGTCTCAGACTGATCGAAAATCAAACGAGGTACAAGGCCTCCGATAATCACTACATCATCCATTAAATCCCCAGGTTTCGTGGCAATAAAAAGACAAATGGATTCAATGGCTTCCACATTAGCCTCGTCGTAACCGTCCGCTGTTAGTGGTTTCTCGTCAGCCATTATCCCAGGTCAGAAACTCCTTTCTTAGTTCCTCCGCCGCTTCTTGTGAACGTTCCGGATGTCCACTGATTAAATCAAGATACGCTTGAACAGGATGGACGCACTCAACACCTTCTAAGCGTTTCCGTCCCCGTAGAACATCATTGTCCTGCGGAGTTACCAACCAGAGGTTTGCACCTTTTTGTCCCTGCTGAAATCCGAGCTTCGCTTTAACAGTATCGGTCACTGAATATGGGATGTAGAAAGTAGCTGTACGAAAGTCAGCAAACTTCGTGTAGCACCAACCAGCCGCCAGTCCTGTAGCAGCATACTCGAAATTTTGTTTCCTAAATAATTTATTAACCAGTTTCATAACATCTTGGCCCGATTTCGCTGGTACAGTCCCTTTTTCAATCTCTTGAGACGAAAAATCATAGACTTCCCGCCAGGCATCCAAGAGTAAATCCGGATCCTTCACTTTCACACCTTCTGAGTCCCGGATCACCAGATTCCCTTCTTCCAGACCACTGATAATTTTACTCACATAACCTTTCCCGAGATCCGTGCCTTCCGCAATTTCTGATTGCTTGAATGACTCACCATAGTTAATTAGTAAAAACCGGGTTACTCTCGAACTCTTGGGGGCAAATAAGTTGGAAGGTCGACCGGGGCGTTTGTATTTATTTTCCTTCCCCTCGATATAAATGGTTAGATTGTCTTCCTTAATGGAAGCATTACCGGACAGATCCACCCACGATACTCCTTCCTTCTCACAATACTCCCGTCCGACTTCACCCATGTAGGGAACAATAACAAGAGGAAGTTTTTCGTCATCTCGTTTTTTTATTGCCGTTCTGCCTTCCTCGATTGCACGTGAGACCTGAGTAACTTTACTACTACTTCGATAGACCCCAAGAAAATCATGGTCTTTAATTTCAATTTCATAATGATTGGAGTTGTCTATCCCCGGGCTGACCGTTACTTTTTTTGATGCAGCCGTGGATAGAACAGTGTCTATTTTTTCTGATAAATCCTCAATCTCTAAATTGGGCAAGTATCACTCACCTCCTTTTAAGTTTACTATATCATACATGTTGAACGAACGTTCAACTTACTTCATTTATTCAACTACCGATACAATATAGTAAATTTCTTTTCAATAAATTAATTGTAACTCGATTATAGGCCCTTCCAGTTGGAAATCCAAGATATATCCGGCTCGATTTACATCGCTTTTTTCACCTGATCTCTTTTCTTTCCTCTCCCATCATTATATTTATTTTTCTGCTGGATTTCTCCCCCGCCCCCGCCGCAATCTCCATTATTCGTCCCATTTTGGACGTTTTTTTCTGAGCTTTTAAGTTTGTATGTCTTCAACAGACGTGAAAAGGATCATTGCCCCAGGGCAGATCGTCTTCGATCGGCTTCCTCCATCGGGGTGCAGGACAGGCTCCGGTTATGGATGAAGTCTCTGTTCGATCACCACCCGTGCAATCGTGCACAATTGTGAACTATTGCACGGGTTTTGTTATTAATGACTTTGCCGGTGGCCCGCGGGTAGGTTCGCTTTCGGGCTTCGCCAGTATATCCAGGTGATCCAGGAATTCGGTCGGTTGAATTATTGAACAATTTTAACCCCGAGAGTATTTTCGGTTTCTTTCGTTCGTCATCTCTATCCGGCAGCCTCTGAAGTTAACTTCCCATTGGACTCCAGAAAGGAAACCTCCAAGAAGGTGGCAATTCAAAGGGAACCTCATCCCTCTCGCCGGGCCATGTTATTTGACAAAATAAGGTAAATCAATCGATGGTAAATTCTATCATTTTTACCGATTACTTAAGGATAGAGGCTCGATTCGGGTAGGTTCATATAAAATTCAGGCTATTAATTATTTTATGCGACAACTTTTATGAATCCTCATTATTATTTTCAGGTTTTGATCCCAAAACACATGGCAGCAGATATACGAGACACAAAAAGTAGCCGACTCCAAAAAGAATAAAGCCTATAGTGTAGATTTTATACTTCAGGGTTGATGGATCAATAGAATTATGAAATTTACTCACAATTGGGATGAAAATTATTACAAATAATACTGTCCCTAAAAATTTAACCGTGCGTACTAATTTTGAATGCTGCATTGTTTATCAACTCATATTAAGAGTTATCATCACAGAATTAGATTAATTTGTGCATTTCAGAAGCTATATTAGTTGAAATGGCCGGTGGAGTCAATAAAAGCTGATTTTATAAAGCTAAGGATTTTGTGCTGGCGAAAATTTACTAAGCCAGTTTTCGAGCCGGCAGGCTTTTAAGGAGATTATTCCCGGATGACTCGGTGTGGTAGCCTCGTCCCTCTCGCCGGGTCAGGCCAGTTGATAAAACCGGGTGAATCAATCGGTGGGAAATTCTATTATGTTTACCGTTCACTTAATTTATAAAAATATATTGTCTTCCCCTTGGTAAGGATCCCCTGCTAATTGCTGAATGAGTTCGGCGTGGACAATTTCCACAGCTTTATCAGGAGAATATTCGATATCCGTGGTTAAAGTAGGTTCCACGTCTTTCCGAAACTCGTCATCTTTCAGTTTTTCTGAAAGGTTCATTTCAAACTCAGCTCGACTTACGGAGCGATTGTCTCGTTCCAAATACTCAACAAATCCCTTAACCACCTTTTCCGGATCCATGATTCCCTCTTTTAAACCCTCGGCCAAATCGAATAGATCCCTTCCCTTCTTACGGTCATAAAGTGCTACCATTTTTCCGGTCATTAATCCTTCCACGCTCACGGTGGAAATATTCGATTCGCCGGAGAACCACTGTGTATCAATTGTGTATGTTTCAGTCTTTCGTCCAAACAGTGTGGAGTGATCTCGGGTGTTAATTTCGATTTTTAAACGTTGCGATTTTACCGTGGGATCTTCCGGTTCAAAATCGAAAAAATATTTCCACCCCAGGCGACTCCGTTTTGATTTCTCAAAATTAATTCCTTCAATGTTCTCAATCAAACGAAGTAGTTTCGACTGTATCGGTTTTATTGGGCCTTCGTGAAATTGTGAAAAATCCAGGTCCTCGGAAAATCTTTTTTTCGGAGAGAAATAAAATTTATTGATCGCTGTCCCACCCCGAAATATTAAATGTTCTGACAGGAATTCATCCTGGAACATTTCAACAAGAATCCGTGACATAACTAGATCATGTTCAACCTGTACGGGGTCCCGCCATGGGGCGCGGGCTTCCCATTGTCTAATGATTGCTTCAGGAAGCATATCTATCCCAACTCAAATAACATCAGGATCAAGTTCATGGTTAACCAGAACATGCCAGCGTTTATCATGTCGAACTCCAGAGCGTTTACCCCCGGGTATTAATGGAGTTCTCGAGACGTCTTGCTTCTCAATCCAGGATTCTAGGGGTTTGGCAAGTATTCGAAATCCATACTCGCTAAGAACATAGCCAAGGCGCTGGACGGTCGCTGTATCGTGCATATTCACGGCTGCCTGAAACAATTCCGAGGGTTCCAGGTCTTCACTAAGTTCAATAATGATATTGGCAGCGTTATCCATTCCACCGGCTCGCTTGTGGTAAAAGATGGTATCCACGACCGTGGCCTCCGGTGTAGACACATTAATATAGCCCGTTCTGGTTTTTTTCGAATCCACGGGTACAACGTCGAGATTTTTGTTCTTAATGAATTCGATGGGCTGACGTCCCTGCTCAATGTCATTTAAAGAGTTCTCAGTCACGACCTGGAAAACCTGGGGGGCATGATGGGCTGAGCCATGTATCTGTGCGGCCGGCAGAACCCCCACGTAGTAGGGCTCGTCCAGGTAATTCATGAGGTGATCAATGAACTCTTTTGCCGGGGGCGCTCCCATCTTTCGATCCTCGGATCGAACAATTACATAGAATCCCTGTTTGGGCTTAAAAATTTTCTTCTTGTCCTGAAGGCGTTTGCTGGCACTATAGAAAGAGGACATAGAAATTTTACTATCCTCCAGGACTTCTTCCTTCGTAAACGTGGTTTTTCCACGCTCATAATAATCCTCAATCAAATCTGAAAGCGTCACGGTCTTTCTCCCTATTTGTGTTATCGGTTCACTATTATTTCATTTTTCGATTAATTTTACAACCGATAACACAAAATAGTGTTATTAATTCCATTTTTTGTCACTTTTAGCAAAATTTTAATTTTGTAAACTCAATTATTAAACCAGTAGGACTGAAAACAAACGGGTATAAGATTTATTGTTCATCGTTTACCGCCTTCGTTCGTCAAACCGACCGTCTGGTTTTCTCACAACCGACTTTGCATTGAATCTAATAGAGTCGCTATCGACAAATGTGATAAAATTTTCTAAATTCTACCTATATAATTTCAGAAGCAATGGTAGTTGAAATAGCCGCTGGCGTCAATAAAAACTGATTTTATAAAGCTAAGGATTTTTTGGAGGAAAGATTTACTGAACCAGTTTTCGAGCCGGTAGGCTTCTAAGGAGATTATCTCCGGATGATTCGGTGTGGAAGCCCCATCTCTCTCGCCGGGGCAGGTCATCTGATAAAACAGGATGAATCAATCGGTGGGAAATTCTATCATTTTTACCGATTGCTTAAGGATAGAGGCTTGCCGCTAAGAAAATATATTTTCAGATGGGGTGCCGCTTAATTACTTCCTAAAGTCCTCATACGATACGTTTTTCAATAACTTAAAAACTTAAAGTACGAGACCCGTTTTGTGAAAAATCGTCTGGAGGAGGACACCCTTTATGAGGTGATGGATGAACTGGAAGAAG
>CAZVWJ010000090.1:0-6029 GCA_964631325.1 uncultured bacterium | reverse complement strand
CAGGTTCGAAAAATGTTTAATCTTATAGTATACTAATTTCAAGATGATTAAAAATAAACAGGATGTATGAGAGGTGCTGGTTCCGTGGCCGAAGAGGATGTTCGCTGGTTGCAGAGGATGAAACATTTTAAAAAAGCTCTTGCCCAAATGGAGCAGGGGGTAGAACTGGCTGGGGATCGGGAGCTTTCTGATTTGGAAAAGCAGGGCTTAATACAATCCTTTGAGTTTACCCATGAACTGGCCTGGAACACTTTAAAAGATTTTTTCGAAAGCCGGGGAACTACGGATTTGTATGGTTCAAAAGATACGACGAGAAAGGCGTTTGAGGAGGGTCTTATTAATAAAGGGGAGGTCTGGATGGAAATGATCCAGAGTAGAAATCTAACTTCCCATACTTATAACGAGGAAACTGCCAACCAGATTTTGGAAAATATATGCGACAGATATTTTCAAGAGTTTAAACAGTTGGAGAAAGAATTACAAAAATTAAAAGGTGAAAATTAGCTTTGAAATATGGTCTGTCCGATTCAGTGATAAATAAAATAAAGAGAGTTTTACGAAAATATCCTCAGGCCGAAAAAGCAGTCATATATGGCTCCAGGGCAAAAGGAAATTTTAATAATGGTTCGGACATTGATCTTACCTTGCATGGTGACACTCTTGAATTACAAGATGTCTTGCAGATTCTCGATGATCTTGATGAGTTGTATCTGCCCTACAATATAGATCTATCAATTTATGACAACATAGAGGATTCGGACGTAATTGCACATATTGATCGGGTTGGCAAAACATTTTACCGCCGGAAA
Source organism: uncultured bacterium (assembly GCA_964631325.1). Lineage (GTDB taxonomy): Bacteria > T1Sed10-126 > T1Sed10-126 > T1Sed10-126 > T1Sed10-126 > CAZVWJ01. The sequence continues at coordinate 5,220 of CAZVWJ010000090.1, read as the reverse complement.
AAAGAAGCGGCCGTCTAATTCGAAATTAATGACAGAATAAATGCTGGAAAGTATTAACCCCCTTCCAGGCCTGTGAATTCATCTCTTTCTTTTAAACCTTTCGTCTCAAACCTCGCCTCCTAGTCCCTTCGTCACGCTTTCTCCGCTTCTTCACCTCACCACGGCATCACTTAATCACGATCCCAGCGTTTGAACTCAACTATCAACCTCGCTGTTCCCCCTGTTCGCCTGTTCGCCTGCTCTCCCCTCCGCCTCTTCGAGCCTTCCCCTCCCAACCTAATTTCCTCTCAAGAAAATGGGAGAAAGCACTTTGATCAAGTGGTGAAAAAAGCAGTTATAAAGTTATTAAACTATTATACCCTCGAGGTAATGTTTTGAAATCTCCGCGCCTGTTGGCCTCTGCGATTACTTTCTCGCCTCTTCGAATTTTCTCCGTTTCTTTGATTTCACTGTCATTCCGGGCTCCGATTCCGGTGCTTGTATCCTGCGTACTCATGGGATCTCTTTTGCGTGGTTGATTTCTTTTCAACTTCCAATTGAAAACTTAAAAACTCCGTTTTCTTGAGACAATGACTATTCCACTGAAGCGGGAGTGAAGACGTTTAATTCTTTGAAGTAGTTCCTCTTAAAATCCTCGTCTCGGGTAAGAAGGCGGCCGCTGTGGATGTATGCGTGAGCCGCAATAAAAAAGTCAGGTAGTATCTTATGACGGGACTGAGCCGATGATTTTTCACTAACGTATCTTCTGAAAAAACGTCCTGCCCACCAGCTCACCTCTTCAGTATCCGGCATCAGCTTAAATGGTTTCGATTCGTACCATTTATCAAAACGTTTCTGGGATTTAAAATGCACGGATATTTCAGAAATTACGACGGGAGAAACGATTAGATAACCATTTTTCGCCAGTTTATTTAAAGCCTGCCGGCTGCTCTTTTGATTTTTGTCGTCTGGAATAATGAGATCCAGCAAAACTGAGGAATCCACTGCTGGATTGAGCTGTTGGGGGTTCATTTAAAGTTGCCCCCGGGTAAGTTTCAGGGCCTTCGAAGTCTCCTCTGTTAGAGGCGCATCCGCCTGGATATCCTCGGGTGGGAAAGCTGCTTCCGGTTTTCGTTTTATTATAAATCCTTGTTCGGTCTCTTCAAATTGAACTTCTTCACCTGGCTCAAGCTCAAGCTTGTCCCTAACTTCCTTAGGGATAGTTATTTGACCTTTGCTGGATACCTTCATTTTAACCACCTCGATAAAAAAGTAAAACATATATTAGGAAAAGTAAAGAAAAATATATTTAATCTGCGCTGATCTGAGAGCTATAAAATTATTGGTTTTGATTTCACTCAATCCCCGCTCTTCTCTGCGCCTTTGCACCTTTGCGTTATTCTTGTTTTGATTTAATTTCTAACACGTAACCCGCAACCCGAAACACGCAACACCGGAGGCTCTGCCTCCGGCACCTCATCACGGCCTCACGATTCACGTTCCCCAACCCGGAACACGGCCCATCACTTAGTCATGATATTATATAATTTTGTCGATCACGGCTTTGGATCTGGAAATGGAGACAGGAATGTTTTATCCTTATAGGCAGAATAGGCAGAGTAAAGTTCCATGTTGACACAATTATTATGGGTGAAATTATTATGGAAGATAATTGGCGAAACAGGGTGGAGTCTGATCCTGAAATCATGGGAGGCGAACCTGTAATCAAGGGGACTAGAGTTTCTGTGGCCGTAATTGTAGGAAGTATAGCTGATGGAATGACAGAGCCAGAGCTACTTGATGCTTATCCACAAATTAGCCAAAAAGATATCCGGGCTTGTTTAAAATATGCTGCGGAATCAGCCCAGGACGACATTCGCTACGGCCAAGCCGTATAAGTGAAGATAAAATTAGACGAACAGCTTTCCCAGCAACTCAAACCTTTGTTTGCTGAATATGGTCATGAAGCTTCTACTGTTTATGATCAAAAAATGGCTGGAACTTCTGATGAGCAACTCTGGCCTGTTGTCCAGGAAGCAGGGCAGTTCCTTGTAACTGCGGACAAAGAATTTGCTGATATAAGAAAATATCCTCCCGGCTCTCACCACGGCGTTATGCTACTTCGGCCAGTTTATGAAAGCTTACCTACTTTTAAGCGTTTATTAACTTCTTTTTTGGATAACAGGTCACTGGAGGAGTTGTCTGGGAAAACCGTTGTGCTCAGTGAGGCGGGCCTGCGCATTCGCAGCTCCTGATTCAATTCTTTCTTAAAATTCTGCTTTCACTCATGCTCTCCTGCTCTCAAGCTCCCTTGCTCTGCTTCATCGCCACTCCGCCTCCGCGCCTTTGCGCTAACTATGGGGTTTACGCCGTTTCGTCTCTCCGCCTCGTCGCCTCTTCGAGACTTCCCGCGCCTCTCTGAGTTGCTCTTCGCTCCTACGCTGTTTCGCACCTTCGCCTCTTCGCATGCTCGCCTCGTCGCCTCTTCGAGACTTCCCGCGCCTCTCTGAGTTGCTCTTCGCTCTTACGCTGTTTCGCACCTTCGCCTCTTCGCCTCTGCGCCTGCTCGCCTCTTCGAGTCTTCCCCCACCTCCCAACCAATCTAAGCTATAATCCTCCCTCAAGAAAACTCCATAAATCCGTTTGATTGAGCGGAAGCAAAATCAGAAGTAAAGTTATTAAACTATTATACCCTCGAGGGAATCTTTTGCTCTCTCCTTTAATTCGAGGCGTTACACTCTGTAGAAAACCTTATTCTTACTATATTGTTCGGTAAGATTGAGCGCACTGGTATTTCTCCGGATTTATAGACGGTTATTGCCTGGAGGGCTTTCAATAACCGTCTATACCTCGGAGTTCGACAGGAGGTCGAACGAGAATGAGGAACATTACCTGTGGGCTCAATCTGTTTACAGCAGCGGATCTCTACAGAGCCTTAATTTTTAGACCTAAAATTTGCTAACTTTAATATTTTCCCGTATACTTTAATATAAAGTTGATAAATTTGGGAGAAACTATTTATGTCCGAAAACAAATTTCCAAATATTGAAGAGTATATTGAAGTTAATCCTGAAATTAAAGATGGGCAGGCAGTGGTTAAAGGAACCGGGTGTTTGGTCAAGCGTATTGCCGGTTGGTATACTGCTGGACTTTCTCCGGAAGAAATTGCTGCTGAATATCCACATTTAAATCTTGAACAAGTTTTTGCTGCCCTGACTTATTACCAGGTCCACAGGAAAGAAATAGACGATAAACTTCATCAGGAAGAAATGGCTGATCCGTCTTTTGACGAGAATGTTGCTGAACAAAATCAACAAACTGCTGCCAGTTAATGTTTGATCTTTATATTGATGAAGAGGCGATGCGCATCAGTTTTGTAAATATCTTTTTGACACAATAAAATGAGAAAAATTCTTCCAGCACTGATTACTGAGAAAGCTCTGGACCATATTAAATCAAGATCCGGTCGGGGCCACATTAAAGAACGAGAAATCAGGGAAGTATTGAGTGATCCCGCAAAACGTATAGAACGAAATAAAGGCAGCGGTAAAGCCGATTTATTTGTTAAAGGCCGAGCTTATAATGGGAAAACACTTGTTGTATGTGTTAAACTTAGAAGTGGTAAGCCATATTGGTCAGAAGTTGTCACTGCCTGGGAGGATAAATAATGTCTGATTCAAAAGTAACTGAGGAAGATCGTAAAAAAGCTGAGAAAGAATGGGAAAAAATACAGGAGGATTCTGGATATTATGAGGAAAATTATGTAAATGTAACTGATGAGTTTTTGCCCGGAGAAGTAGATAGTCTGCTGGCTGATTTGCAGTTAGGCCGCATCTCCAGGGAGGAATTTCTTAATCAGTATGAAAACCTTTCTTCCGAACATAAACATCTTTTCTTAAAACATCTCCCGGATTGTTTCCCCCCATCAAAAAGAAAATTAGCCTGAAAACTATATTCAATTTCTGTTCCATCATTCAACTCTCCGTCACTCAATCTTCGAAGTTAGCTTATAACTGGGAAAATACGGCCTGAATCGAATTCAGAATTTTATTTTTGTTTCATCCTCCAATCACGATTTATCCGCCTTTTCGCTCTTACGGTGTTTCTTCGCGCCTTTTCACCTCTTCGAGTTTTCCGCGCCTATCCGCGTTAATCTGCGAGCTATAAGGTTATTGGTTTTGATTTTCCTCAATCCCTCAATCACTCCGCTCTATCTTGAACTCAACTTTCAACCATCAACCATTAACTATCAACTGCGCTGTTCACCCTCTTCGTCTCTACGCCTACTCGCCTCTGCGAGTATGTCCCCGCCAATTTTCTCCACTCCATAAAGCGCTCAATCAAGACCACAAAATTTCCAGATACAGCGTTGACAAATTGCAAATTTGCTAACTATCTATTTTTCTTCTATACTTATAGTGAGTTCTAGATAAAATTTATAATGAAGTAGAAAGTCTTTAAAATGGATGATTTTTACTCAAAAATTCAGCAAAATTTAGAAACTGGAGAAGTACGAATTTCAGAACATGGTTATGACGAGTTGGCGGAAGATGATTTGTCCGTTAAGGAAATACTTGCTGGCTCTAAAGATGCCCAGCTTCTGGAAAAATATCCAGATTATCCGAAAGGCCCCTGCGCATTATTTCTGCAGAAGGATAAATCGGGGCTACCCGTTCATACGGTGTGGGGAATTCCCAGAGGATATGATAAACCGACGGTTCTGGTAACTGCTTACCGACCGGATCCTGAACAATGGGATGAAAATTTTACTCGGAGGCAAAATTAATGAGTAAACAGACGAAAACCAAGCGCGTCCATGCTGGCGGTTATATGGCCAAGGTGAAGGTTGAATTAATTGAAGATGAAACCGGTTGGTCCCCTTATCTCGAGTTAGAAGAAGCTCATAAACTGGATAAAGTTCGCCAGGCGCTTAAAGATGGAGACTTAAATACCGCCGCGCAACACGGAGAAATCTACGAATTGCGTAAAGTTTCCTGAGAAATTCTCTGAGATCATTCTAATTAGCACGATTATTTTTTAGTTCAGAAGCTCTACACTTTTAATTTTGGAATTATGCCAATAATAGCCCATCTTAATGTTGCCTTACCTAATCTCCATTCGTAACTGTTTAGCGTGTCCTTTAATACTACAACATTTTTCAGCGAATTGGACCCCCTGTTGACGGTTTTTTAGGTTTTCAAGGCTCAGGATGAGCCGGTTTTGAAAACCTAAACCTCAGAG
>CAZVWJ010000089.1:0-6108 GCA_964631325.1 uncultured bacterium | reverse complement strand
ATCACTCATTAAAATTTAGGTGCCTCAAACTCTATTCGAGTTTTTGGGGTTATTGATTCCCAACATACAGTTGACCTGACGGTCTCCCTATCGGATCTCCCAAGTTCCTATCGCCTCTTTCAACGCGCGCCGTCTCCTACCACCCCGGGGAGCCAGACAGTTGCCTGTGTCCATTACTTCACCGTCTGCTTCAGGTTTCATCCAATCTGGCAGATTGACCACTCCCAGATAGCGTAACGAGGCCGCAACGAGTTCGTTTCTACTACGGCTCACATCTTCGCCTGACTGATACTTCGCCCACCAGGATTGCTCCCGGTCCACGTCAGACAGACTATATGTTGAATAGACAATTCACATAGTGGATTCCTTTCAATCCACGAGACTCAATAGACTTACTTGGCGTACCTGATTAACGCAGATTTAAACTATAATCTATGTAATCTGTGGATCAATCGAAAGGACGGAGATAACTACTCACCTATCCCCTCTCCCCTGGCGGGAGAGGGCCAGGGTGAGGGAGACAATTTAGCTCAGTCGATAAAATATCGAAGTTAAAGGTCCTTTTAAACTCTTTTTCACCCCCCTTTGTATTTTCCCCCATTAAGGGGGAAAAGATTAGGTGAGTAGTTACAATATTATTTTCTGTTAGTTAATTTGCTATTACTTGTCTTATACTTGAAATTGGGCCGCTACCTGTTCTAACTTTTTCACTACTTTTTCTAACTTCTTTCCCTGGTTAACCAAATCATCTGCGCTATTGTTCACCTCGGCCGATGTTTGATTCACATTCTCCACCGAACTTGCTACTTCATCGGCTGCCGATGATTGCTGATTTATAACTGAAGCTATGCCTTCCATCTCTTCCAGCGTCCGGTTTGTCTTCTCCATTATGTTCTCCAGGGCCTCCCCGGTTTTATCCACTACCTTCGTACCTTTTTGAACCCGCTCAGTTCCTTCCCCCATCGCTTCCACGCTCTGGCTCGTTTGATTTTGAACTTCATCGATTAACTCTTCAATTTCCTTGGCAGAAGATCCCGAACGTTCGGCCAACTCTGAAACTTCATCAGCCACTACTGCAAATCCCTTGCCCTGTTCACCGGCTCGGGCCGCTTCTATCGCTGCATTTAAAGCTAACAATGATGTCTGCTCAGATATATTAGAGATTACTCCAACAATCTTCCCGATCTCCTCGCCGGCTTCACCGAGTTCATCTATCTGAGTGGCTATCTTATTTACGTTTTCTCTAATTTTTTCCATTTCCTCGATAACTTCCGCCACCCGCTGACCACCTTTATTTGCAAATTCCTGCGACTCTTCCGCTATCTTGTAACCCCGTTCCGCACGGTCAGAGACCTCATCAATCGACTGTGAGAGTTCCGTCATCGCAGAAGAGGCTTCTTCCACTTCTCGATTTTGCTCATCGGCAATTTGATTTAACTCTTCGCTAGCTGACAGTACGCCCTCACTCGTTTCCAGCGCTTCTTCTGCAGCATTACGCAAAGTATTTATCATATCGCGTAAATTACTGACCATAGTTGATAAAGCGTCGCCAAGCTCTCCTTCGATTTCTTTGTTAAGAATATCAGCATTAAACTTCCCTTCTGCGATAGCTTGGGCCTGTTGTTGAATATCGCCTAAAGCTGAGGCAAGTTGATTAATATTCTCTCCCAATTTTTGGACATTAGAATCACTAGTATCAAGACTCAAATTAATAGAATATTCTCCTTGCTGCATTTTTTCCAAAGCTTCTAAAATCGAATTCATATCCGCAGCAAGGGCCTCCTTTATACGAGCAGTTTCCCGAGCCTCCTCGATCATCACTGAAAAAGCTTCCCCCAAATCGCCTTCTACTTTCTTATCTAAAACTTTTGCACTGAAATCACCCTTAGCCACGGCTCCCGCTTGCTTGGTTAGAATAGACAAATGGGTAATCATTTTATCGAATGCCTCGGCCAAACTTCCGATTTCATCAGCTCTATTCATTGACAAACTTTTCTGGCTTATATCACCCCGAGCTATAGAATGAGCCAACTCGGTAACCTTCTGTAATGGTGAAGAAATGGAGTGGGAAAACCATACCCCCAATCCACTTCCAATTAACGCAATCAAAACAGTTAAGGCACCTAACAGCGTTAGCACTTCAGTGGATTTTTGATTTGCATACTCCTGAGAATACATTAGACTGGTTGCCCCTACTAGTTTGCCCCCACTTTTAAGCGGCAATAAGCACTCATTATAACCCAAGCCCGCCCGATATACTAATCGTTGAATTTTACATTTACCAAACTCAAAATTATTCTTAGCCGAATTCTCCCCCCTTAATTTTTCTCCAACTTTCCCTTCTAATTGTGAATAGTCCTTACCTTCTAAAGTTCCTGCCAGATATTGTTTCCCCGTAAAAAAGGCAACCTCCACCCCGGCAAGTCGAGAAATTTTCTTGGCTAACTCCACGTCAAGTTCTTTCCTTATAACTATCATCGGGGAGTTACCCGTGTCATTACCGTTCCCCAGGAGGACACCAGTAGTTATAAAAACTCTCTTGCCTTGCTTAGTCCTTTGGGATTGAAAAAAGGTAACTGATTCCTCAACCATCCGCGACGTTTCAGCGTTTACAAAACTCGGGGTTCCAGAAATTTCACTTTCTTGTTCCGGTTGATAAGTTACATAATTTCCTACCCCGGTGATCCAACCCCGGAGTAATTTATCTTGTTGATAAGCGGCAAAGGCAATAAGTTTTCCTCGGGGAGAATAAAAACCTAAAAAATCACGATCAAGCCGTTTTATTTTATCAGCGGCTTTTTGCGACAACTGCTTTCCAATTGATATATAAGCGGAAGAAAAGCTTATATTACTTTTATCCTTCATTAAATCCGTAAGAATTGAAACCTGCCCCTGGATATTTCCGTCAGCAGCCATTCCTTCTACTGCAGATATTTGCTGCTCTTTCAGACCATTAAACTTATTTTTATAAAAACGCCTGCCAATACTTAAGCGTTCGAGAACTATGGTTTGAAACCAACCATTAGATTGATAATAGATAATTAGGGAAACCAACGACAGAGAAACTACTACCAGAATACTAATTACAGTCACAATCTTCCCCCGGATATTCATTTTACTAAAATATCCACCCAATGAGGCGAAAAAGATTTTCAAAATAAAAACCTCCAAAAAATAAAAAAATTAAATCTCCCAACCAGGAGTTCACTTTAACCCGAAAATTCGCTTCCAAACAAATACCCCGGCCAAAGCAAATCCCCAAGTTAAAACAAATATCGCCAGAATAATTTTTTAAGGTCTCCGCCGCTCTTCCCTGCTTAAGCAGGGAAGAGAGAAAGACGGAGGAAAAACCTATTTAAGGAACCTCACCATTTTAACTGAGTCGGCTTACCGGCCTCCTCACGGACTTTGTTCCACTGGGATCTGGTGCGAGCCGCCTTTTCACCAGACATCTCTTTGATTATTTCAAAATAATCCTGATTGAATTTATCCTTCAACACCTCTTTACGCGGTTTACAGCGAACTGCGAAAACCGACTGAATATTCTGATGATCAAATTTTCGCCAGCGTTGCTTGCCCTTCAAAAGCTTATACTCGGTCCCTTCAAGCGCTTTAATTACTTCTTTGCCCTCAAAGGTACCAGCCTTTTCGACACCGCGCTCGTATTCATAAAGGATACTGTAGGCCGAAGCGGCACTGGTGGAAGGATAACCTTCATATTCTTCAGCAAAATTATTTACAAACTTTTTGCCCCGCTCATACCCCTTCTCGAAAGGGATATTCCAACTCCAAGGAAGGGCTCCGATAGCGCCCGCCATAACCTGGGGGCCACCACCTTTGGCCATACCAAGAGTCAGGTTAGGCACAATCACTTCATCAACCTTACCTTTCAAGCCCATTGAAGTCAGTTGAGCCATACAGTTTGTCATATCACTACCAAATAGAACTAAAACTATCACATCCGGATTATTGGCATTGGCAAGGGTTAAAGCCTTTTTAAAATCCAGGGGAGTGGCCCCGGGGAAGGGAGTGGTGGTGCCGGGATGTTTGCTTTCATCAGTAGTGTTACTGAATTTCCTGATTGAATCCTCCGTGGACCAACCCCACGTGTAATCCGCAGTGATATAGAAAAATTTCTTCCCACTAAGATTTTTCTTCATATAATCTCCCAGGACCTTGGCCCCCATATAAGCATTGTAACACTCACGCATCATAAACCGGTGGCCCTCTTTGCCAGTAGTCGCATTCGAATAGGTAAGGGTCCCAAAATAAGGAACCTGCTTACTACGAGCCACTTTACCCGAAGCGATAGCTACGGCACTAGAAGAACCGCCAAAAACCATTTTGGCTCCGTGATCATCAATTAACTCAGTTACATTTTGTTTCGCCAAAGAGGGTTTTGATTTCGTGTCGCGGGTTATGAGATTAATTTCGCGGCCTTTAATACCACCGGCCTCATTAATTTCACTGGTTGCTAGCTTGGCCGCTTGCAACTGTGCTTTGCCCATTGCACTGTATGGACCGGTCTTAGGGTAATTCAACCCGATATTGACCGGGGCCGCCTGCGCCGCTATAGCGACAGTAATCAAAATCACCCCCGTTAATAAAACTCCACCTAACCTCTCACTGTAAAAACTCATCACGAATCACCTGTCAGAAAAATTTGTTTTACTCTTTGAAAATCAACTTCTTTCTTACCCCAAAACTTCAACTTGTCCCATTACCTCTTCCCCCAAACCCAAGCAAAACAACAGCCTAATTTTAGAATGGGAAAATTGCGCTAAACTGGAAGTGGTTGTCTTCCAGTTCCTGATCACCCTCCTCATCCTGGGCCGCATTATATTGCACGTCCCCAGCTGAATATTCCGTAGTATTCCGAGCGTATTCCACCGACAGGGTGGCTACAGAAGCCAGGGGAAACTCGTAGTTCATGAGCATTGTGGTATTCTTCGAATACCAGTTCTGAATCGAAGAATTCTCGTCCGGGTTGCTTACGCCGTAAGCAAGGTTTACGGCTTTTTTACCGCCGAGATCATAAGTAAGGTTGGCAAAACCACCTTTTGCCTCGACCTCGTTGCCGGCATACCCCATTCCGGGCGAACCGAGGAAATCCTGGAGGTTCTGACCGCTCCAGATTTGGCCGTTCAGCTTCATACTGGCGGGTAAATCAAAACTATAACCGAGATCCACCAATTCTATATCGCCGCTTTCGCCAGCAGTATCTTCCCAGGTTCCCATAGCACCGCTGAGGGTCAGCTCGCCAAAACCGAACCCTTTAGAAATCTGAGCCTCAATTAACGGTTCCTCGGAACTGGTTGCTTCATTGTCAGCTTCGGCGACGTCGTTGGTCGGGTGAGCTACAGCAACTGCCGCGCTGAAATTATCGGCAAAATTATAGGTGAGCCGCGCCTGGGGAACGCGATGCCACAGGGCACCGTTATAACCAAAGCACATAAAGTTATTTGACCCTGGCAGTTCCAGAGGAGTCAAATGCCAAGTTTGTCCAAGCAAAACTTCGAAATTACCCATATTTACTTTGCCGTAGGCGTGTCGAAGGCGAAAACCTGTGTGGGAACCACCAAGCCCATAAAAATCTCCTTCAACCTTACCAATAAAATTATCTTTGCTAATCTTAAAGCCAAGTCGGCTCATCCTACCTGAGGCACGAAAATCTGCACTGGTATCAACATCGGAATTCGTAAAAGATAGAAGCTCTCCAACTGCGTTGCCAGCGTCATCATACATAAAATCCGCTTTTACAAATCCGTAAATCTCCATATTATACTGGGAAGTTACAATGGTTCCCGCCGCTAATACAGGTGAGCCAATCAAAAGAATAGCCAAAAACAAAATGGTTCCAAAAACCACTTTTTTTCTATCCATTTTCATACACTCCTTAATGTTGTTTGTAATATTATTGTAGCTAAATACTAAATGAAGCTATTTAATTGCAAAATAATATGCACCTAAAAAATCACAAATCCCTCCTTACATATACAATCTGTTAACTTGATTCACTTAATAATTCAAAATTGATTAAATATCTCCTCTACCCCCCCTCATATTAAGTTGAATTAAGTTTACAAAAACATGTTCCATGCCATTGCT
>CAZVWJ010000088.1:0-6620 GCA_964631325.1 uncultured bacterium | reverse complement strand
TTTGTCAGAACTTTCTAATGACACCTTAACGTCATTCCGGGTGGAGGCGCGAAGCTCCGGAAACCCGGAATCCATCGTTCTTTGAATTATGGATTTAACGCGTACGCGTCATCTCAGGAGCCGGTCAAGCCCGGTCTACGATCCTGCGTACGTCAGGGCAATGACAGTTCGTTAGAAAGTTCTACTGGCCGTATGTGAATGACTTTGCTGAGTATTGTTCTATGTTTCAGGGGACCGGGCTTGACCAAACTACTATTAAGCGGTAATATCCTCAGAAGATGAAGTTTTTATGGAAGGCAACCAGCTATGAAAAAAAAGACAAAAATTTATGTTTTTGTTTTCAGTCTGTTGATAACCCTGAGTTGTTCGTCAATTTTATTTGCGGGTCAGGTTAAGTTTGTAGCTAAATCTAACAGTTCCTCAAAAATTGTTTCGGGCCGGGTGAGCTTTAAACCCGAATTGAAACAATTAAAACAATTACTCCGTGATTTGAAAGAGATCCGGCAAGAATTGAACAAGTTAAAACATGATCTGGAATTTATCCGGGATCGATTAAATCAGCTTGACCAGAAAATTAGTGATTTGCATCAGGAAATAATTGCTCTTCAGAAAAAAATGTCCGGTTCAAATTAGCTGATACCTATTTTTGCCTGGAGTGTCATTAATGGGTTCTTATACGGCTGAACTGAGGGACTGTCTTTACCTTAATTTTGCCGTCCAGGCCCCGGAAGTAGAACGTCTTCTCCCACCTGGAGTTACGCTTGATTCCCGTCAGCATCACGGCAAAACCTGGGGGTTTTTCTCCGTTTTACTCTATCGCTGTTCGGGCCTCTATTCTCGGGGCCTGGGGTGGCCAAATTTAAAGTTTAAGAGTGCTGAGACCCGGGTCTATATCGTCGACGGTGATAAAACCCCTGCTGTCTACCAGTTACGCTGTTACTTGCCTTTCTTTGTCAGCTGGTTTTTTAATATTTTTGCCGGTTTACCGGTGAGAAGAATGGATTTAAATTACCCGACCAGGGTCCGGCCCGGCGGAGTTTTTCGCTGGTCCCTCGAAGGTAAGGGGGCGGGAAATATCAAGGGAAAAATCAGTAAAAATCACGGTGAACAGAACAATCAACTTTTTGACTACTTTTCTTCTCCCTCCAGGGCTTATGATTTTTTTGAACGCCGTCCGGTAGTTTATTACGGGGCTTCTGATGAAAGCGTTCAACGGCTCAAAATTTCTGGTTCCTATGGCAAGCATTTTCCAGTCTGTATTGAAGAATGGGAACTGGGATTTACTGCCCAGGACCTGGAAAGACACCAGTTTCCTGAAGCAGTCAGCGGTTGTTACTTTAATCCTGAAGTTGAACTGGGGATTGAAGGACCGGAAGAGGTTTCAATAGACCGCCTGCTTTTTGACTAGCCCGGATAATTCGCGACGGCGTAAATGTCGCGAATTATCGGTCCGAAGGACAGCCTTCAATCGAGACACCATATTTAGCGTTTATTGCTGGCAAAGGACTCTCAACGCAACTTTAGCGGTGAAGCTTCACAATAAAACTACTCGATTGTAGGCTGGGTTAACCCAGCACTCAAGCAGAAAGAATATATACTTGAAAACACTCTGTAATTTTTTAGACCTATATTACAACTTGATTTATTTGCTAATATAGCCTTGAGTGCTGTATCGTAGATACACATTATGCACGAAATTCTATAATTTCGTGCATAATGTGGGCTAGTCCCCTTTAATTACAGCCAGGGGTTCCAGCCTGACTACCTTTTTGGTGTGATTTAACTCGGCCAGGGTTTCTACCACTTCGTCGATGTTTTTGTAGGCCTGGGGTGCCTCGTCCCGGGTGTTGTCCGGACCGGCTCCAAAGATTGGGATCTCTCCCATAGTTTCTTTCAGTTTATTTCTGTCTACAATCTTTTTGGCCTGTTTTCGTGACATTGTTCGCCCTGCTCCGTGGTTGACGGAGTAGTATAATTCTTCCATTCTATCTCCCGCCACAGCGACATAAGAACTGCTTCCCATGTTACCGGGGATCAGAATAGGATGGCCGGTCGCCGAATAAAATTTTGGCGTCTCCGGATGTTTAGCCGGTAGAGCTCGAACTGCTCCCTTGCGATGGATTAAATATTGCTTGCCTTTCACTTTTTCAAACCGGGCCAGGTTGTGAGAAATATCATAAAGCAGTTCGAGCTCACTATTTTGTGAGATGTCGGCCCGGTCGCGGAAAGATTGTCGGACCAGATGGGTCATAATCTGCCGGTTGGCATAGGCAAAATTAGCTGCTGCGGCCATTGCCTTGAGGTAATCCCGACCGAGGGAAGAATTAATCGGAGCGGCGGCTAAACCTTTCGTGGGCAAATCAATTCCCATCTCCCCGGCCTTTGTTTTCATTCGGTTTGAATAATCAACACAGACCTGGTGCCCGAACCCCCGGCTTCCCGAATGAATCTGGATTACCAGTTGATTTTTCTCCAATCCGAATTTTTCCGCAGTTTCAGGTTCATATATTTCTGCGACGCGATTGAGTTCAATAAAGTGGTTCCCGCCCCCCAGGGTTCCCAGTTGGTGCATTCTATTTCGAGCTTTATTGCTGAGCACACTAATATCTGCTCCCGGGAAATTTCCGCCGTCCTGGATATGTCTTAAATCTTTTTCTTGGACCAGGCCCAGGTCACTAAGAGCGGGGACCCCCTCCCTGGTGATTTTTTCTACGGAAGAGCTGAGTTTTTGTTCCAGCGGACTTGAGGTGCCAATTCCGGTGGGTATTCGGCCGGCTATGGTCTGCATTAATTGATTTTTTTTCTCACGTCCCAGCTCCCCCTCAAACAGCTCAGTTTTTAACAAACGGACTCCACAATTGATGTCCATTCCCACTGAGCCGGCGGAAATCAGACCATCTTTCCCGTCCATTACCAGCACTCCCCCGATCGGAATCCCGAATCCGGGGTGAATGTCGGGCATCCCCAGAACTGCTTTTGCTCCTTCAAGGGAAGCGGCGTCTTTGAGCTGTTTTAACGAGTCATCCTCAATTATTTCCCGCAGAGAAGGGCGCAGATAAACGATAACCTCCGTCTTCATATTCCCTTCTTTTTCTATCCTGTAAGTATTTTTACTGATTTTGGTTAACATTCATTAATCCTCCCGGAAATTGATGATTCCTGCTTGCGCCTAAAAATTTTTCCTTTTCTACTGTATTATAAATTATCCGCCTGCAGTAAGTAACACCTGAATTAAGCAGAATATTTAAAACTTTTAATAGTACCACAACGTCATTCCGGGGCCCGACCCCGGAAACCAGCTTGATTTTGATGGGCTCCCCGGTTGTCATTCCGGGGCTCTGACCCCGGAATCCAGCTTGATTTTGATGGGCTCCTCAGTTGTCATTCCGGGGCTCTGACCCCGGAAACCAGCTTGATTTTGATGGGTTCCCCGGTTGTCATTCCGGGGCTCTGACCCCGGAATCCAGCTTGATTTTGATGGGCTCCCCGGTTGTCATTCCGGGGCTCTGACCCCGGAATCCAGCTTGATTTTGAACTTCACGGGGGGCAACGTCAAATTCAAAATAGAGTGCCGAATCAAGTCCTGGGAAGTTTTACGTTCCCTGGAAGGACAATTCAGTAAAAAGTTCTGGTAAAATAATCAAAATTTAGGAGTGGTAATTGATGTCTCGCTATTTTTCAGATAAAAATATTCCCAAAATTGGCCTGGGGACCTGGCAGAACGAGGACTTTCAGCAGTGTGTTAAAAGTGTTCGTACGGCTCTCGAAGTTGGTTATCGTCATATTGATACAGCTCAATTTTATGGAAATGAAGCGGCAGTAGGGGAGGGGCTCAAGAAAGCCGGCCTGCCGCGGGAAAACTTATTTGTGGCCACCAAGGTCTGGGCTGACAGCCTGGACCGGGAGGGCGTATTAGATTCTACCGAAACCAGCTTGCAGAAACTAAAACTGGATTACGTTGATTGCCTATACGTTCACTGGCCGACTAAGAAATATGAGCCCCGGGAAACTCTTTCCGCTTTTGAAGAATTGTATCAATCCGGGAAAATCAAGCATATCGGAGTTAGTAATTTCACAATCGACCAGGTTAAAGAAGCCCGGGATGTCCTCGAAACGCCGCTGTTTGCAAACCAGGTGGAAATGCATCCCTTGCTCCAGCAACGCCCACTGCTTGAGTATCTGCAAAAAAATGAAATATACCTGGTCGCTTATTCACCGTTCCGCCACGGGACTATCTTTGACCAGCCGGAACTTAATAAGATTGCAAAAAAACACAATAGTTCCGTTGCTCAGGTAGTGCTGGCCTGGCAGATCCAGTTGGATAATGTGCTCACCATCCCCAAGGCTACCGGGGCACAACATATCCGCGATAATTTCTCTGCTATGGAGCTTGAACTTGTTCCGGAAGACATTGAGAAAATAAACTCTCTTGACGCCAACGACCGCTACGTCGACCCCCCGTTCGCCCCGTGGTAAATGAACTGAAAACTGAGGGACGGAGGAATAAAATAACAGTGCTGAGCTTGGAATTCCCCAAAAAGTTAATCAATAATTAGCCTCCGTCTCTTTTTGAATTTTTTGACTTCGATCTAAAACTCTTCCCCCTCGACGGGGGAAGAATTAGATGGGGGTGAAAATGAATTTACAAGACCTTTAGGTGTTAGATTTTTCGTTAGATACCTTTTTAGAGTGAACGCAAACTTATAAACGGGAATAAGATAAAATGGGTAAAGACATAGGTTGAAACGATCCCTGCTGGTGTGGGAGCGGCAAAAAATATAAATATTGTCATCTCGAGGAGGATCAATCCAGAGGCGGCCCGCCATCTCGGGCTTCAAAGACTGCTCCGGACTCGAGTTCTTCAATTCCGGACAGTTCGCAGATTCCTTCCAAAGATGAGAAAAAAATCGGCGAGGTGTTTCCGGATGAATTTCACGATTCGATTGAGTTTTTCCGGGTGCTGGATGAATACGAATCCCAACGGCCCCGATTAGAAAAATCCTTGGAAAAACTTGAACCATATTGCGATAAATTCAACCGGCTTTTAGAAGAATGGGCTCCATTAGTTGAACGTGCGGAGCGCGTGTTTTCCGCGCCCCCTTTCGTGGAGTATAAACTCAGTCCGGAGGAACTCGAAGAGGCCTCCCAGGCGGTTGGATATCCCAACCGGCTCGAAATTGACCCCGAAGAAATTAATGATGATATCCGGCGGGTCCGGGAGTATTATACAGATGAAGTCGATCGTAATAAGCTGGGGATGAAGTTTTTGCTGGAAGTTCCGGAAATGGCCGAAAACGGCCAGTATCTCGACGCCCTCCTGGTTTCCCATACCGGCCGGACGATGATGGATTCTTCCGATTCCGTGAGTTTATTCTGGTTTGAATCGTATATTTCTGCTTTCAAAAGCTGGTTCAAGGGAACAGAACAGAAAGAAAAACAAATGCTTCAGTCCATAGGAGTGGATATTGAAGATCTCCGGGACGGTGACTTTGAGGAGGCTAGTGAAGAGGTGGCCGAAATACTTGATGATCCGGAGACCCTCGAGGAAATTGAACAGATGTTTGCGGAAAATCCGGAACTCATTGAGCAGACCACACAGAGTCGGGAGCAGATGAAAAACGACATCGACGAATTTGTGAAACGGGATGACATTGACGAATTATTCCTGGAGCCCGAGCAATTAATAGAATACAGTGAAGTTATTAATGATTACCTTAATCCCGTGTTGGAAGAATACGAGGAGAGTGAATCAGATGAATTGGAACTGGAAACTTACCTGGGCGAAGCCGAATTTGAACAGTTCCAACGGGAGTTGAACGAAGCTTACTATAATTTGACCCGGAAATTAGTGGAGCAAGTGTACGATGCCAAAAGGCGACAATCTCTGCAGAAAAAGTTAGAGGAATTCATCGCTCGAAAAGAACAGGAGTCGGACAAAGAAGCAACACGACAGGCGCGGCTAGCTCTGCTTGAGCTGAAGACCCCCGGGGAAGAGGAATATTTTCTGCATGAGTTGCTCTTCCATTCCCTGAATGAATTCATAGAGGTTATATCTTCCGGCAAAGAAACTACGGGTTAAACTATCCACAACGGAGGGACGGAATAATAAAAACAGAACTGGCCTCGGAAATTCACCAGTAATTAATCAATAATCAACCTCCGCCCCTTTTGTAAAAACGCCTGTTCGGGCCAAAAGAATTGAGGGGCCTTTTAAGGTCCAGACAAAGGAAGGAACTTTGCAAAGTGAGGATGGCTATTTGGCACTTGATGCTTCCGGTTATCCATATCCGATCGCAAAAGAGGATTTCGAAGCTATGTACGAGCAGGTCGAAGAATAAACAAAAACGTATCGTAAGAGAAACTAAATTAACTGAGGGACGAAGAATACCTGGCAAGGAGAATTCTACGATATCAAACAGGTTTGTCCTATAGTTGCCGAAGAAGAAGATTTTTGGTTGTTGTGACGGTTTTTGTATACTATTTTTAAGACGGTGATATAAAATGAAAATTAGTTACGGTGAAACGATCGATGCCCTGTCTATTCGTTTCATAGAGTGTCTTCTCTCACAGTTCCCTTTACAAATCAGAAGCACTTTCTGGTAACCGGATTTTTTGAGTCG
>CAZVWJ010000087.1:0-6865 GCA_964631325.1 uncultured bacterium | reverse complement strand
GAGCAGCCGGGATGGCTGCGAGAATGAATCCGGAGAGTTATGTGTTCTTCGATAACAATCGCTCAATTTAGGTTTAAGCTTGTAACTATTTACAAATAAAGCCGGGTGGAATAAACTTTTTATGAACTTCAAATCCTATTTTATGAGGTGGCTAAAATGGCTTTAGACGACGAATTGTTGGACATCCTGGTTTGTCCCCAGTGTAAGGGAAGCTTACTCTACCTGGAAGAGGATGAACTTTTGTTCTGCGAGGAGTGCAATCTCAAGTACAATATCGAAGAGGACATCCCGGTCATGCTGGTCGAAGAGGCTGACGAAGTGGACGAAGAAGAAAGGGCAGAACTCTTGAAAAAAGCAGACTCCCTCTGAAGACAGGGCTGTCGATAAGATTAAGCTCAATAGGAAAGAGTAGTGAAAGGTACGTAAAAATGGTGCCCCCGAGGGGATTCGAACCCCTGTCTTCAGGATGAAAACCTGATGTCCTGGGCCTGGCTAGACGACGGGGACAACTTGTCAAGACCAAGATAGGATAGTAAGCCAAATAGAATAAGTCAACCAAAAATTCGTAAAACGAGGGTTAAAATTAAGCTGAGGATAAGACAGGTAGTGAGCGGAAAATAAAAAGAAAAATTGTCTCCCTCTATTTTAATATCGCCGGGTAAATTTCCAAAACAGTTAAATTTTGGTAAAAAGTTAAGCGCAACCCCCAGAAAAGTCAGGAGAATTCCGACAATTATTAAAGAGTCCACTCTAAAAAGGTGACTAAAGAAAAAACTGACATCTAAACGATCTTGCAAACCCGATTTCACCCCCATCTGTATCTTCCCCCATCAAGGGGGAAGAGTTTTTAGAGCAGGCTCATTAAAAATTTACTGAGGGTACTGAACGAAAACATTTAGTGTTCTTCCGCCACCGAAAAGTGTTTTTCAACTTTTTCTACCGCCGTTTTATTTCCCAAATACAGCGGAGTTTTCTCGTGGAGGTGATCCGGTTCTTTAGTGACAATCCTATTTTGGCCGTCACTGGCCTTTCCCCCGGCATTTTCAATTATAAAGGACATTGGTCCGGCCTCGTAAAGAAGTCTTAATTTACCCTCCTTTTTCCCGGGGGTTTTCGGTTCGGAGGGATACATAAAAACTCCGCCGCTTAGAAGATTGCGATGAAAATCAGCGACAAAAGAACCAATGTAGCGGGAGGAATAAGAGGAATCTCGGCGAAATTCCTTAACAGATT
This sequence comes from uncultured bacterium, assembly GCA_964631325.1. GTDB lineage: Bacteria > T1Sed10-126 > T1Sed10-126 > T1Sed10-126 > T1Sed10-126 > CAZVWJ01. The sequence continues at coordinate 5,632 of CAZVWJ010000087.1, read as the reverse complement.
CCCGGGCCGGCTCTGGCCAACGATCAAAGTAGGACTGGTTAACACTAAAATAGCCTTCGGAGTCCGGAATCCTGATATCAGGATAAGAGAGCAAAAATTCGCCAATCGAGCTATCCAGCGTAAAACCATAAACCCGTTCTCCGGTAGTATAGACGAGCATCGTCGAGGAACCATAAATTATATAACCAGCCGCGACCAGATCCCGGGCCGGCTGAAGGAGATCTTCCAGTTTTGCCGCTTTTTTGGTGCCGCCCGGAGTTTGTTTCCGGTAGATACCAAAGATTGTCCCGATACTTACGTTATAATCTATGTTTGAGGAACCATCGAGAGGGTCAAGGGTAACCACGTATTTCCCCCGCAACTCCGGCTTTCGCACCCGGATTGGATCAGATTCTTCCTCACTGCCAATAATACAGATCCCACCGTTATGAATTAAGGCCCGGGTAAAAACAGAATTAGCATATAAATCGAGTCGAGCCTGCCTTTCTCCGTGAACGTTCTCATCTTTACTTTTCCCCAGAATATCCGCCAGGCCCGCGTGGTTAACCTCCTTGGAAACAATCTTTCCGGCCAGGGTAATCTGGCCCAACAGTTGACTGAATTCCCCGGTGGCCTCCGGATATTCCCGCTGAGTGATCGCAATATGACGTCGAAGATCAATCCCTTTTTTTATGTGTTTCTGCACCGAATCTTTCATCAAGAACTCCTCCGAGAAAAAATTGGATAAAATTAGCATCCACATAAACATTTTTCTACTTTAGTATTTTACCCTATGAAGAATAACTTGAAAAATAATTAGAGGCATTACACTCCGGATTTTTCAGATAAACTTAACTATCACTTAACATTCAAAAAAATATTCGCAAAATCATCGGTCAAAATAATTTCAACAATGTCAAAAATTACTTTACACAAAATCTGAATTCTTTATAATTTAACTGTTGCAGAATTTTCTAATCAGTTAGCCTGATTAATTCTCTTTGGCTGGCCTTATTAAGTGTAAAGTAGATTAAAAATTTTTCTTCTTAATGCGGGAATTTATCTTGCACAGCTTCATTCAATAATGTATACTTTATTTATGTTATAGAAATAAAAGTTTTTACCGACCGGAAAAACTAAAAATTATTCAGCTTAGTTAATCATAATTACAAAAATTTCAAATACAGTCCCGGATAAGGAAAAATTCCTACCTACTCAATTATAGTTGATTTAATTTAAGGGTTGATAATTTAGCACGTAATTTCTCTACACTTTCCCGCTTTTTAAATTATGTTTTATGTTTTAACCAAACATGAGGAAAAGAAGTTTATTTGTGGTTTTAGTTTCAATCTGTGTAGTATAAATTTTTAAAGAGAGGTTAGTTATAATGAAGTCCTTACGCGAAGAACCTACGGGATTACTTGACAAGTCAACCAAGTTCTGGTTGATGCAACAAATCCGAGCTCAGCTCAAGGAACTCCGCCACGAGCGAGATTTAACTCAAGCGGACGTTGCTGAAAAGCTGGGTAAGGACCAGGTTTACGTTTCCAATTGCGAATCCGGACGGCGGCGTCTGGATCCGATTGAACTTCTTGCCTTTGCTTCGATTTACGACATTTCACTGGATGAAATGTTCAGTAATTTAGACTTGAAAGAAGCTCAGGAAAGAGACTACAGCTTATAATCTCACTAACTTTTATCCGTATCTCTCCGGCCGGGTAACAATTTCTGTTACCCGGCACTTTCTCCTTTCCACACTTACAATCTCAATATTTTAAGATTTTGTTAACTTTCAGGTTGGATTTGTTGGATAAATTTGTTTCAATCGGAGAATTCAATCTGTTCTGGTCCGGGTCAGTTAAAACCAAGACCACAGGCGACAAAGGATTCCCTTCGCCCTGTCCCCGGATCTGAGCAAGCCTACCGTCGGAAAGTTCGACCAGCGAACCGTCAGGATAAAACCCAACTTCATTAAGAATAATTTTACTGGTAGAACGGCTGTATTCATTTTTATTCTTAAGTAAAATCAATAAAGCTTTATCCGGAGTTTGAGCGGACCGGTGAGGTCTTGGCTCCAGCAGCGCCGTGTAAGCGTCAGCAACGGACAGTAGAGGAGCCAGAGGGTGTTGTTCCTCCCCTTCCAGCCCTCCGGGATATCCGGATCCATCAATTTTTTCGTGGTGCTGACTGACCAGGTCGATAAGTTCACTATCGTGGTTTAAAGACTCGCCCATAATTTCCCGAGAAATAAGCGGATGCTTGTGAACCTCACCCCAGCCCCGATTGGTCAAATTTCCTTCTTTTAGCCAGAGAGCCCGAGGAATTTCCATCATCCCCAGGTCAATTGAAAGCGAGGCACCAGCCAGATCAAGCAACTTTTCTTCTGCAAAATCAATACAACAGCCCAGAAATATGGACATCGCAAAAACGTTTATAGTGTGGGTAAACAAGTATCTTTCTTCATCCGGAGGGGAGAAAATAAGGTCAAGGGGCTGACCATTATTCTCAAGCAAGGTACGTGTTTGAGCAATTAGATTTGAAATCTCATTTTCACTGTAATTGCGGCCGTAAAAAATTGCCTGAACCGCTTTTTTTGCTTCAGTCAACCATGTCTCCAACCGGGGGGAGCCGCCGCGTGGTTTATCAAGGACATACCGACTGGTCCGAACGGTTTGCAGATCCAACCCGGTCAGATCCGAAACATCGTATTCATCCCCCTCGGCAAGCACCTCATATAGGTCCTGGTCTTTGCCCGGTAAAACTGTTCTGCGTTTTTTAGAGCTTTCATCCGTTTCTCCTGTGCCGGAAGACTCTTTTTCTTGAGAAACTTTTTTCCCCGTGGGAATTTCTGAATTCGAAGAAGATTTCGCCTCCACCTGTTGTGCTTCCCCACCACTTAATTCATCGGCCGCTTCCCACAGCCTCTTTTGCTGGTTCTGCCGCCGTTCATTGACCCCTTCAATCCTGGACCGCACTTCGGACGAAACAGAACTGCCCTCTTCTTCAGCCAGTTCTCTATTTTCCTCCACAACGGCAATCAATTTTTTCCGCAACTGTGAGCTGCCAACTTCTTCCTCAATATCTTTCACCAGTTGTTCAATCTTTTTATCCAGCTCCTTGCTGTTTTCTCCGGCCATTTTTATTTTTGCCGCAAGACTGGAATCCGTTCTTTTACTCTGGTTGGCGATATCAAGCAATTTCTCAGAGGCCGCCGCCAGATCATCGGACTGAAGGTTGGAAACGATTTCATTTAATTCAGGTTCGGGGATCTCATTGTCTTCACTGCCTGTTTCCTCGTCCCCGAGGAAGCCGGGTTTTATATCCGAGTAGGTAGTAGCCTCCACAAAATTTTCCTTATCTAAATTGACTTTAAAATTATTATCTGTAACTTCATTTGCCGCCTCCCAGAGACGGGATCGATTTTCCTCCCGTTCCTCGGTAAAACTGAGCGTTTTACTTACAAAATTCTTAGAAAGAGAGTTACTCTTAAGTTCCTTCCGGGTGGGCTCTTTTCGCCCTTCCAGGACCTCAAGCATATCACTGCGTGTTTTTAAGTCGGTAGTTTCTTCCACCAACTGTTTTTTAAGGGAACTTTCCGTTTCTATTTCCTTCTGAATGTCAGCTTTTATATCCTCAAGAACCGACTTGACCTCGGAAGAATCCGTCCGCCCCTCAAGTTTATTAACCGCAGAAATTACGTGCCCCTCGTTACAAGCTTCAACCAAAGATTTATATCTACTCTCGACTTTTTCTACCGGTAAATCGTAATCCTTAGTTTCTTCATCCTTATCCAATAAATCAGGATTATTATTTACGAAATCTGTTATTGAACTACGGATATCCTCTTTCTCATTCACAGCCTCCAGAGTTGAGCGAAGAAGTGAATCCGAGGCAGATATTTCAAGAAAAGTTTCCTCAACTTCAGCCACGGTATTTTCAAGAGCAGTCATTATCTTGTCCCGGGCTTCAGGATCTTCAACCGTTTCCAACTCCGCCATCAAATCATCAATTTTATCCTGAAGTTCGTAGGAACGTTCAATAATCTCGTTAAGTTTTTCACTCTTTTCCGCCTGGCCACTTCGGGTTGACTGACGGGCAAGATAGCGAGCTATATGGCGCATTTTACGGATAGAATTCGTATTCTCTATACTCTCTACAATCTCATCAGCAGCTTCGCTGAATTCTTCTCTATCAACAACCTCGGCATCAGCGGGTAATTTTTCCGCATCTGCTTCAGAGAGCCAGTGAACCTGATTCTCACGGACTGCAATATTCCGAACACCAAAATTTTCAAACTTCTCTATTAAGTCCTGATCAATAATTCCGCCTGATTCAGCGAGGACCCGCCCGTCCGGGGAAAAAACAGTTCGCTGTAACATCATTCCGGGTTTTATTTTTCGTAACCTGAGAACCTGTAAAACTGGAACTGAAACTTTAAAATACTTCACTGTTTAATCACTGAACCGTAAGAATTAATCAGGATATGTGCTTCACAAACAAGATTAAATAACAAGCAAATATTATTCCAACAATTAGATTTCAAACAATGGTGAATTTATTAGTTTATTAAAAATTTAATATCAGGGCAAGCACCATCCACGGAAAAACAGAACTTCAAAACAACTCTCCCCCCTTGATGGGGAAAGATACTGATGGGGGTAAAAAAGAATTTTTCAGAGTCAATTTACCTCACCAGGAGCGGATTTTCCCCTCACCTTAATAACGCGTACACGCCACAGGTCCTCTCCCACCAGGGGAGAGGAAATTCATTTTGAAATTTTGACGGAAAAACAAATGGAGGGACAATTGTTTCAGAGCATGCTATCATTTAAAAAACTGAAATAAGGAGATAAAAATTTGGGAATTAAAACGTTATCCGTCGTAGTCCCGGTTTACAATGAAGCAGAATATATTCTGGAAATTTTACATCGTATCCAGGCGGCGGAGATTACCGTGGAAAAAGAAATAATTGTTGTGGATGATCATTCTACTGACGGAACCCGGGAGATTTTAAATAAATTGCAGACAGAAGAAAAAAATACCACCTCGGTGGAAACAGAAGGAATTACTACAGACAACCTGAATATTTACTTTCAACCGACAAACAAAGGAAAGGGAGCGGCCCTACAACGGGGTTTTGCCGAGGCCACCGGAGACGTTGTGGTTGTCCAGGACGCTGATCTGGAATACAGTCCCTCCCAGTACAATGACCTACTGGCTCCGATCAAAGAAGGAAAAGCGGACGTAGTATATGGTTCACGTTTCCTAGGAGGGCCCCACCGTGTACTATATTTCTGGCATTATGTGGGCAACAAGTTGCTGACTTTACTCTCCAATATGTTTTCCAACCTAAATTTAAGCGATATGGAAACCTGCTACAAAATGTTTCGACGAGAAGTGTTAAAAGAAATCGACTTGAATGAGAATGGGTTCGGGATCGAACCGGAAATAACAATTAAAATAGCGCGAAAGGGTGTCCGGGTTTATGAGCTGCCCATTGCTTATCACGGCCGAACCTACGAGGAGGGAAAGAAGATAAACTGGACTGACGGATTAATCGCGATCTGGTGCATTTTTAAATACGGCTTAACAGGGTAAATTTTTATTTTTACCTAAATTGAGCGATTGTTATCGAAGAACACATAACTCTCCG
>CAZVWJ010000086.1:0-6937 GCA_964631325.1 uncultured bacterium | reverse complement strand
CCCTTTGCCAGCGCTAAACACTAAATATGGTGCCTCGATTGAAGGCTGTCCCTCGGCCGGATAATTCACGACAGTTACGCTGTCGTGAATTATTCGGGTTAGCTCTGCTCGTAAATTTAATACTGGTAGATGAATATCAGGTGAAAGAGCGGAAGCCTGTAAAATTTTTAGATTGAATAGTACCATTTAGTCAAATTGATTTCCTATAAATAACAGCTTAGTTTCAGAGGAGGTCCAACCGTGGCAGAATACAGCGCCTGGTTTGAGTGTGCGCGGGGTTGTGGAGTCCAATACCCGCTGGAGGAGATAGTTTATGAGTGCGAGGAGTGCGGCGGACTGCTGGAGGTCAAACACAACCTGGAGGCCCTGGGCGAAAAAGCGCCCGGCGAGTGGAAAGAATTGTTCAGCAAGCGCCTGCAGAAGCTGGACAGGATTAACAAGAGTGGAATCTGGGACAAAAAGGAATGGGTCCTGCCCGAAGTCGACGCGGAAAATATCGTTACCCTCGGGGAAGGTTGGACCCAGTTGCTCTCCCCGCCTGAATACAGCCGCGAGCTCGGTCTGAACGACCTGTGGGTCAAGCTCTGTGGAAACAGTCACTCGGGCTCCTTCAAGGACCTCGGGATGACCGTGCTGGTTAGCATGGTGAACCAGATGATTGCCGACGGCATTGACGTCCCCGCCGTTGCCTGTGCCTCGACCGGGGATACCTCCGCTTCCCTGGCCGCTTATTGTGCGGCCGCGGACATGCAGGCGATAGTTATCCTGCCCAGGGGAAAAATTTCCCTGGCCCAGCTTATTCAGCCGATTTCAAACAACGCCGTGACCCTCGCCCTGGAAACCGATTTTGACGGCTGTATGGAAATTGTCAGCCGGCTCTGCCGGGAGGAAAACATCTATCTCGCCAACTCAATGAATTCCCTGCGGATCGAGGGCCAGAAAACGATTAGCTACGAGCTGGCCCAGGAATTTAACTGGGAACCGATTGACAATATCGTTATTCCCGGAGGCAACCTTGGTAACGTCTCCGCCCTCGGCAAGGGCTTCCGGGAACTGCACGAGGTCGGGCTGATCGACTGGAAGCCACGAATCATCTGTGCCCAGGCCGAGCAGGCCAATCCCCTGTATGAGAGTTACCGGGAGGGTTTTGAATCGTTTGACCCCCAGAAAGCTCAGCCGACGCAGGCCTCGGCCATCCAGATTGGCGACCCGGTGAGCATTAACAAGGCAATTGATGTCCTGCAGGAATTTGACGGGATAGTCGAGCAGGCCAGTGAGGATGAGCTGGCCAACGCCGCGGCCCACGCCGATCAGTCGGGCCTGTTTAACTGTCCGCATACCGGGGTCGCTCTGGCCGCCCTCGAGAAGCAGGTTGAGAAGGGGACGATCTCGCCGTCCGAGCGGACAGTGGTCATTTCCACGGCAAACGGACTGAAGTTTACCGATTTCAAGGTTGATTACCACCGGGAGAACCTGGAGGCTGTCGACGCCCGCCACCTGAACGAACCGGTTGACTGCCCGGACGATTATGGCGTCGTCCGTGACCGCCTGTTCGCCGAGCTGGAGCAAAGCGGCCAGTAGTTCGTTTTTTTAATAACCTTTTTCGCGGATTTCTTCCTCAGACATGCCGAGGTAGTGGCCGACTTCGTGGACCACGGTTTTGCGCACCTGTTTTTGAATTAGTTCTTCCCGCTTATTTCCCTGGTCATTGAACCGGGCCAGGATCGGCTGTTTGTAAATCTCAATCCGGGTTGGCTTAGTTGTCGGGCGCTTGCTCCGCTGGGCGCTGTATTTGCGGCCTGAAAACAGTCCGAAGACTTGTTCGCCAAATTGTTTTTTCACTGCGGGCGGTGGCTCTTCCTGCACGTAAATGGCGATCTCCGTTTCCTCCAGCAGCTCCTGCACCCAGGCCGGCAGTTCTTCGCAGGCCCGGGAAACCACGGCGTCAAAATCCAAGTTCTTAATTACACCCTTTCCAGATATATCTCTATTTAAGTTGTGAAAATTTTATCATTTATTTAAGTGATAGACACAATTTTTGCAGTCCTCGTTACCCTGCTTGCCTTCTACTGGGGTTACATGACCCTTTTATTTTTGGTCGGTTTTGTATCTACTTACGGTTGGCTGTGTGGAATTTTGACAATTATTCTTGACAAATATTTGACAATTGGCTTGAAAATTCTTATTATTTTGACAAATAATTTTGACAGTTTTTCAATTGTCCGTTATGGTTTCACGGAAGTATTGAACAACGCGATTGAGCATTCCGAAGCTAGTGAGATTCAGGTTGAATTCATATTTGATGAGTTCAACGTTGAGTTCCGGGTTGTTGATGACGGACTCGGGATTTTTAATAAAATTCGAAGTGATTGAGCTGGATTTTTCTGGTGTTGCGGGTATCGGTCAGGGTTTTGCGGACGAAGTTTTTCGAGTTTTTCCTGGCCGCGTCGAATCCGTAAAAGTTATTGCCAAAAATACAAACGAAGCTGTCCAAACGATGATCGAACACGTTCGAAACGAAGAAAAAACTGAGGATGTATAATTTCTCATTCTGAAATAAAGAGCGGTATTTATAAATTTGTGGTAACTGTTTAGCGTGTAACCCTCGTATTTCATTAGACTGCGAATTGTGCCTCCTGTTAAGCGGATTTTTACATTTTCTAGGCTCAGGATGAGCCGGTTTTGAAAATGTAACCCTCAGAGCAGCCACGATGGCTGCGAGAATGAGCTTCACAGGTGGTATAATTCGCGCTTATCGGGAACGCTAAACAATTACAATTTGTGAAGGGATCCGCGAAAGAAGGCAAATTAAGTTTATAGGTAATACAAGTTCTGTTAACCAAATCCTGAGAAACGAGTATTGATTGGTTTTCCTTTTCGGAAAAACAACTATTGGTTCGGGTCCGTATGTTGTTTGGGACGAAGAGGGCTGTAGCCTTTTTTAAAGTGCAGGTGCTTGAGAATTATTTTTCCAGGGAAAATTGGCTGGCCAGGGAGGCGAGTTCATCACTCGAGGAAGCGGTCTGACTGGCGCTGGAGACGTTTTGTTCGGCAATAGATTCCAATTTGTTAATTGTTTCATTGAGTTCTTCGATTCCCCCCGATTGTTCTTCGGAGGAGCGGGCAATTTCTCGCATTTGTTCAGCCACTTTATTAATTCCGGTTTCAATTTCTTCCAGGACTTCGCGCGACCGCTCAGCTTTTTCTACTCCTGTCTGGACTTCCTTGACGCTATCTTCAATAATTTCCCCGATCTCATTTGCCGCTTCGGAACTACGTTGAGCGAGTTGACGGACTTCGTCGGCGACGACGGCAAAGCCGGCTCCATGTTCACCGGCATTGGCCGCTTCCACTGCCGCATTTACTGCCAGGAGATTCGTCTGGAAGGCAATATCATCAATTAAATCTATAGCTTTTGATATTTCGCTTCTCTGCTGGTGAATTTCTTCCATCGTTTCAGCGAGAGCTTCAACCTCCTGGCGGCCTTCCTGGGCTGTTTCGGCCACATCCTGGCTTAAATTTTCACTTTCAGTCGCATCGCTGGAATTTTGCTTCATCATCGCGACCATTTCGTTAACGGCGGCGGAAGTTTCCTGGAGGGAAGAAGACTGTTGCTCTGAAGCTGAAAAGAGGTTCTGACTGGATTTATTTAATTCTTTAGCTGAAGTTGAAACCCGGGCGGCGAACTCTTTTAACTTATCAACCATCGTGGCAAAAGACCGCCCGAGTTTTCCGGGGATCGCTTTGTCCAGTGCGGGGTCGGCGAGGTTCAGGTTGGCCATTGCTTCCGCTTGTTTTGCTAACAGGGCTAATTTTTCCAAAAGAGCTTCGTTGATTTCTTCCATTAAATAAATTTCATCAAAATTAATTTTAGCTTTCTCGGAATCCTGTTGTTTAAAATCGGCTAATTCTTCACTTAGATCAACCATCTCCTGGCTATAGAAAGAGTTAACCATACCGGTTATCCGTCGGGCCAGGCCGCCGGTGAACCAGTAGATTATTCCCCCGGTAAGCAGAGCCAGCACCAGCCCCACGACGACAATACTGTAGAGATATTCAGTCTGTATTTGAGCAAGTTCCTTCATTGAGCTTATTAGAACAACGGTAAATTGACCGGCGCCCCCGCCATCAATTTTATCTACCAGACCAAAATAGCCCAGATCTTGTTCACTAAATCCCCGGTCTTTTTTTAACAGTTTTTTACTAAATCCAAAATCCTTCAGGGACTTTTTCTTGGGTTCGGCCCGGAGTATTTTTCCTTCCCGAAGCACAGCAAAATATACGAGTGAATCTTCCTCTAAAATTAATTCTATTCCTTCACGAATAAGGCTCATTTTACCGGTCTTTAGGGCGGCGGCGGTGAACCGGCTCATTGCCTTGTGATATATATTTACCTGTTCCACAAATTGCTTCCGGTTTGAGTTGCTGAGAGTTCTGTAAGAAACGTAACCCACAACTATCAGTAGGGCGAGGACGATGGTTGTCCCGCCAATAACCAGTTTTTTCTTTATCCGGGCTCGTTTCCACAGGTTTTTCAAAGTCTTAAACATCGAACAAACCACCCTGGAGTTTATGAAGGTTGGTGTATAACGGCTACCCCGAATTTAGTGGGATTATTGCAGGGGATATTTTTTGTCAGTGAATTTTTTACCGTCTATTTGCAGAGGACGGATATCTTTATCCGTGGCCTTTTTGTAGGATTTTTTGGAAACAATACCAAGGCCGTACGGACCGTCATTGGAAGCAACGTGCTCAATTACTTCTTCATCGTCTTCGAGCTGGTCCCAGACTTCTACTTCACCGCGGAAACTTTCCTTGAGCCAGTAAGTTTCTTCTTCGCCGGGGGTCATCTCAAGAATATTCTTCAAAAAGAGCAGATAACCGCCTTCTTTAGCCCGGGCCGGTACAAACTTTTTGCCCTGAAAAGTGGTTCGCTTGCCCAGAAACAAATCTTTCAAAGCCCCGCCGGAAGAAAAATTGGTAAAATCTTTGCTTATTTCTGAATTAACGATTAAGATCCCAGCCTTGGCTAAAACCGGCTGTAAAGTGAGAGCTATAAAAACTGCAGAAATTACCAGGATAAAACCTAATTTTTTAGCTGAAAAAATGCTCATTGTTAGCTCACTCCCTGCTAAATTTGGAATTTAATTTTACAAATTGTTTGCTGCTCGGGTTAATAATTATCGTCCTCTAACGGTCAATAGCTAATTTAAAATATCTGACCGACGGTCAACTGGGTAAGGTGATAGTCGTCACGTTTGACTGGTGATGGCCCAGTGGGATAAACATGATCGGCTTTGTTTACATCCCAATCGAAGCGGGAATGTTCAAGCCTGATCTGCAGACCGGGGGACGGTCGCCAGTGGAGAGCGGCTGCGTATTCGTTCATCTTTAACTCGGTGTCATCAATGTAAGTTTCACTGCGAGAACGAAACCCCCGTGGTAAGTCAGCCCCTGTTCCAAACCGCCCGTAAATTGACCAGCGTGGAGCCAGGTCATATTCGGCGTCGGCGTAAAAGCTGTGATGGGTTACTCCGTCAAAAGATTTTAACGCTGCTCCTTCTTCGGCATTAGTTTGAATCACGGCGTATTCCGTCCGCAATTTCAGGTTTCCGTCCAGTAGATTTTTAGCTTGAGCAAAAAATTGTAGCCACTCCAGGCCAAGGCCGTGAAATTCCGTTGATACATCACGCGCAGGAACAGTATCAGGAAATACGTGCTCTCCTCCTAATAGCGGGGGGATAAAAGGATCATCAGGAAAAGAAATTTCATCGGTGCGGTCCTTGACAAAATAATAAGCCGCTCCGAGGTTATAGTTGCGATAGAGGTCGAGGTTGGTTGAAATCAGATAGGACTCTCCGAGTTCACCTTCCGGGATTTCCGTTGAGGTGTCGGAATCAGCTTTAAACACCCGGTCGGTGTTATTCCAGCCGGGCCGATACAGGCTGAGTGAATAATTGAGAAGCATATTTTCGTTGATCCTGTAGTCGTCGTAATACATGGCGCCGACGGAATTGGGAACCACCAGGCCAAAGTTAGGAATATTAGGCCGGGTATAGGTAGGGGAGTAATAAGTCCAATCAGTGCTGATCCAGTAGCCAAGCCGGCGGTAGAATTTGCCGAATCGCAAATTACCGGCTCCTTCTATATCATGGTCGATAAACATTCGCTTGGAAAAATCAACGTCCCCCTCGACTACTTTCTTGTCACCAAACCAGTGTTCCGCCTGGGTCCTGGGGGCGTGGGCGGATTCAATCTCCCAGAGTACCTTTGTTCGTTTGGTTGATTGCCACTGAAAGTTGACAACCATTGGTGAGATTTCGCTCAGGTTTCCTTCTTCCTCCGAATGTTCACGAGTGTATGCCTCCACAAATCCCGAAGCACTAAATTTACCGTCTTCGGAAGTCCAGGCCCGGGCTTGTAAGGGACACAAGGTAAGGATGAATAAGAAAGTAACTACAACCGCAATTATTTTACCCGTATCAGAAACATCAAATATCTGCATCTTAGATTCCTCCGAAAATAAAATTTAAAGTCAAACAAATACTATTGAAATTTTCGAATCTAGAGTCAACCAGAAAATTCACGATGGGTCTCCCCTGAAATTAACTAAGTAAATTAAAACAAATTAAACTATAACACTCCTATTATTCTGGATAAATATGAATATATATTTTAACACATTTTTTTAATTTGTCTGCCTTCTTATGTCACCGGCATCCAGGCGTAAATTTGAGCTCCATCCATAGTTGTTTCTGGTAATCTTGATTTGGATTGGCTACAATAAAATTGCAGCTAAATTGAGCGATTGTTATCGAAGAACACATAACTCTCCGGATTCATTCTCGCAGCCATCCAGGCTGCTCTGAGGTATGTATTCCACAATACGAACCCCTCCTGGGTTCAGAGGAATACAAAAATCCACCGGAGAGCAATA
>CAZVWJ010000085.1:0-7281 GCA_964631325.1 uncultured bacterium | reverse complement strand
ATATCCCTTCCGCCATCGTAGGATCAGCCTTGTTACTGGAAAGGAAGAACTGCTCAGGGACCTCCACAAACTGGACTATATCCAGGCGATGATCGGGATCGCAAAGTGCGGCAGCCAACCGAATTCTTCTTTCAACTTTGATAAAATCATCTTCTTTTTGCTGGAAAAAAGGAACAATTACCGATTCTTTTTTCGATCCACTGCGGCTGCGAGCCGAACGAAAAAGCTTAATTTCTTCCTCATCCGCCCGGCCGCGAAACAGGGCTCCTTCCCGATCAACCCGGGGGCGGACATAGAAAAAATACCAACCCAGGGAGCCAATTAACAGGCCGAGGGCTCCAAGCAAAGGAGCCACAGTATGCAGCCCCATCACGAGAAGCAGACCCAGGGTACCACCCGCTCCGATAAGCTGAAGAAAAGGATACCAGGGAGAAGTAAACTCCGGCTGATACCATTCAATTTCACTTTCCCGGAGGATAATTAAGGAAACGTTAACCATAAAAAAGACAAGCAGTTGAAAAGCGCTGGCCAGCTCGGCCAAACCTTTGACCGGTAGAAACAAAAGCGAGGAAATTAATAAACCACCTGTTAAAAGGATCGCATACACCGGGGTTCCGAAACGGGAATTAACGCGAGTAAATATTCCGGGCAGATGCCGGTCACGGGCCATAGCCAGGGGGAACCGTGAAGAAGAAAGGAGACCGGCATTAGTCATTGAAATCAAAGCTACGACGGCGACTATGCCCATTACCAGCCCACCTACCCGATTAAGCATTATTTCTCCCGCAAGGGAGACCGGAATAAGTCGATTGTGATTACTTAAAAATTTCGTAGCCGGAACATTTCCCACAATTACATAAGTCACCAGAGTATAAATTACAATCATCGTGACCAGTGACAAAATTATACCCCAGGGAATATTCCGGGTCGGATTTTCAATTTCTTCGGCCACACTGACAATTTTTGTCACCCCCGCATAAGAAACAAAGACAAACGCCACTGCACTCAAAAATCCGCCCCATCCCCGGGACAACAGGTCAGAAAAATGGGTGTGTTGGATACTGAGACTCCCCCGGCCGACAAACAGCAAAAGAATAAACAGGGTCGCCAGCACCAGGTAAGCCTGCAAACGGCCGGAAAGTTCCGCGCCAACGCAGTTGATGGCAAGGAGAAACAGGGCCAGGACAACATCAATGAAAATAGTAGTCTGAAAAGAAATTCCAAACAGGTAAGCAAGATAGGCACTAAGTCCCACCAGGGCAAAAGCACTCTTTAAAACAAGGGAAAGCCAGCTCCCCAGGCCGGTCAGCGTCCCGGCAAGGGGGCCCAGAGAACGGTCCAGGTAAACGTAAGTTCCACCGGAGACAGGCATTGCCGTGGCCATCTCCGCCTTACTTAAAGCAGCCGGCAACACAAAAAGTCCGGCTACTAAATAAGCTAAAAAAGCCGCCGGTCCCCCAATGAGCACGGCCATACCGGGAACCACAAAAATTCCCACCCCCAGCATGGAACCAACGCTAAGCGAAAAAACCGGTAACAGACCTAGTTCTCGATCAAGTTTCTGCATTAATAAGTTCCGCCTGCAGTCATTTACCCGGCCTCCAACATTTCCAACGTCTGGTCCAGTCTCTCAATTTCATCATTTATCTGACTCAATTCAGTTCGACTTTCTTCAACAACTTCCTCCGGAGCATTTTCAACAAACTGGGGATTATCCAGCCGTCCTTCCAGTTCCCTGCATCTTTCGACTCGTTCCGCCCGGTCTTTCTGAATTCTCTGCTTCTCTTTTTCAACGTCAATAAGACCTTCCAGCGGAATCCAGGCAGTCCCAAATTCAAGTACTTCCGTAGCACTCATTTCCGGTTTATCCTCTTCGGAAGCAAGTGAAAAATTTTCAAGCCCAGCCAGTGATTCAACGTAATCTGACAATTTTTCCAGATCAGATGCCAAAACCGACTCCGGAGCTAATAATAATTCAACCCCTTCACTTTGCTGCACGTTAAATTCCTTTTTCAGGTGACGGCCAGCCCGAACGATCTCCTGGAGGGCCTCAACAACCTCAACTGCCTCCCTGTCTGACCAACTCTCAGGGGGAGCCGGCCAACCTGATTCAGCGATAAGTCCCCCCTCCGGCTGAAAAATCTGATAAATATGTTCCGTTAAATAAGGCATAGCCGGATGAAGAGCCTTCAACGATTCAAGCAAAACCCGATATAAAACTTTTTCAGTCTCCCGTTTTTCCGCCCCGGTAGTCTCTTCCAGGCGGAGCTTGGAAATTTCTATATACCAGTCGCAAAATTCGTGCCAGAAAAACTGGTAGATATGGTCAGCATACCGGTCGAAATTAAAATTTTCCAGTGCCTTTGTAGCCGTCTTGAGACAGAGCTGAAAACGACTGAGCAGCCATTTTTCCAGGTCTGAACAATTTTCGGTCTGAATCGGCTCCCGGAGATAATCTGCTTCCGGCTCTTCAAGCGCAAATTGGGCGTAACGGGCCGCATTCCAAACTTTATTTGCAAAATTTCTGAACCCCTTAATCCGGTCCCTGGAAAGCCTGATATCCCGGCCCTGGGCGGCGAGAGCACAGAGGGTAAAACGCAGGGGATCACAGCCAAAATCATCAATCATATCCAGGGGATCAATCACATTACCCAGCGACTTGCTCATCTTTTCGCCATCTTCAGTTCTAATCAGGGCATGGATATAAACATCTGAAAAAGGTTTTTCGCCCATGCAGTAGTGGCCCATCATAATCATGCGGGCCACCCAGAAGTAAATAATGTCGAATCCGGTGGACAATACGTCGGTGGGATAAAAAGCCTCAAGGTCAGTTGTATCTTCCGGCCAACCCAGGGTAGAAAAGGGCCAGAGAGCGGAAGAAAACCAGGTATCCAGGACATCGGTTTCCCTGGTTAATTCTACTTCTTCACCGTAATGCTCACGAGCTTTTTCCCGAGCTTCCTCTTCATCCCGGGCGACAAAATACTCCTCGTCCGGTCCATACCAGACGGGGATCCGATGGCCCCACCAGATCTGCCGGCTTATACACCAGTCCCGGATATTCTCCATCCATTCAAAATAAGTTTTTTCCCAGCGTTCGGGATGAAATTCTATTTGATCCTCTTTTACGGATTCAATCGCCGGTTCAGCCAGGGGTTCCATAGAAACAAACCACTGCTGGGAAATATAGGGTTCAATTGCTGTATCACAGCGATAGCAATGGCCAACTTCGTGTGAATAATCCTCTATTTCCAGCATCAGGTCAGCTTCCCGCAGTTCCTCCACGACCTTTTCCCGTACTTCATACCTGTCCAGACCGTCGAAACGCTGGCCGCCATTATCATTATAAGTTCCATCTTCGTTAAGCATATTAATTACCGGCAGATCGTGGTCTTTCCCGATTCGAAAGTCGAGATCATCATGAGCCGGAGTAATTTTCACCAGACCGGAACCAAAATCCGGATCCACCCTATTATCGGCAAGAACGGGAATTTCTCGTTCAACCAGTGGAAGCAAGACCTTTTCCCCTTCCAGTCCCTCGTAACGTTCATCGCCAGGATGAAAAGCAACGGCTGTATCGCCGAGCATAGTTTCCGGACGAGTAGTGGCAATGTGCAGATAATCATCTTCGTCAACCAGAGGATATTTCATATGATACCAGTGGCCGTTTACAGTCTGGTGTTCAACCTCAACATCCGAAAGCGCAGTCTGACAGCGGGGACACCAGTTAACTATATAATCACCGCGATAAATAAGACCATCCTCGTGAAGCTGGTTAAAAACTTCCGTTACCGCCCGGGATAACCCCTCATCAAGAGTGAACCTTTCCCGACTCCAATCACAGGAAACCCCAAGTTGTTCTAACTGGTGAATGATTTGATCACCGTATTCTTCCCGCCAGTCCCAGACACGCTCCAGGAACTTCTCCCGGCCCAGCTCAGTCCGATCGGTTCCCTCTTCCCGGAGCTGCCGCTCGACAACGTTCTGGGTGGCAATTCCGGCGTGATCAGTCCCGGGAAGCCAGAGCACCTCATATCCCTGCATTTTCCGCCAGCGGGCCAGCACATCCTGAAGCGTGCAATTCAGGGCATGTCCCATGTGAAGGGTACCGGTAACATTCGGTGGCGGGATAACCATCGAAAATGTCTCGTCATCGGTCTCCTCATCAGCCACAAAAACATCTTTATCCAGCCATTGTTGGTAAATATTTTCCTCAAATTCAGCCGGATCATATTCCGTCAATTCTTCCATTATTAGATAATCCTCCTCGTCAAATCAATCCCGTGTTTTCATCAGCTTATAGTCCACGCCATCAGTCAACGCCTGCCAGCTGGCTTCAATTATATTCTCAGAAACCCCGACGGTCCCCCAGCTTTCTTCCTGGTCAGCCATTTCAATCAGGACTCTCACTTTAGCGGCGGTGCCGGCGCGCTCATCCAGGACCCGCACTTTGAAGTCAGTCAAATGGACCTCCTTGAGTTCGGGATAAAAGCCATCCAGGGCCTTACTGAGAGCTTTATCCAGGGCATTTACGGGGCCGACGCCATCAGCGGCGGTATGCTCAATCTGGTCCCCTACCCGGACTTTAATAGTCGCCTCACAGAGACGCTGAACCTCTTCTTCCTGTTCACTGATAATCCGAAATCCTTCCAGGCTAAAATAGACCTGGTGGTTCCCTTTAACCTTGTTTACAAGAATTTCAAACGAACCGTCAGCAGCTTCAAACTGGTAACCTTTATTTTCAAGTTCTTTGACCTTCTCAACGATCTTACGGCTCTGTTCTTTGTCTTCTATTTCCAGGCCAAGCTCATCCGCTTTCTGGCGAATATTACTTTTTCCGGAAAGCTCACTGACCAGGACTCGGCGGCTGTTACCCACCAGTTCCGGTTCAATGTGCTCATAGGTACGGGGATTGCGTCGAACCGCACTGACGTGTATCCCACCTTTATGAGCAAAAGCGGAATCCCCCACGTAGGGTTTCCGGTGATCGGGAGCTAAATTAGCCAATTCGTAGATAAACCGACTGGCCCGCCGCAAACTACGCAAGTTTTCCCGACCCACCGTTTCATGACCCATTTTAAAAGTTAAGTTAGGTAAAATACCGGTTAAATCTGCGTTACCGCAGCGCTCACCGAATCCATTAATAGTACCGTGGACGTGGTTTGCCCCCTCCCGAACAGCGGCCAGGGTATTAGCAACTCCGCAAGCGGAATCATTGTGAGCATGTATGCCCAGGGCGGTAGAAACTTCTGCGCCAGTTTCAGCAACAATACGGGCCACTTCGTGGGGCAGACGGCCGCCGTTAGTTTCACAGAGACAGAGGCAATCCGCTCCCGCTTCTTCCGCCGCTTTAACAGTTTTAAGTGCATATTCGGGATCATCTTCAAAAGCGTCAAAATAATGTTCGGCGTCATAAATAACCTCCCGGCCGTGGTCCTTTATATACTCAACCGAACTTTCAATCATCGCCAGGTTTTCTTCGGGGGTAACCTGAAGGGCCTCCTCAACGTGAAGTTTCCAGCTCTTGCCAAAAATCGCCACGGCTGAAGTTTCAGACCGCAGAAGGGCCTGGAGATTCGGGTCTTCGCCGGGCGAATTGCTGACATGGCGGGTACTGCCAAAAGAAGTCAGAGTGGAATTCTTCAGTTCCTTTTCCCGCATACTGTCAAAATAATCCATATCCTTTGGATTACTGCCCGGCCATCCTCCCTCAATATAATCAACCCCGAGGTCGTCCAGGTGATCAGTAATCCGCAGTTTATCTTCCAGGGAAAAAGAGATATTCTCGGCCTGTGATCCATCCCTCAAAGTCGTATCATAAACTTCCACTTTCATAATATGATCCTCCAGTAGACTTATTCAGCAAGATTTACAATTCAAAGGCCTCGTGCAGAAACTGGACCGCCTGCTCGGTATCGGTTTCTGAAATAAGCACTGAAATTTTTATCTCAGAAGTAGAAATCATTTCAATGTTAATATCGCCCTCACCAAGCACGGAAAATAATTTCCGGGCAACGCCGGGATGGTTACGCATTCCGGAGCCCACCACGGAAACCTTGGCAATTTCGTTATCAGTGGTTAAATTATTGCCACAATCCAGCTCAATAATTTCATCAAGCGCCTCCAGTGCCTCACCAGAATCAGACCGGGCGACGGTAAAGGAAATATCATTTGCTCCTTCTTTATGAGCCGGACTGCTCTGGACAATCATGTCTACGTTAATATCACATTCTGCCAGGGCCCCAAAAATCTGGGCCGCCATTCCTGGTTTGTCGGGAACATCAATCACTGTAAAGCGGGTCTGATTTTTGTCCGAGGTAACGGCACGAACTTCAACATCTTCCATAGTCTCACCACATCCTTTGATTATTGTTCCTGATTCCTTATGAAAACTGGAACGAACGTGAACTTTCACGTCATATTTCCAGGCAAACTCAACTGCTCTGACCTGGAGGACCTGCGTCCCCAGGCTGGCCAGCTCAAGCATTTCTTCGTAGCTGACGGTATCAATTTTATGGGCTTCCGAGACAACTCGTGGATCCGCCGTGAAAACCCCGTCCACGTCGGTAAAAATTTCACATTCATCAGCTTCCAGGGCAGCCGCCAGGGCAACGGCCGTCGTATCAGAACCCCCCCGGCCGAGAGTGGTTACATCCTGTTCTTCAGTAGTTCCCTGGAAGCCCGCTGCAATCACTATTTTATCAGCTTCCAGCTCTTCCCGAACCCGCTCCTCTTCTATTCGGAGAATTCGGGCTTTAGTATGTGCAAGATCAGTTTTAATACCCAGTTGATGGGCAGTGAGAGCCACGGCTGACCGCCCCTGGTCTTCAACCGCCATTGCCACCAGGGCGCTGCTAATTACTTCCCCGGCCGACATCAACAAATCCATCTCACGCTTGGGTCGAACGTTAGCGACCTGCTCGGCCAGTTCAATCAGTTCATCCGTTGTATCACCGACGGCTGAAACCACGGCCAGAACCTGGTCATCTTCGGTCGAAGTTTCAACAATACGCCTGGCCACGTTTTTAATTTTTTCCACGTCACCGACGGAACTACCGCCGTATTTTTGAACATACAAAGCCATTAGTAATTACACCCTGCTTTATTTATTACAACGATTTTAGCCCACATTATGCACGAAATTTTACAATTTCGTGCATAATATGTATCTACGATACAGCACTCAAGGCTGTGTGAACAAATAAATCAAGGTGTAATATTAGCCCAAAAAATTACAGGCTGTTTTAAGGGAATATATTTGTTCTGCTTGAGTGCTGGGTT
>CAZVWJ010000084.1:0-7328 GCA_964631325.1 uncultured bacterium | reverse complement strand
CTCCCTTAATTTTAACTGTTTCCAATCAAAAAATTTACCCCGATGGAAGGTTCTGACATATCCAAAAAAGGTGTTGACTCGGGGGCATCAAAATTGGTAAGATAAGAATAGAGTCAAAGAAAGAGAAAGCAAGCGGGGCAACCCGCTCTTTTTTTATGTACCCTCCTCTTCCCTGCAATTTTCTCCTCTCAGCTCGATCCCCCGTAGCTTCCCTGGAAACTCAGGTTAGTTCTTTCCGGAAGTTAACTGAACCCGTGAACGTGTGAATAATTGTGCACATGTTCAGGGGTTTTGGATCAACGTGGGAGCCAAAGAGGCAGGCTTGGCCAATTATTCAACAATTTGTTGGTGAAATGTAAAACCTGTGAGGCTGGCACTGGCGGTGAGGGCTGGTAGCTAAAGTTTAACTACGACCCAACTCTATTAGCGACATCCTTTGAAATCTCAAATCTCAACCCCCGTCCCGGGAAAATCACTGGTTAGTTCTGACGCTGTAAATGCTATTATTCAATAGAAATACGTTCGAGGCCGTGTTCCTGAAATTCTTCGGCGTAGTGCCGTTCGTGTTCGTGCAGAGTTTCGATCCATTCCTCCAGCCCCATGTTTTCGACCGTCTCCCGGTCGTATTTTTCGCGTATGTCTCGTTCTGCTAGGCGAGTGGTCAGTGAATCCCAGAAGGATTCGTTTTCGTAAGTGTCCACGAAATCCATGATTTTTTCCTCAAGCTTCTCGCTCGGGTAATACCTGTCTTCATCTTCAGCGTAGAAAACATGTTCCCCGAGCCCGGCTTCCTCTGCTTTTGAGTAAATTTGGCTTGCTAACTCGTCGAACCGGTCAATCCGATCACTCCGGGCTGCATTTATCAACCAGTTTCCCGCTTGCACCAGAGTTAACAGCGTTTCAAATTGTTCCTCCGACAGCTCAATGTTCATTGTTTTATCTCTCCGTTCTGGGCAGTCAATCAGCGTGTTTTTACAAGGGTGTTCATCCTCGTTTTCGAGTTGCATAAGCCGGTTTTCGACTGCCTCCACTTCGTATTCATCCAGTAAGGGGCGGGCCTGTTCATACAATTCACGGGCTCGCTCGGGATCCTCGGGAACATTCTCGTGGCGTCGGAAAAGCGAGTACATGTCGCCCCAGTTGATGAAAACCCAGGGGGAATCAGGGTGTTCCGAAACAATTTGTTCAAATCGATTTTCTCCCTCTTCAACCCGACCGAGATGGAAACAGGCTTCCGCTGCTTCCTTCCGACGATTGATTAAAACAGAATTTTTAGTTTCCGGTAGCAGTTCACAAAATTCGTCGGCGTACCGGATTTGTTCCTCAAGATATTCATCAGTGTTACGGCCCACCTGATAGAGGCAATGCTCAAGATCCTGGGACCAGTTAAAGAGCCGTTCTGTTGTAGCAAATTGTTCATCAAAATCACTAATACTGTCTGTTTCGGGGGTAATAAATCGTTTTACCCGTTCCCAGACTTCCAGCCAGCAGTCCGCCGCCCGGACCTCGTTATCCTCTTCCCGCTGATCGTAGCCCTCTTGCATTAGTTCATCGAGCATTTTCGGGACAACCTTCCCCCGGACTCGTTCAAATTTGGGTTCGTCTCGATCCAGACAGCAGTGCTTGTATTTTTTTCGACTGCCGCAGGGGCAGGGGTCGTTTCGGCCCGGTTCATTACTCATTACGAATCAGCTCAAATTGATTTTTGGGATACCACGATTGTTTCTGATTATCATCGTTAATTCGAACAAGGTTGTCTCCCGGCCGTTCCCCCACTACTTTGTATCTGGTTCCTTTTGAAAGCCCAGGATAACTGGCCGGGTCGCGGCATTCAACTATCTCGCCCTTGCCCATTTCGCGCATGTCCTGTTGACGTTGCTTCCTACGGTTGATCTGCTTTTCCAGCCGGTCCATGTATTTTGACCGTTGTTCTTCGGTAATCAGATCCTCCGCCATTAACCAGTCAAGAACCCGTCGCCGAACCCGCCGATTACTAAATTGATGCCAGTCCTGACGTATTCCCTCCTTTTCGATCATGTTCTTGAACCTTCCGAAAGCGCCACTTCCCCGGATGGTATTAAGTAACTGCTCCGACAGCTTTTCGTCGTTAAGGGATAGCGCAAATTTTTGCATGTCCCGCCAGGCAACATCGGTATCACCGGAAGGTACGCTTAAAAAGCGTTCGCTGGTGTCCGTTTTAATTTTTTCGCGCAACTGTTCCTCATCGTGGACTCCCAGGTGTTCTCCGAGCATGATAAGCTCGTTCTCACGTAGATCCAGATAATAGGACACCTCAAATGAATTATCCTCAAACGCCATTTCCAGCATTCCAAAATTTATTTCATCCAGTGAAAGGGAAAATTGGGACATTTGGAAACAGCTCACTGTTAAACGTTAAGGAAATAGGTAATTCAAGGGAACCTGTCAGGGGGCGCTATTCTAACTCAACCGTGATTGCTGAACAATTATTTGTAACTATTGTGCAATTTAGCTTATGCATTTAGCGCCAAATAGTAGCGACAATAGTTGTTCAAGTCAAGAAAAAATTATCAGCTTTCCTCCACCCCGTTATTTATGGGGCTTCAGGGGTACTTATGAACCAATCCGACTCCCGACTTATTCGGTCGGACCCTTCGCTTTTCATACCTTGGGCCTCTCCATAACAAACAGGTCGGGCCTCCCAGGTTCCTATTTCATCCTCTGACATCATGCCACGCTCTCCGACCCTGCCGCGGAACACCTCCCTCGTCATAGCCGGGACATGTCCTGTCGCCTTCCACCAATTTGACAGTGTCAGCCTGTCGGAAAAACGTTAGTTTCGGGGCTCTATCACTTCAGCCCGGACGTGTCTCACATCCGCTAATGGCTTGCGACCTGATGTCTCCGTCACCTCCGCTTCACGAACATTCGTTACCTTATGCCGTGGGAGGTTCTGTATCAGGCGGATAACTACTCCTTACCTGAGCTTGTTTTCACTCCTTCGTGATTCAAGCCGGAGGAAACGAGCTTTCCTGGCACACAAACTTTAAACCTCAGTCCCCTATAAATACGTTAACTGCTCGACGTAATCTCCGTAGCTGACTCCGTCATCCCGGAGAACATCACAGTAATTCCAGAGTTTTTGAACGATTTGTGGTGCCTGGTTAGCCATATTAACTTTCCTTCTCCTGACCAGAATTTTTACCTGATTGTTCCCGACTGACCTTCAGCAAGCGGCGAACAATTTTGGGCAAAAGTTCTTCGGAAATATGTTTTCGAACATCCAATTTATCCAGCTCTTCCTGCATAAATTCCCGGCCAAAAAAGAACTCATAAACTGATTCATCAATCTTCATTTGGAAAACTTTAACTAATTGTTGGAGATATTTATATAACTCTTCCGGAGATTCAGGCTGATTTCGATTAAGAATGTCCTCGACCAGGTTCGTTAAAGCAACCCGGCACAAATATTCCGTTTCCTCACCCAGGTCCATTTTCGTTAACACGGTCTCAATATCTATTCGCGCTGCTTCCAGCAAATCTCCCGTTGGCTTGAACTCCAGGTGCGGCTGCCAGCCCAGGGCTTTCACGAAGCGATGAATCCGCTCCAGGGAGACGTTCCTGCGCCCCCGTTCGAGATCGCTCACTGAATGCCGGGACCAACCCAGTTTTTGAGCCAGCTCCTCCTGGGTCAACTCCCGGGATTCCCTTAAACGACGGAGGCGTTGGCCAATAGCGCGAGCACGATAACTCCCGCCCTTTCCCCCGCCAGTTTGTTCTTCCTTTTCGAGCCCAAATTCTTCCCGCAAGATCTCAACGGTCTTATCCCAGTGATTTCGGCCGGTGTCAGAACGTGAACTGCGGGTAAAATGAGGACGAATTTTGTCGTAATGTCGGGCCAGAGTTTCTAATCCCATGTATTTTTTCACCCGTTCGATGTCCCGGGTACTTTCCAGAAGTTCCGCTCCATATTCCCCGAACAACTCACTCCCGGGGTTTGACAGAATTGTCTGCATTTTTTCTTGACTGAGTTCCGGTCGGTTCCAGAGGGGATGATTCTCAGATTGACTGTCCTCTTTCATTGCCTGTCCTCCTCGTCCGGAAGATGCTTGCGCACCTGCCAGCGGCGATATTCTTTAATTTCAGCCAGCAAATAGTCGGTAATTTGTTGGGAACTAACATCAGCCTCAAAATTACGAAAACCAGTGTCGTCGATCTCATTTAACAGTTTTGTCCTGTTAAAATGTTCAACATATCTTGTGAGCTGGTCCGCCAAATCCGCTGAGTTATTTGCCTCAAGCCCTTCAAGAAAGTGAGCCAGGGAAAGATGTTCCCGGGATAAAGCATAAATATCCAGCAAATCCCGGCCTTTACTACGGCCTATCTCAAACATACGACCGATGGCATCTTTCCGAACATTAACGGCAATCGTCAACTTACGAAAATACAAATCCTCAATTGTAGCAACATTTATTCCATCTTTTTTTTCAGGGGGATAAATCAAGTTTTCGGGATCCTTCACAAAATCGAGCTTGATTTCCTCGACCTCATCAACCACTGAATACCGGCGTCCGATAAGCTCCTCAGTCTCTTCGTTGAAAAAATCTCGTTCCTGAGTCACGCTGAGGTTAAATTTACTTTCAAATTTCTTTAGCCGTTCACTTATAGAAAAAGACTCATTTTTGTTTTGCGTGAACAGATCAACGTCGTAGCTGACCCGGTGATTGAGGTAAAACAGGGACAAAGCGGTTCCACCAACAAGATAATAATCATCGAATAAATTCCCGAGCACCGGCAAAAAATCCGGGATCCGCCCGTAGGCCATCTCATGATCCATAAGGTTTCGCTCCTATCCTTTAACTTTGCTTAAAGGATACTACCTCATCCTTCAAATGTAAAGTATTGACTTACATTTTACTGTAAGTCAGTTTTGCACAAAAGTAATAAGACTGTAAAATTTGGAAGATAATGTCATTGTAGCGTCCCTTCTCGCATAATTGAAAGGATTGCCGAATTTTACTTCAGTGATTTTTTGAATTGGCTGCAGTAGGAGACTTTTATAAAAAGTTCAAAACTTTGGAGAACGCCAGGGCAGGGTGATCGCTAACGGGTCGACGTTAGTAGAGAGTGCTTCGAATAAGGATCAATCTGTAACCAGAATCCTGGGAGAACACACTTTAGTACATAGCTCTGGAAGCGTGAGACTTTCGGCGGCAAATCGTGGGGGTTTATTTATCACGCAAATTATTGAATGGACAGGTTACTCAGGGCAATATACACGGGTTGATCGGTCCGGTAGCTGCCGGAGCTATCGGCGGTTCGGGTCATTTGATGAATCAGATTAATCAACGGATACGAAATCTTCCATTTTTACCGATTACTTGAGTATGGAGGATATAGAAACCGAGGTTTATTGAAGAATCAGGTATAATATGATTCCAGGTGACAACAGAAAAATGCTTGACTCCTAACACAGCATCTTCAAGGCTTGCTCTTTAGGAGCTCTCAAGTTTTCCATTGCCTGGAGGCGATCAACCTGAATCTCAACCCTCTTCCCGGAAAAGTTTTTAAGCTTTAAACCTCCGACCCGCTTTGAGCTCAATTTGGATTCTGACCTGTACCGTCTGGAATCAATCGTAATTGCTTAATACTTTTTAGATAAATAGATCAAAAAAAATTTGATAAACAGTTCATTAGTTGACAGCAACCTATGGTTGCGTGGTACTGAGACCGTAAATTCGAGCCACTAAATAGCCGCGAGAGGTGTGAAATTTTCGTCTGTCATTCTCTCTGCTTTTGCTACTTCGTGATTCAAGCTGGAGGAAACAAACTTTCCTGGCGCACTAATAATCAATCCCCGTCCCCCTCTATCGAAATTATGAGATCTTACGTGTTTTTCTCGCCCACCTGCGAATGGAGTTAGCGTTATCATTTTTTGCGTCCTCAATAATTTCCTTACCAAACCTCCTGTAAGCCAATTGGTAAAACGGCTTTCGGGAACGCGCATTAGCCCGGCAGCGAGCCTGTTCATAACACTTACGTAATAATTCATCCTCCACAGTATCTCCAGCCTGTTTTAGCGATTCCGCAAGCGCCGCCCAGGTATCATTGTTATGACGCCTGCTGCCGGCCCGTTCCAGCAACCATTCGACTGTCTCCCGGGAATTACCTGAATGTTTTATTATTTCTTTACCGGCTAATTTTTTTACCGAGCGAGAAACATGAAATAGTTCCGATGCTTCTTCGGGAGCAAGTATAAATCTCAAAAATTTCCCCCGGAGAGCTTCGTTGCTTAATGTTTCGAGTATATCCTTAAAAACCTTTCTCGGCAGGTGCGGATTGCTTTGGGAACTGATTCGATCCATAAGCTTTCCCAGAAGAGTCGGCCTTTTTTCCCCGGAGAAGTCTTCGGTCCGAACAATCGCTTGAACAATTATCCCAAAATCGTCTCGGTTCATATTCTGTGCCACAGAATGCTCTGATAAAGCCAGTTGGAGGGCTGTCTCTAATTGCTCTCCGCCCAGGATATCCGCCTCAGCCAGCTTGCCCACTGCAATTAAAATTCCGGCGGGCAGACTAAATTTCGGGTCATTTTTTACTTCAAGCGCCAGGGCCAGTAAATAGCGGGCAACGTCACATTTTATAGAATCGGAAATATCAGAGCGCACCAGAGAAATCCAACCAAAACCAACTGCAGCCGGGTCAGCTATACGATCATCAACGGAAAGAGGATTTCTTGAAAAATTATCCTCGTAAACGTAATCAAAATAATCCGCAAAACCCTCGGCAAATAAATCAAGTACCTCCCGGCGTTGTTCCTCAGTCCAATCAAAGTTATCGCAAAACGCTTCAAAATCACCAAACCCATCAACAGTAAGCTGAGTTTCAATATTTTTGGTGACGAATCGAAGCGGTTCCGTGTTCAGGAAGGGCGCTCTTTTCCCGGGAGTTTTCCCCGGTAATTCTGACATTACTTTTTCGGTTGCAGAATCCGACGGCTCGTTTTCCAAGAGCTCATCAAACTGCTCATCCCTCTCCGGCCGTGACGATTTTTCTGCTTTGAGTGTCTTACGTAGTCTTCTACTTCGATTTGATACAAGGTGCTTCTGGACGTCGAAACGATCAGCCAGTTCTTGAGCCGGTAATTTGTTCTTCGTGAATTTATCCATCATAGAAGCATGAATAGCTGCCGCCGCCCACGCTTCCAACTCTTTAATATCCACAAAAGGATCTTTCTGATAAAGTCCGTCGTATTCTTTTAGCCGCCGGCGAGCCTCCTCAAGAACAGCTTCTGACACGGGCTGTTCTGCTTGATTGACTTTCTCCAGGCTCTGGATTATTGTTTTAAC
>CAZVWJ010000083.1:0-7572 GCA_964631325.1 uncultured bacterium | reverse complement strand
AGGGAGCACGATTCGCTATTCGATGAGGGATTTTAGAGATACGCTAAACACTTACGATTTATAATTATCGAAGGTTGCCGAAATCATGGACAATATATATCCGGTTGCGGGCATGGTCAAAACTTATTCCCAATCCACTGACTTTAATTTCTTCTGTTAACAAGTTTTTTCGATGGCCGGAGGAATTTGCCCAGCCCTGGATTACCCTTCTGGCCAGCTTTTCAGGTTTAAAAGGTGAATGGAGGGCTAAATTTTCGAGTACTCTTCTGGCGTATTTTGGTTGAATATTATTAATCCGCTCGAATGGAGTTTCCCCATTTATATTTTTGTGGGCAAAGAAATCCTGGAATTTCATAGTCAGGGCATGGTTGCGGGCGGCTTGTTGAAAAATAGTGTCTGTCTTCAGTGAATTAAGGCCGTGGCCTTCACGGAAGTAATTCACCCGCGAAAAAATTTCAATTCTGGCTTCTTTTCTGTATTTTTCGAGTTTTGTTAGATGGAAACCGGTAATAATTACCAGGTAGATTAAATTATTACGAGTATTGCGACTTATTCCCAGGCCTATTTCTGAAACTTCTTTTTGTAAAATGTTTGCGGGAGCTTTATCTGTCTCTCTCCATTTTTTCATAATTTTTTTATTGAAACTTCTGGGGTTTCGATAAGAAAATTCATAAATGGTTTGATTAACCTGGCCGAGAAATTCATTGTCTCGGACCTGAATTCTCTGCAGGGGACCAGTTCCGGCCGGAGTGGAATTGCCAAAAAATTCACCGGAACGTAGTGCCTGCGCGTGAGCCTGGGCAGCCCCTGTAAAAATAGGGTCTTGTTCCAGCGGGGCAAGCTCTGCTTCTTTTCTTAATTTGTTTAACC
The DNA here is from genome assembly GCA_964631325.1 of uncultured bacterium. Lineage (GTDB taxonomy): Bacteria > T1Sed10-126 > T1Sed10-126 > T1Sed10-126 > T1Sed10-126 > CAZVWJ01. The sequence continues at coordinate 6,702 of CAZVWJ010000083.1, read as the reverse complement.
GGTTAAAAAGTGAATTACGGAAAGTACTGCTTGCAGTTGGAGAGAGGGAGGAAAATAAAAATAAAAAAGAAACAATAGTGAAAATAAAGGTTTTCACGGACTGTGGTTTAACAACTCCTTTTTGATGTTTCCATTAACTACACGCTCTCCGAAAAGGGTCTAAAATTTCCTCCCCCTTGACCTTTTTCCCCCTCACCCTGGCCCTCTCCCGCCAGGGGAGAGGGGACTTTTCGGAGAGTCTCTAACTAAAAAATAAAAACCCCTATCCCTGCAGGGATAGGGGAGTTTATTCAATTATTAATTAGCCAGTTGAGGATTAGCCGGTAAGCTTAACATTTGTAGCTGCAAGACCTTTTTCAGTCTCTTCCAGCTCAAATTCAACTTCGTCACCCTCATCAAGGCTCTTGAAACCTTCAGCCTCGATATCCGAGTAATGGACGAAGACATCCTCACCGACTTCCTGTTCAATGAAACCGAAACCTTTGTCATCATTGAACCATTTGACGGTACCTGTTTCCATTACGGTAACCTCCTTATTACAAAAATTACTTCACAAGCTTTGACCACCGTAATGTGTTGCAATCACGCGTGTTCAAACCAGGAAGTTCAATCAAACAGAATAAAAGTATACACTTTTTCTACAGAAATCAAAACCATCTTTTTCAAAACTGCAAATTTTAATGCACAGTGGGTTATAAGTTTGGAGGATTTTAGGCTATAATCTGTAAAACTGTAAAAAGTCTCAGTCCAGCGGGAGTGATAGATATGGGAGTGATGGTAGAGGGAAAGTGGCATAAAGAAGGTTGGCCCCGGGATGAGAATGGAAATTTTCAGCGGGAAAAAACTACTTTCCGGTCGAAAATATCTGTTTCCGGGACGACAACTTTTTTCCCGGAATCGGGGCGATATCATCTTTATATTAGCTGGGCCTGCCCGTGGGCCAGCCGGACCGTAATTATGCGGGCTCTCAAAGGACTCGAGGACGCTATATCTCTTTCTGTTGTCGATCCTTACATGAGTGAAGAAGGCTGGGAATTTTCTGAACGGGAAGGCTGTATTCCCGATACCGTAAATGACGCCCAGTATTTGCGGGAAGTGTATCAAAAGGCGGATTCAGAATACACGGGCCGGGTAACAGTCCCGGTCTTATGGGACAAAAAGAAAGAAACTATAGTAAACAACGAATCCCTGGAAATAATGCGTTTTCTGGACACTGAGTTTGATAAATTGGCGACAAATGATGTAGATCTTTATCCGGGAGAATACAGGGAACGGATTGATGAAGTGATTGAGGAAATTTACCAGCCGATTAACAATGGTGTTTACCGGGCCGGATTTGCTTCGACCCAGGAAGCCTATGAAACGGCAGTGAAGGAGCTATTTGAAGCTCTTGATCGCTGGGAGGGAGTGCTGGCGGAGCAACGTTATCTCTGTGGTCCGGTGTTGACGGAAGCTGATATATGTATGTTTACCACCCTTTACCGATTTGACGCAGTTTATTACTCGCATTTTAAGTGTAATTTACGCCGCATAGTTGATTATCCTAATCTGTGGAATTATTTGCTGGAATTATATCAGCTTCCCGGCGTGGCTGCGGTGTGTAATATGGAACACGTTAAGGAACACTACTACCGAAGCCACGAGGATATTAATCCTCATAGAATTATTCCGGTAGGCCCGGAACTTGATTTTGAACAAACTCATAACCGAAAATCCCTGGAAGGGTCTTCGCCGCTGGGGACTTAATTGATTTGTGCTTTTTTAGCGTCTTTCCCATAACAGCGAATCATACTCCCGGTGAGACTCATTCTCGCAGCCATCCCGGCTGCTCTGAGGTATGTATTCCTCTATTCGGATTCCTCATGAATCCAGAGGAATACAAAAATCCACCGGAGAGCAATATGTTCTTCTCTTCACCGCTATGGTGAGGATGTAAGATGTCCTGTTTCTGGATTTATACAGCCCTGTATTGGGCCGCAGGAGGCGGTCCAGAGGCTGTATACCTCGGAGACAACACGAAGTTGTCGAGAATGATAGAAACAGGTGATATCTTGCAGACTTACCATAGAATCGCTCAATTTAGGGTTAAATATTTACAGTGATTCATCTCATTGGAGGAATAATCTATGGATAAAGAAGATCTTCACCTGTCAGAACCCTGGACCGGGGAAGTACAAACCCTGATTTCTCGTCTGTCAGTTGATATTGCCGGGGGACTTTCTCCGGCTGAAGTAGAAAAGAAAAGACAAAAGTATGGTCCAAATCAGACCCGAAAGAAGGAGCAGCGCAGTGCCTGGACAATTTTGCTTGAGCAATTTAAGAGCTTAATTGTAGTGCTCCTCTTAATTGCGGGGGTGGTGGCTTTTGCAGCCGGTGAGCAAATTGAGGCAGCAGCTATCCTGGCAGTTATCTTGATTAACGCTGGTATCGGCTTTTTTGTGGAAATCCAGGCGGTCCGCTCAATGGAGGCTCTTCGTGAGCTGGGAAAGGTTGAAGCAACAGTGAGACGTGGGGGGGAGATAAAAAAAATACCGGCTGAAGAACTTGTTGTCGGTGACGTGGTAATTTTTGAAGCGGGAGATGTGGTTTCAGCGGATCTTCGTTTGTTGGAGGCCAATAATCTTCAGGCAGATGAGTCTGTTTTAACCGGAGAATCTGTCCCGGTTGAAAAAACAGAGACTTCCCTGAAAAAAGAAGCTTCACTTGCAGAGCGGGTAAATATGCTTTTTAAAGGAACTGCTATTACCCGTGGTTCGGGGGAAGCAGTAGTTGTAGCCACCGGTCCAGACACTGAGCTGGGTCAGATCAGTTCCCTTGTTGAATCGGCCGAAGAAGAAGTTACCCCCCTGGAAGAGCGGCTCGAACAGCTCGGTCATAAATTAATCTGGCTGACTTTATTTGTTGCCCTGCTGGTCACTGTCAGTGGAGTATTGGTGGGAAAAGAGTTTATTCTCATGGTCGAAACCGGGATAGCCCTGGCCGTGGCTGCAATTCCGGAGGGACTACCAATTGTGGCCACAATTGCCCTGGCCAGAGGAATGCTGAGAATGGCCCGGCGGCACGCCTTGATACGTCGGCTTTCAGCAGTGGAAACACTTGGTTCCACGGGAATAATCTGTACCGATAAAACTGGAACTTTAACTGAAAACCGCCTGACTGTGACTCGATTTATACTGCCGGAGACTGAGGTAGAGGTAACCGGTAAAGGGTTGTCTACAGAGGGGGATTTTAAAGTTGGAGATGAACAATTCCTTCCCGGGGAAAACAATGCTCTCACCGAAGCTTTAAAAACGGGAATACTCTGCAACAATGCTTCTCTGCCGGATAATGATGAGCCGGTTGGAGAACCGCTGGAAGTAGCCCTCCTCGTTGCCGGGCGAAAAGCGGAGATGCCAAGAGAAGAGTTACTTGAAGAATATCCGGAAATAGATGAGTATGCCTTCAATTCTGATCAGAAAATGATGGGAACAGTTCACGAACTGAATGAAGGTGGATACCGGTTGGCGGTAAAAGGAGCCCCGGAGTCAGTGCTGAAAAATTCTGAATACCATGCGAGTTCGAATGGGAAAGAACAACCGCTGAGCAATGTTGAAAAAGAGAAGTGGCTTGAAAAAAGCCGAAGCCTGGCTGAGGAAGGACTGCGGGTCCTTGCCCTGGCAACTCGTGTTTCTGGAACTGATTTTGAAGATCCCTATGAGGAATTGGTTTTCCAGGGACTGGTTGCTTTTCTCGATCCGCCGCGCAAAGAAATGAGAGCAGTTCTGGACCGTTGCCAGGGGGCGGGCTTGCGGACTATAATGGTTACCGGTGATCATCCCGTAACCGCCCGCCGAATTGGAGAAGAGGTAGGACTGGTAGAGAAAGAAAATGCACCGGTGAAGGAGGGTCGAGTGCTGGAGAATCCGGAGGAACTAACCCCGGACCAGAGAGGGGAATTGCTGGGCATAAATATTTTTGCCAGGGTTAGTCCGGCCCAAAAACTAAACCTGATTGATCTCCACCAAGGAAGTGGTTCGGTGGTGGCGATGACCGGTGACGGAGTAAACGATGCCCCGGCCTTGAAAAAGGCGGATATCGGCGTGGCAATGGGTCAGCGGGGCACCCAGGTGGCCCAGGACGCGGCCGACATGGTTCTGACCGATGATGCGTTTTCAACCATTGTGGCGGCAATTGAGCAGGGCCGGACGATTTTTAATAATATTCGTTCCTTTGTCCTTTACTTGCTATCCTGTAATATTAGTGAAATACTTGCCGTTGGCCTGGCCTCAGTAGCTAATATACCTCTGCCTATTTTACCCCTGCAGATATTGTTTTTAAACCTGGTGACTGACGTGTTTCCCGCCCTGGCCCTGGGCATGGGGGAGAGTGAAGAGGAAATTATGCACCAGCCGCCCCGGGATCCGAAGTCTTCAATAGTGGGTTTCAAGCACTGGTTCAGTATTGGAGGCTACGGGGCTATTCTAACTGCCACCGTCCTGGGCACCCTGGCGCTGGCTCTGGCTGCCGGTTATCCGGCGCAGGTGGACGGGGAACCGGGCCCGGCGATTACAATTTCATTTTATACCCTGGCTTTGACCCAGCTCTGGCACGTCTTTAATATGCGCAACCAGGGAACTTCTTTATTTCAAAATAACGTAGTTACTAATCCCTATGTCTGGGGAGCGCTGGTCCTCTGCGTGGGTCTGCTGACAGCGGTCGCTGTAATTCCACCACTGGCTTCAGTTCTGTCAATTGTGAATCCCGGATTTAAAGGTTGGATATTAGTGGCGGGAATGAGCCTTGTGCCTGTGGTGATAGGCCAGTTCCTGAAGTTTCTACCCGTTAATATTTTCCCGGTTGGTAATTAACTCTTAAGCCCAGTAGTTGGTGTTTTCTCCGCTTCCAAAAAAACCGGTGCTGGGGGTTTAATTTAGAAAACTTGATTTATTGTCTCCCGGGCCTGGTTCTCAATATTGCGAAAGTCTTCCATCGCGGTTTGATAAGCCTGTTCGGCCTGCTCAGCGGCTCCGCCCCGGTTGGTGTTTGCCTGTTGTTGAGTGTTAGCTTGCTGTTGAGTGGTGTTTGTGTCGGTTTCAGCCGTTTCTGTGTTTTGGTTTGAATTTTCTGCCGGGGTTGTAGTTTCGGTGTTCGTACCTGCTTCGGTTTGTTCGGCCATCCAATTGGCTGTCTCCTGGGCTTCTTCTTGAATGTTTCCAACTTCCTGTTCAAAGTCCTGGGCGGATTGTTGGGCTCGCTGTGCCCAGCCGGGCACCTCATTTTGTTGTTGCGTGTTTGCTCCCGTATTCTCTCCAGTTTCGTTTGCCGGTTGGTCCAGGGCCGCCCGGGCAGTCCCTTCCGCTTCTTCGAAAGTCTCCTGAACCTGTTCTCCAATTTCCTGGACAGTATCCCGGACGGTGTTGTAGGCGTTTTCTCCCCAGCCCCATCCGCTTTCTTCGGTTCCGCCGGTGTTTCCGGTGTTATTCTCAGCCGGTGCTTCCGCCTGTGTTTCACCGCCTGTGGGTTGATTTTCCCCGCTATTTACTGTCTCACTGTCGGGCGCCGGCGCTGTTTCACCTGTATCGTTGGAACCGGGGACCCAGTCGTCCCCCCCGGCTTCACCGCCTTCCCAGCCCTCGGGGACTTCGGTTGTTGGCGGAGGTGCTTCTCCGGGCCCGGGTTGAGTTGGCATTGGCACGGAATCCCAGTCCGAGCCCTCGTTACTGCCACCCTCGCCCGCGTCCCCCGGTGTTTCATCGGTAGGAGTAGGGGCCTCAGGACTGTTTGGACCGGGGATATCGGGGGGGTTAGTGTAGCTCCCTTCAGGTGCACCGGTTCCCTCGCCCGCGCCTTGTCCACCGCCGGACTGGTTGCCGTCCTGTGGTTGTCCTTGTCCCGTATTCCCGGCGTTGGTTTCAGTCTCTGATGTCTGGTTTCCCCCGGTTTCCCAGGGTGGAGTTGCCCCCCCGTAGTTGGTTGCTTTCCCTGAGTTCTGGCCCGGATCTGAATAAATTGATTCTGACTGTTTATAAGGCTGGTATTGATTTTCATCAGAGGAGAGTATATCTTTCAGCGCTAAATATTTTTCTTTGGTTTTCTGCTGTTGTTGTGCGCCATACATTTCTATTTGCCGCGCCCGTGCAATCTGTGAAGTTATTCGACTTATATTTAACATGGCTGATCCCCTCCCGGGGTAGACTGTGATTTTGCTCGAAGTAATTTTTGGACGGAGGACTCCTGGCTCAGTTTTTGAAAGGAGTGGTAAAATAAAACAGGGGAGATACTAATTGCCTGTGAAAAAAGACTTAATTTGCCCATTTTAAACTCCTCCCTGACACAATTCCGACTCCAGGTTAAATATAAATCATTTCACACACTTGTGCAAGATTTTTTATTAAATATTTGTTCAAAAAATATTACGGAAAAAATTAAGATACATATTTTTAGTGGCATGGATAATTTGTGCAAAAAAAGATATAGTATTTCTTTATATGTCTTCTCCCACAGTTCTCTTTACAAATCAGAAGCACTTTCTGGTAACCGGATTTTTTGAGTCGTCTTGAGCCTGGATGGCTCTTAAACGACTCAAAACCTCGGAGTCCAGCAGTCAATCGGGGAGTTACAGAGTAAATTCTACAGCTCCCACTGGTTGTGCCCGATTGACTGCTGGACGAGAATGAGGTTAGTAGAGAGAGCTTCTGATAAGGAACAATCTGTAACCAGAAC
>CAZVWJ010000082.1:0-7643 GCA_964631325.1 uncultured bacterium | reverse complement strand
ATCCTCACTAATCTAAATGCTTTTTATTCGTGCGGATTCGTGCCGATCCGTGGACCACTGATGTTTTTTTGTGTCGATTTGTGGACTATTGTTCGCGGAGGCCGCGGGTTAAGATGGAATCAGAGGTGCCGAACCGGTAAAAAGTTCCGGCCGGGTCAGCGATCTGATCGATAATTCGCTCGGCCTCTTCACGTTCCTCGGCGTCAATTACTGAGCTAAGGACAGAAAGCATCTTCAGCCCCTGGTCCTCAACGTCTTCCGTCGGACCGTAACAACCACGGCAGGGTTGGTTGGCCTCGGGGCACTGGGCTCCACAGCCGGCCCGGGTCGCCGGGCCCATACAGACGATCCCCTGGTCCAGCAAACATTCGTCGGGGTCGGGTTCAATCTCCTGGGGACGGTAGAACTCCTCCAGCAGCTCTTCCCGACGTTCCCGGTCACATTCATCACAAACCGATTTACGCTGGGCCCCGATAACACTGCCTTTTTCCGGGAGTTCACCTTCGACAATTGCATTTAGAGCTTCCATGGTACTCTCCGGGACAGCCGGACAGCCCGGCACGGAATAATCCACTTCCACTACGTCCTCAAGTTTATAAACTTCTTCAAACATATCCGGTAGTTCAAGCTCCCCCTGGTCTACTTTCGTTTCTACCTGGGGTCTTACATCGTCCGGATTGTTAACACTGGGCTGTTCCTGGTAGTTTAAATCCAATAGTTCTTCGCGCGAATAAAAATTAGCCAGCGAGGGAATCCCCCCGGTATAGGAACAGGCGCCGTAGGCGATCATAATTTTTGATTTATCACGAAGGAGGCGGGCGATCTCCAGGTTTTCCTCGTTCCGGATAGCCCCGTTAAAGAAACAGACATCAATCTCATCCGTCTCCATCTCCCGCACGTCGTCGTATTTAAAATCAGCTATACAGGGCCAGAAAGCAATTTCTATGTGTTCAACCACATCGAGTATTTTCATACCAATTTCAAGCATACTCACTTCACAGCCGCCACAACTGGCTGCCCAGTAAAAAGCCGCTTTTGCTTTTTCTTTTGCCATAGTTAAATTCTCCTTACTGTACGGAATTGAGTTTTTCTAATTCTTTGTTTTTACGAGGGAATGGTCCCAACTTTTTTACTCTTTCCACCATTTCGTTAGTTACTCGCTCAAATTTTTCGCCTTCAGAAGCAGAAACCCAGTCCAGGCAAATCCGGTCCTCATGCACACCAAACTGGTCCATTAACTTTTTCAAAAGCAAGTAGCGCCGCTGGGCGTTGTAATTCCCCTTTTTGTAGTGACAGTCCCCGGGATGACAACCCAGGACCATCACCCCGTCAGCTCCTTCTTCCAACGCTTCCAGGATAAACTGCGGGTCAACCCGACCGGTGCACATCACCCGGACAATCCGCACGTTAGCCGGTATTTCCCGTTTATCCGCCCCGGCCTGGTCAGCCCCCCCGTAACTACACCAGTTACATAAAAATGCCGCTATCTTCGGCTCAAACTCGTTGCTCATGGATAATCACTTCTTTCCTGTAAAAATCAACTTCTATCCACTAATCTACACGAATCTTCACTAATCTGAATTCTTTTATAACTGAGTCTGCTCTAAAAAGGTGTCTAAGGTGAAACCTGTTACCTGGATGGTTTTGTAAATCCGTTTTCACACCTATTTGTGTTTTTCGTTTTTTTATTCGTGTAGATTAGTGCAGATTCGTGGACTACATTTTTACTTAAACAGTGCTTTGAGTTGTTTTTCTAAGGCACCGGTTTCAAAGTGGTGGTTTTTCATTGCACCACTGGGACAGGCGGCGACGCAGGTGCCACAGCCCTCGCAGAGCACCTCGTTGACCTCGGCGACGTCGTCCTCTTCGTCATAAGAAATTGCTTTGTAGGGACAGACGCTGATACAACGGCGACAGGCCGAACAGAGGTCCTCGTCAACGTAAGCGGTCATTGTCTCCACGGGGATTTTTTCGCCTTCTTTTAACTTAGAAGTGATTGCTCCGGCAACTCCCTCGGCGTTCATCACGGTTTCCTGTTCATCCTTGGGACCACCGCAACAGCCAGCAACGTAAATTCCTTCAACCCCGGCCATGTTGGGAGCCATCCGGGTATGATCCTTTTCAATATAGCCTTCTTCGTTAGTCTCCAGGGAAAGCATCTCGACCAGCTCATCAACTCCTGAAGCAGGCTGCATACCAACCGAATGGACCACCATCTCCGAACTAACTTCGGCTGGCGAACCGGCAGAGTCCTTAAATGAAACTATTCTTTCTTCGTTTTCCCCCGCACTGACCCGGACATCCCGGTAGTCGGACATCCGGTGAAAAGTTACATTTTCAGCCGCCCGGACATCCTCATAGAGTCCCTGGTAACCTTCCCCGGCCAGACAGAGGTCATAGTGAACGATATTTACCTCGATCTCGGGATATTCCATCGAGATATACTTGGCGTATTTCAAGCTGGCCGCACAACAGACTCGAGAACAGGTTCCTTCCCGACCGGCACAGTGAACAATAGTGATACTTTCCGGTGGTTCTCCGTCAACTTTCTGGAGATGAGCTTCGGTGGGTCCGGTAGAAGAGACTAACCGCTCAAACTGGGCCGAGGTAAGAACATTATCAAGCTCCGTGGAGTAGTTAGGTTTATCTTCCAGGGAATCCGGCTCAAAACCGGTGGCCAGGACTACGGCGCCGGCATTTATTTCCCGGGCCTGATCTTCTTGGGAATAATCAATCGCGCTCATCGGGCAGGCTTCCTCACAGGCGGTACAATCTTCCCCCTGACTGCGGAGACAATTTTCCCAGTCAATTTTTGCTTCTTCGGGCAGACTGCCGGGAAAGGGAGCATAGATTGCACTGCGCTGAGAAAGTCCAAAATCAAAATCATCCACGACGTCCACCGGGCAGGCGTCTTCACATTCCCCACAGGGCATGCAGGTTCCGAGGACACCGCGAGCTTCTTGTTCCAGCTCAATTGTAAAGTTACCGTAAAAACCAACAATATCCTTAACATCAGCCGAATCAACAATTTCAATGTTGTCGGTCGCCTTCAAATCTTTTATTTCAGGAGCAAGAAAGCAGGGATTACAATCCATGGAAGGAAACGATTCTTCCCACTGGGGCATTTTGCCCCCGACGGAAGCCTCACGATCAATCAGGTAAACCTGGCGGCCGTCACGGGCAGCTAACTTAGCCGCTTTTATTCCGGCAATCCCGCCCCCGATTATGGCGACGTCGGGATTGGCTTCTATTTCCTCGTCTTCGAGGGGCTCATTGGTTTTAACTTTAGCAATTGCGGCACGAATCTGGGCGATGGACTTATCAGTGGCTAATTCCTCATCTTCAACCACCCAGGCAATCTGCTCCCGGACGTTAGCCATCTCCATCAGGTAAGGATTCAAACCGGCTTCTTCAAGGACTTCTTCAAAGGTTTCCTCGTGATCACGATGCGAACAGGCGGCAAACACGCAATGAGTCAAATCCTCCGACTGAATTTTTTCTTTAATCGTCTGCTGACCGTCCGGTGAACAGGGAAAATTCTCCTGGAGGACAAGCTCAACGTCGGCCTCCCCGGCAATAGTTTCCTCCACCCGATCCAGGTCCATGTTTTCTTCAATATTCGGTCCACACTGACAGAGAAAGACTCCAATGCGCAATAAAACCGCCACCTTTCACAAAAAATTTATTGTTTGAAAGAAATTTCTATTTTTCATGGATATTAAAGCCAAGAAAAAAGTTTACTTATAATTCTTAGCCTGTCAAGAGACTATTTTAATTTTTCATAAAAATTTCATTTAACTAGATTGCTAATTTTTGTAATTATTTTCTTTTTGATCTGCGGATACTTTTCCTGCAATTCTGGCGATAATTCTTCGCTGAACTCGACGGTTTCGCAGACATTGACACCGTAAATAAAATACTCATCCGGTAAATCCAGGCCGGTGGTTTCACCAAATTCTATGCCCGAGGCAAAATTAGTCGTGTGGGGCGAACTAATGTGGCGACAACCACTAAAATCATCAAGGTCAAAAGTAAAAATCTCGCCCGGTTCCGCCTCCGATTCAACCAGGGAATCAATAATCACCACCCGGGAATAACCGGCTATTTCTGTCAGAATGTCAAAGCCATACATAGAACACCTGACCCAGGGAACATCCAGCTCCTCACTGGCGTCCCGGGCCAACCGTAAACCAATCCCGTCGTCCGAAAGAATATCGTTGCCAAACCCAAGAATCACAAGATCCAAGCTAAGTTAAACCGCCCCCGGGATGAAAACATGTCTTATAATACACATTTTTAATCTTCTTCAAGTTTAAACTGGTCCATCACAGCTTCAAGCTGGTCAACCACGTCATCCAGGTGCCGGCCCTGCTCGACCAGGTTATCGGCACTGCCGGAGACTTCATCCGAAGCCTGGTTAACCTGCTCAACGCTTCCGGCCACTTCCTCAGCAGCCGACGCCTGTTGATCTATAACTGCCGCTATGTTCTCCATTTCTTCCAGCGTACTGGTTGAGGTTTCCACAATCGATTCCAGCACCTCGCCCGTCTTATCTACCACTTCCGCTCCCTCGTGCACCTTCTCCGTCCCTTCTTCCATCGCATCCACGCTCGTTTCCGTCTGGGCCTGGATATCGGCAATTAAATCCTCGATCTCCGAAGCCGACTCGCCCGAGCGATTGGCCAGCTCCGAGACTTCGTCAGCAACCACGGCAAATCCTTTCCCCTGTTCGCCGGCACGCGCCGCCTCAATAGCCGCATTCAGGGCCAACAATGACGTTTGTTCGGCTATCTGCGAGATTACACCGACTATCTCGCCAATCTCTTCCCCGGCTTCCCCCAGTTCCTCTACCTCCCGGGCGGTGCGGTTGACGTGTTTGCGGATCGCGTCCATCTCATTGATTGCTTCTCCAACCGCCTCCCCGCCTTTTTTTGCCTGGGACTGCGATTCGTTGGCAACCGCATAGCCGTGCTCGGCCCGCTCGGAAACCTCCTCTATCGACTGGGACAGCTCCGTCACCGCCGAAGAAGACTCCTCGACCTGCTGACTCTGTTCCTCGGCCAGTTGATTTAGCTCCTGGCTGGCCGAAATAATGTTGCCCCCAGTCTCCATTATTGAATCCGCCGTTGCCTGAATTGTATTTAATAAACTGGTTAATTTCTCAACCATAGTGGAAAACGCTTCGCCCAGTTCTCCATCCACGTCTTCCTCAAGGACGTCAGCAGTAAAATCACCATCAGCGATTGCCTGCGCCTGGTCGGTTAAAATTGCCAGGCGGGACAACTTATCAACCATAGTTGAAAAAGCCTCGCCCAGCTCACCCTGCACTTCTTTCTCCAGAACTTCCGCCGCAAAATCTTCCTCCACTATTGCCTGCGACTGCTCCACAAAAACCCGGAGATTGTCAACCATCGTCGAAAACGCTTCACCCAGGTCCCCCTCTATTTCTCGCTCAAGCACATCTGCTGAAAACTCTCCCGCCGCAATCGCCTGTGCCTGATCGGTTAAAATCGCCAGGCGGGACAACTTATCAACCATAGTTGAAAAAGCCTCGCCCAGCTCACCCTGCACTTCTTTCTCCAGAACTTCCGCCGCAAAATCTTCCTCCACTATTGCCTGCGACTGCTCCACAAAAACCCGGAGATTGTCAACCATCGTCGAAAACGCTTCACCCAGGTCCCCCTCTATTTCTCGCTCAAGCACATCTGCTGAAAACTCTCCCGCCGCAATCGCCTGTGCCTGGCCGGTCAAAAGGTTCAAATTATCTATCATCCGGGCAAATGAATCACCAAGTTCACCCTGGATTTTCTCGTCTAGAACTTCCGCCGAAAAATCTCCCCGGGCGATAGCATCGGCCTGTTCGGAAAGTTTATTCAATTTAGTCAGCATAGTGTTGTAAGAATCCGCCAATTCACCGATTTCATCGTCATTTTCGACATTAATTTCATCCTGGGAGAGACGTCCGGCAGCGATTCCCTTTAGACCGGCGGCAACCCGGGTTAATTTACCGGTAAGCTGACCGGAGAAATAATAAGCAACAACCGCAACAACAACAATTAATAACAGGAAAATAAAGATCAACAATTTTTTCAGGTAATTGACCAGAGCATAAATTTCATTATTATTAGCTCCAACCAGGTAATACCATTGGGGACTGAGTCCCTGCATGATTTTACCGTTTTTAACGGCGGCAACTGTTTTTTTTCGACCTTTATAAGAATACTGTATTTGAACCACGGTATCGCCGGCAATTTTCTCCAGAGCAGTGGAAATTCGTTGAGAGGCAGAACCGGTGAGAATCTGCCGCAATGTTTGACCCGTGGCGGTGGGGTGAGAAATAATTCTAAACTGCTTTCCCTCGGCCCCGGAACCAACCTGCAGCATATACCCGTAGCCACTTTTATACCCTTCAGCTTCATATTTTTCCTTCAGTTTTTTCAATACTCTCCGGATCCGGTTCCAATCCAATACGTTGACCAGATACCCGAGGACAGTGCCGTCAGCCTGTTCAATTCGACGCGCTAATAAAACCCCCCGGTTATTTCCGGATAATTTGTCCAGTACTTTAATTTTTCTCCAGTTACTAACATAATTTTGTTTACGAGATTTTCTAATTTTTTTGAACCAATCACGACCGGTAAATTTCATTCCAATTAATTTTTTCTCAGTTGCTGATTTACACTCACCTTTTTTATTAAGCAGCATAGAAAACCTGTACCCCCCGTTCAAATTTACCAGGGAGCTCAGCAGATCACTCACTCCGCTCCATCCATAGCGCATGTCGAGTGAATCACGAATAGTTCCCATCCGGCTCCAGGTTTTTAGTTGAATATATTTTTCCCGGAGGACGTTACTAACCTCTTTGCGCACGTGGAGAGCATCCGAGTTAAATTTAAAGTAACTTAACTCAGACAGGTAATCAGAGGAATAAGAAAGTGAAATCCAGCTCATTATAGCGGTCGGGACTACGGCAATTATTAAACAGAACAGGAGAATTTTAGATTTATAACTTCCGGTTAAACTTCTGTACAATTTTCTGAACATCAGAAAACCTCCAGATTTTGTGATTGTAGAACTTAATCAATTCAACAGCCAAGTATAACATAAAACAGCAATGAATACCACTATAGTTTCCCTCCCCCCAGAACTTCAAAATGAATTTGTCATTGCCGTCCAGCACTCAATCGGGGGGGTGCTGAAAAAGTCACAAATTTTCACCTGGTGGCTCCCAATTGAGTGCTGGATGACCCGGCAATCCAGTCATTAAATCCTTATGGAGTCCGGGTCGGGGCCCCGGAATGACAACCGGGGGGATGGTGCTCATTGCCAGGGACGTAAAAAGTCCCAAGGGCTTGAACCGTCACCTGAAACCACATTTACGCGTGATTTATCTGCATTTTATTGCCCAGAATGACGTTTTGAGATTCTATTGTGATATTGTTATCTATCGTTTAGCCCCGCATCGGACTGTATTCAAACAGGATACGAGCCACTGCTGTAAATAAACTTGAATAATATAGTCCAGAGGAGCCATCTATTCCTCCCCCGGGGCCGGGGGAGGAATAGATAATTTAGCCCGGATAATTAGCGACAGCGTAACTGTCGTGAATTATCCGTCCGAAGGACAGCCTTCAATCGAGGCA
>CAZVWJ010000081.1:0-8696 GCA_964631325.1 uncultured bacterium | reverse complement strand
GTGCAGTTCTCAGGCCTGCCCTTCCCTTGTGTAGTCATCCATTATCCAGGGGTTAAAATTTATTGCAGACAAAAAATTGTCTCGTCACCGTTAACAGAGAGTTTGAAGCCAGTCTGCTGAAACAGCTTAACGTCAGTCAAATCTCTCGTCCCGACTCTTTCTGGCGAATAATCCCCACCGACAAAACTAAATTAAAAACTTCTCTTCGGAAAGTTCTTTCAAACTTAAACTGTTCTTCACTTCATCTCGATTCCCAAAAGATTATTAATTGTGTAAAAAACTGGATATTGTAGGATTAAGGTACTTCTCTGCAATTTAGAACGTAGAATTAAGCGTGGACTTTTCACAATTTTATAAACAAAGGAAGATCTGAATTGAGCGAAGCAGAACATTTTGTCCACGAAACAGCCGTAATCGACGAGGACGTGGCTATTGGGCCGGGAACATCTATCTGGCATTTCAGTCACGTTATGCCCAACGCGAAAATTGGCAATAATTGTAACCTGGGGCAGAATGTTTTCGTGGATAGAGGTGTCCACATTGGCAATCGGGTAAAAATCCAGAACAACGTCAGCGTCTACCAGGGAGTAACCCTGGAAGACGGAGTGTTCTGTGGCCCGTCGATGGTCTTCACGAATGTTGATACTCCCCGGAGCCTGCATCCCAAGGATAGCTCGGAGTATATTGAGACCCACGTCGGTAAAGGAGCAACTATCGGAGCCAACGCGACCATAGTCTGCGGTAACGACCTGGGAAAATTCTGTTTCATTGGTGCCGGCTCGGTGGTCACGGAACCGGTGCCTCAATACGCTCTGATGGTTGGCAACCCGGCCCGCCAGAGCGGTTGGGCCTGCGAGTGTGATCAGCTGAAAAAACAGGTGGATGGCTTCGAAGACTGGAAATGTCAGAAATGCGGCCGTGAATACCTGTTGGAAGGAAGCAAACTGAAACGTAAAGAAGTGAAGAAGTAAAGGAGGGAAGAGGTAAATTTATTAAGGAGCCAAAGATTACTTCATCACTTCATTACCTCTTCACTTAATCACTCACTTACAAAAAGGAGTTTTAAAACAATGGATATCGCTGTTTGCGGTGCCGGTAACTGGGGCTCAAATATTGTCCGCAACTTTCAGAGCCTGGGGGGGCTGAGCCTTGTCTGTGACACAGACAAGGAAACCCTGGCGGAAGTTGGCCAGGAATATCCCAACATTAAGACAACCAGTGATTACGAGCAGGTTCTAGCAGATCCGGAAATCGATGGAGTCGCGATTGTCACCCCACCGGCCAAACACTACGAGATGGCAAAAAAATCTTTGGAAGCCGGCAAACACACTTACGTTGAGAAACCCCTCGCCTTCAGTTCCGAAAACGGAGAGGAGCTCTGCCGACTCAGTGACACTAAAAATTTGACCCTGATGGTTGGCCACATTCTGCTCTATCACCCGGTAATTAAGAAGCTTCAGAATTTGATAGCTGACGGGGAGTTAGGTGAACTGAACTACTCCTACACCACCCGGGTTAACCTGGGCACAATTCGGCAGGACGCCAATGTTGTCTGGAATTTGGCCGTCCACGACGTAGCTGTTATGCAGGAGATTTTCGAGGGAGAGCCAACGAAAGTTTCTGCCACCGGACGTTCCTTTATCCAGCCGGAAGTAGAGGACGTTGCCTTTGTCACCGTCCACTACGACTCCGGTCAGCTGGCCAACTACCACGCCTCCTGGCTTGATCCGCACAAGGTCCGGAAATTAACCTTTGTCGGCGACGAAAAAATGGCAGTATTCGACGACGTCGAAGTCAACGACAAACTGGCCATCCACGACAAGACCGCTAACGTAAACGAAGAAGATCCGGAAGAGGAAGTTAGTGATTTTGCCCAGTATGTCACAACCCACCGCGGAGATACAGTTCTCCCGTCAATACCCCGCGGTGAGCCACTAAAGCTGGAATGTAAACATTTCATTGACTGTATCGAAGAAGACAAAACACCAATCACCGACGGCCAACACGGGCTGAAAGTTATCCAGGTCCTTGAGGCAGCGACACGCTCCCTGGAGCGGGATGGGAAACAGGTTGTTATTGAGTGATGAACCTTTAAAAAGCCGTGATGGAGTGATTGAGTGATGAGGTGATGAGGCTTACTCCTCAATGCCACCATTATTTAAATAAATGGTCCTGGATGGTTGCTTTTTCTCATCACTTAGCCGCGCAGCAGCGACATCACTTCTTTACTTAATCACAAAAACAATGGAGGTAAATTTTCATGGATTTAGCGGGTAAAAAAATATGCGTAATTGGTGGGGCCGGGTTAATCGGGAGCCACGTTACAGAACAGGTGCTGGAGCAGCCGGTCGAGGAAGTTGTTGTTTTTGACAACTTCAGCCGGGGCACCTACGAGAACCTGGCCGCGGTTGAAGGCCACGACAAGCTGACCATCGTCGAGGGAAACATCAACCACACGGATGTGCTCAACGACGTTCTCTCCGACGTGGACGGTGTTTTTCACCTGGCCGCGATGTGGCTGCGCCACTGTTACGAGTACCAGCGGGCCGCGTTTGAAGTAAATATAGAAGGAACATTCAACGTAATGGAGGCCTGCGTCAAACAAAACGTCGAGCGACTGGTTTACTCCTCCTCGGCTTCCGTCTACGGCAACGCCGTTGAGCTGCCAATGACCGAGGAACACCCGTATAATAACCGCACATTTTACGGGGCCACAAAGATTGCCGGCGAACACATGCTCAGGTCGTTTAATGAACGTCACAACCTCAATTACGTTGGGCTGCGCTACATGAACGTCTATGGTCCTCGCCAGGACTACAAGGGCACCTACACGGCAGTGATGATGAAGATCCTGGATCGCCTCGACGCCGGCAAACCACCGATAGTCTTTGGGGACGGCTCCCAGAGCTACGATTTCATCTACGTGGCGGACGTCGCCCGGGCAAATATCAAGGCAATGCAGGCCGAGACCTGCGATGAATTTTACAACGTCGGGATGGGCGTCAAGACTTCGATAAAAGAGCTGGCCGAGCTGATTCTTGACCTGACCGACAGCAATCTGGAGATAGACTACCGCAAGGAAGAGGGGGAAACTTTCGTCACCCACCGCCTGGGCAGCACGGAAAAAGCCAAAGAAGAACTCGGTTTTGAAGCCACCGTTCCGCTCCAAAAAGGAATGGCCAAGTTGATTGAATGGCGAAACAAACAGAAAGATACGGAAAGTTATAAAGTGAAGGAGTGAGGAAACTAAGGAGCAAAGAGGCCCCTGCAGAACTGCCTGGAGAAGTCGAGGAGCGAAAAATTCAAGGAATTAGCTTCTTCATCTCATTACCTCTTTACTTCTTAACCAATAAAACATGAAATATCCAATCACCAAACCGTACATCGGCGACGCAGAAAAAGAACTTGTCCAAAAACCACTCGAAACCGGCTGGGTCGTCCAGGGGCCCTACGTAGAAAAATTTGAAAACAAGTTTTCTGATTTTATAACTTCTCCACTTAATCACTCAATCACTCAATCACTCAATCACTCGTACCACTCAATTGCATCCACCTCCTGCACCACTGCCCTCCACCTGGCCGTTCGGGCCCTGGGAGTCGAAGAGGGCGACGAAGTTATCGTGCCTGCCTTTACCTGGGTTTCCACTGCAAACGTGGTTGAATACGAGAATGCTCGACCGGTATTTTGTGATATAAATCCCCGCACATTTAATATTGACCTCGACCAAATTGAACAACATATCACGGCCAGGACAGTCGGGGTTATTCCCGTCCACCTGTTCGGTTTATGTGCGGAAATGGAACCGATAATGCAGCTGGCAGACGAACACGACCTGTGGGTTCTGGAGGATGCGGCCTGTGGACTCGGCGCCCGAATCAATGGTCAGCACGCCGGCACTTTCGGCGCCGCGGGCTGTTTCAGTTTTCACCCCCGCAAATCGATCACCACCGGTGAGGGCGGGATGGTGACCACTGAGTCGGAAGAAATTGAAAAGCACTGTCGTTCACTGCGCGATCACGGAGCAACCCGGACCGACCTCGAGCGCCACGAGGAAGAAAAAGGTTTTCTGCTGCCCGACTACCCGGACCTCGGCTATAACTACCGGATGACAGACCTCCAGGGGGCGGTTGGCTGCGCTCAGTTGGAGAAAGCCGATTATATTCTCGAAGAGCGAAGAAAAATCGCCCGCCGCTACGACAAATTGCTGGAAGACATTGACTGGATGCAGGCGCCGTATGTGCCCGAGGACTACGCCCACGGCTACCAGAGCTATGTAACTACGTTTCTCCCTGAAACCCTACGTGAAGAGGTGAAGAAGTTAAGAAGCGAAGAAGCTAAAGATCAAGCCTCATCCCCTCATCACCTCATCACTTCATCACTTAATAACGGTTCACTTAATCACATTATAGGTCAAATCGACGGAGCCAACAAAAAGCGCAACGAGTTAATGACAAGCCTGGAGGAAGAAGGAATAGCCACTCGACAGGGCACCCACACCGCTGCCCTCCAGGATTACTACCGGGATAAATACGATACTTCCCCGGCCGACTACCTCAACTCCTATTTCGCCGAGCAGCTTTCGATCTCTCTGCCGATTTACGTCGGCCTTGAGCCCGCGGACCAGGAGAATATTATTGAGACAATGGTGGAAGTTAAGGAGTCTATTAGTTAAGAAGTGAATAAGTTAAGGAGTCAGGAAGCTGACCAAGAAAGATCTACTATATTTTTTCACGACTACAGCACGTGGTCTGATTTTTCACGATTTTTCCCTTTTATCCAATTATTCAATCACTTAGTTACTGGTTTAGAATTTCTTCGATTTAACCTAATCACTCAATCACTTCATCACTTCATCACTTCATCACTTCCAAACCCATGTGCGGCTTAATCGCCTGGTGTAGAGCTGACAACCAAATAGACAGGGGAAAACTCCACTCAGCCACCGAAATACTCGCCCACCGCGGCCCGGACGATTCCGGGACTTATATTGATGAAAACTTGGGCCTGGGCCACCGGCGTCTATCTATCCTGGATCTTTCCGAGCGCGGTCACCAGCCGCTGCGGGATCCGGCCAGTAGACGGATCATTATTTACAACGGTGAAATTTATAATTTCAAATCACTGCGGAGCGAACTGAAAAAGAGTGGTTTTGAGTTCAGGACAGAGACGGACACCGAAGTATTGCTGAAAGGATGGAACCACTGGCGAGAAGATTTATTCCAGCGGTTAAACGGGATGTATTCGCTGGTAATTTATCATCCGCGAGAAAAACGGATATACGCCGCCCGGGATCCCTTCGGGATAAAACCGCTTTATCTCTACC
The DNA here is from genome assembly GCA_964631325.1 of uncultured bacterium. Lineage (GTDB taxonomy): Bacteria > T1Sed10-126 > T1Sed10-126 > T1Sed10-126 > T1Sed10-126 > CAZVWJ01. The sequence continues at coordinate 3,372 of CAZVWJ010000081.1, read as the reverse complement.
AGGGGACTGCAGGATTTACCCTGGCTTCCGAACAAAAAGCTATCCTTGAGTTAGCGGACGAAAGTCCTGAGCTGGATCCGGAAGGACTCAACGAATACCTCACGTTTCAAAATTTTCTCTCCAACCGAACATTACTGAAAAACATTCGGACCCTGGAACCGGGGCAATTGTACAAATTTTCTACGGATCAGCCCCAAAAATCGCCGGCAACCAGTAAGTTTTTTGATTTCACTTATACCGGTGACTACAATGGCAACCGCAAGCAAGCAGTTGAAGAACTAGAATTTCGGCTGCGACAAGCGGTGGAAAATCACATGGTCAGCGACGTACCCGTCCACAGCTACCTCAGCGGTGGGCTAGACACCAGCACGATCTGTGCGCTCGCGGCGGAGGAATCACCCCACAGGTTGAAAACGATTACCGTCGGCTTTGACACCAGCGGGGTTGAAGGCCGGGAGGCTGGTTACGACGAACGCAACTCTGCTCGAGTTGTTGCTGAACAAATCGGTTCCAACCATTACGAGGCAGTTGTAACAGCTGATACACTACAGCAAGTGATCGACAACCTGGTCTACCACATGGAGGAACCACGGGTCGGCCAGTCCTACCCGAACTACGTTGCCGCTCGCCTGGCGGCCAGCCACGGCAAAGCTGTGCTCAGCGGGACCGGGGGCGACGAACTTTTCGGCGGCTACCCGTGGCGCTACCAGGTTGCCTGGCGGGATAACAATGAATCAGCGAATCGTGACGGTTTATTTGATTTCTGGCAACGGCTGTTGGGCCCGGAAGAACAAAAAGAGTTACTACCGCCGGAGCTGTGTGCAAAAATAGATTTCGAACGGCCCCGCCGGCTTTTTAGTAACTGGCTCCAGGACTTACCGTATGACTTGAGTGCAGAACGAGAGTATCTAAACGCCTGTTTGCACATCGAAACATCATTCTTCTTACGAGGGCTTTTGCACGTGGAAGACAGGCTGGGGATGGCTTTTGGCCTGGAGGCCCGGTTCCCTTTTCTGGATCGGGACCTGTTCGAGCTGGCTCAAGAAATCCCGGCCAACTGGAAGATCAGTCCATTCCACAAAGAGCAGGAACCCGGGGAATATATACGTTCGGATAACGGTAAACTTATCCTGCGTGAAGCCATGGAAAGAATTCTTCCGGAGACGATAAGCCGCCGCGATAAACAGGGTTTCTCCGGCCCCTACAAACACTGGCAGAACAACCAACAGCAGGAATTTATCACCCAGAAACTCCACAAATCAACTTTGACCAAAGCTGCATCCCCGCGGAGGGGAACCAATCGACTTACTGACTGGTCACTGTTGTATCTGGCCGAGTTTGAAAGTGTTTTCACTGATCAATAAATAATCCGTTTTGCCTCAAGCTTAAGCTCCAACTACCAGTTTCTCCAAAAGTTATCTCGGATTATTTCGGCGGAGCGGGTAAACCATCTGGCTTACCGCAGAGAAATATGTCCCATAGTAAACAGAAATATATCAGCATATTTCATATGCAACTGACGACTAACCTCACGTCACTTTGCCACAAAACATCCGACCGCAACTTCCACTTTAAATACCCCGATTATTTGACCAACCAAAGTACCTCAAAAATTATTTTAGTCCATACTACTTTTTCAGTTTACCTAAATTACGTAACGTATTTTCGTAATTGCGAACATTGTGAAATAATGGTTGTGGAGCAAAATTCGATAATTTACTTTTTTTAGGAGGTTTCACAATGAAGATTGCTGGCGAAAATATGGACGAGTTCGTCTTTCGTTTGAGCAAATTTTTTGAAGTCCTCGGGAATGCGGTTCGTCTTAAAATATTGCTTGTATTGAGGAAGGAGTCCCGAACTGTTAGCGAGCTGGCGGACAAGATGGAGCGAAGCCGGCAATCAATCTCCCGGCAACTGAAAGTCTTGCGCGATCATGAACTGGTTCGTTCTAAGACACGGGAAAATTACCGCGATTATTACCTCAAACGGGAGGATTTAATCAACAAAGTTACAGAGCTGTATTCACTGTTGACCCGAGGCGAAGAATGAATTTTTAACAGGCTACTCTTACAGTAGTAAGCTATGTAACGTATGTTCACAATTGCGAACATTCGTTACATGGTTGGATTTCTGGTCTTTTGGGTGAGAAGTTCCCTGGAAACAGAGTGGTCTGGGGGATTTGCTAATTTTCGGCGGTTAAGGCTAAAAGTGAGTAAACGGTAACTGATTCATTGTCGATAATAGTTATTCGGGGGATAATATAATTGGGCAAACACGATCACATATTCTTTTTAGGACACGTTCAGCTAATGGTTTGGGAACTGGTAGAATTTGGCGATGCTGTCGGTGTCTGCTAACTTTTAATTTTCAATTGCAATCGTTTTCTAAAAAGTCTATCAGTAAAGTGATATCGCTCTGAAATAGTGATTCTGCTTTATTCACCGTTCAACAGCTTTAAATTATGTAACGAATGTTCACAATTGCGAACATTCGTTACATAGGGTTGGGGCTTAGTTCAAATTAGTAGCTTGATGGCTTAAGGTTCAGCGAAATGACTGTTTAGAAAATGGGCCGGAGCCTGCACCGATCGAAGTCATCCCTTGGTAGGACAAACAGGGCTTCTCGGCCCCTACTCCTGCTGGCAGAACCACCACCAGGAATTTATTACCATTTCAGTCAGCCGTTGCCCGTTTTTGAGCTTCTCGCGGGATGTTACAATTAGTAACCGACTTACAGGATGGTCTTTACTTTTTTTGGCAAATTTTGCTCAAAACTTTCAAATCGATTTAGTGTAAATATTTAGTGATAAAAAAACAGTTGGACTGAGTGTTTTTTACAAATAATATGATCCCCTGGAATTGAAATTTTGCTATATAAGCAATTTTAGAGCCTCAAATCATATGTCGAATGTTCACAATTGCGAACATTCGTTACATAGGGTTGGGGACAGATTCTGGTGGACGTGGCAGGTGGCTAGTGGCTCCGGGCGGGAGCACTCAGGTGGATGAAGTGAGATATCTAGCAACGGTGGGTTAATTCTCTGGGGAGCACTGGAGTTGCTCCTGGTGGGGACGATAAGTCGGCGCGAAAGGCAGCCGGGGTTTCGGCTCCGACGGTGGTCAATAAATTAACCGGCAAAAGAGATTTATCCCCTGGTTAAAAATGTCTTAATTGGGTTCACTGTGAATCTAGGCTCGGTAAATACATAATTGAAAATCAACCATTCAGAGGCTTGTTTTCTGTTTTGGCTGGTTAATTTCAATGATATTTTCGTTTTTTACCAGTCCTGATTTATTTTGAAAAATCGTAGCGATAGGACTAAGTTGTTAAAATGATTAGCACCTTGAAATAAGGGCTTTGCTATATGCGTCT
>CAZVWJ010000080.1:0-8761 GCA_964631325.1 uncultured bacterium | reverse complement strand
TCATAGATACACATTATGCACGAAATTCTAAAATTTCGTGCATAATGTGGGTTAGGTTTAATCCACCACGGTAAAAATAATATCAAGTCCAAAGCCGGCTGCGAGGAGGAGCCAGAGGGGGGTGGCCAGGGGGTAAGAGTATTTACCTTTCGGGCCGTTGTATGGATAAAAATTTTCGGGCCATTCGTCGTGGGGTTTACGAGCCAGGTTGGCTTCTTTGCGGTTCCGGTTGCAGGCTATTTTAAATTTTTGCCCCCGGTTGTCCCGTACCTCATAATAACCTGTCTCCTCCGGCTGGAACACGTTTTGACGGCGCTTGATGATTATTTCCTTATCCTGTGGGGTAGTTAATTTAACGGGAAAATTTGTTCTGGCGGGAAATTCAGCTCTTTTACCCGTTTGCCAGTTGGGTATTCCCTCCGGCCGTCCGGCCGAATAGACTACCTGGGTAAGCAGGGCCGGCCAGCCGGCTGAAGCCTGTTCTGGATCCAGGTAGGGTTCGGGAGGAAGTGTATATATAATCCACTCGTTTTCCCGGGCCAGGATAATTTCTTCCCCCGCCTTAACCAGTGGTTGTGTTTTATTTTTGCCGGTAACCTGGATTATTTCAGGAACTGTCATTTGTTCCTGCAAGTTGGTTGATAATTTGTGGGGAGCGGAAAACCAGTCTTTCTGTTGGATTTGGACAGGGAGCGGCTTATCCAGGGGAAGTTCCCCCTCAATTACCCAGGGGAAATTGAGGCCGGCCAGAAGCGATTCGACTGCCGGCAGGTTAAATTTTTTGTCCAGCAATAACAGCCGGGGGGTTTTCCTGGCGACGGCTGTTTGAAGAAAATTTTCGCTCTCCGGTGAAAAATTACTATCACCGATTATTACCAGATCTGCCCGGGCCGGGGTCTCAACATTTTTTAGACGCTTACCAAAAATATGTTTAACGGAGCGAACTGCCGGGGAATTACCGAGAAATAGTACCCGCATCTGTTTCCGGACCGGAAAGGTAAAATACCAGTGGTTATCCCAGGCAAGAGAATCCGGGGGGAGTTGGATCTCTCCCCGAACATAGCCGGATTGGTCCGGTGTCCAGGTCAAATTATTATCAGTGTTTTTTGGAATGAATTCAGTTTTTTCCTCAAGGATAATTTTGTCTGGAGTGGTGTGCCGTGGTTGGGTTTGCCAGAAAATTGTTCCCTCCTGTTTTCTGTATAAACTTTTTTCCCGCAACCCCCCGTTGAGGAGGGTCCGGTTAGAGGATTTGGAAAAGGGGAAAGCCAGTTCAACCGGGAGGTTATTACTTTTCTTAATTTTTCCCCTGAACAATTGTTTTTGCCCGTCTGTAACTAACACGGTTCGTGGAGATTGACCGGCCAGGTGCCTGTTCAACCAGCCGTGGAGGCTGGCCAGAGTTGTTTGTCCGGATTTGAATTTAATTTTATCAAGTGGCAAATTGTCAGGGGAATTGTAGGTTCCGACCCAGGTGGGGGTGGGATTTAGATAGCCCAGCCGGATTGAGTTGGGTTGCAGGTTGGGAATTAGGTTTTCGGCCGCCCATTTTTTGCCGGTCTCAAGGGCAGTTTGGCCGAGCTGTTTTTGTTTCATACTGTATGAATTATCAAACAGGAGAACTAACTCAGGGGTATCCTGGCTTAGCCCACCAATTACCGGGCGGGCAAGGAGATAGATTAACAGTAAAAGCAGGAGACTGCGCCAGAGGGCACTCAGCCACCGGCGGGCCTGTTTTTGCTGAAATCGACTGCGTATTTCCTCGGTCAGCCAGTATAAACTGGAATAATCGGCTTCCTCGGCCTGGCGGTTGCGCAGCCAGGTAAACAGAAGCGGCAGAAGGACCAGGGGGAGAAACCAGAGGAGGATAGGGGCGAGAAAATTCATTTTTGTTGCAGTGAATTCAAGTACTTACGCAGTTGATCGATCAGGGAGCGATCGGTGAAAAAAGGAGCAAAATTAATTCCGCGTTTATGGGCCATTTCCTGGAGCTGTTTCCGGGCTGTTTGAAGCGCCCGGCTGAATTCCTCCTGGTCAGCCGGTGAGAGGTAAAGTTTTTCTCCGGTCTCTCTATCCTTAATTTTAACCGGCTGATCTACCTCGAAATTTCTTTCTCGGGCGTCCCAGATCGGAAAAAGAAGAACATCGTGTCCGCGGCGTTTTAATCCCTGAAGGAGTTTAAAAAATGCTTCTCCGTCTGGGAGCCAGAAATCAGAAATAAATATCCACAGCGATTTGGTGGTGGTTTGTTCAAATAACTCCCGGGCTTTGGAGAGCAGAGTTGTTTCTCCCCCGGCGGCTTGATTTTTAATTTCCGTAAGATCCCCTTTTAGTTCGTGAATAGAATCCCAGCGGGGCAGTTCTATCGCGGCTGTTTCTCCGGCCAGCCGGAGCTGGGCATTATCCTGCTGCTGCAGCAGGATGCTGGCCAGTAATACTGCCAGGGCCCGGGCAAATTCCCATTTGCTTATTTCCCCGCTGTTATAACTCATGGAATCGCTGGAATCGAGGACGATTTCTCCGTTGATCTGGGCCTCGGATTCAAATTGCTTGAGGAAAAGCTGATCTGATTTGGCCAGGGCGTTCCAGTCCAGGTAGCGGAGGTCGTCACCTGGCTCATACTGGCGATGTTCGGCAAATTCAACGTCGGTTCCCCGGTTTTCACCAGAATGAATTCCGGTCAGGTGAGATTCAGTGACCAACCGGGGGAGTAGCTCTAAGTCCCTGACCAGCTCCAGGTTCTGAAGCTTTATTTCAGTTTCCGAAGCCACTTTTTTTTAGCCCCATTCAGCCAGTAATTTTTCCAGGATTTGCTCCGTTTCAATGTTTTCGGATTCGGCGGTAAAAGAGCGGATAATCCGGTGGCGCAGGATTGGTTTCATAAGTTCACGAATGTCCTCGCGTTCAACGTGGGACTTTCCGGTAATCAGGGCCCGAGCTTTCCCGGCGAGAATCAAAAATTGTGAAGCTCGCGGTCCGGCTCCCCAGCGAACCAGGTTGTTGACAAACTCCGGGGCCCGGTCGGTTTCGGGGCGGGTCATCTGAACGAGTTTGACTGTCTCCTCAACTAAAGCTTCGTCGGCCGGAACCAGCCGGACAGCCCGTTGTAATTCCAGAATCTTCTCCCGTTCAAGAATCGGTTGAAGTTCCTCTGGCTCCAGGCCGGTCGTCATTTTTACAATTTCCTCTTCCTCGTCGGAATCAGGATAGTCTACATTTATATGGAGCATAAATCGATCCAGTTGGGCTTCCGGAAGCGGGTAGGTACCTTCCTGTTCGATTGGGTTTTGTGTGGCCAGCACAAAAAACGGCGCCGAGAGCTGATAGGTTGTTCCACCGGCGGTTATTTCCCGTTCTTGCATGGCCTGAAGGAGAGCGGATTGAGTCTTGGGGGGAGTCCGGTTAATTTCGTCAGCCAGCAAAATATCAGTGAATATTGGACCTTTTCTAAATTCAAATTGGCGTCCCTCCGAGGTTTCGCGGAGAATATCGGTGCCGGTTACGTCCGAGGGCATCAGGTCCGGAGTGAACTGGATTCGGTTGAAGTCCAGGTCCAGGACCCGGGAAAGGCTGTGAACCATCCGGGTTTTTGCAAGCCCGGGGACTCCGACAATTATTGCGTGTGAATCACATAGCAGGGTAATTAACAGTTGATTAATAATTGATTTCTGACCAACAATAGTTTTGGTCAGCTCGGATTCGATCTGAGTTCGAATCTCAGGTACTGACTCAATGAGTTCATCTTCAATTTCTTCTGCTTCACTTTGGTTTACCATTGCTTGTCCTCCATTGTTGAAAATTAATTTTGCAGGTTTAAATTTGGTTTTACCCTGATATTTTCTTTCCTGCCAGTTTTTTGTTGTGTTGCTCGGTATCCTACCATGGCAGCGTTATCTGTGCAGTATTGAAAAGAAGGGGTGAAAATGTGATGGCCGTTTTTTTCAGCCTGTTCTTCGAGGCTGGTCCGGAGGTTTTGATTGGCGACTACACCGCCGCCGATACCGATCCGCTTGATTTCGTGTTCCCGGGCCGCCCTGATTGTTTTGTAAACCAGGCAGTCGTTAATTGCTTGTTGAAAGCTGGCGGCGATGTTGGCCGGTTCTGTTTTTGGATTTTGGGAGAGAAAATAATAAACGGCAGTCTTGAGGCCGCTAAAACTGAAATCGTAGTCGTCGATTCGCCAGTTCCATCTCTTTTCTCCAGTCAGGGTTGGACGGGGGAAATCAATTGCTCCGGGATCTCCCTGTTGAGCTAATTTTTCTATTTCCGGTCCTCCCGGATATCCCAGGTTAAGCATCTTTGCCACTTTATCGTAAGCTTCCCCGGCGGCGTCGTCGCGGGTTTGTCCCAGGACCCGGTAGTCATGGGGAGAGTTGATTAATAATACAATTGAGTGTCCGCCGGAAGCTACAAGTGAAATGTAGGGATATTCCATTTCATTTTCAATTTCGACGCTGTAAGCGTGGGCTTCCAGGTGGTTGACCGGGATAAGAGGAAGGTTATACCGCTGACTGATCGTCCGGGCTCCGGCTATACCCACGAGCAGGGAACCGACCAGACCGGGCCCTTCTGTGACGGCTATCTTTTTAACTTCTGCCCAGCTAATTTTTGCTTTATCAAGGGCTTCCTTAAGGATTACAGTGATTGTTTCACAGTGGCGGCGACTTGCCAGTTCGGGAACTACACCGCTGTATTTGCGGTGTATTTCGTCCTGGCTGGAAACCACGTTAGAGATAATATCACCGGTGGAATCAACCACGGCGACAGAGGTGTCGTCACAGGAAGTCTCCACGACGAGAAGCATTTTTCACGTCTCCGGAAGGATTAAGAAATGAAAGTCAGTAAATTTTCCACTGATAGTAAGCGAGGATGATAACGCCCCAGGCAATAAACCCGATTAGAAATGGGAATGCAACCGTGAGAAAAATTTCCACAACTCTTTCTTCAAAGGAAATTTCTCCGTCAGGCTCAGGTTTTGATTGTTCTTTGGTGGTTTCTTTTTCCATCGATACACTCACTCCTGTCAAATTTAAAGTACAAGTATTTTAACCTATTACTAAACTGAAGTCAGCCTTTAATCTTTTAACCACTATTTTTATACCTGGATTGAGAAAATCAGGCAACCATACATTTATCAACTGATTCTCTGTAAAATTTTCGCGGTTGATTGTATTCTTATTAAGTTGTTGATCAAAATTAACTGAGTTAAAAAATGTGAATTCAAGAAATGTTAATCTTGGCAAAAAAGGAGTTTTGGAATATGGGGACAATTGATGATGAACTTGAGTATCATATCGGTTTAAAAGAAGGGGATGTCGGTGAATACGTTCTGCTTCCGGGGGATCCGGCCAGGGTGGAGAAGATAGCCGGTTTTTTTGATGAAGCTGAGGAAGTAAACCATGTCCGAGAATTCAGGACTTTTACCGGGACCTATGAGGGAATCAACGTGAGCGTAATGTCCACCGGAATTGGCTGTCCGAGCATGGCAATTGCAGTAGAAGAACTTGAGCGGATCGGCGTTGAAACCCTGATCCGGGTGGGGACCGCCGGTTCCCTGCGGCCGGAAGTGGAGCTCGGCTCGGTAACTGTCAGTTCAGGAGCAATCCGTCTGGACGGCACCACCAGGGAATATGTTCCCGTGGAGTATCCGGCGGTTGCCGATTTTGACGTTACCGCCGCCCTCCGGATGGCGGCGCGTGAACTCGGGGTAGATCACCAGACCGGCATAGTCCACTGCAAGGACGCTTTTTACACCGAAGCTTCGGAAGATTTGCCGCTGGCTAAACAGCAGGAAGAGTTGTGGGAAACCTGGGAGAAGGCTAGTGTTCTTTCTACCAGTATGGAAACTTCAGCTCTGTTTGTCCTCGGGAGTATTAAGGGGATTCCCTGTGGTGAAGTTTTAGCTAATATTGGAAAAACTTATGCCGAGGAACCGGTAGTTGAAAAAGCGGGAGTGGAAGAAGCGATTGAGATTGGTCTGGAAGCTATCCGACTTCTGGCCTCCGAGAAATTAAAATGATGTGTATTCTCCCAGGGTTCCGGTTACCAGAAAGTGCTTCTGATTTGTAAAGGGAACTGTGGGAGAAGACAAATGATGAAAATTTATCGGGGATCAATTTGATGAAAAAATGGATTTTATTGACCAGGGATAATCTCTTAGAAATAGATCAGGAGAGGGTCCGGGAGGTTGATTCTGACCGGCCGGATCTGCCCCTGTTTGTTTCCCCCGCCCTCTGTTTTCACAAGACGTTTTCTTTGCCTACTGACCTTGATCGCTCGCCTGAAAATTTACAAATGGAAATGTTCACCCGTTTTTTACCGGGTAATCTTGACGAATACCTCATTCAATTTGTCCGGTTGGAAGAACTTGATGAGGAAATTCGGACTCTGGGGCTGGGAGTGAAAAAGGAACTGCTTTCGGGTTACCTGGACCGGGGGGCACCGATTTATTTGCTAGAACGGGTTTTTGCGGAGCAGAAGTTCTCGCTGCCCACCTTGCTGTATATTCACCTTTATTCGGGGAGCTACTGTGGTTATTATGAGGAAAATTTACGCTGGTCCCGGTTTGTTTCGGAGTTTGATAATGAAACTGAAGAGCAGACCCGGCAATATGTTGAGGAAAATTTTACCGGTGAATTTGAAGTTAAGGAGTTATTCGAGGAACGCCAGTTGAAATCACCGGAATCTGTCCGGGGGCTGACTGAATTTGTGGCAGAGCACAACCGGCCGGAGTTTAAATTACGGTCAGAGAGCGATGGCGATTATAAGCAAGTCCCTCTGAGTTTGTGGTTTTTGCTGGTTTTAGCCCTCGTTGTAACTGGAACCTGGTGGCAGAGCAGTCGGCTGGAGAAAAATTATTATCAGACCTGGATGACCAAGCGATTTGAGCAGGTCCTGGATCGTGAGCCCCGGTATCCGCTTCAAGAGCTCGAAGTGGCCCTCAAGCGGCAGAAACCAGCGGCCGGAGTGAAGTCGAACGTAGTCAAAAAATTCCCTCTACTGGCCCGGATTGATGCTGCGTTTGCCCAGGCTCCCGTGCATCTTTTGAGGTTGAACTTAAATGGCAGAAAAGTTCAGCTTATTTTTCTGACTGAATCGTTAAAATACGCCGAAAATCTTCGCTCTGAATTGAGTAAAAGACAGATGAAAGAAGTGGAAATAGTTTCCACGGAAGCTAAAGAATTAAAAAATTATCAATTCGAAGTCCACCTCCAGTTCCAGGCCGGAGGGATCTGAGCGGATGAAGGAATTAATTTATTATTACCGGCAACCGGTGTTTTTTTGTTTGTGTCTCTTTCTGGTGGCTGGTTTTGGATATGCTACCTATCAGCAACTGATGGAAACCAACAAAGTTCAAAAAAAGGCCCGGCAATTTGCTACCGCCGTCAGACGTTATGAGATGCAGGTTGAAAAACCCCCGGCTAAAGGGAAGACAAAAACCGGTCCTCAACCGGATAATGTTCTTTCTTACCTGGAATCCAGTATGCCGGCAAAAAAACTGGCTGATTTAAGTCCGGTTGACAGTGGCTCTGGCCCGCCCAGGTTTAGAATACAGTTGAGTGGAATCAAGCTGGCTCCGGCCCTTGAGGTTGTTGCCCGGCTGGAAAAAGACGGGGTCGTTGGGATCAAAAGTTTAACCGTCGAACGAATTGGCACTTTTGCCAAAAAATACGATATTTATCTCCAACTGGTAAAAAAATAGTTTGGGTCGAGGGAAGTCTAACTAATCGTCATTGCCGGACATAGATCCGGCAAATTAATTTTCACAAGAAAGTCGTCATTGCCGGACATAGACCCGGCAAATTAATTTTCACAAGAAAGTTGTCATTGCCGGGCTAGACCCGGCAATCCATTTTTAAGGTTTTTAGATTTCACCTGTTTACGCGAAGCAAGCCCCGAAGTTTAAGCACCTCGCGACTTGCTCCGGGATGTTGTTGTGGTGTCGTTAGAAAGTTTCGGTTCAGATAAAGGAGTCTATAGATGTTAAAAGGTTGTCTCCGTTTTTTCCTGGGTTTGATTTTATTTTTAATTTTTACGGGACTGGCTATTTACCTAAGTTTTCCCTTCCATCAGGTTAATACGGTCCTGGCGCGAGAAGCAAATAGCTACTTGCCCGCGCGCGTGATGTTGACTGACTTACAGTTTGTTTCGCCTTTGTTGGTGCATACCCGCCTCAGTTATGAACATCGCGGCCATAATTTTAGCTTGCCGCTCGGGGTTCGTCTGTCCCCCTCTCTGGCTGAGAACCGGCTCCGCATTTTTTCTCTGCCCAAAGGTAAAATCGACCTTGAGATTACCGGGAGGGAGGGAAAATTCCAGGGCCGGGGAAGCAATTTTTCAGTCGGACGGTTTTTGCCCGGGCAACAGGGGAATATAAAATATTCGACTGAAGGAAAATTATTTCCGCCGGCGGGTGAATTTGAGTTTAACCTGCAGGGAGTTGAATTCAACAGTGCCGCTTATTTACCGCCTCTGCTTCGAAATCGGGAAGTCCGGCGAGGCAAGCTAAAGGGTAATTTTACCGGAGAAGTTGTTCACCTGGAGTCGATTTCCCTGTATTCTCAAAAAATTATTCTGGAGGGCCGGGGGAAGATAAGGTTAAAAAAACCACTTTCGCAAAGTAAAATAAACCTTAACCTGGAGATGAAACAGCCACTTCAGCGTAAATATGACCTGGAGACTTCGCTTCGGAAATTTATGTAAAACCTAACCCGGATAATTCGCGACAGCGTAACTGTCGTGAATTATCCGTCCGAAGGAC
>CAZVWJ010000079.1:0-8830 GCA_964631325.1 uncultured bacterium | reverse complement strand
AATTTGACGCAACGCTGGCTGAGGACCAGCTATCAAAATACCTTCAAGAACCAGGCACATACGTTGCCCTTTGTTCAGAGCGAACGGAGTCAATTCCTCGTAAGATCAAAGATCATAAACGCTATCTACATCCAGAAGAACCGGAAGCCCCAAACTATTTATGGACCGACGTTTACACTTTGATCAAGAGCGCTCCTTCACCTCCAGAAGAATTTCAGAAAATGCGCTTAGACTTCCTTGAATACATGAAAAGTTTAGCCCTTGCACCTACCGACTTACCCGATGAATGGCCAAAACTATTTAATTCATCTCCAGATGGAACTCACAAAGAAATTCAGTCGGATTTTGGTAATTGTCTGGAGAAGGCGTTAAGTGGTTATACACAAAGGGGACATAGTATTGGAACGTCCAGCCGAAAAAATAAGGTCTTGAAGCCATTGGATGTAGATCAATCAGTCTGGCGCCGTATCTGGATATACCCGACCGAACTTGAAATGGATGAGGTGGATTGCAGCGAATTTGACGTACTGAAAAATTTATCTGAGGCTCTTGCTATTCAATTCGTTTCCTTTGAGGATAATCATGATGAGTTCAGGCAATTGTATGACCAAGTTCCCAAGCAATTTGATGACGCTCCTGGTGACACCTGGTATCGGATGAAATTTTTACCTCACTCGGGCCGAGGTAAGCGGAAATTTGGATTGGTCCGAAGTCTAAAACCGCTGATTAAAGAACGAAAAGAATTGTCAGCAAAATTAGAAGAAGTAATCAAGCCAACGCTTGATTTTCTTTTGGAACGTATAAATGCATAATGCTCTTGAGATGCTGTGTTAAGAGTCAAGCATTTTTCTGTTGCCACTGGGGATCAAATTCCGCCTGGTTCTTCAAAACCCCGACTACGATGTGAAGCAACTTCCTTATACAGAACACAACCGCGACCATTTTTTCCTTGCCTTTGCCTATCTGAGAACCAGGCTGACATTCGCCGAATCCTGCTGGACGTAGACGGCCCTTCGTCCGGAACTGATCCCCTGCGCGGTCCACCGGATAACAGGCCGGCCCCGGCTGAGCCTTTTTCGGAGGATCTGCCCTGGGACAAAAATTAATAGACCTGCCTATTTTTTTATCTTGCCCCGTATCCTGGAATCCCTGCGGTTAAAATAGCCCCGGTATCCGGCTGGCTTGCTGAAATCCGGCCAAAGAACTTGCTCCGGAGAACATCTCATTCGTATATGCCTGGTTTGGAATGGATTTTCTTGACAGCACCGGCCATTTTAACTAATATAGCTTCTGAAAAGAATAAACCGAATTTTCAAATTCCTATCTTATTATTTCAATCGAACGCCAAGGGCAGTAAGAAAAGCCATCCAGAAGCACCGAGAATAAACAAGTTCCTAAAGTCCTCGTACGATACGTTTTTTAAATAGAGAGTTTGTAACAGTTCGGAATCAATTTCCAATTGAAGGTTTATTTCCAGATGAGTGGATAAAAGAAATCCATGGTAACCGTGGTAATTGGTTTATTGACTATTCGGTAGATGCTCAAGACAATTTACAGCTATTTAGAATATATGACAAACACAAAAGCAAATTCCAAGATAAACTTCAAGAAAAAGCAGAAAATCAAGAATCATTTGATTGGGCAAGTCAATGGAGCAATGTTTGTTCTACAATTAATAAAGCTTTAAGGGAAGCTGAAACAAGGATAGAGGATTAGAGTTAAATTGTTTATTAGGTTAACTTCAAAACCTGAATAAATCTGCCAAAATAACAACCCTTGAAGATGCTGTGTTAAGAGTCAAGCATTTTTCTGTTTCCACCTGGGATCAAATTCCGCCTGATTCTTCAAAACTCCGACTACGATGTGATGCATCTTCTTATAAAGGCTATTTAATTCCCTCTAGCCCTCGTAATTGGTAAAAATTATAGTATTTACCAGCCGTTCATTTGTCCTGGGGTATGTTGTCCTAGCCGTTCAAGGAAGTGTCCCTCTGGCTATCGTCGCCGGCTTCGGAATGCTGATCGGCACCTTCCTGACAATGGTTGTCGTCCCCGTGATCTACACCCTTCTCGACGACGCCCGGGCGCTTATATTTTAATTTCGCCTTCGATTAAACTTTCAGTAAAAAAGTTAACTTTTCTGGTGCTCCACAATTCAATCGAAAGATCTCGAATATGTTTTGCTTGAGGCAGATTTTATTGACGCCATCGGCTATTTCAACTAATATAACTTCTGAAAAGAATAAGCCGAATTTACAAATTCCTATCTTATTTATTAAGTGAAGATGGGAATTATTATCTCGAAACATCTATCATCGGAATTCATTGGTAAATGAGGAGAATCAATAATGTCAGAAACACAAATTGAAGATGTATCAAAAATGGTGCCTGATATCGTTCAAGAGCAAATCGGACAGATGAAGGAGATCTTCCCGGAATGTATATCGGAGAATGGGAAAGTTGATTTTGATAAATTGAAGGCAGTGTTGGGGGAAATTGGAGCGTTGAAGGAAAGTGATGGATATCAGTTTACCTGGGCTGGTAAAGAAGAAGCATTTCGTTCGATTCAGGTTCCGAGCGGAGCGACATTAAAACCTGCACGCGAGGAATCAATTAATTTTGATGAAACAGAGAATATTTTTATTGAAGGAGAAAATTTAGAGGCACTGAAGCTTCTTTATAAAGCCTACCACGATCAAGTAAAAATGATTTACATTGACCCTCCGTACAATACCGGAAACGATTTCGTTTATCAGGATGATTTTAGCGAACTAAAAGAAGCTTACCTTGAAAGAACCGGGCAAAAGGATGCTGAGGGGAATCTTTTGAGCACAAATACAGAATCAAGTGGGAGATTTCATTCAAATTGGTTGAATATGATGTATCCGCGGTTGTTTGTTGCACGGCAGATGCTGAGAGATGATGGGCTAATCTTTGTATCTATAGATAATAATGAAGCTTCTCAGTTGAAACTAATGATGGATGAAATTTTTGGAGAAGAAAATTTTGTTGAGCAAATTGCTTGGAAAAACAAATATGGAGCCGGTGCGAGAACTAAAGGATTTATTGAGCTACATGAATATATCCTTTGTTACAGCAAAAGTGATTTGGAAAATATTGAAACTCCTATGAGTGAAGAACAACTGGAAAAGTATGATAAAAGGGATGAAAAATATTCAGAAAGGGGTGGATATTTAACTCAACCCCTTGCTACAACTAGTATGGATGATCGGCCAAATTTGAAATATCCGATTGAATGGGAGGGGGAAGAAATATGGCCTGAAAAACAATGGATTTGGTCTAAAGAAAGGGTAGAAGAGGCAATTGAGAATAATGAAATTGTGGTAAATCAAAAATCAGACGGTTCTTATAGCGTTAGATACAAAAAATACGCCAGAGATGAAGAAGGGAATTTAAGGAAAACTAAACCAGTATCATTTTTGGATGGTCCTTATAACCAATCTGGTACAAAAGAAGTTGAAGAATTATTTGGTAAAAAGGTTTTTGACTTTCCCAAACCAAGTAAGCTAATAAGGCATTTTTTCTCGTTTATTATTAACGAGGAAGCCGAAAAAGACGGTATATATATGGATTTCTTTGCTGGTTCTGCTCCTGCTGCTCAGGCCGTAATGGATTTGAATTTCGAAGATGGTGGGAACCGAAAATTTGTTTGCATTCAGCTACCTGAGCAAGTTCCTGAGGATTCAATAGCATCAAAAGAAGGATTCAATACCGTCGCAGATATTGGAAAAGAACGGATAAGGCGTTACATCGAAAAAAAATCACAAGATGATAAACAAGAAGAACTTGATCTAGAAGATAAAAATGAAGTGGACTTAGCAATGAAAGTTTTTGAATTAACATCCTCTAACTTTAAACAATGGGAGGAACCAGAGACACAAGATGAAGAGGTCTTAATGGAACAAATCAAGCTTTTTGATTCGGGGTTGATCGAAGACGCAAAAAATGAAGATGTCCTTTACGAAGTAATATTAAAAGAGGGATATAGCCTAAATTCGCAAATAACAGAGGTAGAATGTAAATCAAATGTCGTTTATCAAGTCAATGCCGAAAATAAAGACCAGGTTATGTTGATTTGTCTGGATGAAAAAATTACGGAAGATTTACTGGATGAAGTGGACCTTACCGATGAAAAAGTTTTGGTTTGCCAGGATGCGGCATTAACCGATTCACTTAAAGTGAATTTGTCAATGCAGACGATATTGAAAGTGATTTGACACCATGTCCGAAAAGGTTGAGGGTAAGAAAAAATTTAAAGGATATTGGTGGTTGCCTGAAAAAGAAGATGATCAAATAGCTGGGGTTGTGACTTACGATCCGAAACATGGAACTAAATTAGAATTATTCCATGATTTTGATGCAGACCCTCACAATTTGGATATACCTTCTTATGAACAATTCGAAGTTATAAACGGAATTACAACTAATGGTAACAAAATTTGTTTAGCGAATGCTTGGAGAGAAAATCATTCCCTTCGTGCACTTAGGAAAAGCGTCCAACAGTTAGATCCTTCTTTGCTAGGAGTCAGGTATTTATTAATAGGCGATCATTTTTGTGAAGATGATCTCTATTTTAAACAAGCCAAATTTAAGTTTGTAGGTTTGGCTGAGTGGGATGGTCGTGGAGGAATACAGCTGGGGGTAGGTGATAAAATTGGTGATAATTCTAGAGTTTCATTTGTAGATCAGATTAAGAAATATATTTCAGGAATAGTTAGTAAGCTCTTGGGTTATTCAGAAGATTCTAAAGATAATCCCGACTTTGGTCCAAAAGATTTACATAGTTTTAGATATGAAAGAGTACCACCGTTGGAATGTAAAGTTGGTGAATTAGAAATATCGTTTGTGATTAAATCTAGTAGTAACACTAGTAGACATCAGGCTGGTATTGAAGAAGAAGCATTTATAGAACTTAAAAGTGAAACCCCTATTCACTTAGTGGAATGGGAGATGGTAAAAAATAAGTTACTTGGATTTTTTTCTTTGGCAATTTGTCGACCAGAATCAACAACACAATGGGCTTTGAATAAAGAAATAAAAGATCCCAACCTAAATTTTGATGTGAGTGTTTGCACGGCTAGAGAGAGTGAAACGGAAGATGATATATTCCACCCAGATCATACTAATTTTACTTTAAAAGAAGTTGGGGATGAAATTGAGAATTTACTTACAAATTGGTTTCAAAAATATGATGAGTTGAAGTTCACGAAAGATTTATATTTTTCAACAATTTTTAATAGCAATAGATCAGTATCTGGTGTTTTCTTATCACTAACACAAGCTGTAGAGTCGTACCATAGAGAAACTGAAAACGAAAAATATGTAAGTAAAAAGAGATTTCAAACCTACTATTATAAGCTATGTGATGAGATGCCTGATGATTTAGACAGGGATTTTAAAAAACATTTAAAAAATGGGACTTTCAAGCACGCCAACGAGTTTTCCTTGCGTAAACGTTTAAAGGAATTAAACAGAAAAGTATCCGATATTACCCAAGTATTTCCTTGGGATTTTAAAACAGAAATTAATCCTATTGTGGATACAAGAAATTTTTTAACCCATCGTGATAAAGATCCTGATTCCGATTCTGATCCAGACCGACTTCAGGAGTTTAATGTAATGTTACGTGGTTTTATTGAAGTCTTACTTCTAACTGAACTAGGACTTCCAGCTGAATTTATTAAAAACAAAATTGATAGACGATATCAACTTATGTATTCAAAAACGAAAGCCAGCATGGACTTGCAGTCGGAAATAGAAAACTGGGGAGGGGTTGAAAATGAAATTCAAATTTGATCCAGATCTTGAGTTCCAAAATAAAGCGCGGGAGGCGGTACTTCGCCTCTTTGATGGCGCCGAGTCAGAACGAACCGGGTTTTCATTGATTTCCCAAAATGGAATTATTCCCAACAATCTTTCCTTAGATAAGGCAGCACTTCTCGAAAATCTGAAAGAAGTTCAGCAGGACTCGGAGCTTCATAATGGAACACCGATGCCTCTCACAGAAGAATTAGAAAGTTATGATTTCACCGTTGAAATGGAGACGGGTACGGGAAAAACCTATGTTTACCTACGAACTATTCTCGACCTTTACAAAGAATATGGTCTGCGGAAATTTATTATCGTTGTACCTTCGGTAGCAATCCGGGAAGGGATCTTGAAAATGCTCAAGGTGACAAAAGATCATTTTGCCCGCTTGTATGGAAATTTACCATATCGATTTTACGAATATGATTCTGGCAATCTTGCAAGGGTAAGACAATTTGCTTCCAGTAACGACCTTGAAATCATGGTAATGACGCTAGATTCTTTCAATAAAGATAGCAACATTTTTAACCGCCGAATGGACCGAATGATGGGAGAACGCCCATTGGATTTAGTACAAGATACCAACCCAATTCTTGTGCTTGATGAACCACAAAATATGGAAAGTGAGATAGCCAAAGAAGCTCTCAGCCAACTTAATCCCCTATTTAAGCTTCGCTATTCCGCGTCACATCGCAATTACTACAATCTCATTTATCGACTTACACCAGTGGATGCATACAACCTTGGATTAGTTAAAAAAATAGAAGTGGCATCGGTTGTTCAGGATCATGATCAGAATAATGCGTATATTCAGTGTAAATCAGTCAAAGCGAAGAAAACCGTCATTAGTTCAAAGCTCAAACTTTTCGTAAAAGGGAAAACTGGTCCGGTACCAAAAGCCAGGACAGTACAGGTGGGGGATGACCTACATGAAATTACGGAGTTAGATGCATATGAAGGTTTTGTGGTAGAAAATTTAGACGCTGGTTATGGAGAAATTACCTTTGCAAATGGAGTCACGGTAACGGAGGGAGAAGAACGGGGACCAGATCACGAGGAAATAGCGAAGGTTCAGATAGCACATACGATTGAAGAACATATGAGGAAGGCACACAAATTACGCTCTAAAGGGATTAAAGTTTTATCCTTATTTTTTATCGACGAGGTAGCGAATTACACCGATAATAATGGCTACATTCGTAGAACATTCGAAGAAGAGTTTGAACGTCTTACAAATTCAGGACAACCTTGGTCAGAAACATATGAAAATGTGAGTGTTGATGAGGTCCAAGGGAGTTATTTTTCTGAATACAAATCAGAGCGGGGTATGCAATCGGATACAGAAGCCTATGACCTCATTATGAAAGACAAAGAACAACTTCTATCACAGGAGGAGCCTACGGAATTTATTTTTTCGCACTCCGCATTGAGGGAAGGTTGGGACAATCCGAATATTTTTCAGATTTGCACTCTGAATCGAACAATTTCTACTATCAAAAAGCGACAAGAAATTGGCCGGGGTATGCGTTTGGCGGTAAATCAAGATGGAGAGCGTGTATTTGATGAGCAGGTTAATCGATTAACTGTTGTTGCTAATGAAAGCTACAGAGAATATGTGGAAAGACTTCAATCGGAGTATATTGAGGAAGTTGGAGATCAACAACAACCTCCCGAACCAAAGGATGCTCGTACTCGAAAAACGGTAGAGCTTGATAAAGGTTTTGAAATGAATGAGGAATTCAAGGAACTTTGGGAGAGAATTTCACAGAAAACTCAGTTTCGGGTTGACATCGATGTAGAACAACTTATTGCAGACAGCTTGGAAAAAGTCAAAGAAATTGAGATTCAACCGATCAAAATCCGAAAAGAACGAGGACGCGTGGAATCAATTGAGGACTCCGGGGAGTTAGAAACCAAACTTTTGGGACAACAGGCAATTGAGTTGGATGGAAATCACAATATTCCTAATGTCCCTTCATTGATTGCTGAAGAAACGAACCTAACACGGGAAACCATTCGAACTATTCTTGATGAAGCTAACAACCTTGAACAAGTGTTTGATAACCCTGCTGAATATATTCAGCGTGTTTCCTCCTCTGTGAACCAAGCTAAACGCCGTCTATTAGTAGACGGGATACGATATTTAGAAGTAGACGACGCTTATAGGATGGAATTATTTGAGGATTTGGAAGGATATGAAGACAGTCTCGTCCCCATTGAAGCTTCCATTTATGACCATGCAATTTGTGATTCAGACGTGGAAAAAAGTTTTGCCGAAGCTCTTAATGAAATGGACGAAGTTAAACTTTTCATTAAACTTCCCGCGTGGTTTACCGTTCCAACCCCTCTTGGTGAATATAATCCTGATTGGGCGATAGTGTTCCAAGTTCAAGATGAGTTTGGTGAGGAGAAGGAAAAACTTTACTTTGTGCGAGAAACGAAGGGAAGCACGGATACAGATGATCTACGAGTTGTTGAAAATCTAAAAATTGAATGTGCCAAAAGACACTTTGATGCTATTGATGTCGATTATGATGTAACCAATAACGCCTGGAGCATGCGCGGGGAATTATTAGAAGAGGAAGCTGTTTCTGGTAATAAATAATGGATATGAATAAGCCTTGAAGGTACAATTGTACAATAACTTTGCTGAGTATAGGTTTGTTAAACCCCTCTATCCTTAAGTAATCGGTAAAAATGGTGGGATTTCCCACCGATTGATTCAGCCTGTTTTATCAACTGAATTGACCCGGCGAGAGGGACGGGGCTACTACACCGAATCATCCGGAGATAATACCCTTAGAAGCCAGCCGGCTCGAAAACTGGCTTAGTAATTTATCCTCTCCACAAAATCCCCAGCCTTCTGAATTAGCTTTCATTGACGCCACCGGCTATTTCAACTAATATGGTCCCTCAAACGAACAAGCTGAATTTGAAAAATACTTTCTTAACTTAACTTCACCCCCCATTAAAAATGACACAGCAAGAGTATCCCCACTAAC
>CAZVWJ010000078.1:0-9064 GCA_964631325.1 uncultured bacterium | reverse complement strand
GGGATGGCTGCGAGAATGAATCCGGAGAGTTATGTGTTCTTCGATAACAATCGCTGATTTAGGTTTTAGTATTTTTACACTTGTATTTGGTTTTGCTCATAGCACCTGTTAAAATTTTGTGGATCTGACGGGGTAAAATTCTGGTTAGCAATACATTTGGAAAGGATAAAAATGAGTTCTGAGAAAATTGTGGTGGTAGATATCGGGGGAACC
The DNA here is from genome assembly GCA_964631325.1 of uncultured bacterium. Classification (GTDB taxonomy): domain Bacteria; phylum T1Sed10-126; class T1Sed10-126; order T1Sed10-126; family T1Sed10-126; genus CAZVWJ01. The sequence goes on along the minus strand of CAZVWJ010000078.1, from coordinate 8,851 downwards.
ACGATAAAAATGGCCCGGTTGACCCATAGCTCGGAAGTGGAAATTCAGTGGGAGTTTCAGCGAAAATGCTTTGATAAACCGGGTATGTGGGTGCAAAGTGTGCTTGCGACTGCCCCCGGTCTTGAGCAGTGGCCCTGGGTTCTGGGAGTGCCTGGTTCGCTGGAAAACGGGAAAATACTTCATGAGACCCCGAATTTACCGCCCGCCTGGAGTGGGAAGAAAATTGCTCGGGCTCTTGAAGCGGAAGAATTTAATTTTTTATTGGAAAACGACGCGAACCTGGCTGCTCTTGGTGAGGCCCGGTGTGGTGCGGGGAGAGAGTATAATGACCTGGTCTGTCTGACCCTGGGAACAGGCGTCGGTTCGGGAATCATAATTGAGAACAAGATTTACCGGGGAGCTACGGGGGCAGCCGGAGAAATGGGTCATCTTATAATTGAGCCTGACGGTAAAAAGTGTGGCTGTGGAGACAGGGGGTGCCTGGAGAACTATGCCTCTGCCAGCGCCCTCGAGGATTATTACCGGGAGACAACCGGGAAAGATAAGACAGCCAAGGAAATTTGTGCCGAAATAAAAGAGGAAGAAGCTGCAGCCCGGGCCGTGGAAAGGACTGCAAATTACCTGGGCCGGGGGATTGCCCAGCTAATTAACCTCCTGGAACCGGAGGCAATAATTTTTTCCGGTGGTCTGTCCCGGGATCTTGATTTACTTCTGCCTGGCATCAAAGCGGGTCGGGACCACCATCTATTTGCAAACAGAACCACATCAACGCCGCTTCTACAGGCTGAACTTGAAGAACCGGCGTTTGCCGGTGGAGTAGAATTACAAAGACAATTTGAACAGTGTGTGGAGGCTAATTGAACGATGACTAATCCTTTTTATATCCGAAATTTTTGTATTATTGCTCATATCGATCATGGCAAATCCACTCTGGCCGACAGGATTCTGGAGCGAACCGGAACTATCTCCAAACGTGAATTTCAGGAACAGATGCTTGATCAGATGGACCTGGAGCGTGAAAAGGGGATTACCATCAAGGCTCAGGCCGTCCGGATGAACTACGAGGATTCTGCCGGCGAAGAGTATCAGTTTAATCTTATTGATACCCCGGGCCACGTTGATTTTACCTACGAGGTTAGCCGCTCCCTGACGGCTTGTGAGGGGGCCTTGCTGCTTGTCGATGCCGTACAGGGGGTGCAGGCTCAGACCCTGTTGAATCTTTACCAGGCTCGTAAAGTGGGCCTGAAAATTATTCCGGTGGTTAATAAAATCGACCTTGATAACGCACGGGTCGATCGGACAAAAATACAACTGCTGGACCGGGGTTTTGAGGAAGACGAGATGTATTTGGTCAGCGCCAAGGAGGGGACCGGCGTGGATGAATTACTGGCTGGAGTAGTTGACAAAATACCCCCGCCGACGGCTGAAGTGGACCGCAAATTAAAAGGACTGATTTTTGATTCGCATTACAATTCATACGAAGGAGCAGTGGTTTACACCCGGCTTTTTCAGGGTGAACTAAAACCAGGTGACGAAGTTTTATTCATGCAGAATGAGCGTAGTTTTGAAGTTTCGGAAGTGGGAGTTTTTAACCCGGACATGGAGCCAGTGGAAAAATTGCAGGCCGGGGGAGTTGGTTATTTCTTGGCCGGGATCAAGTCAGTCGGTCAGGTCAAGATTGGAGATACGGTTACCGGAAAGGAAAATCCCCTGGACGAAGCCGAAATGTTGCCGGGATATAAAGAAGTCAAGCCAATGGTTTACTGTGGATTTTATCCCATGGAGGGGGACAGATACGAGGAAATGCGAGAGAGTCTGAAGAAATTAGCCTTAAATGACTCCGCGTTTGAGTTTGAACCGGCTGTTTCTAACTCACTGGGATTTGGCTTTAAATGTGGTTTTCTGGGACTGTTGCACATGGAAATAGTCCGGGAACGGTTGGAACGGGAGTTTGAAATCAACCTCCTGGTTACTGCGCCTAACGTTTTATACCGGGTAAAGATGACGGATGGAGAACTCCGCGAGGTTTCTTACGTGGGAGAATTACCGGAACCAACTAAATACGAGGAAATTCGGGAACCGATAGTAGAACTTAACTGTTACACACCGGACGATTACATTGGTAACGTGATGAAGCTCTGCGAGGACCGGCGTGCGGAATTTAATACAATGGAATACGTCGATGAATCTATGGTCAGGTTGGAATATGAAATACCCCTGGCAGAAATTGTCGTGGACTTTTTTGATGCACTTAAATCTGCTACCCGGGGTTATGGCTCGATGGATTATGAATTTCTGGAATATCGGTCGGCGGACCTGGTTAAACTGCAGATCAGGTTAAACAAGGAGCCGGTGGAACCCCTGGCCTTTATTGTTCATCGGGGCAAGGCTTATGAACTGGGCAGAAAGCTGGTTAAAAAATTAAAGGAACAATTGCCCCGGCACCAGTTTGAAGTGCCGATCCAGGCGGCAATTGGCAGCCGTGTGCTGGCCCGGGAAACAAAACCGGCCCGGCGTAAAGACGTTACGGCCAAGTGCTACGGTGGGGACGTGACCAGGAAGAGGAAATTACTCGAAGAACAGAAAAAAGGCAAGAAAAGAATGAAGCAGATGGGTGAAGTGGACGTCCCCCAGGAGGCTTTCCTCTCGATTTTAACCCTGGATGAAGATTAATCCCGTCCTGTTAGAAAATGCGACAAGCTTGATTTTTAGAGAAAAAAATGTACGATTATAAGACTTTTTGAGGCGAGGGTGGCGGAATTGGCAGACGCGCAGGATTTAGGATCCTGTGCCTTTTGGCGTGCGGGTTCGAGTCCCGCCCCTCGCATACCGCTCCGAGAAACTGGTGGGAAGCGTGTTAACTGGGTCCCTCCGATTGTTAATCATCCCGGAAAATTAATCGGGATTTTTTGAATCCATGGAATAATTTTACCTGAATTTTGTTCTACATACAGAAATTAAATTGAGGAGGAGAAGTAAATTGAGTGAAGAAGATTGGGAGTTGAACGTCGAAGACCTGGAAGAGAGTAAGGTTGAATTTGAAATAACGGTGCCGCCCGGCCGGGTGGAAGAAGCTCGTGAGGCGGCCATTGATGAACTGCAGGAAGAGGTTGAAGAACCGGGGTTCCGCCAGGGAAATGTGCCCGCCGGAATGATAGAAAATAAGTACAAACCTCAGCTTCAGCAAACCATGGCAGAAAAACTGTTGCCTGTCGCCTGTCGAAAGGCTTACCGGCAGGGAAAACTAAATCCGGTTGCCCGGCCGCAGGTAAAAGACTTTGAAATTGATGAGGAGTTTTACGTAAAAGCGGAAGTCGAAGTCCGGCCGGAAGTTGACGTAGATCCGGATGATTACCTGGGGATGGAGCTGGAGAGCCAGGACTGGTCGGTTTCCGAAGAAGACGTAGAGGAACAGATGGAAGAGCTTCGCTCAAAAGGAGGCTCGCTGGAACCAATTCCAATTACCCGGCCTGTCCAGGAAGGGGACTTTGTCAAGGTTAACCTCCAGGGCTATGATGAGAACAACAATCCACTGCCGGGGACCGGAGAAGAGGGCTCAGTGTTTGAAATCGGAAGTGAAACGTTTTTGCCGGAAGTGGAGGAGGGGCTGATAGGAGCCCAGATAGGCGAACAAAAACGGATTAAAGCAACTTTTCCCGAAGACTTTATTGATGACAATTTGGCCGGCGAGGCAGTATGGTTTGACGTGGAAGTTCGGGAGATTCAGGAAGAACAGGCTCAGGAGCTTGACGACGAGGAATTCCTGGAGGAACGGGGAGTTGATTCCCTGGATGAGCTTCGCAATAAAATTCGTGATAACCTGGTCGAGGTTGCCGAGGATAACCGTAAACAGACTCTGGCCAACCAGGTTTACAATCACCTTATCGAAGAGGTTAAACTTGAGATTCCGAAGGGAATGCTTGAAAACGAAAAAGAGCATATCCTGGAAAATTTTGAACAGCGGCTTCAGACGCAGGGACAATCTCTGGATAATTATTTGCAGGAAAGAGGACAAAAAAAGGAAGATCTGTTAGAAGAAGTAGAACCGGAAGCTGAGCGGCGAATAAAATTGACGCTCATTTTTCAGGCTATTGCCGACGAAGAAGAGATTGAAGTCTCTGAGGAAGAATTTGAGGATTACCTGGAAAGCTGGCTGGAAGGGATGGATGCGAGCCTTTCTGTTGATGAATTTTTAGAGCAAAACGACAATGAATCAATGCTGACTAATTTGCGTTATCAGCGTCGAGACGAGAAGGTACTTGACTACTTGATCGATCAAGCCGAAATTAAGATAGAAGAGGACTCTGAAGAGGATGATGAGGAGCCCACGATTATTACATAATTTTAGGAGTGACTATTAATGCCTGTACCATTTGTTGTTGAACAGACGCCCCAGGGGGAAAGATCTTATGACATCTACAGCCGGTTGCTTAAGGACCGCATTGTATTTATTGGTGGTCCGGTGCAGTCGGAAAAAGCTAATTCTGTGATCGCTCAGTTGCTATTTCTGGAAGCGGATAATCCCGAACGGGATATTTTTGTTTATGTAAACAGCCCCGGAGGTGAGGTGACGGCGGGGTTGGCTATCTATGATACGATTCAATACGTTAAACCCACCGTTAATACTATCTGTGTGGGTCAGGGAGCCAGCATGGGTGCCTTGCTTGTGGCAGCCGGGACGGAAGATCACCGGTATGCCCTGCCTAATTCCCGTTTCATGGTTCATCAACCACTCGGCGGAGCTGAAGGGCAGGCTTCTGACGTTGAAATTCGGACGGAAGAGCTATTGCGGATTAAAGATAAAGTGATTAATATCCTTGCCAACCACACAGGTAAAGACGAGGAGACAATTAAGGAAGACGTGGACCGGGATTACTTTATGGGGGCTGAAGAAGCTCTGGATTACGGATTAATTGATGAAATTCTCGAATCGCGGAGTGACGTTGAGGAAAAAGTGAAAGCTGAGTCCGGGGAGTAACTACCTGTCGGCTCGATTTAAATTATGGTTTGAAATTAGCTCACTAATGTAGCAAACTTAAAAATGGGGAAAGTTGTAATCGCGTGTCAGACACTTTTAATATTAAAGGAGAGTAAATATGTTCGAATACGGTGACGAAGACAAGGATTTACGTTGTTCTTTTTGTGGAAAAGAACAGGAGGAAGTTAAGAGACTGGTTGCCGGGCCGAGTGTATATATCTGTGACGAATGTATAGAAGTTTGTAATGAAATTGTTTCCGAAGATTTACCGGATGAAGCTGAGGACGGGGAATTCACTCTGCCTACGCCGGCGCAGATATTTGACCATCTGGATGAATACGTGATTGGTCAGGACCGGGCCAAGAAAATCATCTCTGTGGCAGTTTACAACCATTATAAACGGATTTATTCGCCACTCAGGGAGCGGGACAACACGGAGATTGAAAAGAGTAACATCCTGTTGATCGGTCCGACCGGCTGTGGAAAAACTCTCCTTGCCCAGACCCTTGCTGATATCTTGGAAGTCCCCTTCTGTATCGTTGATTCTACCGCTCTTACCGAAGCCGGATACGTCGGGGAGGACGTGGAAAATATTCTCCTGCGGTTGATTCAGGACGCGGATTTTGATTTCCAGGAAGCAGAAAAAGGAATTATTTACATCGACGAGATTGATAAAATAGCTCGTAAAGCGGATAATCCTTCCATTACCCGTGATGTCAGTGGAGAAGGAGTTCAACAGGCTTTGCTAAAAATAATTGAGGGAACTGTTGCGGACGTTCCGCCACAGAGTGGTCGCAAACATCCCCACCAGGAGTACATTCAACTGGATACCACCAATATCTTGTTCATTTGTGGCGGTGCTTTTGTAGGACTGGAAGATGTAATCGAGCGCCGGTTGAATAATAACGTAGTTGGATTTGGCTCGGAGATGTCTAACCTGGATGAAAAAGATCGCTCTGAAATCCTCCAGGAATTGGAACCAGAAGATCTGCTAGAATACGGCTTCATTCCTGAACTTGCCGGCCGCATTCCGGTCACTGCTACCCTGGATAAGCTGGATAAGGAAAAGTTGGTTCGGATCCTTCAGGAACCTAAAAATTCCCTTGTGGATCAGTACCGAAAAATGTTCGAAATTGAAGATGTAAATCTTAAGTTTACTCCCGAGGCTCTGCCGGAGGTCGCTGAAAAGGCGATGGACAGTGATACCGGGGCCCGGGCTCTGCGGTCTATTATGGAAGAGGTAATGCTTGACGTAATGTATGAAATCCCGGATGATGACGAAGTGGAGGAATGTGTAATTACTGCTGAAGCGGTGCACGGCGAAGAAAAGCCCATACGCGTCTATTCCGGGGAACAGGAAGAGAAAGAAAGCGCCTGAATCAATTCCAGTATCGTGGCCGGCTTGTCTTCTTTGGAGAAGGGCAATACAGGGGGATAAAATCCCTTTTGAGGTATTAGAATGTGGTTAAAGGATCGAATACTCGCCCCCGGCCCCACTCCCCTTCCCGAAGGAACTCGTCTTGCCGGAGCAGAAAGCCAGGTTTACCACCGGACTGAAGAGTTTGCCGGGGTTATCCGTGATGTTGAGGAAAAACTGCAAAAATTATTGGATGTAAACTGGCCGGTTATTTCGGTTGCGTCCAGTGGTAGCGGGGGTATGCAGATGGCCGCCCAGAACCTGGTTGAGCCGGGGACCCGGGTGTTGGCCGTCGACAGCGGGAAATTTGGCCGGCGGTGGTGTGAAATTCTGGAGCAGCTTGGCTGTGAAGTCGTTCGCTGTGAAGTCCAAAGAGGCCAGTCTGTAAAACCGGGGCAAATCAAAGAAATAATCAAACAAAATCCCGGGATCGAAGTTGCTTTTCTTACCCTGGTAGAAACTTCGACCCTGGTTCGTCATCCGCTCGAAGAGCTCTCTCCTTTACTCTCCCAAAATGATATAATCGTGGTTGTTGATGCGATTAGTGGTCTTGGTGCTGAGCCTTTCTATCCTGCTGAACATGGGATTGATCTGGTAGTCGGGGGAGCCCAGAAAGGATTGATGGCCCCGCCGGGGCTGGCCGTGCTTGCAGTTAGTCCGGCGGCCGAAAATCGAGCCCGGGCGATAGAACCCCCGGATCGTTATTTTGACCTCACGCTGGCTGTTGAAAGATTGCGGAAAGATTTTCAGACTCCGTGGACGCCACCAATGAGTCTGCTCCGGGCGCTTCGTAGTTCACTTCGCAAAATGTTTGAGGAAGGTCTGGAGAATGTTTTTGAGCGCCACCGCAACCTGGCCCGGGTCTGTCGCCGGGCAGTGACCGAAGCGGGTCTGGAAATTTTCCCGGTCCAACCGGCAGTGTCCGGGACCGCGGTTAGTGTGCCGCCCTCGGTGGACGGAGAAAAATTACGTGAATTTATTCTTGAAAATTGTAAACTATATATCCCCGGGGGCCAGCAGGAGCTGGCCGGCCGTATCCTGCGGATCGGTCATCTCGGGTTTATTGATTATTTTGATCTATTAAATGGACTGGCTGCCCTTGAATTAGGACTTCGCAGACAGGATTTTGACCTTGAAAACGGAGCAATTCTCAGCGAGGCTCAGACAGCAGTGGAAAACATAGCATTTACATAATTAGTAACTATTCACCTATCTCCTCTCCCCTGGTGGGAGAGGATTGAGGTGAGGGGGAAGAGTTATTTTGAAGTTTGAGTAGCGGGGGATTATGTGATTGGAGAGAAATTAGTGACTTGAATCGGAGGTTAATTGGATGGATAAGATAGAGCGGGAGTTAACTCTGTTGCCTCCCGGGGTTCGAGCCTATTTACCGGAGGATAGCCGGCGGAAGCGGGAATTTATTAATAAAATGTTTGAACTGGCCCGGGAATGGGATTTTGCCGAGCTGGATCTGCCTTCGCTGGATTACTATGATTCTATCACGCGCGGGGTGAGTGAAAAACTGGCCGCTCGGACCTATCAATTTCACGATGGGGAAGGCGAGCAGTTGGCCCTCCGCCCCGATGCCACCGCCCAGGTGGCTAAAATTTTATCGGGCCGTCTTGGTTCGGAGGAATTAGCCGGCCGGTATTGTTATAGCTGCCGCAATTTTCGTGACTTTGAATTGCGCCGCGGTGAAATGCGTGAATTTCAGCAATTTGGGGCAGAAATATTGAGCGAGGACCGTTTCGAAGCGGATAGAGCCCTGTTGTTGTTCATGTTTGAACTGCTGGCCCAGACTAATATAGAAAAATTTGTTGTGGACCTGGGGGACGTGGGAGTTTACCAGGGACTGGTGGAGGAAATTTCTCTGCCTCCCGATGAGCAACAACAACTCTGGAAACTAATTCACCGAAAAAATGAAAGCGGTTTGAAAAAATTATTAGCCAGTACTGAACTGTCGGCCGAGAGAAAAGAATTGCTGGCCGAATTACCCGGATTATACGGTGGCAAGGAGGTATTCGACCGCGCCGAAAAATTAAAAAAACACTCTCAACAGACTGAGCAGTCACTTGATCATTTATACCGGTTGTATGAAGAACTTAAAGAGGCTGGATACGCCGGCCGGATCAGTGTTGACCTGGCCGTAGTCCGGGAACTTGATTATTATACGGGGATAGTATTTGAAGCGCTTGTACCCGGCACCGGCCAACCCGTAGTTGGCGGCGGCCGTTATGACGGTTTATACCAAGCTTACGGGGCTGACATGCCGGCAACGGGATTTGCGGTAGAAGTAGAACGTTTACTTTAACCTAAATTGAGCGATTGTTATCGAAGAACACATAACTCTCCGGATTCATTCTCACAGCCATCCAGGCTGCTCTGAGGTATGTATTCCTCATTGCGGACTCTTCCTGAGTCCTGAGGAATACAAAAATCCACCGGAGAGCAATATGTTC
>CAZVWJ010000077.1:0-9085 GCA_964631325.1 uncultured bacterium | reverse complement strand
ATCCACCGGAGAGCAATATGTTCTTCTCTTCACCACTATGGTGAGGATGTAAGATATCCTGTTTCTGGATTTATACAGCCCTGTATTGGGCCGCAGGAGGCGGTCCAGGGGCTGTATACCTCGAAGACGACACGACCGGGGAGTCCCCGGTGACGTATTCAATGTACGGCTTTTGGCCAGAATAACATTGACCTTATCTATCACCGTAGTTGAGACAGCCTCAATGGCTAATTGCGAGAATGATAGAAACAGGTGATATCTTGCAGTCTCACCATAGAATTGCTCAATTTAGGTCAGACTAAAAATTTACCATCTTTCAAAATGGGATTAATATTTATGGAATATTTTGAACCCGAACTGGAAACAATGGACCGCTCCCGGCTTCGTGAACTCCAGGGAGAAAGATTGCAACAACTGGTTAAATACGTCTACGAAAACGTTCCATTTTACAAAGAAAAACTGGATGATCACGGGGTGGGGCCTGATTCTATTGATTCAATTGAAGACATCACCCGTCTTCCCCTGACCGAAAAAGATGATTTCCGGGATAACTATCCGTTTGGCATGTTCGCCACAGACCTCGACGAAGTGGTCCGGGTTCATGCCTCCTCGGGAACCACCGGCCAACCAACCGTAGTGGGCTACACCGAACAGGACATCGACCTGTGGGCCACCACTGCCGCGCGCACCCTGGTCTGCGGGGGCGGTTCGGCCGAGGATATTCTCCAGGTTTCTTACGGTTATGGCCTCTTTACGGGCGGCCTGGGAATGCACTATGGCGGCGAAAAATTAGGGGCCACGGTTATTCCAATGTCCAGTGGCAACACCAAGCGCCAGCTCCAGCTTATGCAGGATTTTGGCTCCACTCTTCTCTGCTGTACCCCCACCTATGCTCTACAGCTTCTGGAGGCAGGGAAGGAACGGGGAATGGATTTTCATTCCCTTCCCCTGAAAGCCGGCTTCCTGGGGGCTGAACCATGGTCAGACAGCATGCGGGAATCAATTGAAAATAAGTTAGGAATAGATGCCCTTGATATTTACGGCCTCAGTGAAATTATCGGCCCCGGTGTTTCCAGCGAATGCCTTGCCCACAATGGCCTGCACGTCTTCGAAGACCATTTCTACCCGGAAATCGTGGATCCGGAGTCCGGCGAACCGGTCCCGGAGGGAGAAAAGGGCGAGCTGGTTATTACCTGCTTCACCAAGCAAACTCTTCCCCTGATTCGCTATCGAACCCGGGATATAACCTCGCTTCACCGAGAACCCTGCAGTTGTGGCCGCACTATGGCCAGGATGCAGCGGGTCAGTGGCCGCACTGACGATATGCTCATCATCCGCGGGGTTAACGTTTTCCCCTCCCAGATTGAGAGTGTTTTGCTTGATATTGAAGAAACCGAACCCCACTACCAGTTAATTGTCGATCGGGAAGAGACGATGGATGAGCTGGAAATCCAGGTCGAAGTTAACCAGGCAATCTTTTCCGATGAAATTAAACAACTGGAACAACTCAAGAAAAAAATTGCCTATGAAATTAACAATACCCTCAACCTGCGGGCCAAAATCACCCTGGTTGAACCAAAGACACTTAAGCGACACCAGGGTAAATCTCAACGCGTTATTGACAAACGCAAATAAACAGGTGGAAAAATAATGCAAGTCCAACAAATCAGTGTTTTCCTGGAAAACAGGGCCGGGAGACTGAATAACGTGACCAGCAAACTGGGCGAAGCCGGAATCAATATCCGGGCCCTTTCACTTGCTGACACCAGCGATTTTGGTATCCTTCGACTGATCGTCGATCAACCGGATAAAGCCCGGGATATTCTCTCTGAAGCTAATTTCACCTTTTCCGTCACAGACGTTATTGCAGTCGAAGTCCCGGATAAACCCGGCGGTCTGGCTAAAGTTCTGGCCAGCCTGGATAGGGAAAATATCAACGTCGAGTACATGTATGCCTTTGTGGAAAAAGCCACGGACGAAGCAGTAATGGTCTTTCGTTTTGAAGAGATCGAGAGGGCAGCCAGCGCCCTGAAAACAGGCGGTTTTAATATCCTTTCCAACGAAAAAGTCCTCTCCCTTTAATCCCTGCTTCCGTCTGCTATTACCTGAATATTCCTGCTACCCGGTGATTTATTTTAAATGAGTCAAACCAAGCTACTTCTCGGAGATGAGGCTGTAGCCCAGGGGGCTCTGGATGCCGGTATCTCCGGCGCCTATTCTTACCCCGGCACCCCCTCAACCGAAATTATGGAATACATCCAGGCTTCTCCCCGGGCCGAAGAAGAAAATTTACACCGGCAGTGGAGCAGTAACGAAAAAACAGCCCTGGAAGCCGCTCTCGGAATGGCTTACTGCAATAAACGGGTCCTGGTCAGTATGAAACACGTCGGTCTCAACGTTGCCGCCGATCCTTTTGTTAATACCGCTATCACCGGAGTTAAAGGAGGCCTGGTTTTGGCGGTAGCTGACGACCCCTCCATGCACTCCAGCCAGAATGAACAGGATAGCCGCTATTACGGTAAATTCGCCAGTGTCCCCGTCCTGGAACCCGCTAATCAACAGGAAGCCTATCACCTCACCCGAACTGCCTTTTCCTTCTCCGAAACCCACTCCATTCCCGTCCTCCTCCGGCTGGTTACCCGGCTGGCTCACTCCCGGGCCGACGTTGAAATAGGTGACCCCGAAGCAGAAAATGATTTCGCCCCTCACCAGGATCACAGCCAGTATACTCTTATCCCCCTCAACGCCAGAAAAAATTATCAGAATCTCCTCGATAAAAAAGATAAGCTTTCTCAGGCCGCTGAAACCTCCCGGTTTAACCGGGCAGAAAGTGCCCCCGGAAATAACCGGGGGATAATTACGGCCGGAATTACCTACAATTACCTCCAGGAATGTAAACAGGAAAACGACATTTCTGCCGACTGTCTTAAAATTAGCCACTATCCCCTGCCCCGGGAAAAAATAACCGAATTTATCGAGGGACTCAAAAAAGTTCTTGTCCTCGAGGACGGCCAGCCCTTTATTGAAGAATTTCTCCGGGACCGGGCCGAAGGAGACCTAAAAGTTGAGGGGCGGCTGGACGGAACCCTACCCCGGGCCGGCGAACTCAACCCGGACCTGGTTGCCTCCGCACTGGGACTTGAAGAAACTTCCGGCCAGCCCGCGCCCGACGATCTACCCGCCCGGCCACCACGTCTCTGCCCCGGCTGTCCACACGCCGATACCTTTGAATTTCTAAAGGAAATTCTGGAAAATGAGGAAAATGCGCGTGCTTTTTCAGATATTGGCTGCTATACCCTGGGCTTTTTGCCGCCCTATGAAACAATTCACTCCTGCGTCGACATGGGAGCTTCAATCACCATGGCAAAGGGGGCAAGTGACGCCGGACTCCATCCCTCCCTCGCCGTTATCGGTGACTCAACTTTCACTCACTCGGGAATGACCGGTCTGCTTGACGCCGTCTACGAATCATCCCCTATCACCGTGTTAATTCTCGACAACTCTACCACGGCGATGACCGGGGGGCAGGATTCTCTCGCCTCAGCCGGACTGGAAGAAATTTGCGAGGGTATCGGCGTCGAGCCGGACCATCTCCACGTTTTAAAACCAGTCCAACCGGAAAAATCAAAAAATACGAAAATCCTGGAACAGGAAATCAACTACGACGGCGTCTCGGTGCTGATCACCCGCCGGGCCTGTGTGCAAATATGAATCTCCTGACAGAGGAATCGACTAATGAAAACTGATATAATTCTTGCCGGGGTCGGTGGCCAGGGGATTTTAACCCTCTCCACTATCCTCGGGTCAGCGGCTCTGGCCGAAAACCTCCACCTCAAACAATCAGAGGTCCACGGAATGGCCCAGCGTGGCGGGGCCGTAGTCTCTCACCTGCGACTTTCTGACGGAAAAATTGCTTCTGACCTGATTCCCCGCGGGCGAGCCGATATTATTATTTCGCTTGAGACACTGGAAGCGCTTCGTTACCTCCCCTGGCTGGCCAAAGAGGGCTGGCTGATCACCAGCCGGAAGCCGGTAGAAAATATCCCCGATTATCCTCCGCCAGAAAAAATCTATTCAAGGCTCGATCAGCTCCCCCGGAAACTGCTGGTCAACGCCCAACAAATTGCCACTGATCACAAATTACGTCCGGGGGCTAATACTGCCACCCTCGGTGCCGCAACTCCCTTTATCGGGCTTCCCCGGGCGGCAATCCGCTCCGCTATTACTTCTCACTTTGCCGATAAAAAAGACGGGATTCAAGCTAAAAATCTGGAAATCTTTGAGGCCGGTCTGAAGCTGGCGGAAAATGTCTCCTGACAGGATTGAAGACAGTGGCTTCCTCCTCAACGGATAAAATTAAACAAATTATTCAAACAAATGACAGATTCGCCACCCTCACCGGCGTCCAGTTGCTGGAAGTTCAACCCGGGGAAGCCAAAGCTCAACTGGAGATTACTCCTGAACATTTGAACAGCGCCGAGTCCGTCCACGGGGGCGCTCTCTTTACCCTCGCCGATCTCGCTTTTGCCGCTGCTTCTAACTCCTACGGCAGTGTTGCCCTGGGGATTGAATCCAGCATCTCTTACTTCAAAACAGTAAACGAGGGAACACTCACGGCTCACTGCACGGAAATTAACCGCCATCCCAAGCTGGCTACATATCGAACTGAAATCACCACTGAAGCCGGCGAACTCGTTGCTTCTTTTAAAGGCACAGTCTACCGCAAATCCCAAGAATTAACCGAAGCCGGCGGGGTCACTGATGATCAGCAAAATTGAAAAATATAATTAATTATGAAAATTACTCCCAAAATTATTGAGCGGGTGGAATATCACCAGGCCGTTCATACTTACGAGGATTATCCTTCCATCAATCTGACACCGGTGCGGGCACCGGAGAAAACCGACAAAATTCTCGTTATCCAACCCTCCTCGATTGGTGACGTCCTCTGCATTACCCCCGCCCTCCGGGAACTGCGCCGCCAGAATCCCGACGCCCACATCAGCTATATTGTCGAGGCTGACGCAACCTCCATCCTGGAAAACGGAGTGCCGGACAAACTACTTGTTGCCCACCGCCACCGCTGGCTGGAAGAGGAGGAACCAGGGTCGGAAATAAATGAATTCTGTGAAAAAATTGCCGACGCCGAGTTTGACCTCGTCTTAAATCCGCACCTCTGTGCTCGGTCGGCCTGGTATGCTACACTCGCCGGAGGGCAACCTGATATTCTTGGACTGCACTTTAATCAACAGCATCAGCCGGTGCTCAACGCCAACATCTACTTTTACCGGTGGTTCAGTTCAGTTTCAGAAAATAATTTTCTCACTCCCCCGGGGGATCTTTCCGAACGACTCTTTTCTCCCGGCAAACTGGGTCGCCGGCTGGGCCTGGGTCGAGTCGAACATTCACTGGATATCGCCCTGACAGAACAGGCTGAAGCGAAGGCCACCAAGGTCCTTGAAGAGGCCGGACTCGACTCTGATTTTATTGTCGTGCATACCGGTTCTAAATGGGAAAGACGGCGCTACAAAAAAGAACAGTGGCCCACCGTTATCGAAAAATTAAACGACCGTTTTAAACTCCCGGTGGCGCTTATCGGCGGCCCGGAAGACGTTGAGCGCCATAACTGGATAAAAGCTCAAACATCACTCCCCCTGGCTGACTTTACCGCGGCCGGTGATTTAAAATTCAGCGCTGCTATTTTAAATAAGTCCCGGCTCTTAATCGGGCCGGATACGGCTACCGTCCATCTCGCTGCCGCCGTTAATTGCCCTTCACTGACTATTACCGGGCCACGCTGGGTGGGCGGCTACTCGGCCAAAAATCTTGTGCTTTCCGGCGCTGAACACTCCACCTGGGCCCAAAAACTGATCCCCGACCAGGTGATTCGGGCCGCCGGATTTGTCCTCGGGAAAAACTCTTTCCCTGAACTCCCCCCCGGGTTCACCAGCTCCTGGACCGGAGATCAGCGACCAAACGAATTCCTCCGGGAAAAATACCCGGCTAGAAAGCGAAGAGGAAAAGATTACCTGCAAACTGTGCTGGAATTAGCCTGGGAAAATCTCTGCTCTGCTGTCAACCGGGACTGGGACTTTCCATCGGCCACAGCCAAACCGGAAGAAATTAGGGACTGGCTCGGCCCGCCCGGCAAACATGAAATAGAACTGATCGAAGAAAAAATTGAGGAATTAAACGAGTGGCTTCAGCTCCTGGAACAATACAATCAGGCAGTAAAATTATCCGAAGCCGGTAGTCGGCCCAATCAAAATATCCGTGAACTCGGCGAAAAAGTCTCCCAGAACAAATGGACCGATTTTCTCGCTCCAGTGACTTTTTACGAAAATGCCCAGGGAAGAAACACAGAAATGAGCACTATAGTGAAAAACTATCTTAAGGGAAGCAAACTGGTTAAAACTCTGCTGACCGAAATACTATCCCAAAATAAAAAATTAGAACAGTAAATTGCTGATTGTTACTCCTCAGTGGAAACGCAACACAATATTCAGAAGGCAGTGTAAAGAGATTTCTAAATCGGTCGTGATTTTTCGCTCTCATCCTTTTTAAAAATCACAGGTGATACAAATGGATTTGTATGAAGCAATCAAAGAACGTCGTAGTATTCGTAAATACAAGAATAAACCAGTTGAGCCGGAGAAATTAAACCGGGTCCTGGAGATGGCTCACCTCGCTCCTTCTGCTAAAAACGTCCAACCCTGGAAAATCATTCTCGTCAACGAGAACAACTTACAGGATAAACTGGTCGAAGCAGCGGGCAATCAAAAATTTCTGGCCGAAGCCCCGTATTCTGTAGTTATCTGCTCCAGCACGAAAAAATGTTACCAGCAACACGGGGAATATATGACTTCTTTTGCCGTCGACGCCGCCATTTTCATGGACCATCTAACTCTCGCCGCCCACGCCGAAGGCCTGGGAACCTGTTGGATTGCCAATTTTGATGAATCAGCAGTCCGCGACCTTCTGGAGGTCCCCGAAGAATATAAAATTGTTGTCCTCACTCCCCTCGGTTACCCCGGCCATAAAGGCAAATTTGGCGGCCGCAAACCCCTCTCTAAAATCATCTTCCGGAACAAATGGGGGCAACCCCTTAAATAAATCCCCTCTACCTTTACACACTCAGAACTTTCTAACGGACTGTCATTGCCGGGCTTGACCCGGCAATCAATAATTCAAAGATCGATGGATTCCAAGTACACAGACAGATAGTTTAGAGATAAAGAACTGTGTTCAACCCGGGCAAATCTCAGGTTTTTTTATTTTTATTATATGCGTTTATCATGATACAATAATTTACAGTTCAGGGTTAATCCCGATATAAACAGTCGTGGGCAAAGACAAACCTTATAAAGAACGTTACCTGGGTAAGTAGTTGTAGTTGGAAGCATTTTATTCACCTATTGATTGGAGGTTATACGGATGAGTGAGAATGCGCAGGCCGAGAAATGTAATCCCGAGGAAGGGATGTCCTGTTTTGAGCGTTACCTGTCCGTCTGGGTGGGTGCCTGTATTCTGCTGGGTATTGCTGTCGGCCAGCTTTTGCCGATTGTTCCCAATACCCTGGAAAAATTTACGTTTTATCAGGTCAATATCCCGGTCGCCGTGTTAATCTGGTTTATGATTTATCCGATGATGGTTGAGGTTGATTTCGACAGTATCGTCAACGCCGGCAAGCAACCCAAGGGGTTAGTTGTCACTCTGGCCGCCAACTGGCTGATTAAACCGTTTACCATGTTTTTCTTTGCCACGATTTTTCTACGTTACATATTTGAACCGTTCATTCCAACCGAATTAGGAATGGAATACGTAGCCGGAGCAGTTCTGCTGGGTTCGGCTCCCTGTACAGCCATGGTCTTCGTCTGGAGCTACCTCACCGACGGCAACGCCGGCTACACGCTCGTCCAGGTTGCGATAAACGACCTAGTTTTACTTTTTGCCTACGCCCCGCTGGTTACATTTTTACTGGGGCTGGGCGGGATCCAGGTCCCCTGGAATACGCTGCTGCTCTCGGTTATCCTCTACATTGTAATTCCCCTTGCAGCCGGTTATTCTTCCCGGGAAACATTGATTAGCACAAAGGGAAAAACCTGGTTTGAGGAACAATTTTTACCCGCGCTTCAGCCGGTAACAATCACCGGACTTTTGTTGACTCTGGTGCTGTTGTTTTCTTTTCAGGGGGAGTATATCTTTCAGTATCCCCTGCACATCCTCTTCATCGCAATCCCGCTCTCCATTCAGACAATCTTTATCTTTGCGCTTGCCTATGGCTGGTGTAAGCTCTGGAACGTCCGCCACTCGGTGGCCGCCCCGGCTTCAATGATCGGGGCCAGCAATTTCTTTGAGCTGGCAGTGGCCACCGCGATCACCCTGTTTGGCATGGGCTCGGCCGCGGCCCTGGCCACAGTTGTCGGTGTCCTGATTGAAGTGCCGCTGATGCTTGCCCTGGTCTGGTTCGCCAATCAGACCCGCCACTGGTTTTCGACCGCGGAGGAGCAAGCGGCTTCGGCCTGAGTGAGCGGGGCGGTACCGAATCAAATTATGAAAAACTACAAGAGCAAGTTTGTTGCCTTTCAAATGTTTCAAGAGTATGTGTTATCATAAATATTTACCAGACAATTCTGTGGCTAATTTTCGGAAAGGTGATCAGGGATGGATGATCTGCTTTCGATAATGAAAGTCCTGGCCCAGGAAACCAGACTCAGAATCCTGAATTTGTTAAACGAAAAAGAGCTATGTGTCTGTGAGATCAGAAATATCCTGGACCTCAACCAGTCAACCGCTTCCCGCCATTTGAACAAACTGAAACAAACTGGTCTTATCTACAGTGAAAAAGAGGCACAGTGGAACCATTATTACCTGAACCGGAAGCTAATTGAGGACTATCCCTTTATCTCACAATTACTGCGGGAAGAACTGAAAAAACAGGAGCAGTTTCAGGCGGACGTCGATAAACTGAACACCTACCTGAAAAGTAGCTATACGTGTGAGAACCTGGACGAAGCGGATATTTTCTAGCCCGATTAATTCACGACAGCTCATCCGTCGTGAATTAATCGCCCGGAGGGACGCC
>CAZVWJ010000076.1:0-9318 GCA_964631325.1 uncultured bacterium | reverse complement strand
ACGACCCCTCCCCGGAGCGGGTCTCAGTATTCCTCAGGACTCAGGAAGAGTCCGCAATGAGGAATACATACCTCAGAGCAGCCTGGATGGCTGTGAGAATGAATCCGGAGAGTTATGTGTTCTTCGATAACAATCGCTCAATTTAGGTATAACTACTTGAAGCGATCAAGGATGGAAGCAAAATCTTCCCGGGAGGGGCGAATTTCTTCCGGCTCAAGGTCAGCCACAGAAGCATCGTCTTCCCCGTAAAAACGCTCGTGGTGCATTTTTGGGGCCTCGTCGATATAGAGGAGGCCGAGGGGAATTATCTGGACTGTCCAGTAATCCTCCCAGACCTTGAGTGCCATGTTGAGGTCAGTGGGATCGTATTCGGGCATATCGTCGATGTTCTCAAATTCAAGGCTGAATTCCCGGCCCGATTCCTCGTAAGTGAAGGAAGTATCAAGGTCAGCGTCGCTGGGATAATCAGCTTCGATATCCGTGACGGAGAGCTGGGGGAAATCAGCGGCGTGAGACTGTCCGTATTCATAGCTGTGGTGGCTGGATTCGTGGTCGTTAAAGGTCTTACAGGGGCTGAAGACCTCAAGATAAGCAAGCCCGTCGTGCAGGATTCCACCCTTTATCTGTTCAACGAGCAGATCCTGGCGGGCGGAGAAACCGCGGGCAACGTAGGTGGCACCGGTGACCATGGCAATTCCAATTCCGTCGACCGGCGGGATATCAGTAACTGCGCCGCGGCGAGTCGGACTGTCGATTTTTGTCGTCGGAGAAAGCTGGCCACGGGTCAATCCATAAGTACCGTTGTTTGCACAGATGTAAAGCAAATCAAGATTAGTGCGCAGGAGGGCAACCATCTTCCCGGTGCCAATTGCCCAGCTATCACCGTCCCCGCTGATCAGAATATGCTCCTGGTCAGGGTTGGCAATTTCGGAACCGATAGCCACGGGAGCCGGACAACCGTGGAGGGTATGAATCCCATTGGACTTAATTTCAGAAACAGTTTTACCGCTACAGCCAATACCAGTGATAAGGTTAATTTTCTCGGGTGGTAGATTCAACTCAGACAGAGCCTGACGCAGTGCCCTGGTAATCAGGACGTGGCCACAGCCCGGACAGAGTTCAGCAGTCGCTTCAGTCTCGTAATCTTCCGGTGAATAGTCCCGGTGATCTGGATCCTGGTTCGGAGCCATCAGTTCAACTCAGCCTCCACTTGCTCGCTAATATAATCAGCGGTTAAGTAAGCACCGTCGTATTTACGGAGGGGGACGAGATCATAGTCGTGTCCTATCTTTTCGCGAATAATTGACATTAACTGCCCGGTATAATTCTGTTCGACCACAAAGACGGGGGAATGGGCTTCCATAAATTGTTGCAACTCGGCCCGGGGGAGCGGATTAATTGCAGGTAAATCAAAGAAAGCGCTGTTTATTCCCCTTTTATTTAGTTGTTGACGGGCTTCCTGGAGGGCGTAGTAACTGGAGCCAAAAGCGATAAAACCCAGTTCAGCTGCTGATTCTCCTCGGATCTCCGGGACTGGTAAACCAGCGGACTCCCGCAGAGTCTCCATCTTCCTGAACAGCTTTTCCATTTTCGCCCGGCAATCTTCCGAGGCTTCGGAAAGCGTAGTGTCTTCACGGTGATAGGCGCCGCGGGTAATATAGGTCGGCCCCGCCCCCGGCAGGGTCCGATAGCTGATCCCATCTTTGTCGGGATCCGAGTAGCGCTTGTATTCTTCCCTGTTTTCAATTTCCTCGGCGGAGAGTAACTTTCCCCGCTGAAGGGGCTCGTCGGGATAAGCAAGTTCATCCACCGTGAAATATGACATGGCGAGTTCAAGGTCAGAAATTACAAAAACAGGCAGTTGGTACTGTTCGGCAAGGTCAAAAGCAAGCCGGGAGTATTTGTAAAGTTGTTCCAGGGAACTGGGAGTGAGGACAAGCCGGGGCGATTCGTCGTGACTGAGGTGAAGGATCGAGCGCAAATCCCCCTGCTTGGTGTGAGTTGGAAGGCCGGTAGAGGGGCCGACTCGCTGGATATCAAAGATGACGACGGGCGTCTCGGTGAAGGAACTGTAACCGACAAATTCAGCCATATTGGAGAGGCCGGGACCGCTGGTTGATACAGAAGCACGGGCACCGGCCCAGGCCGCCCCAAGGGCCCGGCCGAGACAGGAGTCCTCGTTTTCTCCCTGTTCAACAATAAGCGGAAACTGCTGAGAATACTGTTCAAGTCTCTCCCCGTGACCAGTCGCCGGGGTGATCGGATACCAGCTTGAATAAGTACAGCCACCCATCAGGGCCCCGAGCGCCGTGGTATCATTCCCCTTCATAAACAGGGGTTCAAAATCTCGCGAACGCCGGTTGAGAGTGTAATTATCTCGGATTGAAAGTTTCTCGCGCACATAACGGCGGCCAATATCCAGGGCACGCAAGTTACATTTAACCACTTCTTCTCCCTTCTCGGCAAAATTTTCGCGGAAGATGTCCCGGACAATTTTACCCGGTATATCCAGCAATTCAGTTATCACTCCAACGTAAATTACGTTGCGCATTATATCTTTCATTCGACGGTTAGAAAAATTATCCCGGGCAAGCTCCCGGAGAGGAACCGAATAATAGACAAGGTCCGGACGATACAGATCATCCGCAGTCTCTTCAGTTTGCCGGGCGGCAATTATTTTCTCCCCGATATCAGTCCCCGGATCAAACACAACAACCCCGTTTTCAACCATATTTTTTAATATTTCAGAAGCATGTTCTTCAATTAACAGCAGGGTCCAGTCAGTTTCAGCGGCCGGTGCCATAAAGCCCCGGTCGTTGACCCGGATTATATAGCGGCTGGGCGCCCCCTTGATATTGGAGGGAAATATCCGCCGGGTGGTCACGTCAAGCCCGAAATTAAAGAAAACCCGGGCCAGCGAATCGTTAGTGGAAACACTATAATCCCCGTTAACAGTGGAAACCGTTAACTGGAGATCATTTACTTTTGAGGTATCCATGGGGATGACACCGGGTTAAATTTGATAAAGGTAGACAAATAAATTTAAAACAAAATAGCCAACCACAAAAAGCGCGTTCAACCGAACACGATTGCGATAAAACTCCGGTCCACTGCGGGTAGTAATCAGCAAATGACGCACATACACCACCAGAGCCAAACAGCAAATCCCACCAAGATAATAATACGTTCGACCGCTGAGTTGACTGAAAGCAAGCCAGAATAAAAAAGCAAAGCCGTGGAAAATACGAGTGAACCAGAGAGCAGTCTTAGTGTCGTAGGCCACGGGTAATGAAACCAGGTCCCGTTGATACTCATAGCGAAGAAACTGTAAATGTTTAAGTACAGTCTGTCCGGTCCACCAGCAAAACGGAACAATCGCCAGTACTACCATTTTATAAGAGAAGCTGTTTCCTGTAAGTAAATACGCCCCCGGAACAGTATAGGCAGCCAGCAGGCCGGCTGTAATGGGTCCCAGGACCGGACGTTCCCGAAAAATAACGGCCAGCGCCAGGGTTATTACCGGGATCAAAGTAATTTTTAAAGAATAAAGACCGGTTAAGTAAGTAAAAGCAAAAAAGAGTAAAATAAGCAGAGATTCAGTGATGATTCTGAACTGTAGATCAGTAAACAATTCCCGGCGAATTTGCAGACCCGGTAAAAAAGGAAGTGGAGCGACCGGTTCACTCAAGAACGGGAGGCCAAAAAAGTGAATGAAATGATAAATGAAAGCAAGAGGTAAAAAGAGTAGAATTATTCGCCAGTCCAAGGAATCCGAGATAAAAAACAGGTAGGTTCCCACCAGGAAAAGGTAATAATACAGTGGTTTAAGCAGACGGAAGGTCCGGCTGAATTTATAAAGCGTAGTTCCCAAACGGCCAATTTTATTCACGGCATATCCCCTATCGGAGTAGATTTTCAGACTAATTAATTTTATCATTATTTAACCGTTAACTCAGCAAAGAAAGTTTTATTGGTCTACAAAGCTTCCAGAAGGAGTTTTACAGGTGATCTCAGTTATACTTTACCGGCCGGAAATTCCGCCGAACACTGGAAATATCGGCCGGCTTACCCTGGGAACCGAAAGCGAGTTGATTATTGTCGGCAAACCGGAGTTTGAACTCAGCCGGGAAGCAGCGGTTAAGCGGGCCGGCCTGGATTACTGGGACCGGGTAAAACCAAAACAAGACAAAAGCTGGGAGGAATATCTAACCAGATCGGCAAATCAACGGTATCTGGTAACTAAATTTTCCGACCGCCCCTACCACGAGGCTAATTTTACCCAGGGGGATCACTTGATTTTTGGAGGAGAAAATCGAGGAGTGCCGGAAAAAATACACAATTCTCCTGAAGTAACACCAATTTGTCTGCCAATGAAAAATAAAATTCGCGCTTACAACCTCGCCAACTCCACAGCGGTGGTCTTATTTGAAGCACTAAGACAAGTAGAACCTGAATGGTTTACTCAAACCCCTTACAGTAATTAATGTGTTCTTCGATAACAATCGCTCAATTTAGGTTGGTCATAAATTTGTTCACAATTCAGCCAAATTCTGAAATAATATGATTTAAATCAGTTGAAATTGGCTACTAAATGGAGATGATAAAAATGGAAGAAGGTCGTGAATCGTGGGGAACCCGAGTTGGTTTTATTCTTGCCGCAGTAGGTAGTGCTGTGGGGCTGGGTAATATCTGGCGTTTTCCCTACCTGACGGCAAAAAACGGGGGCGCCGGGTTTGTTTTCTTTTACATATTCCTGCTGATTTTAATCGGAATTCCGGTAATGATCGCTGAGTTTATCCTGGGGCGCAGTTCCCGGCGAAGCCCGGTCCAGGCTCTTTCCCAGGCCGGGGAAAACAACTGGGGCGGGCTGGGCTATTTATTCGTCTTGACCGGTTTTGGCATTCTTTCCTACTACAGCGTCGTCGCCGGCTGGGCAATTAAATACACCCTGGATGCACTGGGCGGAATTTTAATGCAGAGCGATCCCCAGAAATACTTTGAATCAATCAACACCGGGGGCGAGGCTGTTTTCTATCACCTTTTATTTATGGCCGTGACCACGGGAATCGTCTTAAGCGGCGTGAAGAAAGGGATTGAACGGAGCGTAAAACTGTTAATCCCCCTGTTGGTCGTGTTGATTGCCGGACTGGCAATCTGGGCTTTTAGCCAACCGGGTTCCCTGGCCGGCTACGCGTTTTATCTCAGCCCTGATTTTGACGTATTTATCAATACTTACCAGGTTAACATTTTCGGATTGTCTGAATTTTCGCTGACCTTCTTAAACCTGAGTTTACTGGCCAGCGCGGCCGGTCAGACCTTTTTTACCCTCAGCCTGGGAATGGGAGCAATGATTACTTATTCGAGCTATCTTTCCAGCGACGAGGACCTAATTCACGAATCAATGATTATTTCTTTTTCCAATTTTGGTATTTCATTTCTCTCCGGGTTAATGATTTTCCCAATTATCAAAGCGTTTAACCTCAGCGAAGCGATCTCAGAAAGTACTCTTGGCACCCTGTTTATCACCATTCCCAAGGCTTTTCAGCAGCTCGGTAATTTTTACTGGAGCAGTGCGCTGAGTTTTATCTTTTTTGTCTGTTTAATGCTGGCCGCTTTAACCTCGGCCGTCTCCCTGCTGGAAGTGGTAACCAGTACACTAATGGACGAAATTAATGTCAAGCGCAAACCCGCTGCCGCCGGAAGCGGACTGGCGATTTTTCTAGCAGGTATTCCAGCGGCGATAAGTATGAAATGGCTGGCCAAAGCAGACCAGATTGCCGGTCATTTTCTGTTGATGCTGGGCGGCTTTTTAATGGCTATTTACGTAGGCTGGATAATGAAAGGTGCCTTTAAAGAGTTGAAGAAAGGGTTAAAAACTGAGGAAGCCATTTTACCCTGGACTATTCTAATAAGATACATCGTCCCCCCGGCCCTGCTGGCTCTGCTCTGCACTTTCACCTGGGAAATTTCGCTGGAACTCTGGGCTCTAATCGGCGGATAGTTTGTTGTTTATCTGAATTGATATCGGAACCTTTTAACTAATAAAAAGATTTGCCTCGATGGTATTGTCATACCAAATTAATTTTATACTCTCCTATTAAATTATTGAAAAACTTTACCCTGAAGAAAAATTGGTAAAGCTCGTTGCCCACTAAAGAACTCGCGGCTAACGCTCGATTACTTCTGCTATTTAGCCGCCTAACCTGCAAATAGAAGAAAATAAGCTCTATCCGAGTTCCCCCTCCTGAAAGATAGGCTAATCTACTGATTCAGATCGCCAAATATATAGGGGTCGGTGATTAAAAATCTATTTAACGCTTTTGCGCATTGAATGGAGGGAAACGTTTTTGCTCCGGGCAGAAATGGCTTAGATTGTTGCAGGACAATTTTTAAGGAGAGCGGATTTCAGGGGGTTCAAGGGACAGGTTAATGGGCAGTTCAAGGTTAAAAGAAGATACAAATAATTTCACAAAGAACAAAATAAAGGCTCGGTTATTTTCTCTTTTACTTTATATATTTTAGTAGGTAATGGATCAAAATTTAATAAAATGCTAACTTCTTTTTTTCTTTCCTTAATTCCTGTAACGTATAATTTCCCATTTTCTATCGGTTCAGTAATTCTTACTACTTGCACAGGTTTGTTATCTATTACAAATGCTAGCTTTCTATTAATATATTTTTTTGTTAATTTTTTTAATCTTTCTTTGCCCGTTTTATTTAATATAATGTATACTCCATTATTCCTACAATTTGCCTTCCTAATATATTTACCATCCAGTGTTTTTACATTACTTAAGAGCAAAACTTTCCCATTTATTTTTCCTATTGTTTTCTTTGGAGACTTTAATGGAAACGATTTTTTTGAAGATACGCCCAGTACAAGTTTCCATTTCATTTCCCCCTTTTTAGATATAATTTTTTTAGCCAATTTCAATTGTTTAGTTTTGTTGTAAAAAAACTCTATCTTCACATTTCCTTTTTTCGATGCTGCTATTTTTATATCAGATACGCTTAATTCTCCTAATCTCTTTTTTATTATTTTCTCTATTTTATCTAATATTTCTGCCTTTCTACGTATTTTTGCAGATTTTTTAGACTTAATTTTATAAACTATAGTGGCCTTTTTTGAATCACATGTTTTAAAATTCAAATACATAAAAAAACTTCCTGTCAATACTATCAAAAACACTATACTATAAACCACTATTGTTTTTTTGATAATAATTAAATTCACTCCGATTTACTTTTTTTAAACAATTTCAATATTTTTTTAGATCTTTCTAATCTTTCCTTTAACCATAATAAACTAATTTCAGTTTCCTCTGTAATTTTATTCTTCTTTAATTTTTTACGTCGATCTCCTAATCTTTCTATCGATTTTTTTAATCGTTTAATAATCTCATCTTTCCATCGCTTATAAATTGGTTCTTTAATTTTATTTTTTAAAAAATAAATCTGTTTCAATGAATTCGGAGTTAAATAGCTATTAAAACTTTGGCTGTGTCTAATACACCTATTTAAAAATAGTTCAGAATTTTCCTCTAAAAAATAGATCCCCTGATTGATTAATTGTTGAATTTTATCATCGTTGTTTGTCTCTTTGTGAGTTATTAAATCCTCCAAACAAGAAGGTACTAACGAAAATGTGACCCCACATAAAATGCTTTCATCTTTTATTCTTTTTTTCTGTTCAGCTAGGTATAAAAGTGTAGCTAAATTTGAAGCCTGTAACTTTTTATTTCTGGATACTTTTCGAGTATATTCCTTCATTATTTCTTTAAATTTTTCTTGAGTCATAAATTTAGTTTTGCCTTTCCCCAATTTAACCTTGTAATGAATTTTCTTTCTATTATTTTTTTTAATCACTTCTCTTTCCATTATTTTAGGAGCTTTGAAACCTACTTCTGATTCTGCATTGGAAATTGTTTTATAAACTTTTAACGATAGATTATCCGAAAGCTTATCTTTTTCCAATTTATCAATAAATTGTTGATGGGAACGTAATTTAATGTACCTTTTATAATCTATTGTTTTGACATTATTTTCTCGCAAAAAATACAACCCACTTATAACTAGTAAAACTAAGCATATACCTATCAGTAATTTAATTTTCCCCATTCGGATCATATCAGCTAATACTCCTAACTTTAGTTATTTAAGGGTTTTGACAACACTCTTCTGGTGACTTCCCCCAAGACCAACAACTATTTTTTAATACATTATCTGTTGGCGGTCCTTCGAAAGAAGAATAATTGAAGGTATGTGATTTTGAACCACAAGAATTTTCACCCCCTGCACAAGAATCAAAATCTTCAATGAAGTTGCACGTATAATTTATCGTGCAGAATATACCTCTAGCACAAGCTGAAGAGAAGGCGCCATGACTAACACCATCTAAATCTATATCACAACACCATTCACAACAACTATTATCACTCTGACAAAATTTTCCAGATGTCCCGCCAAACGGCACCCCAAACAAACAGGCCGGTTTTTCACAATGTTCCTCATTATTGCATTCTACACATTTTTCGTCTACACAAAATGGTTTTTCAGAACCCTCTTCGCAGCATTTATCATCTCCACAAACATCTTCCCCTGGACAACATTTGAAATCTATACATTCTGCACTTCCTTCACAACAGTCATCTTCTCCAGATCCGCCACAGAGATTTTCTAATTTACAACAATGATCACCCCCCCGGCATATTTCTGTGGACCCTTCACAGCACTTATCTCCACCACAAACATTCTCTGACGCACAGCAGTCTCCATCTATGCATTCTTCGTCTTCACCGCAACATTTGTCCCCGCCACATACATTTGCCTCATCGCAGCAACTACCATCTATACATTCCTGGTTCTCATCGCAACAGGTCCCATTGCAGGGATTATCACAGCACTCGCCATCTATGCATTCGGCACCCGACCCGCAACCTTCCCAGCTTCCGTCCTCGCATTCTGCACAATCTGAAGGCCGGGGAGGGGAGCATTCCACACAACCGGCTTCCGTGCAATGTTTGGCGGGATCGCTACAACTTCCCTCACAATGGGGATCACCGCCATGACTCCCAGGCTCACACTTTTCACAATCCTTACACTCCGGATCACACGACGGGCCACCACTCGCCCAGACCATTTGCGTCAGCCTGGTGGTTCCTCGCGTCACCGTATTTATCGCCTGCCCCGTAAAGCCAAGCGCATTGGAGACAATCAAAGCCAGAATCAAGACAGCCAGCAGCTTGTATCTGTTGTTTGATATGAAATTGTATCGTACTTTAAGTTTTTAAGTTATTCGTCAACTTCTTTCCATTTCTT
>CAZVWJ010000075.1:0-9491 GCA_964631325.1 uncultured bacterium | reverse complement strand
TACCTTCCTGACAATGGTTGTCGTCCCCGTGATCTACACCCTCCTCGACGACGCCCGCGCGCTTATATTTTAATTGCGCCTTCAAGCGAACTTTCCTTTCAAGACTAATTGGCCTTCCTGAGTAAAGCTAAATCCTCGCAGCTTCTCGTAAATAATCTATTTTTCTAGTAGTGTCAAATATAACCTATTAATAAACTATTTGGTTATTTCTGGAGCTTTTTTGACACTAAAGCAGTTTTCTGTTACGTTATTAGTGTCAAAAGGAGTCTATAAATAACTTATTTGGTTATTAAGGTGTTTAGAATGTCACGTAATATCCCTTCACATTTAGCCGGTATTCTTGAAGAATTAGAGCTTGAACGTCCGGAACTGGTAACTACAGACGAAATCCGGGAACTTATTGAAAAATTTGACGTCCAAATCCCGGCAAATCGAGTGGTTCAACAATTGTCCACCCGGGGCTGGTTGCTAAAAACAGACGTTCGAGGAGTATGGGAGTTTTCACCGGCGGAACGGGCCGGGGCTTTTTCAAAAGAAAGTCCCTTTTTCACCCTGAAGGCAATACTGAAGAAGGAGCCGGATCGAGACATACGCGTAGCCCTCGACTCGGCCATCTGGTGTCACGACCTTATTGATCGAGTCCCTTCCGAGATCGAGGTTGCCCTGCCGTCAGCGGCTTACGTTCCCGCTGCCCTCAGGAGAAATTATCGAGTGCTTCGATTCGAGGCAAGTCTGGAACCAAGTACAGCTAATAAAGTTCCCGCCGAACAACCTGAAACCATCCTCGTGCATCTCGTGGACAAACCAAATAATGTCCAGAACTGGACAAGTGTTTTTAATTGGTTGCCCGATCTGGTGGCGGCAACCGAGCAAGAAAAAGTCCTAACCGAATTAATTAATCGATCACATTCCACAAAAATTCGGTTTGCTTACTTACTCTCCGGTTTGGCGCCGGATTTTGTCGAAACTCTTGATGTTGAACCCGCCGGAAAGGTCTGGTTTGGACCTCGCGAACAACTCCGGCGACACAACGCGGAGTGGAACATTGCCGATACCATCCTGCCGGTTAATCCGGAAGAACTCGATCCAGTCCGGTAAAAGGAGGTCACGCCGTTGTCGAACCTTACCCACTCGTTGACCCCGGGATATGTCCATAGACACATCCCTCAGGGTTCTCAGGTTGACATCGATATTGCTCTCTTGGATATATCCCAGGATTTTATCCTATCGCAATTACACAACAGCGGCTACTTTAATGAACTGGTTGTATTCAAGGGAGGGACAGCCTTACGAAAATTATTTGCCGGTATGGAAGGACGCTTTTCCACGGACCTCGATTTTGCCCTGTTTGATCGGTCCGAAGATCCCGAGCAGATTGGTGACGTTATAGCCGATGAACTCGATACCTCGTTAGGTCCGTTTGAATTTAGTCCAAAGAAGAAGCGAGGCCGTTGGTCTATCTCGGTGAACAGCGAATTTGGACAACCCGAAATTTCAATCAAATTAGACGTAGGTCCCCCGTGCTGGTTGAAACCCGTAGAAGTGCCTTACAAGAAGATGCCAATTCATGAACGCTATGACTGGTCACTTCCGAATATCCCTTGTATGCAACTGGAGGAATTGGTAGCTGAAAAGATTGCCCGATTGAATCGTTCATCGACGGCTCGGGATGCCTGGGATTTAGTGTGGCTCGCTACCACTAGCCCATTTTCAAACTTTGAGCGGGATTTAGTCCGCAAGATAGCAGTATTAAAGATATGGGTGGATAACAATGGCATGGGGCCATCCTGGGATCCGTCAATCTCTCCAGAGCCATTTGTTCCTGATACTTGGCTTTCATCACGCGATGACTGGGACGAAGAAAAAATCGGATTACTAACCCGGGAAGCCCCGCCAATAGAGGAGTTGGAAAAACAGCTGTTTCAGTATTACTCGTGGTTAACAGCACTTACCAAAAATGAGCGAAAGTTTGCGGAAGCAAACGAAGGAGATCGCTCCGAAGTTCTGGAGGCTATCAGCAACCTCAAAAAAAGTCGTCTGAACCAAGACATTTTGTGGTGAAAATCAATTCTTATCAAGGTTGAGAAGTGTTGAGTTTCGGTCTTTGAATTCACGAGTACACTCCAATTTCTGATAACCACCTTCACGACCGCGGTCGGCCTCGAGCGCCTCAGCCCGCTGGCCATCGTCGCCGGCTTCGGAATGCTGATCGGCACCTTCCTGACGATGGTCGTCGTCCCCGTGATCTACACCCTCCTCGACGACTTCCGGGCGCTTGTATTTTAAACCCCGACTTGAATTGTGCGTATCTCTCAAGGCTCATTAGTCTTCCGGCACGGAGTTGAATCCACAACTTAACGCTGCTAATAATTTTTTTCTACTGGTGACAAAGTTACACTCTTAATAACCTATTTGGTTATTTTCGGATGGCTCTTGACACTCCAGCGGCAGCGCTGAATGATATTTTATTGACTTCTACCGGCCCGTTCCGCTAATATAATCATCAAGCAAAATGTGTGAAATTATAAAAACTAGGATATTTATTGAACAACTATACCCTCGAGGTAGAAGTTACACAATGACGCGACCAAAGAGACGCTTTTGTGGTTATGGATGATTGGTTGGAGTTTGTTTCAATGGTTTCGCATAGAAAAGGAAAAAGTGATCGTTAAGCTTGCTGGCGGAGCAGCAGTGACTAAGAAGTGGTTGACTGAGATTTTAAAGGAGCGCTCCTGTGTGAGGTTAGGTGCAGCTGAATCAGAAGGATGAAATGAACCAGAGAATTTCGGGGGACAGGGGGGATAGTATTTCCTTCCATTCCTCACAATTTAGAGGCATTTTTTGCAGGAAGAGGAAAGTATATCAAAACAGAAATATTTTTTTAAGAAAAATCTCACTGGAAGGTTCTGATTTTAAAAATTCTGCCCTTGACAGATTAAAAATATTGATATAATATCCAAACAAATATTATGAGATAAAATAAAGGAAAAGACGATAGCTTAATTCGAGAGGCTAAAAAATAATTGAAGTTGGTGTTCCAGTGTGATACTGCCACAAAAATTGCCATCAGTTTCCTTCCCTTGTAGCCAATATTTTCTTGTAATTTCTCTATCCCCTTACTTTTATTCTGCTTTTCTTTTTCTTCATTTTTTCGGAATTAGTTTATTTTGTTCACTGAATTTCATTCAACCCCCGGACCGTAGTAGTATGTCTGGCCTCTCGGGTATGTACTGTCCGAAAAATTTACTGGTTAATTCGAATTTCAATTTAAAGAATCTTTTGCGGAGTAATGCACGTGGTCTAAACAAGTGTTTTTCAATCCTATTTTTTCGAGGAGCGATTTGCAATGCAAATTAAAAAGTCTGGCCGTTTTTTGTTCATTTTTATCTGCGTTTTATCAATAATTGTTGTTGGGAACAAAGCCTGCGCGTCCAGCGGATTAATATTAGATGATTTTGAGGACGGTAGTGTGGATGCCAGCGCCTATTATCTGGGGCAAGGTTCAGATACGAGTACCTGGTCGGTTTCTGCGGACATTGCTCACTCGGGGTCTACCTCCCTGAAATACGATGCCAATGATGGAATCCCCCGGAGTGTTTTTTACACTGACTCTCAGCACAGTTTTCCCCGGGGTTCGAAACTCACCGTTAAATATTATGTTGATGGTGTTACCGATCTTACCTCAGGAAGTGGTGGAATGAAGGCCGGGCTTAAATTTGGTGCCGCGGATAATAATAATAAATACAGTGTGTCGCTAGCCCCTCGTGGTGACCAAGAAATTTTTGAAATTAAGAAAACCACGTCTGGGAATGGAACAACCCTAGCTTCGAAGAGTTTAACAGCAGGTGAAGTGCCAACGGATGTATGAACCCACCTGGAAATAGAATGGGCAGAAAATGGCGATATAAATGTCCGATGGGAAAAAGCGGACGGAACGTTAATCAAAAAACTTAGCGCAAACGACAGCGATACTGCGCTTGCTGATAATACAGGGGTTGGATTTTATGGCAATACCAAGTGGAACGGGGAAAGGTTGCTGTGCTACTGGGATGTGGTTGCAAGAACTTCTTTGAGCACTTCTGGGGATCTAGGCTATAAGACAGTCTACGAGGAAGATTTTTCCCAGGCCCCGGGATACGAAAGCATGAAGTCCGATAAAGTTTATTGGGATTCTGCCGCGGGTAATTATTTCGCCGAGGTGCACGATGTCAGCTATAACTACGAATATTACCTGGCGAAAAGTCCGTCTTTTACTAAAATCAATCCGGACCTTACATCTTTCGTCATTGAATTTGATGTTAATCCAGTCCAGCCGGACTGGGGCTGTTATCCCCGTGTTAGATTTGTCGATAGCTCTGAAGTTAATGTCCAAGCGGATTCTTATCCGGGAAGATCTATCGCGTATGATGTGGTGCATTGGTCTGACCATGTTGATAAGAAGATGCGGATATCAACGAACATTACTGATACGAGTTATAAGTCTCCTACTGTCACCGCTGATACCTGGTATCGGGTGCGACTCGCCTATGATGCTTCGTCGAATAAAATAAATTGGACTGTTAAAAATAAAACAAGTGGGGATACCTTCCACAGTGCAACCATTTCCCCCGATTTTGATTCTTTCGATCAGATAATTATTGGTCAACGACCCGGAGATCCGAAGTATGGAGATTATGCGCAAATCAGGGTGGACAATATCAGAGTGGCTAAAGAGACCACTCGGGCTTTGCCAGAATTTACTGTGGATGGTTACGATACGGTTTATGTCGAAAATTTTTCGAAGGATCCGGGTTACAACAGTATGAAAGCGAGCAAGGTATACTGGGATTCGGGTGCGGGCAATTATTTTGCCGAAGTGCATGACGTCAGTTATAACTACGAGTATTACCTGGCGAAGAGTCCTGCGTTTACGGAAAAAATATTTCCGGATACCAATTCATTTATCGTGGAATTTGATGCTAATCCGGTTTTGCCTGATTGGGGCTGTTATCCGAATTTAACTTTTGTTAATAGCACCCGGGTTGACGTGACGGCTGATAGTTACCCCGGCCGTTCTTTTATTCAGAAGATTGCAAGTTGGTCTGATTTCACCGATAAACAGATGGTGTTTAAATCGGCACCTGACTGGGAAGGGAAGAAATCACCGACCGCTTCCTCGGGAACCTGGTATCGGTTTCGCCTTAAATATGACGCAGCCACCGGAAAAATGGAGTGGACGATAATTAACTGGGAAACCGGCGAGGTGTTTCACAGTTCGACATTCAAATCTGAGCTGGAACCTTTTGACCAGGTGATTATTGGCGATCGAACCGGAGGTACAAAATACGGAGATTATGCGCAAATAAGGGTAGACAATATCAGGGTCAGCAAGACGGAAATTGCCAACCAGCAGATGACTTCTTTCAGCGAGGACTGGGAAGCCGGGATAGATACGTCTGTCTGGAACGTCTGGGGTTCTCCCGCCCCGGAATTAATTGGCGGTGAAGGAATCAATAATTCATGGGCCATGGATCCCAACGGTGACGGTTGGTGCAATTCCGGGATGTGGACAAAACAACCGATAAAATGGGAACCCGGCTCCGAAGTTTCCATGCGGTTTAAAACGCAGGCACACGGAGAAGCTCGCCAGAGTGATTGGCAGAATATACAATTGCGGTTTACTTCAGGATGGAGAGATGCATCCACCTCCTGTGGTCCTTCGGATGGTGTTAATTCATTATTAAATCTTGCTATTCGGCCGAAGTTGGGGTCTGAAAAAATTCGACTGCATACGAATACAACAATATTTGAAAAATCGTATCCCCCAGAAAAAGACGGGATCTGGCATGAAATAAAAATCAGAGCGAAAGCTGACAAAACGGTTGAAGTTCTGCTGGACGGAGAAATAATCGGCCAGTCGCAAACAGCGATAAACCTTGGAGATACAACGCATCTTGCTATTATGGGACGTTCTGACCAGACGACGAATCTGGTGGATAATATTTCCTTTGGTTCTGGTTCATCCTCGGATTTTGCCGAAGGATCAGTAATTTTCGAAGAAGATTTTTCTGACTTAACCGATTGGAAATTGGTCGGAACGCCTCAACCGCAAATAGAAACTGATTTCGCCGGAAAAAGCAATGTTTTTGACAACAATGGCGATGGCTCTTATGATTCGCTTGGAGTGTTGAAAGAATCTCTCCCCCGGATCAGCCCGCCGTTTGCCGTGGAAGCGGATATGTATTTAAATATGACCGATCCTTCCGGTTGCTGGGTCCAGCCTTCTTTGTCCTTCTTAGAGGGCAATCAGGTTGACCCCAGGCAATCCATACCACGATTTTTGCGGTTTAAACTTCACTATCAGGGAGATGCCTGTTGGGCTTTTCCTTCTGATTTGCGGAGACATGCTTACCTTGAAACCCAGTTTGTGAATGAAAGCGGTACTTGGGTAAAAGGTCCGAGTGAGCCCCAGGACGAGATTTTAGCTGATACTTTGATGAACCAGTGGAATCGGTTCAAGGTAGTCGTGGATGAAGATTGGCGCGTGGGTTTTTATGTGAATAGCGAGCTAATTTTTAAGTCAACGGACAGTATAAACAGGACCAAATTTGAAAATTGGTATCTTGGACTCGGGGAGCGTTCTTCCGCTTCTGCCGGGAAAGCCTACCATGATAATTTAAAAGTCTATCAGATAGCTGATAATCCATCTGTTTCTCAGGGGAACTTTGATAACCGAACCGCTTCCGGGAACTATCATCTATTGACCTTGGGGAGTCGGTTAACCGCCGCCGGTCATACTGGTCTAGGGACAATTTCATTCAATACCACCGATACAGATGTGGAAGGTAAAACTTCTGTGTTTGATCTCGCTGGTAGTACTTATGATACAACGGTAGAAGTGGATTTATTAGACGGATTCGAGATACTTGATAACGGTTCAATTCGGTCTAAATCAGCCACTAGCAACGTCCAGTTCAAAGGAGCCCTTTCAGCTCCGGAAGAGCCCGAGGTATTTGCCGGGGTGAAATATGCTGATTCGGCTCGCAACAAGGGAGATTTTTATCTCGGCTTGAGACAGTCCGATTCGAGTTCAATTATTAGGGCTGACAGCGGTTCCCGGGCAATTGCTATAGGACTGCAGACCCCTGGCCCGACTGATGGGGTATCAATTAGTCCTTATCCGCATTCTCTGGCTCTGAATTCGATGAATTTCAGTAAAAACGGTATTGACCGTTATCACCGGGAATCAAGTGGCGAGGAATCCTTTATAGAGTTTCCTCGAAGTACCTACGGTGCCAGTGATACAGGAGCGTTTCTGACGTCAGCCGAGGGAATGAGTGGTGCAGTGTCTCCTCATCACACCTTTTTTGCCGTTAAATCGGACAGTTTCCCCTCAAAAATTGTTCCCGAAGCCTGGACTATGTTTGGTGTATTCCCCCCGTCCGAGAGAATAGAACGAAAGGATATTGTGGGACAGTTTAGATTTTACAAGCTTTCTTCCGAAGCAAACGTTCAGCGTGAGGGCGCACTTGAGGGGAAGGATTATTATTCGGTGCAAGAACCGATAAAGATTAGTGCAGAGCGGTCCTTAATGGAGCTTTCAGCGGGGACGAAGAAATCGGCCTTTAATTGGTATGATACTCCGACTTCCGCCCAAGTAGCTCGTTCAGGAAAGCTGGAAATTCGTAGTGATCAGTTTGCCAGGTCTGATACGGAAGCAAAGCAAGGACTTGAAGATTCCTATGTATACAGTCCTAAGTATGATCTCCGATTTTATGTCAGTCGAGATGGGCGATATATGATAGGTGCCGATGCAGATTTCCAGAATTTTTCAGATACAGAGATATATTTGGGGATGCGGTTGGGAACTTCTAAAAATGTGCCAGTCAATGATACTTCTACGGAAGTAGTGGCTGATCCCGATTTTCGGACGCGAGTGAAAGTTGATCAAAACCTTTTTACCGGCCGACAGTTGACTATTAATTCCGGTAAGTTGGGTAAAAGTCATCCCCATGTAAAAAAATTCAAAGAAATGCGTTCCGATACTCTGAAGCAAGAGGGATACGACACGGCCCTCGGCGCGGTAGAAATCAGTCCGGATACAAAGATACCTTCTGATTCGGTGGAAATAGAGTATGAGATAAACGAAGAAGATTTATCTGGTTTTAACAAATTAACAGCGGTTGTGATGGAGGGGGACCAAGGGTGGAGTAAGGCTGAAAATAGGGGGGCAGTGAGGACTGGCAACCACATTATAGCTGGTGTTAATTCAGCTTCAGTTTCAGAAAATGAAGAAGGTGAAAAAACTGTGAAATTATCATTTAATCCGCCTCACTTTTCCTCCTTCGCAATTGCTGCCTCAAGTGACTCCCCCACGGAAGATGATGAAACCAACTCATCCAGTGGCGGTTCGTGTTTGATTGAACGAATGGGAGCCTCCAACGAGTTATTGACTGAATTAAGGCAGATTCGGGATAGTATACTGGAAACAGTCCCGGGCCGCTGGTTGACCGAGACTTACTACGAGTGGTTTGGAAAGTAAACGTAAAAGTTGAATTGAAAATTAGAGCCGTGCTCGAACGCAAGTCAGTTATTGGTTAACTGTATTCAGGGACAATTTTATTTTTCTATTTTTTGTTTATAGAACCTGAAATTTAAATTGTGATAAACCTGCAGTAATTTTTTACAAATAATAATGAATTAGAGATATTCTTGTATATTAATATCAAAAGCATTGTAAATAGCCTTGAAGGTACAATAGTTTAATAGCGGGATTAAGTTTTAATTGTTGGTCAAGAAATACGGTGGAATAGAACAAACCTCAAAGCAACCGTTGTATAAACAACCAGGTTAACGTTTGAGTTGAAGATCATTGTGGTGAAGATCTGTTTTTACGGTTATATCTTAATGAATATGGCGATAAGTTTGATCAAAATAAGGATGGTGGGAAGTTTAGTCAGGGGGGAAGAGAATTAAAACAAAAATTATTGTACAATTGTACCTTCAAGGCTTACATGCAAAGTCGGTTGTGAGAAAACCGGACGGTCGGTTTGACGAGCGACGGCGGTAAACGACGGCTTAGTCCGAACCGTACCCGCCCGTCGACTCTACTTATTTAACGGTCCTCTGTTTATTCACATTAGACTGGCTTTCGGAACGGCCTAGTTTTACAAAAGCAGGTGAGAAGTCAAATTGAATTATTTCTCCCGCATTCACAAAAAATTAGCAGCCAATCAATCCGATGCAGTTGGACGCTCAGGATATGAGGAATTTTTTACACGACAGTTTACCTTCTTTTTAAATTCTGATCGATATGTGACGAATCAACTTATTTCCAGAATGATGGACAATAAGACATCAGCCGCAGATAAGGTGGATTGTGAGGAAGGAGTAGGAGATGGACGGGCTGATGTGGTCATCAAGCTAAAAAGTGGTGAAAAGATCGTTCTCGAAAACAAATTTGACGCAACGCTGGCTGAGGACCAGCTATCAAAATACCTTCAAGAACCAGG
>CAZVWJ010000074.1:0-9532 GCA_964631325.1 uncultured bacterium | reverse complement strand
ATTAGCAAATAAATCAAGTTGTAATATTGGCCCGAAAAATTACAGGCTGTTTTAAGGTATATATTTGTTTTGCTTGAGTGCTGGATTAACCCAGCCTACAATCGAGTAGTTTTATTGTGAAACTTCACCGCTAAAGTTGCTTTGAGAGCCCTTTGCCAGCGCCAAACACTAAATATGGTGCCTCGATTGAAGGCTGTCCTTCGGACGGATAATTCACGACAGTCACGCTGTCGTGAATTATCCGGGTTAGATGACGCGTACGCGCTAAATCCATTTTTGAATTCGACGTTGATCCACATAAAAGACCAAAATCAAGCTGGATTCCGGGGTCGCGGCCCCGGAATGACGTTCGTTTTGTAAATGGTTTGCAGGGGGGGCTCAGAATGGCAACCTGGGAAAAGATTGTCATTGCCGGGCTTGACCCGGCAATCCATTTTTTAAAATGGTTTTAGATACCAAATCGCGGTCGCTTCCCTCCCTTGCCCAAAATGACATTTTGAGGTTCTATCCGGTTACTGTTTGATC
The DNA here is from genome assembly GCA_964631325.1 of uncultured bacterium. Lineage (GTDB taxonomy): Bacteria > T1Sed10-126 > T1Sed10-126 > T1Sed10-126 > T1Sed10-126 > CAZVWJ01. Next base: position 9,007 of record CAZVWJ010000074.1, on the reverse strand, counting down.
CGTTCCATTGGCGAGACGATGGCTGTGACCCGGACTCCGAAGTTCTCGTCAATGACGACGACCTCACCGCGGGCAACCAGCCGACCGTTGATCAACAAATCTACCGGTTCACCGGCGAGACGGTCCAGTTCGATGATCGAACCGGCCCCGAGGTTGAGAATTTCTTTAACCTGGAGATTGGTTCGACCCAGCTCAACGGAGACTTCCATGGGGACGTCCATCAGCATGTTTATATCGCCGGCCGGTTTATCACCTTCCGAAGCTTCAAACTGGGGGAAGTCAACTGACTTAACATCTTTCTGATCAGACTCCGCTGCCTCACTTCCCCCACCGTCCCCGCCGGAAGGAGCCGACTGCGAATCTGGTTTCGTCTCCGGTTCGGGTTCGGGTTCAGGTTCCTCTTCTTCAGCCGTGGATTGGATTAAATCAGCGATTGCGGAGGGCTGTAATTCAAAAAATGTCCCGGAATCAAAAAGATCCTCAACTGAAAAGGCATATTCTACCCAGAGAAACTCTTCATCATCAACTCGATCCAATAATTCATCCGTCGAAATCACACTGCTTTCCGGCGGTTGGAGCTCAATTTCTTCACCGGTTAAATCGTTCAGGGTAGTGGCCAGTGAATTGACGAGCTGGTTGTAAATTTCAACCACAGCGCTTTGATAAGCGTCATCAAATTCATCCGGGGGTTCTTCATCCTCTTCCCCCATCATCACGTGGGCCAGCCGGAGGGCCACTTCTTCCGGAAGTACATATCGGGCAGTGCCTTCAACAGCTCCGGAAAGATCGGAATTAACCACAACCCAGTTTTCCCCTTCCAGAGCACCGTCCAATTCTGATTTTTCCAGGATTGCACATTCGATTACCTGGCTGGTCACATCTCGACCGAGAACGGTAGTCAAAATATTTTCAACAGTTTCAGCAACTTCCTCATAGACTGAACGTACTTCATCGAGGTCGTCGCCTCCCCCCCCTCCACCTGATTCATCTCCGCCTTCTTCGTCAAGTAATGCTTCTATTTCGTCATCTGAAAGGACATCATCGTCAGCCACGGGGCATCGCCTCTCCTTCTAAGTCAGTTTCACCGCTCATTAATTTTTCTTTTAAATCTTCCATCATATCAGCTATGAATTCTTCTTCTTCTTTTGGTTCCAGTATCTGGACAGCTATTGTTTTTCCCCGGTAACCCGGTTTGCAGTTAAATTTGGGTTGACCGTTAATATTCAAGGTAAATGGCTCTTCCATACCTGTATCCAGTTTAATTACATCGCCCTCTTCAAGCTGGACAAAATCTTCCACTTCAATTTTAGTGCTCCCGATTTCCACACTGACCGGGACCTGGACGTAGTCAATTTTATCCCTGAGTTTTTCCATCTGGTCGTCGCTCAATTCATGGGCGCTGGAACCGTACCAGAAAGTGGCAGAAAGTTTATTAATCACGGGTCCCAGAATAACGTAGGGAATACAGAGGTTGGTCATCCCCTCCACGTCCCCAATTTTAGTATCGAAAGTGATCAACACTACCATGTCGTTCGGGGGGATAATCTGGACAAACTGAGGATTGGATTCGATCTGTTCGAGTCGGGGATGAAGATCAATCACTTCCTCCCAAGATTCCCGCAAATTATTTAGAATACTCATAAATATTCGTTCGATGACACTGTGTTCAATATCCGTTAATTCCCGGTCGAGGTCGGGTTCCCGGGTTCCCTCTCCCCCACCAAACAAACGATCAACTATTTCAAAAACAAGAGCGGGATCCATCTCAAATATAGCCTTACCATCGAGAGGATCCATGTCAATAATCCCCAGGGTCGTGGGACTTGGTACAACTTTCATAAATTCCTCGTAACTCAACTGATCCACAGAGGCTACTGTCAGACTCGCCAGCGAGCGTAATTGAGCCGAGAGGTCCGTAGTCGTTGTCCGTGCAAAAGATTCGTGGATCATCTGCAGGGTACGAATTTGATCCTTACTGAATTTATCCGGCCGTTTAAAATTATATTCTTTTATATTCCTGTCCTTGAACCGCTCCTGCATCCCCCCCCCGGCACCTCCGGCACCTCCACCCGCAGTTTCTTCAGTTTCAGTCGCAGTACCACCACCGGTATCTTCTTCGACTTCACCTTCGTCTTCGTCAAGGGCACCAAGCAGGGAATCAATTTCGTCCTGCCCGAGTACTTCATCCTCTGGCATCGGTTAAATCCACCCCGATAAGCTTGTTCTGGGTTCTGGATTCTGAGTTCTGGGTTGCCCTATTACTTCACTACTAAATCGCGGACTCACCCTTAACACTTCTCCTATGACAATATTCATAAATTTACTGAATCACAAAATCAGTGAAATACACGTCCTGAATACGATAATTTGTTGACAGTAGTTTATTTAACTCCGCTCTTAATTCATCCTGGAGATTCTGTTTGTTACGATAGGTTAATTTTTCGATTTCTTTGCTTCCCAGGATGCCAAAAATTCGATCCCTGATCTCGGGTTTACGTGCTTTTAGCTCACTCCGAAGATCTCCCGCACCTTCGGACCCGAAGGCCAGGTAAATATGAATCTTTACGGTATGCATCCGACCACTGCGAGGATTCTGCTTTGTAATTATAAAATCCTTGGTCAAATTCATCGTCTGCAGAGGTTCACTCGGCCCCCCGGAAGCCTCTGAGGCACTCACTTTTTTATCTTCGGAACCTGGTTTAGTCGGTTTCATTATATTTTTCAGGGTCCAATTAGTAATCCCGACCACAATTAGCACAATAGCAACGAGAACAATTGCCCCAATTAGTATCTTAATTACCAGTGAATCCATCAGACCACCGGAAAAATCCAGTAAATCTCCTAAACCTCCGCCCCCCTCTTCCTCTTCAGCAGTGGCTTCTTCTTCACTTAATACTTCTTCTTCCTCTTCAGGCACGATTGACAACCTCCGGACAAAATAAAATTAACTGGACTGTGGTATTCAGTTTCTTTGAAGATCCTCCCTTAATATAACTATTGAAACACGTCTATTTTTTGCTCGCCCTTCTGGAGTGGAATTTGAAGCCACTGGCCTGGTCGAGCCGTAACCAACAGCCGAAATACGGTGTGGAGAAATACCTATATTTTCCGTAAATTCCTCTACCACGTTTGCTGAACGCAGCACAGAGAGCTGCCAGTTACTGTCGTATCTTTCGACAGACAAAGTATCAGCGTGACCTTCAACCCGAACCTGCCGTTCTTTAAATTTGGGTGCTTTCAACAGAATCGCAACCTTGTGCAAAAAGTTCTTCCCCTCAGGAGTCAACTCAACTTCTCCCCGATCAAAGAGCAATTTATCTGTAATTTGAATAACAATTCCACGTTCCTGCTGTTTGACCTGCACTTTATTTTTATTGGCCTGCATCTGCTCGGCCAGATTAGTGGGAATATTTTCAGAAATAGTAGTTTCTGCCTCACTCAACCTATTGACATTAATTCCCATATCCATCAATTCGCCCGGACTCATCGTCTTACCGGCTTTAAAAACTCCCACAGCTCCTTGAAAAGAACTGATAGTTACCTGAAACTTTTCTTTTTCAATAGTGGACATTGAAAAGAGGAGGACGAAGAAAGTAAGCAGCAGGGTCATGGCATCCCCAAAAGTAGTCAGCCAACGGGCTTCCCCCTGTGCCGCTTGAAGTTCTTCATCATCATCGGCCATAGCTTATTCAGGACCGCCCTCTTCTTCAGTTTCTGATTCTTCCTCTTCAGTAATCTGGCTGGCCGGGAGATAAGCTTTGAGTTTTTCTTCCACTATCCGCGGATTTTCCCCGGCCTGAATAGCAAGGACTCCTTCGATCATTAACTCTTTCTGTAAAATTTCATCGTCATTTTTTGTACTTAATCTTTGACCCATTGGAGCAGCAAGAGCGTTAGCAATGACAGCCCCGTAAAAAGTAGTAATCAACGCAACAGCCATTGACGGCCCCAGCGCATCCGGATTGTCAAGATTAGCAAGCATAACAATTAGTCCGATAAGTGTTCCAATCATACCCAGTGAAGGAAAAAGTCCGGCCATGTGGGTCATTACCCCCGAACCAAAACCGTGACGATCATCGATCTGTTCCAGTTCCGTGCGCATTATCTGTTCAACCAATTCCGGATCTGTGCCGTCAACTACAAGCTGGATCCCTTTCCGCAGAAATTCATCGTCCAACTCCTGCAGGTCATCCTCCAGGGCCAACAGTCCCTCGCGCCGGGCTTTTTCAGCAAAGCTTACCATAACCGGCCTAACCTCGTTCACATCTAACTCCTGGGAAGCAAACACCACTTTCAATACAGAGATGAATCTTTTACATTTATCCAGGGGATAGGAAATAAAGAATGCTCCAATACCGCCCCCGATTACAATAAAAATTGAAGACGGATCCACAAACATTATCAGGCGGCCACTGCTGGCGATAAACATCCCGATAATAATAACACCTATTGTAGCAATTACCGAAATGACACTACTTACGTCCATCAATCTTCCTCCCTTTTATCTTCCATTCTAATTTCTGCACCACTATTAATTTTCTGCCAGTAATCCGTCAACCGCTCGATGATTTCTTTGCTTGATTCGCGAACAATAATTTTCTTTCCGGAAACCAGGTAAATAACCGTGTCCGGAGTCTCTTCTATGTATTCAATCTGATGCGGGGAAATATATAATTTAGAACCGTCCAGGCGCGTAGAAATTATCATAGAAATTCAATTCCGTTAAACAGCTAAAATCGGACAAAACCTTATTAGCTCGCGGATTAACGCTGATGCACGCAGATTTGTTATTATTTAAATCCGCCTTTTCTGCGTCCACCTGCGAGCTCACAGAGTTTATAGGTTTTCTCGTTTTTTCGCCTTTTCGCACCTTCGCCTCTTCGTTTTTAAGGTTTTCGCCTCTTCGCTGGTTTTATGTTTTTCTCTCTAATCCGCCTTTTCTGCGTCCATCTGCGAGCTCATAGGGTTTATAGGTTTTTACGTTTGTTCGCCTCTTCGAGGTTTTTTTGCTTTCCATCTTAATAAACTTAAACCCTTACCGAGAATATTTCCAGCATTCTCCCTGAAAATGGTTCTAAATTTAGTATCGACAGGGTTTCTTGAATTTTTTAGTCCGAATTATTCACGGAAAATGTAATTTTCGTAAATAATTCGTATCTACGATACAGCACTCAAATCAGCAGCGGCAATTAAATCAAGTCGTAATACTGACAATTTAAAGTACAGTGTGTAATTTAACTTTAATTTTTACTGATTTGTGTGCTGGACTAACCACGCCTTCAATCGAGTAACAAAATCATTTATGCATGACTCATACAATACGGTTTAATACTGTTCAAATGTTATTAGATGCCAACCGGTGCTCGATTGAATGCGTCCCTGCGGGTGATTAATTCACGACAGCTAAACTGTCGCGAATTAATCAGGTTAGGGAAGAAAAGTCAGGTTCAAGGACAAAACCTTATTAGCTCGCGGATTAACGCGGATACACGCAGATTTGTTATTTTGCAAGTTACGGGTTTTCGCCTCTTCGCCCAGTCACCTCTTCGCCTCTTCGATGGTTTCACGGTTTTCCCTCTGATCCGCTTTTTCTGCGTTCATCTGCGAGCTATAAGAAGTTTTAAGGGCTCCCGAATTTCTTTGCGTCTTTGCGTCTTTGCGTCTTTGCGCCTTTGCGTTATCTCTCGCTTTTACGAACTTCCGCCTCTGCGCCTCTTCGATGGGGTTACGGTTTCTCCACTAATCCGCTTTTTCTGCGTCCATCTGCGAGCTCACCGGGTTTATAGGTTTTTACGGTTTTTCGCCTTTTCGCACCTACGCCTTTTCGTACTAAAACCTCCTGTGAAAAAATTGACTTGCAAACTAAACTTTTATGACGTATATTATCAGTGGGTTTATACGTCAAGGTAATTTCAGTTTACGGGAGGTCTGCGAGAATGAAAAAGAAACTGACTCTCCGGATGAACAAAGAAATTATTGAAGCGGCTAAGAAAATTGCTAAAGAGCGGGAGGAAAGTGTTTCCGGATTGACCGAAAAATATTTCCGCAACCTGGCTCGAAGGTCCAAAGAGGAACCGGAGAACCAGGCTTCCGCTTTTATCAGCCGGCTCAAGGGGACAATCCAAGAAGGTGACCGCGAGGACTACGAAAAATACCTGCAGGAAAAATATTCTTGAAAATTTTCCTGGACGTGAACGTCATCCTCGACTTACTGGAAGAAAGAGACCCTTTTGTCGACGACGCAGTCTGGATTTTTAACCGGTTAGAAGAGAACAAGGATCAAGGTTATGCAAGTGCTCTCTCCTTCCCTATCCTTTTTTACCTGCTTTCCCGGAACCACAGGCGAGAAAAGGCCAAAAATATTCTCCAGGAAATTAGAACTGTTTTGGACGTAACTCAAATTAATCAGCGAATAATAGACCGGGCGCTGGCCGCCGAGATAGCTGATTACGAGGACGGCGTACAGTATTTCTCAGCGCTTGACTCCGAGGCCGAAGCGTTTATTTCACGGAACCTCCAGGATTTCCCGGAATCCGATCTGTTGATGTTCAGCCCCCGGGATTACCGCGCTTTCTGTTGAATTAGCTCGCGGATTAACGCAGATTTGCTCAGATTATAAATTAAGATCAAGTTCAAGAACTTATGGTCCACTAATCTGCACGAATCTCCACAAATTTAAATTCTATGAAATTCAAAATTCTGGATCCACAGATTAGAGGGATTACACAGATTAAGTTCAAGATCAAAACCTGGATCCACAGATTACTCAGATTACACAGATTAAGAGCTTAACTTCAAAATCAAAACCTTATTAGCTTGCAGATTTACGCAGATGCACGCAGATTAGTTATTTTTCAAGTTATGGGTTTTCGCCTCTTCGCCTCTGCGCTAATTCGCCTCTGCAATGATTTTACGGTTTTTCGCCTCTGCGCCTCTTCGTTTTTAAGGTTTTCGCCTCTTCGCACCCTCGCCTCTTCGCTATTTCGCCTCTCCCCGGTTTTACGACTTTCCCTCTGATCCGCTTTTTCTGCGTTCATCTGCGAGCTATGAAAAGTTTTAAGGGCTCCCGAATTTCTTTGCGTCTTTGCGCCTTTGCGTTATCTCTCGCTTTTACGAACTTCCGCCTCTGCGCCTCTTCGATGGGGTTACGGTTTCTCCACTAATCCGCTTTTTCTGCGTCCATCTGCGAGCTACTGGGTTTCCAGGGTTACGGACTTTCTCCAAAAAAATATTGCTTCTTGTAAGGATATGTATTATTATACACATAGGTGATCAGAATGACCAAGAAACGAGTTCAATTAACTTTGGACGAAGAGTTACTAAAAGCGGTGGACCGGTTAACGGAGACGTTTCAGTCAAACCGCTCCGCTTTGGCCCGGCAAGCTCTCCGGCATGAAATTCAACGAATTCAAAATCAAGACCAATTAGAGGAAAAATGCGTGGAAGGTTATCGTAATCAGCCGGACAAAGAAGACGATTTAACGGACTTTACTGAGGCCCAACATTGGCTGGAAAAATAGAACGGGGAGCTATATACTGGGTTGAACTGCACGATAAAAAAAGACCAGCCCTGGTTTTGACCCGGCAGGCGGTAATACCCGTATTAAATCATGTAACAGTAGTTCCTGCTACGACAACTATACGCAATATCCCCACCGAAGTCTCCTGTCCAGAAAAAGACGGTCTGCCCGAAGACTGTGTTTTAAACTGTGATCACCTGGTTACTGTGCCGAAAGATACCCTTAAAGCCAAGATAACAAGTTTAGACAGTTCTCGGTTAAGGGAAGTTAAAGCGAGTTTATTATTTGGACTCGGCTGGGACTACACGCCAGACCTGGAATAGCTCACTGATTAAGTTCAACCTCAAAACCTTATTAGCTCGCAGATTTACGCAGATTGGCGCGGATTATAAATTAAGATCAAGTTCAAGACCTCAGGGTCCACTAATCTGCACGGATCTACACAAATCTAAGTTCTGTGTAATTCAAAATCAAGTTCATTATCCACAGATTAGAGGGATTACACAGATTAAGTTCAAGATCAAAAACGTATTAGCTCGCGGATTAACGCAGATGCACGCAGATTAGTTATTTTTCAAGTTATGGGTTTTCGCCTCTTCGCATCTTCGCCCAGTCGCCTCTTCGCTGGTTTTACGGTTTTTCCTTTAATCCGCTTTTTCTGCGTCCATCTGCGAGCTATGAAAAGTTTTAAGGGCTCCCGAATTTCTTTGCGTCTTTGCGCCTTTGCGTTATCTCTCGCTTTTACGAACTTCCGCCTCTGCGCCTCTTCGATGGGGTTTCGGTTTCTCCACTAATCCGCTTTTTCTGCGTTTATCTGCGAGCTATTTGGTTTTCGGGTCACGGGTTGCTTTTGCTGTTTTTTCTTGTGATTTGTCCTCGGATCTGTTAGTTTTTTAGTGAGGTGAAATTAAATGGCCAATCCATCCGAAACACTTGAAAGCCGGGTAAGCCGGTTAGAAGGGCGTGTGGAAGACTTCGGGGAGCGGTTTAATTCCATTGACAAGCGGTTAGACGAACTCTCCCGTCGAATTAACCACCTGGACGCTAAAATGGATAAGAAATTTGGGCAGGTGGATGCGAAAATCGAGAATAAGTTCGGGCAGTTAGATGCAAAAATTGACTGGCATTTTCGCTGGATGCTCGGATTGATGATCGCTACCTTGATCACCGTCGTGGTCTCCGTATTTACTTAACCTTCCTATAAATCAAAGCCTTATTAGCTCGCAGATTTACGCAGATTGGCGCGGATTATAAATTAAGATCAAGTTCAAGACCTCAGGGTCCACTAATCTGCACGGATCTACACAAATCTAAGTTCTGTGTAATTCAAAATCAAGTTCATTATCCACAGATTAGAGGGATTACACAGATTAAGTTCAAGATCAAAACCTTATTAGCTCGCGGATTAACGCGGATACACGCAGATTTGTTATTTTGCAAGTTACGGGTTTTCGCCTCTTCGCCCAGTCACCTCTTCGCCTCTTCGA
>CAZVWJ010000073.1:0-9668 GCA_964631325.1 uncultured bacterium | reverse complement strand
ACGACCCCTCCCCGGAGCGGGTCTCAGTATTCCTCAGGACTCAGGAAGAGTCCGCGATGAGGAATACATACCTCAGAGCAGCCCGGATGGCTGCGAGAATGAATCCGGAGAGTTATGTGTTCTTTGATAACAATCGCTCAATTTAAGTGTCAATTATTTTACTTTATGAACAACAGTATTTTGCTGAATCACTCGTTGTCAGCGTTTATGTCCTGGCTGTTTTTCTGAAGCTGGGCCAGGGTGTTCATTGCTTCCAGAGGAGTCATATCTTCCAGCTCCAGGTCCTGGAGCTGACGGACCACCTGGTAAGCGGGGTGAAAAAGGTCCAGTTGATCTGCGGCCGGAGTATCATCTGTTTTAGCAAGGGCCTGGTGAGTTTTTTCTTCCTCCAGTTCCTGGAGAATCTGCCGGGCCCGCTCTATCACCGTGGGGGGTAAACCGGCAAGTTTGCCAACCTGAATTCCGTAACTGTGGTCAGTATGACCTTCTACAACCTGGCGGAGAAATATAATTTCATCCTCCCATTCACGAGCCCGGACTGTCATGTTAAAGACATTATCCAGCCGGTTGCCAAGTTCTGTCAATTCGTGGTAATGAGTGGCAAATAGAGTCCGAGCATTTATCTGGCGGGCGATGTACTCGACCACCGACCAGGCAATAGCAACTCCGTCATAGGTACTGGTTCCCCGGCCAACTTCATCAAGGATAAGCAAACTACGTTCCGTAGCGTTATTGACGATATCAGCAGTTTCCACCATCTCGACCATGAAAGTGGACTGACCGCCAGCCAGGAAATCAAGGGCTCCCACGCGAGTAAAAACCTGGTCGATCATCCCAATCCGGGCCTCGTCCGCCGGAACAAAAGAGCCCATCTGAGCCATAATAGAAATTAGTGCCACCTGGCGAATATAAGTACTTTTCCCGGACATATTCGGCCCGGTTAAAACAACCAGACGGCGTTCCTCATCAAAAGTTAAATCATTGGGCACGAAATCCTCATCGTGTATCTCTTCCACTACCGGATGCCGTGACTGCACCAGCTCCAGTTCATCATTCCAACTCACTTGAGGACGAACATAGCCCCGTTCACGGGCAATAGAAGCAAGGGAGACAATTACGTCAAGATCGGCAAGAACATCGGCGTTTTCCTGGAGTTTATCGAGATATTCAAGGACTCCGTCCCGAAGTTCCAAAAACAATTCTTCCTCCAGAGCCATTGACCTGTCCTCGGCCCCAACAATCATCTGTTCTTTTTTCTTTAGTTCGGGAATAATATAACGTTCCGAATTGGCCAGCGTCTGTTTTCGTTCGTAATCGTCCGGCACACTGTCCAGGTTGGCATCCGTAACTTCAATATAATAACCATAGACGTTATTGTGACCCACTTTCAGCGAGTCAATTCCCGTCCGTTCACGTTCTTCCTTCTGGAGTTTGGTAATCCACTCTTTGCCCCCGCGCATTGCTTCCCGAAGTTCATCGAGCTGTTCGGAGTATCCGTCCTGAAAAATTTCCCCCTCGGAAATTTTTGCCGGTGGATTATCGACCAGGGCCTGATCCAGTTCGTCTCGCAAATCACTCAATTCATGCAGGCGTTCTTTCATCAAGTTAAATTCTTCCTGGTCGGGGAGGATTTCCTTAATTTCAGGAATTCGCTGGAGACTATTCCCGAGGGCCTTAAGATCCCGGGGATTAGCCCGATTCGACCCCACTTTTCCAACTATCCTCTGGATGTCAAATAACTGACCTAACTCTTCTTTCACCCGGGGGATTTCCGGGCCATTGTCGTGAAACCATTGAACCGTGTTCAACCGGTGATTGATCTTCCGCTCATTGAGCAGCGGTTGAAGGATCCAGCGGCGCAAGCGGCGGCTCCCCATTGCTGTCTCAGTTTCATCGAGAATATTAAAGAGCGTTGCCTGTTGCTGACCGGTGAGAGATTCAGCAAGTTCGAGGTTACGCTGACTGGTCGCATCCAAAATCATAAACCGGTCGCGCTGGTATGTGCTAATCTCATTGAGGTGAGCAAGTGATCGCTTCTGAGTTTCTTCAAGATAATTAACCAGGGCTCCGGCGGCCGAAATCAGTACTTTATTTTCAGAAATTTCTTCTAAATTTTTTGCCTGAAACTGCTGTTCCAGTGAATGATAAGCTTCTTCCAGCTCAAACTGCCAGCCGGGCCGAGTAGTTACAGCAATTTTTTCGTGAAATTCAGTAATTTGTTCCAGTAACTCCTCCCGCGCTTCATTATCGGGAACAACCACTTCAGCGGGATGCAAACGGTTAATTTCAGAGAGTAAGACGTTGATTTCTTCGTCGTCCTCAAACTGGGTTGCCTCAAACTCCCCGGTGGAAAGGTCAACATAGGCAACCCCCACCGTATAAGCAACTTCCGGGGTCTGATTTTCCTGCCAGCAAAACGAAAGCAGGTAGTTATTTTTTCGACTGTCCAGATAATCTTCTTCGGTCAAAGTACCAGGCGTAATAACCCGGATAACTTCCCGGTCTACCACCCCCGAAGCCTGCGAGGCTTCTTCGACCTGCTCACAGATCGCCACCCTATGGCCTTCATCGAGCATATCTTCCACGTAGGAGTTGACGGAGTGGACCGGCACACCGGCCATCGGAATTTCATGGTCCTTACCCACCGGTTTACTGGTCAGGGTTACTTCCATGACTTTTGAAGCTATCCTGGCGTCCTCATAGAACATCTCGTAGAAATCCCCGAGCCGGAAAAACAAAATTTCATCCTCATATTGTTCTTTAATCCGGTCGTATTGCTCTAACAAGGGAGTTTTTTCATCTTCACTCATCGCCAATCAGCTCTATGGTTCAATTTTTGACCACATACCCCTGGTGGCCGGAGCGACGTAATTTACTCAGCAACTTACGGGCGGGATTTAAAGATTTCTTGGCTCCTACCTGGACCCGGTAATAAAGTTTCCCTTTAACCCGGGCCTGGTTGACAATTACTTTTTCCGAAAATTCTTTTTTTAAACGTCGTCGCAGGGATCGGGCACGTTCCCGGCGTCGAAAAGAACCAACCTGAACTCGATAATATTCTTTCGAACTGCCTGTTTTTACTTCCTGGTCGCTTTCTTGCGCAGACTTTTCATCGGAATCCTTACTGGCGTACAGAGTTTCAGGCAAAGAGAGTTGACTGATTTCTTTTTCCGCCCGGTTCAGTAACAGGGAACGGGGGTAATTATTAATAATATGGCTGTAGGCCATATAAGCTTCGGAATCGGCCCCCTTTGCTTCAAAAAGGCGGCCACGCAACAACCAGTAACGAGGCCGCCGGGTGGTATCACCAGAAAGAAAATAACGCTCAAGAAATTCATCAGCACGTTCCAGTGAATTTTCTTTGAGAGCAAGCTGACCGAGATCGAGCAGAACCGGCGCAGTATCAGCGCCACTTTTCAGGGCCTTTTGAAAACAGCGAGTGGCCAGTTGATTTAGTTCCCACAACCTCGCCAGCCGACCGGCAAGCAGCCAAAATTCAGAATCCACCGGTTTATCTTGCTCTAATAATTCATTTATCTGCTGACGAAAAAATTTCTTTTCCCGCCGGGTTCCGAGCAGAAACTGACGGATTAAGGTCTTCATGTATTTTGGCTTATGTTGTTGAGCTCCTGAGACGGCTTGTTTGAGATGTGAAAGCGATTCTTCGAAATCACCAACAACCCGGCCAAAAAGCCAGTGCTGCCGGGCGGTTTCAGGTTCAGGAAGAGATCTGATTGTTTTTGAATCGGGAAAATTATTTTGTTTCAACTTATTGGCCAAAGTCTCGTAATCAGCACCGGCAAAACCCACCTCCGGCAGAGCCAGTCCAAATATCAGATTACTCAAAGTAACAATAAGAAGTAATTTTTTTGATTTCACTGAAAACATTTACCGGCAAGCAACCCGTGGTTTACCTGGAGCAGTCTGCTGAAGGGCTTTACCAAACAGGGTGTATGATTCCGCCCGCGACACTTCAACGGGAATAAATTCGCCCTGTTCAGTAAAATCTTCGGCCGGAAACACCACTACGTTATTCTGTCCGGTCCGACCGGTAAACTGGGGGTTCTCTTCCGTGCTTTTTGGGCTGTGGCCTTCGACAAATACACGGTACGTTCGGCCCACATGACGCTGATTTCTCCGGTGAGCATTCTGTTCATAAATTTCTAACAACTGGGAGTGGCGACGAGAAATTTCCGGTTCGAGCACCTTGTCGTCATAATCAGCAGCCGGGGTCCCGGAACGAGGAGAAAATTTAAAAATATATGCCTTGTCAAATTTAACTTTTTTAAACAGGTCAACAGTCTGGTTAAAGTCCTGCTCGGTCTCACCGGGAAAACCAACAATTGCATCGGTAGTCAATGCTACGTCGGTCTGTAGTCCTCGCAACCGCTCAACCAACTGCAGATAGTTTTCCCGGGTATAATTTCTATTCATCCGTTCCAGTACCCGATTCGACCCGGCCTGAACGGGAAGGTGAAGGTGGGGAGCAAGATGTTCCAACTGATCAAAACAATCAATTAATTTTGGGGAAGTATCAGCCGGATGGGGACTTGTAAAACGAAGTCTATAATCCCCCTCGATTTTATTCAGGCGCCGGAGCAAAGAGACAAAGTCTTCCGCCGTTTCGCTTTTGCCGCCGTAACTGTTTACAGTTTGTCCAAGCAGAGTAATTTCCCGATAACCGGCCTCAACAAGCTGTTGCACTTCTGCTTCAATATCCTCAGGAGAACGACAAACTTCTCGCCCGCGGGTATGGGGAACAATACAGTAGGTACAGAACTTATCACAGCCCACCATAATCGAAACCCACCCCTGGCCTAATTGATTACGTGAGCGGTCCCGGGGGGTACGAGCGGAAACAAGTTCAGCCTCTTCCCCGGTAGCCAAAACCTGTTTATCTTCAATCCGGACCTGTTGTAAATATTCCGGCAGATTAGTGAAATCACGGGGACCTATTACAATATCGAGATTTGGGAACCTTTTCAACAGGGCGCGTCCTTCTTTCTGGGCGACACACCCGGTCAGGCCAACTATTTTTTGTGGATGATTCTGTTTTGATTTAAGAAATTCCCCCAGGTAGCTGTAAGCCTTTTCTTCGGCGTGTTCGCGGACAGCACAGGTGTTCAGCAAAACAACATCCGCAGATCCTGGGGCGGGAGCGGGAGAATAACCTTCTTCTTCCAGGTAACCGGTCATTGCTTCAGAATCAGCCTTATTCATCTGGCAACCAAAGGTAATCACGTGATAAGTGCTACTCATCCAGATCACCAGTCATTAGAGGGAATGACAAGAATTGTTCCATCAATAAGAAAGGGGGCGGAAAATCGTCTACTTATGATTCGTCAATTTATCCAGAGGATAATCAATTCTCTGTTCAGGGAACTGAAGGACGTGTCTCGTACTTTTCGGAGGGAAAACTTCCCGACTGAGCCCCATCCGAAGAATATCCTGTTTAGTCAGGGGGTTAATTGGACAATTGGGACGGGGTTCAACTACAATCACAGATTCATCAAAATAGTCGACCCGAATCACGGGTGCCCTGTCCAGCTCCAGGGATTGAAGAGCGGCTGCCCGGTGGTGCCCGTCCAGAATAACGTTAAAATCTCTGTCCAGTAGCACGGGATAATCCACATAACCGTTCCGAACAATTATTCCCTTTAATTCATCGAGGCGGTTTTCATTAATAGTTTCGTGTGCCCGCATTTTAGCGGGATTTATAAAATCAACCTTATGAGCAAGTTTCTCTAAGTTCACTTTATTTAATTCCATGTTTATCTAAATATATTGTGAAGTGGAAGTTGTTCTTCAAAAGTAAAACCCAGATAAGTTTTATAACGCATATCGTGGGATTCACCGACCATCTCAACGGTTCCGGTGGGAGTGGGGGCACTTCGAACAGCCGTGTGAAATTTAATAATAAATTTTTTGCCCTCAAGTTCCTCCCGGTCTATCGATTTATATTTCCCCCTGGGATTAACACGGACACCAACCCCCTCCCGGCTAATGCTGGAAGTCTGCCCCTCAAAAACCGGGGTATAATTAACGTCATCTTCGTGTTCATAAAGAGAAACCTCTAAAGGTTTATTACGGAAACGAGGACTTCCCTCCTGTTTTTCCTCCTCACTCATAATTTACTCCTCTGCTGGTTCAAGATCAGAATCTTCTAACTCTGGTTCAAAGGGGCTGACTTGTAATTCATAGCGATCCTGAATTGTAGCCTCCTGGAACAACTCAGGCAGTCCATTAGTATCTACCCCGGAATTTAAAACTTCCAGAGTAAAGCGATATTCACCATCAGTCAAAATTATTTCGTCGGTTTTAATAACTTCTATCCAAAGTTTTAGATTAGTCTGATCCATTTTTTCACCAGGTCAAAAAAAGAAAAATTAACGTGAAATATCAAGTTCGGTAAGTTCACAGTCAGCTTCCATCCGGGCATAGACAAGCTTTTGTTCGCGGGGCTCGTCAGAGCTAATTTCAAAAGCGTTATTTACCCTTTTCCGGGCCTGTTCAGGGTCAGAGACCGGAATTTCATCAGATAACTCATTATTATAACAAAGCCGGGCTAAAGTTTCACCGGCTTCCACCTTATTCCCTACCTTTTTTTTCAGTAAAACCCCCGCGCCGTAGTCAAGCCCACTTTCCATAGTCTCTCGTCCGGCTCCAAGGGCCTTCGCCGCCATCCCAATTTCAAAAGCATTTAACTGATTTACATAACCGCTTTCACGGGCTTTAACCTGTTCTTCTTTTTCATGCCCGGGAAATAAAGAATAATCATCAATTACTGCCGGGTCCCCGGACTGGGCCTCAATTATTTCAGCCAGTTTCTCCAAGGCCTGTCCCGTTCTTAATCGTTCCCGGGCCGCCTCACGCGCGGCTTCAACTGCGTCAAACTTACCGGCCATATAGAGCATCTCGGCAGCCAGCCAGCAGACTAATTCTGATAGGTCTTCAGGGCCCTTACCTTTTAAAATATCAATGGCCTGTTTCATTTCCAGTCCATTGCCAACGGCGCGACCCAGGGGTTGATTCATATCCGTAATCAAAGCTCGCATATCCTTACCCAGTTCTGTACCTATTTCTATCATCGCCCGGGCCAGCTCTACCGCTTTGTCGTATTCTTTCATAAAAGCTCCGGCGCCGGTTTTAACGTCAAGAATCAGAGAATCCATTCCTTCAGCGATTTTTTTGCTCATAATACTGCCGGCAATCAAATCAACAGAATCAACCGTAGCCGTTACGTCTCTCAGGGCGTACATCTGTTTGTCAGCCGGAGCCACTTCTCCGGTTTGACCCATTATTAAAGCACCTGTTGTGGTTAATAACTCGTTGATCTGCCCCTCGTCTAATTCCACGTTAAAGCCGGGAATGGATTCTAATTTATCAAGGGTTCCACCGGTGTGCCCCAATCCCCGCCCGGACATCATCGGGATACAAACATTAAAACTGCCCACAAGAGGCACCAGGGCCAACGAAGTTCCGTCTCCCACCCCCCCGGTACTGTGTTTGTCAACCAATTTCTCTGAAACCATGGGATAAGATAAAGTCTCCCCGGTTTCTACCATCTCTTCAGTAAAAATTGCCCGTTCCCGGCTGTTCATCCCTTCAAACCAGACCGCCATCAGCCAGGCGGACATTTGATAGTCGGGAATTTCATCAGCCGTGAATTTAGAAACTATAAATTTTATCTCTTCCGGAGTCATCTCCCCGCCGTTTCTCTTCTTCATAATTATTTCGTAAGGATCCATTCTATCACTTCCTTTTTTTACCCGGATCTGAACCGGGGCTGGTTTTAATAAGACGCAACTTCAACTTAAACTTAGTATTTTCGGGGCCGTGCATAATCACACTCGGCCCAGTCTCTTCAACAACTTTATAAGGTCCTTCGTCTATAATTTTATCAATTTTCCGGCGGGCTACGTAATATTTTTCGGCCGACTCAAATTCACCGGTCAAAATATACCCGTTGTCCGCCTTATCCAGGTGAAATTTTCCAATGTCCGGGAGAGTAGAATCCAAACTCCCGGCCAGATCCATTTCTCCACTGCCGTTATACTGAATAGAAGTCTGAGCATAAATCCGCTTACTTATTTCCCGGGAATACCAATAAACAAAAATAGAAAAGAGAGCCACCAATAATAAACCGACTATTCCGGCAAGCCTGTAAATATAAGGGGCTTCATTCACCTGACATTCACGATCACAAACTGTTGTCCCGGCCAGAATATCCCCCA
The DNA here is from genome assembly GCA_964631325.1 of uncultured bacterium. Classification (GTDB taxonomy): domain Bacteria; phylum T1Sed10-126; class T1Sed10-126; order T1Sed10-126; family T1Sed10-126; genus CAZVWJ01. The sequence continues at coordinate 1,434 of CAZVWJ010000073.1, read as the reverse complement.
CCCGGTGATAATGTTCGGTCACGGGGAGGGCTAACAGGTCAAAGTAAAAGACGGGGAAAAAAAGATTCCGGATAAGTGATTCCAGTTTACCGGCCGGCCTATCCGCACTAATATTCCAGATGTACAGATCAGTAAAATACTTGCCCGGACTGCCAACCGCTGTTAGCAGATCACGACATACTAATCCAAGATAGAGAAAGAAGAAAAAGTAAGAACCAAAAACTGTATTTCCCATGGGAAAAATTTCATCAAGCAACCAGCAAATGAGGCTGGTTAAAGGGAGGAGCAAGACAAAATCATAACCAAACGCAAGCATCCGTTTAACCAAATTTGCGTCCCAGTGAAGCTCGGGCCAGTCAGGAGCCACGGACTCTGAACTAGTGACCTCGACCTCCATCTGTTTTAGACATTCACGACAGAAATATTTATCACCGGTGGGGACAATACATTCTTCACAGAAAGGCCGGCCACATTCAGCACATAACCACCGGGCCGGACGGTCAGAATGGTTAGTACAAGTCCGGAAGGAAGATTTATCAGCCATTAAAATTTATCTCAACAAGATTAATAACCAGGAGCCACTCGAAAAAAATAACTCCCCCACGTCATTAGCCCGCCAATCCAGGCTTATATGTACATTTGCCGGATTCCAGATCCCACAAAAATGGTTCTTCGAAAAAGGGTTAACTAAGGGAGTCACTTTCCCTCGTAAGTGATATAAATTTCCAGGTCGGGGCGTTCATAACGATTCATATAATGAAAGGACTGGTCAACGGAGGGATTCCGGGAGTAAATCAAGTTCAAAGTTCGTTTTTCCCCGTCTTTGTCAACAGGAATTAAATTTCGGGGAACCTTTAACACCGGCTGCAAAGAGGGACGAACAGATTCGTTTATCAACCGAACTGAAGGAATATACCCCGTAGCACCGTCCAGGTATGTTTTCTCTACTTCCTGGACGTAATATTCCCGATCTTCATGATCATAACGATTGGAACTCAAAGTGATGTGCCGGTGTTCAAGCTGTTCCAAAATTTCATAGTTTTTATCAGTGATATTTCGCTGTTTATTACGCTCTGCTTCCTGGGGCATAGTTATTCTCCTCCTTTACTAATATCGAATAAATTTGGAGGGTTTATCTTCCAACTTACTGTATTAAAAAGTGTACCCTTATAAGGGCCAAACGTCAATCAACGAATCTGTTTTTACAAATATCATTTTGGCTCGATTTTACCCATAAATCAGGAATATACTCAGCATACAAGCAAAGTTTCTACAATTTGATTCCTAAAAAAGTAAATGTCTAACAAGGAAAACCATTTTATTGAACCAAACTGGGCGGAGAGACTCAAGTGAAAGTAAAAAGAGCGGGGGACGGGAATTGAACCCGCATATCCACCTTGGAAGGGTGGTGTTCTACCATTGAACTACCCCCGC
>CAZVWJ010000072.1:0-10109 GCA_964631325.1 uncultured bacterium | reverse complement strand
AATGATAGAAACAGGTGATATCTTACAGTCTCACCATAGAATCGCTCAATTTAGGTTTTATTTAATAGGAAATTTTACCAGGCGCTGGTTGCCCGCTCCATCAATGACTAAAAATTCAACCAGCTCTGCTTGTTCGTATTCTGCGGGCAATTTAAACTCATAAGTTTCAGAAAGTTCATCTGAAACCCCATCTTCCGGTCGCAACTGGCGCCAATCGTGGCCCGGACAGCGAAAACGGACAAAGAAAATCCGACTGGTCTGATCTACTGCAGCAAAAGATATTTCACGCTGCTCCGCCTCAAAACCTTTTATTTCCGGCTGACTGTTATCAACCAGCACCGGCCCGACTATTCTTTCAGTTTGATAGCTCCTGGCCGGCGGATTCAAAGGACGGTCAGTAACCACCAGTTTAAATTTATAACGACCGTCAGAAAAATTATCAGGCTGCCATTTATAGTTACTCTGTTGCCCGATTTTATCTGCTCCGGCCAGTTTTACCCAATTTTCCATGTCTAAAAGGCGATAATAGAGCCGGGCCTCCAGCCGATCCCCGTCCGGGTCCATCGCTTTCCAGCCCAACTCGCGCCCCGGACTGTTTTGTTTTTGCCGGCTGGCCTGCAGTAATGAGGAAAGCGAATGACTTCTACCCGAACTACCGTGATTAGAACCTGAATTTTGTGAACCACTATTAAACAAAAGCTGGCGTTGGGGGTCAGGGGAAACCTTAAATTCCGCTATCCGGGGGCGTTGATTGGAAGCACGACGGGCAATTTCTGTAGTTTCCAGTTCAGCGGAAGGATTCATAAATTGAACTTCAAACTGAAAAAATCGAGCTGGTTCTGAACGAATGGCAAAAGAGGAGTTGTTATTCCAGGAACTCCAGGTATTCCAAAAAGTATCCGGCTTTTCAGTGAGCCCGGAGCGGGTCCGTAATTTAATCCGGCCGGACGCAGTTGCTTTAAACTGCCCCCACTGAGAGAGCAACTGAGCGTCCAATACCGGCGAGCGATAGGTAATCGGGATTTCATCAAATGGCTGTTTTTTAAATAGAACCCCCCCATTGGCAGTTGTTAGAAACCTGATGTTCCTCGGTCCGCCGGGAATAAGCTCCGTGACCTGGCGTTGATCCGTGGAAAAATAAACCGTTTTAGAACCATCTTTATTAATCCGATAAACGCGTCCTTCTCCACCGGTAGCCACAAAAACGTCGCCACCTTCAACTGAAATATCAAAAACAGAAATCTGATTGTTGCTGATAAGAACATTCATCCCGGCCGGGGGACGAAACTTCACCACTGCGGCCCCCGCTCGACCGGAAAGCAGTTTGTCAACTTTCTGCTGCTGTCCCTGACGAATGGCTTTTTTTAACCTTTCCTTGAGCTGATTCGAATCGGTCCGGGGGGGATGGATTTTACTCTTTTGAGGAACTGGTAACCCCCCGGGCTGTGTGTCAGAAGCCTTTACCGACGAGCCGGAACCTGCCTGTTTTGAGACGGGACTCTGTCTCATCTTTCGCTGGATTTTCTGTTTTATTTGAGCGGCTATTTTTTTACTTGCCTCCTTATTTTGTTTTTTCTGACCATCCGAAGCGAGTTTATTAATTCCCAGATAAAGAGACTGCGTATCAGCGTCCAGGGCACGGATCTCAGCCCGGGGAAATTGATAAACAGGTTCGACTTTTTTCGAACCATCAATTTTAACCCGGTAAAGAGTGCCGTGCGCATCTCCGGCATAAAGGTAATCCCCAAACTGACACAGCGACATTACCGCCTGCTCACGGAGCCGGGCAATTGTCCTTATCCTCCCCCCGGAATCGAGGTAGTAGATGGCCCCGTTATTACCCGTTCCTATATATACTCCATCTTTATTCCGAGCCGAAAGCATAGAGAGAACCAGGCTATCCCCAAGATCAGCTACAACTTCAATAGTATCGCTGGTTTCGTCATAGGAATAAATTTTTCCGGTGGAGGAAAGGCCAGCGTATAATTTTTCATCCGCCACTGCGAAAGCGGTAAAACCAACGTCCTGTTTTTGCACTAACTTTTCCGGAGTAGTATCCGAATAATCTTCCAGCAAGAAAAGAGCCGCCGGACTTGAACTACCCACCAGAATCGTCCGGGAATTAGTGGCAGCTCCCCAGATAACCCGAGCGGGAAAAGTAATTTTACTAGCCGAAAAAGTTGGTAAAACTTTACCCTGCGAATTAATCCCGGTTCCATTAAACTTACCCTGCAAAAATTTTTCAGGGCTATCCAACTGCCAATATTTTGTAGTCGCCGCACCAAGCGGTAAAGCAAATGCCAAAACCATCATAATTACAACAACAGCCACAATTTTTTTCATTTTTATCTCTCCTTACCGGTTTATTGAGATTTCAGGGGCAAAACCAATGATTGATCACCGGTTAGTAACCAGTTTAATTCACGTATTTTTTTCTGCATACGAGGCTGGATGGCAAGCTGTTCAGTTGCACGCCCAACCAACGGGGAAACAAAACTCAGCGGCACATCTTCCACCTTTTTTCCGGCGATATGAAAATTCAAACCTGAAGACTGTAATACAATTGCCAGTTGATTCTGCAGCCGCAAATCATTCAGGTAATCGATCATCTGGACCAGGTTTGCCGGGTCGGGTTTGGCTTTGAGAAGTTTTATTGCGGGAAGGGCGAACAATTTGAGCTTATCCCCCTGGAGGTCCCCGGACAGACTGAACTGAAACTTCTCCGTAAATTCAGGTTTTCGATACGGATCCACAGTAACGTATGCCGTCAACTCTCCCCCGCGTCTGGCCACTGAAGGTTCCGTCCAGAAATCAGTTATCCGAGCTTCACGGCGGCCGGAAAAAAGAGAAATTTTTAGTCGGGCTTTTTGAACTCGCAGAGTGCTGTGAGGATTATCCCACAGTGCAGCTACCGGTAGAAAGCTCCACGGGTCATAGGCGCTCGTACTGGAATAAAGCTTGGTTAAATTCAAATCAGGTTTATCGGCAATATCCAATTCAATATTGGTGCGAACCAGATTCACACCAAGCTGATTCAGCTTCCGGGTGGTAAAACTGGAGGCAACTAAATTTAAAAACCTCGGGGTTAATTGTTTGTTACGGACAATTTCCACATGATATTTCTTTTGAAAGTCTTCATTGATACTTTCTAATTCAATTTCCACGGGCAACATTTCCGGGCTTTCTCCCAGCCGGCCAACTATCCCCGCCTGACGGTCTTCCACTATTGCACCGACAGGATTGAGGGGACTGGCTAATTTAAAAGAGTCCCTGAGACTGGGCAAATAAGTCTGAACTTTCGCCGCGGTCATCGGGAAGTTAAGCCTTCCTCCGTTCAAAAAAGGATGACCAAAAGCATAAACTCTCCCGGTAGCAGAATCAACGGCGGTCACGGTCCCGACCGCAGCCAGGTTTAAATCCCCACGGACAAGCTGGACCCCCACGGCCGAGCCGGGTTTCAACGATTTTTTTTGACGCCCGGATAAATCCCCGCCAGAATTACCACCAGTTATCACTTCCGTCCTGCTCCCCCGCTTATTTAATTTTCGCCTGAGACTGTCTAAACTTGAAGCGGCAAACCCGGAGGCAACCAGAGGGGTAGTTATCTCTTTAATTTCAGCGCCATTGGCCCCCGCCTGCCCCTCTCGATGAGCATTCACCAGGTCTCTTACAGGGGTAACGCCAGCTACCGGCTCTTTTTCAAAAGGCCAAGAATAAGCCAGAGCTCCAATCAAATGATCATTAATATAAATCGGGCTTCCGCTCATTCCCGCCATAATATTTGTTTTATTCACCAGGGGACCGGAGGCCTTGATCAAAATTATGTCCTGGTCGGGCATAACATTCTCCAGCACTCCCAGGATTTCCACTCTGAAGGCTTCAATTTTTTGTCCCTTATAAACTGTTAAACCATAGCCCTTCATCCCGGGTTCCAGTTCCTCCACCCCATAGGTGGGAACATCAAGAGCAAAGACAGGTCCCAGACTTCCAACAAGAAAAGTAATAACTAACACCAGGCTGACCATACCACTGACTTGCCACCATTTTGAGCTATTCTGATTCATGATTTTTCACCCATCGACCGCTGGTTCCACCTTTTTTTTCAACCAGGTAGATGTTTTGTAGCTCAATACCTTTTGCCACTCCTTTGCACATATCATACACTGCCAGGCCAGCTACAACCGCAGCAGTTAAGGCTTCCATTTCTACACCGGTGGCATCACGGGCCCGAGCCCGAGTTTCTAACGTAAGCAAATCTTCTTCCGGCCGAGGATTGAGTTCAACTGAAACGTGGGTAAGGGAGATAGGGTGGGCAAGCGGAATCAACCGGGAAGTCTGCTTGGCTCCTTGAATACCGGCCAACCGGGCAGTTGAAAAAAGCTCCCCTTTCTCCAGGCCCGAATCAAGCAAACATGCGAGCACCCCGCCCGGGAATACTACTTCAGCGTGAGCCACCGCAACCCGATCACGTTTTTTTTTCTCCGTAATATCAACCATATTAACCTGACCGCTGTCATCAAAATGAGATAAATTTTCAGATTCAGTCATTTCTATCACCAGATAATTTTCTGCCCCTGTTTAAAGTCCTCAACGACCGGAATATTATGGCGTATCCTCGGCCTGACTGCAAGTTTATTCTTTTTTGACAAAGCTCCAGTGCCTCCCCATAAGCAAGCAACTCGGCCCCCCCGAAAACACCTCATTGACAGAACTTCCAAATGATTCTTCCCCCTGATGGGGGAAGACACAGATGTGGGTGAAAAAGAGGTTTAAAAAGCCTATTTACACCGCTCCCCCTCACCTTAATCCTCTCCCACCGGGGGAGAGGAGATTCGTTTTGAGATTCTACCTCATTGAATTCTGTTCTGGAGCCACAGGTTAATGTATGTTATGTTATCAATAGTAATAAATGAACCGTTCCAGCACAAAAATCACCACTCTGACCATTGTGAGGAGATTTGATTTGAAATCAATAAAATTAATTTGCGCGTCTATGCTTTTAATAATGGCTTTACTTTTCGCCCTTACCTTTCCCCCGGTAAAAGCTCAATCTAAGAAGCCCGACCTGGCGTATCTCCGGGGCAAAATAAAATTCAGAAATGCCAGTGAAACAGAATGGCAGACCGCCACCGGCACCACGGCTGAGTTACCGGCAAACGGTGACCTTAAAATTGGAAAAGACCAACAAATAAGCTTAAAACTGCCGGAGACCGGAAAACTCAGGGCCAACGAATCAACGGTATTTTCTTACCGAACGAAGACTGAAGATTCCACGGCAATAAAATTATTCATTGGCAGTTTAGAATGTCAGGCAAATAAATTAGAAGAAGACCAGGGAGTAGAAATTACAACTCCGCACGGAGTGGCAGGAATTCGAGGCACGGAATTTGCCGTGCACGCAGAACGGAAAAAATTCTCGGAAATCCCAGTAACTGAAGGAACTGTTCACGTCTCCACGAAAGGCTCCGGGGGAACAGTTAGCGCCGGCCGTTATTTCCGGGTGGGTATTGATACAGCCACCGGCAACAAACAGCTTCTCCGCAAGGGAGCTATTCAAAGGCGCCATAAATTAATCTGGCAACACTGGGAACAAAAAAAAGATAGGTTTTTTCTCCGGGAAAAATTAAAACAGCTTCGGTTCAAGCGCCAACAGTTTCTCCTCCAAAAGCAGGCCTATCCAGAAAGGGAACAAGAAAATTTGGATAAGAAAATTAGCAAAGTAAACAAGCAGATCAAAAAAAACGAAGAAAAATTGAAACAAACACAGAAACAACAAAAAAATGTCCGGCAAAATTATCAGAAACTTCGAAGCTCAATTCTGAAAAAACGAGGAAAACTTATGCAAAAACGGGTCCGGGCACTCCGGGATTATCGAAAAGAGCGAATTCGAAAACTTCGCGAGTTTGAATCTGACCGGCAGAATCAATTCAAAAAATTCAAACAACAACGACAACAAGAAATGAACAAGTAATTTTTAATTCACCAGAAACTTAATTTTTCTCCCAGCCACCTTACAAATTTTTTCACCCGGGAACGGTTCAGCGGTTCCCCGGTTTTTAAGTCGCGGCTAACAAACTGGTCAAAACCTTCACTCCTGTCTTTCAATTCTTTGATTATTCGACGCTGGCGGCTGGCCTTTTTATTTGCTCCAACATCTTCATACAGCCCCACAATCCGACGTCTTATTTTTAAACATTTATTAACGTATTTCTGGGGACGAGATAAACCTATACTTGCAGCAAATTCATACCTTTTAAGCGCCTCTTCTACTTCTCCCTTTAATTCCAACGTATAACCGATATAAAACTTGGAGAGTATATTGCGCGGGCAGAGAGTATCTGCCCGGACAAAAGATTTATAGGCTTCATCCACATTATTCTGCGCCAGGTGCATTTTGCCAAAATTCAAAGCTTTACGAAACCGATGACGGTCCCTGGCCTTACCGCCATATTTTTCCTCCAGCCAGTCTTCCTCATAAGAATCCATGATCATTTTTTCATAATATGAGGGAGGGGCCTGGGGATCGGAGTGTTCGGAAAGAAACTGGCGCCAGAATGTCCAGAACTTTTCTCGGTCTAAAGGAACTGAGTTGTCGTTGGCTAAATTTCGATCATAGAGAGCCCGTTCTTCAGGATCACTTAAAACTTCGTAGGCTTCTTTTAATTTTTCAAATTCTTTCCGGGCCTGTTCTCGTTCTTCAGGCGAATGTCGATCGGGATGAGCTTCGTGAGCTTTCCGACGGAAAGCCTTCTTGATCACCTTTTCGGGAGCTCCAAAAGGGACTCCAAGCAACTCATAATGAGTCTGCCGCCGGGCCATCTTAACGCCTCCCGTTATCTCCTAACCCGGATTATTTTGTCCTTATTCCAGTCCGTTTTTATGAACCCGGGCCGAATCATAGCGATCCGGTTGAACCGGACTTTCAGCCGGATAACCAACCGGAACAAGAGAAAAAGGCTCAATATGGGGTGGGAGATTTAAAAATTCTGACAGATCTTTAATCCGCTGTTTACGCGGATGTATCCCCACCCAGCAGGTCGCCAGCCCGCGGTCATAAGCAGCCAGCAGAAAATTCTGGGTGGCCGCCGCACAGTCCTGGATCCACATGTCCTCGTGTTCTTCCCGTTTTAAATCAGCACAGATTAAAACAGCCACGGGCGCGGCTTCAACCATCTGGGCATTGTCGTGCTTGGCCGCTATCTGCCTGAGGATAGAGCCCGAGTCAATAATAATAAACTCCCAGGGCTGTTCGTTGCCGGCCGAAGGTGCATACATCGCCAGCTCAATCAGGTCCTCAAGCGTCTCCACATCAACCGGTTCTTGCTTAAACTCTCTGATACTTCGCCGCCCCTTAATCACTGCTTCAGTTTCCATATGAACAACCTCCCTTTAATCCTGGATTTCCAACAGATTTAGCTAATTCAGGTTGTATTAATTTTATCAAAAAAATTGGCTAATCTTAATTCACAAAATTGCATTAAAAAACTACAAAATACTTTGTCCTTGCCGTCCAGCTCCTTACCCCACATTATTCACGACAGTTACGCTGTCGCGAATTATCCGGGTTAGCTGACGCGTACGTGTTAAGTCCATGGTTGAATTTGAAGTTAAATCCCAAAAAGGTCAAAATCAAGCTGGATTCCGGGGGCGGGGCCCCGGAATGACGTTTTGAGGTTCTGTTAAGTTAAAAAGGCGGATACTCAATTTCCGGTTCAGCCTGTTTCTCGGAGCGCGAGCCAGATCCTGTGGGGGGCGAAGAATCACCACAGGGGGATTGAGCCGCAGGTACTTCAGATTCTTGGGCGAGCTGTTGCCCTTTTTCGGTAAACACAACAACCGGGCGGTAATCACCTTTCTGCCGGAGCAGGCCCCTCTCAAGCAGAGCTTCGATTCGTTTACGGACGTTTTTTTGCGTCTCCTCCTCCAATTTTCCGTATACCGTCAGCTCGTCGAGCCCCCGTTCGCAGATACTCCGGGCTTCGGAACCGGCCAAAATCATCGCCAGTTTTCGGACTCCGAGCGGCGTCTCCAGCTCGGCCACAGTTGCTAAAATTAATTTTTCCGTCGACGAAAGCAGGTCATCCTCCGGCGAATTTTTGCCGGTACAATTGTCACAACATTTTTCGACGGCACACTGTGAATCATCACCGAAATAATCAAGAATATATTCTCGACGGCAGGTGTCAATTTTGGCATATTTGACCATCTTGCGTAATTTTTCTCGTTTCTGCCGGCGCCGTTTACGGACTCGTCCCAGCACTGTTTTAAGCTGGTCTTGATTTTCTTGTCTGAGCTTTAAATAGCGCTTCGGACCGCGATAGCCGCAGTCTTCAATCCACCCGGCCTGTTCCAGTAGACTGAGCCCGGTCTGTAGCTGAACGTCGGTGAGGTCACAGAGCTGTCTTAGCGTTTCCGGCAGGTAAACCAATTTCCCACCGGCCGATTCGGGCAGTGGGGAGTCGTCCTTCAAGTCAAGTAAAACGTCGTACAGCCGAAATAATTCCTTCCGACCGGGCGCGTCGTTGCGGATAAACCATTCCTGTAGTTCCTTGTCCGCGGGCCGGTAAAACAACAGACAGCGGGCGGGCTTGCCGTCGCGTCCGGCTCGCCCGGCTTCCTGGTAATAGGCCTCGACCGTGCCCGGAAAACGGTAGTGGACCACAACCCGGATGTTCGGCTTGTCGATTCCCATGCCAAAAGCGTTCGTGGCGACCATTACCGGAGCGCGGTCGGCGAGAAAATCACGCTGAATCGCTTTCCGCCGCTCTTTTCCCATTCCCCCGTGATAACTGCGGCAGGTCAACCCGGTCCGGTTCTCCAAAAAATCCGCCACTTCAATAGTTTCGTCGCGGGTGCCAACGTAAACAATTGCCGAACCGGGCGGCGAAAAATCAGCGAAGAAATCAGCCAACAGCTCCCGCTTGGCGTAAATTGATTCGACCGGTTCGACTTCCAGGTAGAGGTTGGGCCGATTAAACCCTTTGACGATCTGTTCCATGCGGACCAGTTGAAGTTGTTTGCGGATATCCTGTTGAACCCGGGGCGTGGCGGTCGCGGTGGTCGCCAGCACCGGCGGGGCACCAACCGCTTTATGAGCTTCCGGAATTCGCCGGTAAGCGGGCCGGAAATCGTAGCCCCACTTCGAGATACAGTGGGCCTCGTCCACTGCCAGCAGGTCAATCTCCAGGCCGGCGAGAGCCGCGCGGAAGTCCCGATCCTCCAGCCGCTCGGGGGCCACGTAAACCAAATCATAGAGTCCATCACGAACATCATCGAGCCGGTTTAACTGCTCGGGCCTCGAAAAACTGCTGTTAATGTTAGTCGCAGAAATCCCCTGTTCCTGGAGGCTGTCCACCTGGTCTTTCATCAGGGAAATTAACGGGGAGATTACCAGCGTCGTCCCGGCTAACGCCAGGGAAGGTAATTGATAACAGAGCGACTTGCCGCCCCCGGTGGGCATTACCAGCAGACAGTGGGTTCCGTTGAGCACGTGCTGGATTGCTTCCTTTTGCCCGGAACGAAAGGAGTCGTGAGCAAACCGGCTCTGCAGGAGGTCGTCGAGTTCAGCGCCAACCGGTCCGGACTCTAAGTTGTTCTCCGTCTCCCGTGCTTTTTCAAGCTCCGCCGGCGGAACCTCAAAATCCAACCCGCTGGTTTCGTTCAGCCAGCTTATAAAATGGCTTGCCAATTCTTCGGTTTCAACTTCAGGTTCAGCAAGTAACCGATCATCCAGCCGATTCAATTTTTGCGGACTGGAGTCAGTCCCGAGCAATGACCGGCCGAGTTTCCGCAGAAGCTCAACTATTTCTTCCTGTGAATAAGAGATAATTTCCCCGCCCGGCTAATTTTTTTGAAGACAAGGAGCTTTTCGAACAAAATCTACTACAACCTAAATTGAACGATTCTATGGTGAGACTGCAAGATATCACCTGTTTCTATCATTCTCGACGACTTCGTGTCGTCTCCGAGGTATACAGCCCCTGGACCGCCTCCTGCGGCCCAATACAGAGCTGTATAAATCCAGAAACAGGACATCTTACATCCTCACCATAGCAGTGAAGAGAAGAACATATTGCTCTCCGGTGGATTTTTGTATTCCTCTGAACCCA
>CAZVWJ010000071.1:0-10175 GCA_964631325.1 uncultured bacterium | reverse complement strand
ATTTTATGGTTGAGGGCTTATCTGGAGTTTTTATGGACTGTCCCTTGTTTTTCCCGCGGCTGGTCTTTATTCAGCCGGAACGTATACAGCAACGTTTTCAGCAGTTTAATTATGATTTTGTTGGTGGTAAACTAAGATCACTATGACTTATATACTGAAATTATTTATCGAAAATTACTGGTATCAAGTTTATACACAAGGCCAATGTGAAGAACCATTATTTTTCTCACCGTTAGATTGGCTTTCTTACCTTACTTTCCTCCGCAGGTTCGGATGTTTCCGAGATATTTTTTTAGATTTGAATGGATCAGAAAATTTTGGGATGGAAAATAATTTGAACGACGAGATAGAGGTATCTTCCGGCCGGACTGGACATTTGTCCTGTTTTGTGGTAGGGTATAAGGCGAACGGTATGAATGGCTGACGCGCGAAAAATTCTCGAACGGCGAGATATTCTCGAGGACGGGACGATTGTTGAAATTGTACTCTATAAAATTGACGACCCCGAGCAGTATCCGTCCGAATTCAAATATAGTTTCCAGTTGTGGGATCCGCGGACGGGGCAGACGCTTCTCAGGTATGATAATTCGCATAAGTATGAGGGTCATTCAACTCGACATCATCAACACGTCAGGGGGCAGGTCAAGCCGCTGTCCTATCCTGGAAGCATTTCGAAGTTGTTGGAGAATTTTTTAAGGAGGCTTTAGAATTCCTATGGAACATGATTTTCAGGAGGAAATTGAGGAAGCCGGGGGAGTGCTTACGATTCGCTCCGAGTCCCTTGAGGAGTCCTTCCGGGATCTTACTGAGTCGGTGCGTTCCATCGAACAGGGGGAGAACGCAAATGAGCACGTGTTGAATTTCGAATCGCCCGGTTTGTTCCGGAAACTTTTAACCGCGAAGCGCCTGGAGATGATTAAATGGCTCATGGAAAATGAGCGGCCCGAAAGCATCCGGGACCTGGCTCGCAAGCTGGAGCGAGGCAAGGGGGAGGTTCACGATGACCTGGATGTTCTGGAACAGTATGGAATTATTTATTACAAACAGGCCGGCCAGGCCAAGCAGCCGTTTATCCCCTATGATGAAATTGATATTGACATCAAGATCAAGGCGGTTGCGTGATTCCGGCAACCCGAAGCCTACGTCCCTTGCCCTGGAGGCTTAAAGGGGGACGGAGATTTAAAGTCTGAAGGGATAAGTTCCGGGCGAATTAGTTCAGATAGTTTAACTCCGTCATTTTAAGTTGTATGATGTTGGATTGAAATGATGAAATTAAGCCGTGACTCATAGAACACAAAAAACTGTAGCCAAATGCAGAAATGCAAAGGAAATGTGTGAAGAATTGGAGATTGAATTATTCTCACTCAAAAAAGTTATGAATGTGGCGAATACGCGTCTGATTCAGTCCGCGAAATAGGTTTGAATCAATTCCAGAGGGTGGCTACATCAGATTGTTCCTCTATGGTTTCATCTTTGGAAATTAGTTCAGTTTCCAAAATGTTAGCGGTAGCCACTATTATCGCATCATGAATCGAGTAAACTTCTGGGAGATCTTTGATAAGTTCTATTATTTTGAGGTTTAATGGGTATGAAGAGTAATTGGGAGAGGAATTAATTTTATCCAGTAGTCCCTCGAAAGATTTATTATATTTCTCCGAAATGTAATATGCTTCGGCAAGGACGATAGTGGGAACCACCATATTTTCGTTTCCCATATCCGCTTTATTTAATAGTTTCCTGGCTTGGGTTCCCAAGTGATCGTCTTCCGTTAGATGCCAAACGAGAGCATGAGTATCAACAGTTATCAACAGTGTACATATCTTAACTGAGATCGAAGAGAGAGTCTTCTGCTTTCTGTAAATCCTTTTCTTCAACTTTGGCAGTTTTCCATAGCCCCGATAGTTGTGTACTTTTTGTTTGACGCAGATCTCTCTTTAGCTCTTCTAAATCAGCCTCTATGTCCTCAATTCGTTTAAAAGCTAATTTTTTATCCACTTTAATCCCTCCAAATTAAGTATAGTAGTAAAAAGAGTTGAATTCAATTCTTATGAAAGAGAAACGAATTCGAACCCTTGGGTCGCAGTTAAACTTTAGTTACGCTTCCATCCACTCGTTACAAGAGTGAATCAAGTGGGAACTCCCCATAAAATTTTTCAAGGATATTAAATAAGCGGCCACATTTTCCTCCTTTTGATCGGTATACTTAGAATGTGGAATATATTTTCGCTTTTCTGTTGATATACGGAAAAAGATTTTAACAATCTCTCGTGCAGTTCTGCGTAGAGCATCTATACAACTGGTCAAGAGGGCTTCAAACAATTTTGGTTTTTGGAAAATCCCGAATGAGTTTCCAAAAAAACTTGATTTCTGGTAACCTGAGTGGTATATTATGACCACAAAGGAGGGAAATTTATGGTCACTTTAGGAATACGTGAATTACGAGATAATTTCAGTGAATACTTACATAAGGTACAGGAGGGCGAAACGATCCGGATTACGAAATATGGGGAGGAAATTGCGAGAATTACTCCCTCGAAAGGTGAGTTGGATGAACCTCTATTAAAATTACTTCAGAAAGAGCAGGTGCACTGGAATGGTGACAAACCAGAGGGATCACTCAATCCAGTGACTGTTGAGGGCACTCCTGTGTCGGAGATTGTGCTTGAAGATCGCCGATGATTGCCTACTTCGATACTAGCGCTATCGTCAAATTGTACGTCGAGGAGAAGCACAGTGCTGAAACTCGGGCTCACCTGGAGAATGTCGATGCCGTGGCGACCTCCCGGGTTGCTTATGCGGAAACTATTGCGGCATTGACAAAAATTCAGCGACAAAAACGTATATCGGGAGTACAGCTTGAGCGATGCCTGAATGATTTTACGGCGGACTGGAACGATTATATTGTGTTTGATGTTGGAGAAACAATATCTAAGCGGGCCGGTCGCCTGGCAAAGCAACACCCACTCCGGGGGTTTGACGCTATACATATATCAACAGCCTGTGATTTGCAGAGATCTCTTGAGCCCCCTGTTCACATTCTCACCTATGATCAAACTATGAATGAGTCGGCCCGAATTATGGAGTTAAATGTATTACACGATCAATAAATTCATGTATTTCCACGACATCACCCGTCCTGGCCCTCAGTAGTTCCCCCGGGCTCCGTCCCTCTGGTGGGTCATGTTCTTACCTTCGTCCCGGATGAGATGAATCTTCATCTCCGGGGGAAGTAACTATTTTGCTGTTTTCGTGTCAGATTTATTCTCCTCGAATATTTTTTCTCTCTGTTCTGGTCTTTCCTTGCTTTTCTGCCGAGTAAAGTTTTCGTAGTTCTTGATGATTGTGGGAGTAATATAAAATATCAGTTCACTTTTAGATTTTTGTTCTTTCTCGTCGGTAAACAGCCAGCCGAGCACGGGAATGCTGCTCAGCCACATTGTTTCTTCAGTGCTGGTTGTCTCTCGTTGTTGAATTAAGCCGCCTATAATGATGGTTTCACCGTTGGGCACCGTGATGTTTGTTTGTGCTTCCCGGGTATTAATTGCCGGCAGTCCTTCCACGTTAATCTGTCCGGGAGCGCTAACTTCAGTTTTGATTTTCATCCGCACCTGGTCCGATTTGTCGCTTATATAAGGGGTGATATCCAGCTTGACTCCGGACTCTATTTTTTCAAGCTGAGTCAGGGGAGTTTCAACGTTCCCGGTAGTGACCCGGAAAAATTCTTCCGTTGCTACTTTTACCGACGCTTCTTTACCGGTTATTGCCGAAATTTTGGGCCGGGCTTTTATGTCGGCTTTTCCCTCGGAGATAAGAGCCTGCAGTGTGGCCGTAAACTCGTTGTCCAGTTCCCCCAGCTTCCCCAGGCGCAACGTTCCCGAAAGTTTTCCGGGTTGCGTGGTAATTTCGCTTCCACCGCCTTTGAGGGTCCCGGAGAGAGAAAAATTTTCGGAGAAGTCGGTTGAATAATCAACAACCAGGGCCTCGATCATCACTACCGGGGCGGGCTGGTCCACCTTCTGCAGGAAATTGTCCAGTTTCCGAATCATTGCCTTGCTGGAAGATATGGAGAGAGCGTTCAAGGAATCCACAACTTTAATTGAGTTTTTGGGTATATTAGCGGGGAGTATTTTTTTGGCCTCGGCAGCTTTCAGGTGGCGCAGTTTAAAAAGTTTGGTTTTAAACAGGGCTTTGCTGGCCTGACTCTGATTGCTTGCCTTTCCGATTACGTAAATATCGTCGGCCCGGGTAAAGCTGTATTGGGTGCCTTCCAGGAGCACGGGAATAAATTGCTCGATGTTGATCTCTTCCAGTTGGGCATTAACACTGCCATTTATATCCCCGAAAAGAATCATGTTCAGCTCTGCTTTTTTAAAAAATTCTTCGAGGATTTTGCGCAGGTTTCCGTCCGCTACGTCCAGGGAAACGGTTCCCGTCTCCACCTTGAGCTCAAAATGGGGCTGGGTTTCCTTCTGCTTGCCGCTCAGAATACGATACACACCTTCCTCCCTGCTGAAAAGCAGGTTCTGGCTCTCGACAATTGCTTCCACTGAGCGGGCCGGCGGCAGCCCCTCGAGATATAGGTCAACTTTACCACTTATCCCGGAGGGGAAGAGAACGTTAAGCGAGGTCTTTTTTGATATTTCAATCAGCAGTTTTTTCAGCGGGAGACCACGGACGTTGACCAGTAGCTTCCCGTTTTTTAATTTGATTTTATCCTGATGTTCTGTTTTCTTTTCTTTCCCAGCAAATTGGACCTTGTAAATGTTGTCTTCTTTTGAAAAAGTGTAACCGCGGGGTTTGAGAATTGCTTTCAGGGCCGTCTTTACCGGCACCTTTTTCAACCGCAGGGTAACTTTGCCGTTGACCTTTTGGGTGGTAACGATGTTCACGTCTGCCTGGGAGGCAATAGCCCGCAACACGTCCTTGAGTTCGGCGTTTTTAAAATTAAAATTAAGCAGCGTTGGTTCTTGTCTCGAAGAGTTTGTGGCCCCGGTAAATTGCCCCCGGGCAAGGATTTTTTCAATTTTTTCAAAAAAGTGGAAGTTCGGTCTGGGACTGGCGGCAAATAGCAGGTGACCGCTTTTTTCATCCCGGGAAAGCAAGTAGTAGATCTGTCGGGCTAAATTTATTCGAGCTACCAGATTGGAGTCGCGGTTATTTATCCGGATAGCCTTTACGGGGCCGGTCTCAAATTCTTTTACGGTGGGCGTTGAATCCAGACCGGCCTGTTTGAATAGCAGATTTATTCCCCGGGTATCCGAATAAAAATCGAACTTGGTCGAGGTATCGAAGTTAAATTCCAAATAAACTTTGGAATTTTCAGTCAAATAAGTGACATGCTCCGTTAGCGTTTTCGTGGCGGTGTGGCCTGCTGTGGAAGAACAGAGAACCATCAGAAAAACTAAACCAGCGACACCAATACCGAGCGCTCGTTGGAGAACAAAGCCGGCTCCGGTCAACTCCTTAAGTTGTCTGGATAACACGGGTGATCTCTTCAAAAGTGGTTACCCCCTGGAGGATTTTATTCAGGCCAGATTGGTGCAGAGAACTCATGGTTGTTTTTTGGGCCGCTTTTTTAATTTTCTCTTCGGAAGCTTGTTCCCGAATCAGCTTCTTGATTTTATCAGTCATTGTCAGTAATTCAAAAACTGCCGTCCGTCCCCGGTAGCCGGTGTTGTTGCATTCCCGGCAGCCGGCCGCTCTGTAAATTGTCTCCGTTTCAAGTTTATCGGGGCTGATCGGGAAGGAATCCAGAAGTTCCGCGTCGAGAGTTCTTCCGGTTTTGCAGTTCGGACACAGGGTCCTGACCAGCCGCTGCGCCAAAACCCCTTCCAGTGCGGAGGGCAGAAGGTAGTTCTGAATCCCCATGTCCAGCAGCCGGGTCACGGTGGCGGCGGCGTTGTTTGTGTGGAGGGTCGAAAGCACCAGGTGACCGGTTAACGCAGAACGGATGGCTATCCGGGCTGTCTCCAGGTCCCGGATTTCCCCGACCATAATTATATCCGGGTCCTGGCGGAGTATCGAGCGCAGCCCGGTGGCAAAATCCAGTCCGATATCCGGTTTTACCTGGATCTGATTTATGCCTTCCAGTTCGAATTCAATTGGATCCTCAATCGTGATAATTTTAACATCCGGTTTGTTGAGTAAGCGAAGTGCGGAGTAAAGGGTGGTTGTTTTCCCGCTCCCGGTGGGCCCCGTAACCAGATTCATCCCGTGATTTTTAAATATGATTTCCCGAAACTGGTTGTGGACTTCCTCCGAGAACCCGAGGTTGTCCAGTTTAAGGCCGGTGGCCGACTGGTCCAGCAGCCGTAGCACGGCGCCTTCACCGTTAGAGGAAGGTGAGATCGCCACCCGCACGTCAATTGGCTCCCCCTCGTGTTGCAGGGTGAACCGGCCGTCCTGCGGACGGCGGTGTTCGGCAATGTCCAGTTTGGCCATAATTTTTACCCGGGAAATTATCGCCCCGTGTAATTCTTTCGATAGTTCTTTTTGTGGCTGCAGGACTCCGTCGATTCGGAAACGAATTTTAAGCTTGTTCTTTTCGGGCTGGATGTGAACGTCGGTGGCCCGTTTTTCCAGCGCCTGGAGCAAGATAGAGTTGACCAGTTGGATAATCGGCGCCTGCTTGGCTTGCTCGATTGCCTCGCTTAATTCTACTTCTTCTTCGGTTTCAGCTTCCGCTTCTATAACAAAATCTTCATCTACCGCGATGTCAGGGGATGAGCCGGCAGGCTCTGGTTCCGTGAAGTGTTCCAGAAGGGAAGCTATGTGCTGTTCGGAAGAAATCACCGGTTCAGTCTTTGCATTGAACAAATGCTCGAATTCTACCAGGGGCTCGTGTTCAATCGGAAAGGGCAGAAGCACTTTCAGTCGCCCTCCGTTTTTCTGGTAGGGAAGTGCATAAAAACGTTTCAGAAAATCTTTGGGGACGGCTTCGATTAACCGTTCGTCCACGTTTTCAGGGGCGGGGCGTGCAAAATCGAGTCCCTGTTGGTGAGCCAGGGCGTCCAGCATCTGATCTTTATCGACCAGCTCCAAATCCACCAGAGTTTCACCGATAAGATCCCCGGTTTGGTTCTGTTTTTCCAGTGCTTCTTTGAGTTCGTCTTCGGTGAGCTGACTCTGTTCGATAAGGATCTGCCCCAGCAGTTTTTGTTCCGTAATCGAAGACACTCCTCAAGTAGTTTTAACCGGTAGAAAAACCATCACACGGATTATTTTTTCGCTGACGTATTTAGCTGTAGATTCCGGTCGAGCTTGAGCCGGTGGTGAAAAGGGTTTATATTTATTCCCCCTCGGATTTCAATCACCGGCGCCGCCAGAAAACAGTTTACGGGACCCGCCCCGGTAAGCACGATTTTCTTGTTGCTGATAACTGCGCCCCGGATTTTTGAGTTTTCGGTGACCTGCAGGGAAACCGTCTTTTTTCCGAACACCACCGGTCTTTCAACCGGGGGATTTTTAATTTCTACGTCTTTCCCGATCGTGATCTGCTTCTTGCCGTAGAGACCACTGTTATTTAGAGTAACATCCGCCAGCCGGATATTTTTAGAAGTTTTTAGTTGTTTGTTTTTGAATTTTCGAAAAGAGACAACCGAGCCGGTTAATTCCCGGACGTTCTCGCGGGTTTCTTCGGGGAACGAGTAGGGGAAAAAAGTGGGCAAAGTTAACCGGAGTTTTTTTGTTTTGCCCGACGTATTTACTTTTTTTATTTTTTTGCCGTAGAGGATTGGTTCTCTTGCTTGCGTGTTTTTGAGCCTTACTTTTTTCCCATACTCAGGCCCCGCAACCACGGCCCCGGAGATATCCAGTTTATTCGCTGCAAACACGGTGAACAGTCCCGGGTCCAACTGGAGCACAGAGAGAGCCAGTCGTTTTTTAAACGCTTCGGCGGTTAGTCTGATCTCGCCCCGTTTACGCAGCGGGAACGAACTTTTTTTGAGCCTGATGGTGTATGTTTTGTCTGCGTAGGAGACTTCCGCCTGTGGATACGTATCGGTTCCGTTGGCTTCCCACCAGCGGTTCCCGGCGAGTCTGCCCCGAACGTGGTTGAGGGCCGACAGCCGGAGGCCATATCGGGCTTCGGAGAGCTTCATTTGTTGGATGGACTTGCTTTTCTGGCTGAATTTCTGAATCACTGCCCCGGCGGTGATGCCCAGCAGGGCAATTACCACGAGGATAATGATGAAGGCGGAGCCGCGCTTTGAATTATTCAACGTAGACGCCCGTGATTGCGGTTGCGTTTTGGCGGGTTAATTTTATCACCAGGTGCTGAAGCTCTGGCGGCCGGGCGTTCCATTTTAACTCAAATTCCGAAATCCTATGAATCAACGGCGCGCCTTCCCTGAATAGTGTTTTATCGTCTAATTGATACATGATTGTTTCATTTGCTTCCGGAGTAAAGTTCCGATTTAAATCCTCCCGCCACAGCAGCAATTGTTTCGGACCTACGGATAATACCTTACGCGAGCGGCGGGTTTCCCGGACGAGCCGTTCGAGTTTTGAATGCAGAAGCGTCTTCTGTGAGTCCAGCAGGGGGACCTCCAGCAGCATTTTAAACAGCCCGAGAGCCGCCAGCAGTACCACGGAAAAGATAGAGAGGGCGACTAACATTTCGATCAGGGTATATGCCCTGTTATTCTTGTGGTCTGTTTTCAACGGAGCCACTGCACCTGGTGCAGCTTTTTCTCGGCGTGGAAAACTTCTATCGTGATCCGGACCGTTTTGCCGTCTGCGGTGGGCTGAAATTGGCCGCTCGTAATCAGTCCCGGTTTGGTTTTTACTGCTACCGTGTAGCCTTCGTATGTGTGGCCGGCCCGGTCGGTGAAATCTTCGGCACGGAACTTGTGAAAATCGTTGACGCTGTCGTAGTCGCTGCGGTTCTGTTCGTTGTATTCGGGGCCCTTCGTTAGATCGGTCGAATCCGTGAAGCGACCGGCAGTCTGGATTTCTGCCTGCAGGTTGCGGGCCAGTTGGATTGCGCCCAGGAACAGATCGAGCCGGCGGGCATTTTTCCGCAGCGTTACCGCAAGGCTCATCACAGGGACGGCCAGGAGCCCGACGATTACAGTTGTGACCAGCAGTTCAACAAGTGTGAACCCGGTTTCGTTGTTACTGGTTGAGAGTGGATTCACTAAAACCACCTGCTTGTTTTTTGCCCACCGGCTGAACCCTCTCCGAAAAGTCCCCTCTCCCCTGGTGGGAGAGGGTTAGGGTGAGGGGGAAAGATAAAAAGTGGGAGCCAAACAGCTCCTATGACCCCGTTTCACCCCCACCTTAATCCTCCCCCGTCGAGGGGGAGGAGAAGTTCATCCCTTTTCGGAGAGGGTCTGGCTATTCGTATTTTAGTTTTACGTTAACGGCTTGGCCCCGCTTTTCGAGCCGGACACTTTTTTTCAAAATTTTGATTAACTTGAACCCCCAGGCCGTGTCCCCTTCGGTAACCAGCCGGGTTTTGTCGGTGTGACTGTTTCGCAGGATGGCAAAATTCTGCTCCCGGTTCGGACTCCCCAGTATGCCCTCCACGGTGAGATGAGCGGTTGAAGTTGAAGCAGAATCTTTATGTTGTTCCTGCGTTTTTGAACTCTTGGCCTCATTGTTCGACGAAGCTGAATCTTCCGCGCTGAGGCTACCGGCTCCCGGAGCCGATTTTTCCCTGTGATGGATATTTTTTTCAGTTGACGCTTGTTTTTCGGGTGGTGCGGCAAAAAATGAAAAAGTATGCTCAATTTCATGCTTTTTCGGAGAAGTTAGTTGCTCCGGGGGAGAACCTGTAATTTCAAAAGAATTACCGGGCGAATGCGGCCCCCCCTGATAAATAGTAGTGAGAATACTGATGACTGCTGCGAAAATAATTAGCCGGTAGAAGTTCTTCATTTTCTATCAACCGCCAGCCGGGCGACCAGTTTTTTTGCCTGCCCCGGGGCGGGTTTGATCTCCAGCCGGACGATCCGGTAAGTATTATCCAGGTTTTGCAGTAGCCTGGCCAGTTTTTCTCCGGTGAGTCTGATGTGGACTTCGAGCACTTCTTTTTTGAGCCGGATTGATTTTACTTTTCCATGTTTCTGGGCCTCTCTCATTAAATCGGGGCCGGACCCGGCTGGTTCTGTCTCGTTGAAAAAAATTGGTATCGTACTTTAAGTTTTTAAGTTATTCGTCAACTTCTTTCCATT
>CAZVWJ010000070.1:0-10430 GCA_964631325.1 uncultured bacterium | reverse complement strand
AATGGCTAATTGCGAGAATGATAGAAACAGGTGATATCTTGCAGATTCACCATAGGATCGCTCAATTTAGCTTAAATTATCTACGTTGAAATCTCAGGCTGACAGACGAAAGGATAAACGGATGTTGGCTGGGATGATAAAATATCTATCCACTTTAATTTTAGGAGGATATCAATGAAAAAAGCGTTAATTACGGGGATTACCGGTCAGGACGGTTCCTATTTATGTGAATTATTGCTGGAAAAGGGGTATGAGGTTCACGGAATTCGCCGGCGTACTTCTGTTTTCAACACGAAGCGGATTGACCATCTTTATGAAGATCCGGAATTGCAGGAGGAACGGCTTTTTTTGCATTACGGGGATATGGTGGATTCCAGTAACTTGAGCCGGATTATTGAACGGGTAGAACCGGATGAAATATATAATTTAGCCGCCCAGAGTAACGTGGCGGTTTCTTTTGTTCAGCCTGAATATACTGCGGATGTTGATGGTCTGGGGACCCTCCGCCTGCTTGATGCCATCAGAGAGGCCCGGGTTGACACCCGGATCTACCAGGCTTCAACCAGTGAATTATACGGCCAGGTAAAAGAGGTCCCCCAGGACGAAGAGACTCCTTTTCATCCCCGCAGTCCCTATGGCTGTGCCAAACTCTATGCCTATTGGATTACTCGTAATTACCGGGAAGCATACGATATGTTTGCCTGCAACGGAATTTTGTTCAACCATGAGTCTCCCCGCCGGGGTAAACGATTTGTCACCCGCAAGATTAGCCGGGCTGCTGCCCGGATCAAGGCCGGTCTCCAGGAATGTGTCTACCTGGGTAACCTGGATGCCTCTCGGGACTGGGGATATGCCCCTGAATATGTGCGGGGGATGTGGCAGATGCTCCAGGAGGATGAACCCGGTGATTACGTGCTTGCCACCGGAGAAACACATACTGTGCGTGAATTTGCTGATTTGGCTTTCCAGTGTGTAGGTTACGATTTAAATTGGGTTGGCGAGGGGAAGAAAGAAAAAGGGGTGGCCCCGAAAAGCGGTCAGACCCTGGTGGCTGTCGATCCCCAGTATTACCGTCCGGCCGAGGTTGAATCCCTGGTCGGCAACGCCAGCAAAGCCCGCCACAAGTTCGGCTGGCAGCACGAAACAACCTTCGAAGAACTGGTTCAGTTAATGGTGGAAGCTGATTTGCAGGCGGTGGAAAATGGATAATCAGTGGGCTCTGTTAGAAGTTATAAGTTGTGTTTTGCTTGTCGGCTGTTTAATATTTGGACCGGTTGAACACCTGGAGGCTGCCGCTAAAAATTACTGGGATGTCAGTCTTGGCAGGGTAAATATAGATGATCTTGTCGGGCAGGATAACGAACAATTTGAGCTTGACGCTGGGCACCAGATTTCTGGGGCCTGGGGCGGCCAGGTGGGGGCCCTTCGGGCTGAATACCGGCTGGCTTTTGCTGATGCTGACGTTAAATGTTATCGGGATCCTGTCGGTAACCAGGTCGGGGGAGATGGCGAGGTTCGCCAGTGGAATTTTACTCTAAATTTTTTTGAACGTCATCAGCTTCCACCCCGTGCTTGGAGTTACCGGATATTTTGGCTGCTCGGGGCCGGAGTTAGCCGCCTGCGGCTCAATGATTTTTCGGGTAACGGTCAGACTCTTTATTCTGGGTCTGATTCTCCCTTTATCTATCGAGCCGGCCTGGGGTTTGAATTTGATGTGACGGAAAGTTCTTATCTGACTATTCAATATACCTGGACGGTTACCGAAAAAAGTAGTTTTAAACGAATCCCGACCGATAAGTCAGTTAACTTTGACAGTTTTAAAATCCGCCAGCTTTTATTTGGCTATCGCTGGCTGTATTAATCAGGTCAGTTGTTTATCGCGGTTTTATCCTGTAAAAAATTAAGGTGAAATAGTGGTGCGCAAGAGATATCAGTGTCACAATTGTGATAATGAATTTATATTGTCGGCTGAGAAAGAGCCCCGGTGCCCGGAATGCGGCAAGCTAGAGGTGACTTTTGAAGAAAAATTACCTTCCACTTTATCCCAGCGTTTATGTAATTATTTTCGTCCCCTGTATAATTTTTTGTTTTGGCCGGGCCGGTTTTACAGCCGGCGTGAGCTGAGTCGCACCCTGTTTACCCTCTTGATTGTAATCTCTACTGGAGCCCTCCTGACGGCGGGTTACCAGGTGGAACAGGTCTCTGCTGTGAGTTTATTGGAGAAACTTGTTCCCCGGGGCAAGCCTTCGCTTGCCGTCAGCTTTTTTCGCAATTATCATAATTTCCTGGCCCCGCTTACCGTGCCTGGCCGCTTTCCCCGGATATTTCCCGGCTGGCTGTTGGTTTTGGTCTGTTTGATTTTTTGGGAAATATCTGCTTTTGTCCTGTTATATTTAAGTCAGTTTATTATTCGTGGTGAGGCCACTGCCGGCCAGCTTGCTGGTCTTTGTGCGGGAACAATCTGGCTCCCGAATTTCTTGATTTCTGCTTTTCTATTTATATTTTTTCGAGGAATCAGTTTGAACCTCTGGTCCCCAGGTGTTTTCCCAACCGGTGCTTTTTATATTCTGTTCTATGCTGTCGCGTTGTTGATCGTTTATCAATTTCTGGCCGGAATAAAAAGTTTAACCCGGTTTGGGTTTATTAAGTTTATATTTTATCTTCCTCTTTTATTTTTGATTCAGATAGTGGGGGCGGGAGTTTATACGGGAGTATTAAATTTATATCTGTTTCCTTTGCTGGACCTGCCGGCAACAGCTCCCGCCGTCTGGGTGAAAACTGCTTATCAGCTTGTCCTCTGGCCCTATTTATTTTTTCTGTAACTGGGACAAAACCGGTCAGCCGTGGGGAAACACTTGTTTTATTTTATAAATGTGGTTTAAAATAATACAAAAGCAAAGTGAAGGCAAATGGAATTAGCTTATTTCTAACATATGATAAGGGTGAAAAGTTGTGCAGAATTTACAGGAATTTATCAAGCCGAATAACCTTGACGAGGCGGCCGAAGTGTTGGCCGGGGGGGAAGGTAACCATCAGCCGCTGGCTGGTGGAACCGGTGTGAGCATTACCAATAGTAAAAACCTGGAAGGGCTTGTGGATTTATCTACCCTGGGGCTGGATTACGTTGAATCTGAGCAGGGCTCTTTGAAAATTGGAGCTATGGCTACTATGAATCAGCTCGAGGAAAATCCGGCAGTTCAAGATTTTGCCGGTGGGATAATTTCCGAATGTGCCAGTCACGTGGGAACTACCCCGCTCCGGAATATGATTACCATTGGGGGGAACATCACCCAGTTGAGAGTCTGGTCGGATTTGCCGGCAGTGCTAATGGCTCTGGAAGCGGAGATACACGTCACCGGCGAAGAGATTGAAAATAGTTATCCGGCCGAGAAATTTTTTGAGACCCATCCCACCCGGTTATTGTCTGATTCAGATCTTGTGGTCGCGATTCAATTCCCCGCCGAACTTGCAGAATACAGGGGCGCCTACAATAAATTTAGCAAAACTGAGGATGGCTATGCGGCTGTTTCAGTATCAGCGGCAGTTGACTTGGACAGAAATACAATCAATGATGTTAATCTCGGTGTTGGCTCGGCCTCGCCCAGTCCCACCCGCTGTCCGGAGGCGGAGGCAGAGTTGGCCGGGGAAAAGTTGACAGAAGCCACAGCGGCTCGCGCCGCCGAAATTTGTCGTGAAAATGTTCGAACTACAAGTAACGTCTGGGGAAGTGCGGAATACAAGGAAATCTTAGTGGAAAAATACGTTAAGCGGACTCTGCTTGACGTGAATGAACAGTAATTGGAACTTTTTGTTGAACCCTAAAATTTTGAATGGGGGTTAGACTTTAAATGGAGATTGAGTTGGAAATTAACGGTGAACAAAAGAGCTTTGAGATAGAGCCTTCCTTGAAGTTAATAGATTTATTACGACGGGAGGGCTATCAGGGAGTAAAAAAAGGTTGTGATGAGGGGCATTGTGGGAGTTGTACAGTGCTTCTCGACGGTGAGCCTGTGCTGTCTTGTATTCAGTTTGCCGCCCAGGTCGACGGCCAGAGCATCACGACAATTGAGGGCTTAGGTACCGTCGATGAGCCGCATCCGCTTCAGGAGGAATTTGTTGAGAAAGGGGCGGTTCAATGTGGCTTTTGTGTCCCCGGGATGATACTTTCTGCCAAAGCTCTCCTGGATGATAATTCTGATCCCAAGGAATCAGAGATTAAGCGAGCCTTAGATGGAAATTACTGCCGTTGTACCGGCTACGTTAAACAGTTGGAAGCAGTTCAAAGTGCGGCCCAAAAAATGAGAGGTGGTGCCTGATGTCCGAACCGGAGGATTTTAATTTTAAAAGAGTAGGTAAGTCTGTAGAAAAAGTGGACGGGCTGTCGCTGGCCTGCGGGCAGTCTAAGTTTGTTGCTGATTACCAGAAAAATAACATGCTTTATTTGAAAATGGTGCGCAGCCCTCACGCTCACGCTCGAATTAAAAATATTGATAAATCTAAAGCTGAAGCGATGGAGGGCGTGGAAGCTGTTCTTACCCATGAAGACGTTCCGAGGGTGCCGCGAACTTCGGCCGGCCAGGGGTATCCCGAACCTTCTCCGTATGACACTTTTATGCTTGATAAGAAAGTTCGTTATGTCGGCGATCGCGTTGCTGCGGTCGCTGCTGAATCCCCGGAACTGGCCCGGGAAGCTGTCAAGAAATTAGACGTGGAGTTTGAGGTGCTTGAACCTGTCCTCGATCCCCGCAAGGCGATGGATGAGGACGCACCGGTGATCCACGATGAAGATGATGCTGACACTGTCATTCCAATTCCGTTTGAACCGGAACGCAACCTCGCTTCCCACGTTGACTTTACCGTCGGGGATATTGATGAGGAACTGGAAAAATCTGATGTCGTGGTTGAAGGAGAATACGAAGCTCACTATACCCATCATTGTCCGGTTGAACCCCACATCTGTATGGGACATCGGGATCCGCAGGGAAGATTTGTTATCTATACCAGCACCCAGGTTCCCTTTCACGTCCGGCGAATAGTTTCTGAACGGCTCCAGATTCCGACCAAGGATTTACGAGTGATTAAACCCCGGATCGGTGGTGGTTTTGGCACCAAGCAGGAGGTCCTGGTGGAAGACATCTGTGTGGCTATGGTCAAGGAAACTAACCGGCCGGTTAAATACGTGCTCAGCCGGGAGGAAGAATTCACCTCCTCTCGCACCCGTCATCCCCAGATTGTTGATTTAAAAGTAGGAGCGAACGAGGACGGGATGCTTACCGCTATTTCTATGCACATTTTGATGAATACCGGGGCTTATGGTTCGCACGCTCTGACTGTTGTCTGTAATAGCGGTAGTAAAGTTCTTCCGCTCTATAACAAAGTTGACGCAATCGATTTCTACGGTGACGTTGTCTATACCAATAAACCGGTTGGTGGAGCCTATCGCGGTTATGGAGCCACTCAGGCCTATTTTGCGGTTGAATCCGCGCTGGATGAAGTGGCTGATAAACTGGACATGGACCCGGTTGAACTGCGGCACAAAAATCACATTGACGTGGGGGAGACCTCGCCCGTGTTTGCCGCCCTCGGCGAAGGGAAAGAGGGGGTGGAACAGGTCATTGAATCCTGTGCCCTGGATGAGTGTCTCGAACGTGGCAAGGAAGAATTTGGCTGGGACGATCGGGAGGAACGGCGCCAGGAAACTGAGCCGCCCAAGAAACGTGGTTTTGGAATGTGTACCCTGATGCAGGGGAGTTCAGTCCCGGAAATTGACATGGGGGCGGCTTCCCTGAAAATGAACGAGGACGGGAGTTTCAACCTGCTGATGGGAGCTACTGACCTGGGCACCGGCAGTGATACAATTCTCAGCCAGATAGCCGCGGAAACATTAGCTGTGCCCACCGATGATATAATTCCCTACTCCTCGGATACTGATATGACCCCGTTTGACGTGGGAGCCTATGCTTCGAGCACCACCTACCTGACCGGAATGGCGGTTAAAAAGTGTGCGGCCCAGGTGCGCGATCAGATTATTGAAGTGGCGGCTGAAATGTTAGAGAAGGATGAATCTGAATTAAGTATCGAGACTAAGAAAGTGGTGGACGACGAGGGGAACTCGGTTAGTTATTCCGATGTGGCCCGCCATTCTCTTTATGAAGCAAACCAGCACCAGATTGCGGCCCACGATTCAAATATAACCCACAAGTCCCCGCCGCCGTTTGCCGCTCAGTTTGCCGAGGTAGAAGTGGATACCGAGACCGGTAAGGTTGATGTCCTTCAGTATGTAAACGCCACTGATTGTGGGACGGCAATTCACCCCCGGCTGGCTGAAGGCCAGTGTGAGGGAGCAGTGTTAAATGGAATCAGCTATGCCCTTACCGAGGAATTTAAATTCAGCAGCAGCGGTAAGCTATTAAACGCCAGTTTCGACAGCTACAATGTTTACAAAATGCCGGATATGCCGGAGATGAAGACACTGCTTGTTCCCAGCTACGAAGACACCGGCCCCTACGGCGCCAAATCTGTCTCGGAAATAGGAATCAACGGGCCAATGCCCGCCCTGGCGAATGCAATTTATGATGCCGTTGGTGTGCGGATAAAAGATGGTCCTTTGACTGCCGAGAAAATCCTGGAAGAATTGGATAAAAAGGAAGAATAGAGGGACTCAGTCAAGGTAACTTCGAAGTCGCTTGAGGTTTTTTCGGCGATCTTTACGCCAGTTGTCTCCGACCGGGGTTTCCAGGATTTTTGGGGTTGTCTGCCAGCGGCTGTCTCTCATCAATAGCTTGAAGCCTGTTTCGCCAATTTTTCCTTCCCCGATGTGAGTGTGTCTGTCCACTTTGCTTCCGCAGGGATTCAAAGCGTCGTTAAGATGAATTGCTTTGACATTGTTCTTCCCCAGCAGCGACTCAACCTGGTTCATTGTATTTTCATATTCCTCTTCTGAATTGAGGTCATAGCCGGCCGCAAACATGTGACAGGTATCCAGGCAGAAGCTGATGCGCTTGGGATATTTAACTTTTTCTTTCAACCGTGCCAGGTGCTCCAATTTATAACCGAGACTGGTTCCCTGACCGGCAGTTGTTTCCAGGCAAATATTTACCCTGAGCTCAGTTGTTTCAGCCAGCACTTTGTTCAGGCCGCTTTCAATTCTCTTCATTCCAGCTTCTTCGCCGCTGCCTACGTGCAGTCCCGGGTGAAGGACGAGATTATCAATCTTCAGATTATCCGCCCGTTGGAGTTCAATTTTTAAC
The DNA here is from genome assembly GCA_964631325.1 of uncultured bacterium. Classification (GTDB taxonomy): domain Bacteria; phylum T1Sed10-126; class T1Sed10-126; order T1Sed10-126; family T1Sed10-126; genus CAZVWJ01. The sequence goes on along the minus strand of CAZVWJ010000070.1, from coordinate 3,180 downwards.
GCTCCCAGGGATTTCTCCCATTGCTCTTCCTTTGGATTACCGAGATTTATCAGGTAACTGGAATGGGCCACGATGGGTCCTTTGAGACCGTTTGCTTTCTTGATAAAGGCTTCCACTTCCCCCTCTTTAAAGTCCCGGGCTTTCCATTGCCGGTTGTTCTTGGTGAAAATCTGGCCCGTTTCACAGTCGAGCTCCTTGAGTCGCTCCGGGGCCTTATCAATGCCTCCGGTGGTTGGTGCGTGAAAGCCAAGTAAGTTATTTCCCGAAGCCAAAATTGCAACTCCTTATTTTAAAATAATTAGCGTCAACTAACTATTGTATCAAGGTAAAGCAGAGTGAACAGGGGTTAATTTATCAGGCGATGGAAAGTTTTCAAGGGGGGGAGAACCCGAGGAAAGAAAAAAGAGCCGGGACCTTTTGGCCCCGGCTCCGGGAGTATGAACGGACGGTGAGAAAGGGCTATTGTTAACGAAGCTTTATTGAATTTCGATCTTTTGCTGGGCCTCTTCCTCTTCTGCTTTTGGCAGAGTGACGTTTAACACGCCATCCGAAAATTCTGCCGTAATCTCGGACTGATCAATGTTCTCAGGAAGGGCAAAGGAACGCTGGAAACTTCCGTAGAACCGTTCGGTCCGGAAGTAATTGCGCTCTTCTTCTTCGACTTCCCTTTCTGTGCGGCGTTCGCCCTGGATGGTCAGCCGGTTGTTATCCACGCTGACTTCAATATCATCCTTATCCAAACCAGGTGCTTCACATTCGAAGACTAACTCGTCGTCCCGTTCGTACACGTCCATCCGCGGTGACCAATCGCTCACACTTGTTTCGCCTTCACCAAAGTCCCCGGGAAACATATTACCAAGTTGTTTATCGAGATTGAGTAAATCACCGAGTAAAGAACGTCTCCTTCGAATAGCCATTGAGAATCACTCCTTTATAAAATGATAGGTTAATCGTCCACTTACCAGTAAAGATCAATAATTAATAACTCGCTTTTGATCGCCTGTTTAGAATGATTATTTAACTCCCTTTTTGTTCGTTTTCCTTTTCATACCCTATATATAACTTTGATCCCCGGGAGAATATTCCAGAAAATTTAATTTTTTTAGGTAAGAGTTATTTTGCAGTTTAGTTTCTCCTGAATGCATGATTCATGGGTGGATGATATAATTACCTGTAAATATTTAGCGTATTCCTTAACCCCTTCTTAAACCAGGGGGGCGCTAAACAAATACAACTACCTTTATGAATTTGAGCTTGCAAGAAAATCAAATAGATCCAAATAATCTTGGAGGTGGCGTAGAATGAGTCAGAAGCGTAGTAAAAAAGTTAAAGAAGGTGTGGAAAGAGCTCCTCACAGGTCTCTGTTGCGAGCTGTGGGGGTTGAAGATGAGGATTTTGATCGACCGTTTATCGGTGTGGCGAATTCTTTCACGGAGGTCGTTCCCGGTCACGTTCACCTGAATAGAATTTCCGGGGCGGTAAAAGAAGCAGTGCGGGACAATGGGGGAGTTCCTTTTGAGTTTAATACAATGGCCATCTGTGATGGTATCGCCATGGGCCATAGCGGGATGAAATATTCCCTGCCCAGCCGGGAGTTGATTGCCGATACCGTTGAGTCGATGGTGGAGGCGCACCAGTTTGACGGACTTGTCTGTATTCCCAACTGTGACAAAATTGTTCCCGGTATGCTGATGGCGGCGGCTCGCCTGGATATCCCGACAATCTTTGTCAGCGGTGGTCCGATGAAAGCTGGTAAGACTGAGGCGGGAGCGGTTGATTTAATTAGTGTTTTTGAGGGAGTGGCCGCTCTGCAAGAGGATGATATATCCGAAGAAAAACTGCACGAACTTGAGTGCCTGGGTTGTCCGGGCGAAGGTTCCTGCAGTGGCATGTTTACTGCTAATTCAATGAACTGTTTTACAGAAGCGCTGGGGCTTGCCCTTACCGGTAATGGGACTATTCTGGCCGAGGATCAGGCCCGGCTCGATCTGGCTGGTCGGGCTGGCCGCCAGATTCTCAACCTTGTGGAAGAAGATAAAACGGCCCGGCAATTCCTTTCTGAAGCCGCTTTTGATAACGCCTTTATAACTGGTCTTGCCCTCGGTTGTTCCACTAATATGTTGTTACACGGCCTGGCAGTAGCCGCGGAAGCTGGTCTTGATTATTCGCTGGAGAAGATAAATGAGCTTTCCGATCAAACACCGACGCTCTGTAAAGTCTCTCCCGCCTCTGAATATCACATGGAGGACGTTGACGCGGCTGGCGGTATTCCCACGGTTATGCGGGAGCTCTCCCTGGAAAAGGGGCTGTTGAAGTCAGCTGTTCCGACTGTGGGCGGGAAACTTGTCGGTGAAATTGCCGAAGCGGCTCGCCCGGTTGACGGTGAAGTTATTCGCTCCGCTGACAACGCTTATTCAGACCAGGGCGGTCTTAAGGTTCTGTTTGGAAATCTGGCTCCCCGTGGCGCCGCAGTTAAGGCTTCGGCGGTCGATGAAGCAATGTGGACCCACGAAGGACCGGCCCGGGTGTTTGATTCCGAGGAAACAGCCAACCAGGCTATACTTGACGGTGATATTGAACCCGGGTCAGTAATTGTGATTCGTTTTGAAGGGCCGGCCGGTGGGCCGGGAATGCGAGAAATGCTCGCTCCGACTGCCAACTTGATGGGCAGTGGCCTGGGTGAGACTACAGCTCTGCTCACTGACGGCAGATTTTCCGGGGGCAGCCGGGGCCCCTGTGTGGCCCACATCAGTCCCGAGGCGGCCCACGGCGGACCGATCGGGAAACTAAGGGATGGGGATACAATTCACATTGATATTCACGAGAAAAAGTTAGAGGTAAAGGATGTTGATCTGCAGGCTCGGGAACCGGCCGCTCAACCGGAACGGGAATTAATCGGAGGTAGTTATCTGCGTCGCTACCGGGCAATGGTTAGCAGTGCTGATAAAGGAGCAATTGTGGAAATCGACAATTCGTGAATTCACTCTGGTTATCGATTTTTTTCGATAAATATTTTTATTATGAAGCTTTCTTGGAATTAGGAATAGATTGGATCTCGGAGGAGAAGTTCGGAGGTTTCCGGACGTGGATAAAGTCCATGTGGCTGTGCTCCGGGGCGGCTGTATGGGCCTCTCGATAGCAGCCCGGTTGGCCGAAAATCATGATAAAGTGGCGCTGTTT
>CAZVWJ010000069.1:0-10585 GCA_964631325.1 uncultured bacterium | reverse complement strand
GTGGAAGCGAGTGCCCTGAATTTTAACAGATCTCACCAAAATGATATGCGACCAAGTTAACAAAAATAGCATGTGAAAATCCCGGGGCACTCAACCCTCTCCATGTTTATCTGGCTGATAGATGTTAAAATGTATGGTCTTAAAAATAGAAAATTCTGCCAACTGTCTTTGGGGGATTATCTTAAAAAAGGAGAAAGAAATGAAAACAACGAAAGATTTCGTCAGATGGTTATGGAGCTTCCTTCGTAATTATAAGCTGGCCATGGCGGTAGCTATTTTGGGGATGCTGCTATTCAGTCTGTCCAACGGCTCACTTCTCCTCTTCTTTCGCGAAGTAATGCGTCAAGTTTTTGAAGGTGGATTGAGCGATAAATTAACGCTGACTATTCCGACGATTCCTTTCCTCCATCCACAGGCTACTGAGGTTGTCCTGGTGGAGGGTTCACCACAGAAGCTTTTGATTTTTGTCAGCCTTGCCGGGCTGGCAATCCTCTGTTTGACAGTAATCGCAGAGTTCTTAAAAATATTCATCATGAAATACGTTGCGTTAAACGTAGGTAGAGACATCCGGCAGGACCTTTACGAAAATATGATTCAGCGACCTCTTTCTTTTTTTGAAGAACGAAACGTGGGAGATTTAATGAGCCGGCTTTCCTCCGATATTAACCGGGTCAAAGCTGCTGTCACCAAAGCGCTCCGGGACATAATTCAATCGCCACTGGAAATTTTAATAGTCGGCGGAGTGGCGCTTTATGTGGCGCCGCGGCTGGCCGCCGGCTTTGTCGTAGTTCCACTCTGCGGTTATTTTATTTATAAAATGGGGGATAGAATTAAACGTTATAGCCGGGCTTCCCAGGACGTGCTGGGAAAACTGCTCTCTCGTATTCAGGAAAAATTTTCCGGAATAAAACTGATAAAGGCGGAAGCCACAGAAGCGACTGAAATCAGAGATTTCGCCGAAGAAAATCAAAAATATTTTCGGAAAATGCGGCGAAAAATTTTCGCCAACTCTATAATGCGACCCGTCGTCCACCTGCTGGTCTACGGAGTGGCTATCGGACTTCTCTACCTCGGGGGAAGGTTAATTATCGCCGACCTCCTTCATCCCGCTGATTTTATGACTTTTTTGCTCACTTTGTTCTGGATTTACAAACCAATTAGAAAAATCACTGATGTCAATAAAAAAATCCAGGGAGCACGCGGAGCCGCCGAGCGAATCAACCAGGTGCTCGACGAATCTCGCCGGGTTTATACTGACCTGGAATCGGGGGATAAGACCCCCGAATTACGTGAAAAAATTGTTTTCGAAGAAGTTACTTACAGCTATCCGGAAACAGACTCAGCGGCGTTGGCCGACTTTAATCTGCAGATCGAACCCGGTGATAACATTGCGGTTGTCGGACCCAGTGGAGCCGGCAAATCCACTTTCACTGATCTGTTGTTGAGATTTTACGATCCCACTGAAGGCGAACTGCGTCTCGACGGGCAGTCCTTGCCTGAGTATGACCTCAAAGCCTACCGGGGATTATTCGGTCTTGTTCCCCAACACACCATCTTATTCGATGCGTCGATTGAAGAAAATATAAAATACGGCCGGAAGGAGCTGGCAAGTTCACAAGTTCGGGAAGCGGCCCGCCAAGCGGAAGCATTACCTTTCATTGAAAAGTTATCAGAGGGGTTTGAGACAAACGTCGGGGAAGAAGGCGTTAAACTTTCCGGGGGAGAAAGACAGCGGCTGTCTTTGGCCCGGGCACTAGCTTCCGAGCCACAAATACTTGTCCTCGACGAGGCAACTTCCAGCGTGGACAGCCAGTCCGAGAAAATGATCCTGAAAGCGCTGGAAAAACTGCCGGAGGATATGACTCTGCTGACAATTTCTCACGCCCTGGCCACAGTCCAGTTCGTCGATCGAATTGCCGTGCTCAACAATCATCGCCTGGAAGCCGTCGGACCACACCAGCAATTACTTGAAGATTCCGCAACTTATAAACAGCTTTACGACCACCAGGTGGACAGTCTCCAGACAGCGTTTGGTTAAATAGCCAGATGATCTTCACACAAATATCAAGTGTGCTCTCCCAGGGTACTGGTTACAGATTGTTCTTTATCAGAAGCTCTCTCTACTAACCTCATTCTCGAACGCCATCGTGGCGTTCTCCGAGGTTTTGAGTCGTTTAAGAGCCATCCAGGCTCAAGACGACTCAAAAAATCCGGTTACCAGAAAGTGCTTCTGATTTGTAAAGGGAACTGTGGGAGAAGACATATCAAGAATAAAAAATAGCCTGAATCCCGTGAAGCCCGTAAGGTGATTTGATGGCAATTCAAGATGCCAACCAGGGCGTAGTAAAAATTGATACATTTAAAGGTGATAAAGCCGTAATCAAGGGAGTCAAGCATCCGGATGTTCCGGTCCTTCGTGAACTTGAGTGGTGGATGCTGCGCCGCGAAGTTCGGGCCCTTAAAACCCTGGAAGAGCTTCCGCGAATCCCCGATTTTCTCGGTTTTCCGAAGACTTACTCTTTTGCAATGGAGCACTGCGAGGGCCAGACTCTCCGAGAAATTGACCCTGACATTCTCACGCCCGATTTTTTTAAAGAACTCGCCGAGTTAGTCCGGGCAGTTCACGCCCATGGAATTGTCCATTCTGATTTAAAGAGAAAAGAAAACATTATGGTTTCTCCGTCACAAGAGCCTATACTTATCGACTGGGGAACTTCTTTCCAGTTTAAACCCGGTTTTCATCCGGTTAACAACTGGTTTTACAGGCAATTCAAGCAGATTGATTTAAACGCTGTCTCCAAGCTAAAGGACAACTACTGTTCGGAGCTTGTCGAGCCGGAGGACAAGCAACGACTTCAAGAACCGGTATTTCTGGAAAAATTCAGCCGGTTCGGGAGAAAATACATTTTATTCCGAGAATAGGCATTTAATCTCATCAACCGGTGATAAATAAAATTTTAAATCAATGACGTTTTGAAGTTCTGGGGAACTTGTGGATATTATTGACATTTAGTGCCCCGGTGGCTATGATGTTACGCCCGTTAAATGAGATTAACATATAACATCACAAATTTTTGGGAGGTAAAATATGAATTACCAGCAATTCGTAAAGAAACAAGAGGAAAAATATCCCGAGCTAAAAAAAATCGTAGAGATCCTTGACAGCGACGAAAAAAAGAACTTCTTAATTTACACCCACGATGACCCGGATGGCGTGGTCGCCGGAGCCATTCTGGCCCGCTACCTGGACCGGGCCGGACATAATTACCAGGTGGAACTGCCCCATACTTTTGAGCTGGAAACGGACCGGGTAAAGAAAAAACTTGCTGAAAAAGGGGATGAATACGACGCCCTTTTTATCCTTGATAAAGGAACACTGAAACAATACGATGAACTGACGGAAGAAATTGAACCGGTGATCGTGGTCGACCACCATTACACGGCCGGCGTACCTGAGGATTGTATTCTTTACAACCCCGAGGGGAGCTGTTGTTCCGGACTGCAATCTCATATGCTGGTTGAACTGGTTGACGAAACCGATGCCTACGACGACTTTCTGGCCCTTAATGCTCTGCGCTCGGATTGGATGTTAATGCCGTTAAAAGACATGGTTCCCGATTTTGTAGAGCCTTTCTACAACTCTGTGAAATCCGACTGGGAAAACTTGCTAACCCCGTTTGAAGGTCGTCCCACGTGGATGGAAATCGAACAGCGCGAGAAAACTCTACTTCTCAACCAGATCGCCGAGCTGTATTTTGCAATTTCCGGCGGTGGATTTCAGTATTTTTACGGGGACCGGGACGAGGAGCTGGCCAAAATTGACGCCACCCGGCTCTGTTTCGATGAAATGGTCAACATGGCTGACAAAACTCAACAACTCCAGGAAATAGAACGCCTGGATGAAATTTTTGAACTGTTCAACGAAAGTGAGCTGGTTGAGAAAATTTTCAACTATTTCCTGAACGACTGGGACTACACCATGGAACTTTTCGAATCAGCTACTTTTTACGGGGAACTTGGCGAGACAGACCTCTATCTGTTCACCGGCGAAGATACCCGGCTGATGCCCATGGTCGGCAGTGTTAAGCTCGGAAATATTTCACGGGAACACGGCGGCAAGTCAACCGTAATGGTCATGGCCAACAACAAAACAGACGGCGGACTGCACTTCTCCTTCCGGGGCACTGACGACAAAATACACCTCGGTAAAGTCGCCGACGTGCTCTCCAATCAACTGGCCGATGAATACAACGCACCGGATGAAATTACCGGCGGGGGCCACGTGCTGGCCGCCGAAGTAAAAGTCTTCCGCGACGACATTGAGCCAGCAATTCCATTCTACCGCCTTAACGAACACCTGAATAAGCTCTACGTATATGCCCGGGGAGCGGCTGAAGGAAAATTATCCGAAGAAGAAACGGAAACGGCGATTGAACTGGGCCTGGGTTATCTTGAGGAAAGTGATTGAGTAATTGAGGAATTGAGTGATTGGGGAATTAAGTGATTGAGGGATTGAGGGATTGAGTAAACATCGATCATCTGGCACTGAACACGTAATTTCCGTGACGAAGGGAAAACCAAAAATTGTGGTTTGAGGTTGCTTCAACCACCTGCTGCCTTACGCTAAGCAGTATAGGTTATAACACAGAACACAAAACCCTGAACACATAACCGTATTATGTGGGAAATGCAGGGAGCTTTAATTTGAATGGAAAATAAAAACATCCTGGTTACCGGGGGAGCGGGTTTCTTAGGCAAACACCTGGTCCGGAAGCTGGTGGAGGAAGGCCAATCTGTGCGGGTCGTTGATCTCTATCCTTTTGAAGACGACCGTTTTACCGAAGCAGACGTAGAATTTATCCAGGGTGATGTTGCTGACGGAGAGTTAATGCAGCAGGCCTGCCAGAACGTTGATATCGTCATTCACGCGGCCGCCGCCCTTCCAATTCAATCCCGAAAAGTCATCCGCAAAACTGACTACGAGGGAGCCTGCCGGACCCTGGAAGCGGCCCGGCAAAACGGAATCAAAAGATTCATCTACATCTCCACCACCGCCGTCTATGGAATTCCGGAAGTGCACCCGATTCCCGAGGACCACCCACCGGACCCGGTCGGTCCTTACGGCCGGGCTAAATACAGGGCCGAACAGGAATGTTTAAAATATACGGATGATTTTTTTGTCTCGATCCTCCGGCCCAAGACTTTTATCGGCGAGGAACGGCTGGGGATTATGGAAGTCCTGTTTGACTGGATTCGCCGCGGAAAGAGAATTTACATTCTCGGGGACGGCACCAACCACTACCAGCTCCTCAACGTCAAAGATCTCTGTGAAGCTATCTGGCTCGCCTGCACCCATCCTGATGCCGATGATATTTTCAACGTCGGAGCCACTGAATTCGGAACTATTAACGAAGACATGCAGCCGGTCTTTGAGCTGGCGGACAACGGTTCTCACCTGGTCCATCTGCCGGCTAAACCAATCCAGCTAATCCTGGCCGGGCTGGAGAAATTAAACCTCTCTCCAATTGTAAAATGGCAGTATGCAACAATGGACAAGGAATCCTCCGTCGCTGTTGAAAAGATCCGGGATCAACTGGGCTGGGAACCGGATAAATCAAACGCTGAAACAATTCTTGAGAACTACCGGTGGTATCTTGAAAATTACGAAAAACTACAGGGAAAATCCGGGAAAACTCACCGGGTGCCCTGGGACCAGAAAATCCTGAAATGGATTCGGTGTCTTTCCTGAAAGGTTTCGGAGAGGCGGGGGAAAACTGGAAACTTTCCAGCTTTCTCCTGTTAATTATTTTTACCGTTTCGGTTTATGGGGGACTAATCTTCTGGAGCGGTGCCAAAAACGTCTGGGCTTCGCTGTCTGCCCTCCATTACTCGACTTTCCTGGTTATAATACTTGTCGTTAGCCTCGCTTACCTGCTCCGGTTTTTGCGCTGGGAAATCTACCTGCGCCGACTCGATTACAATATTCCTCTCGGAGCAAACTTTCGAATATTTTTTTCTTCTTTTGCCCTCTCCTTCACCCCTGGCAAAGCCGGAGAAGCAATAAAATCTTATCTGTTGAAAAAAGAATATAACGTTGCAGCCACACCCACCCTGGCGATCCTCTTCTGCGAAAGATTTACCGACCTGCTGGCAATGGCCGGGCTCTCAGCGACTGCTTTTCTAACTTATCCTCACGGGGCCTGGGCAGTGAGCGGATTATTTGTATTCCAACTGCTTCTTTTGGCGATTATTCAAAAAGAAAAATGGGTTGATTTTCTCTTTCTCAGCCCGCTGGAGCGACTGGGACTAATAAAAAAGTGGCGGGAGAGAATCCACCGGTTCTACCGGACAACCTCGGCTCTTTTAAACTTTAGAAATCTACTCCTGGGCACAATTCTGGCTTTAATAAGCTGGGGTTTGGAGGGTCTCTGTCTCTCCTATCTTGTTTACAAACTGAGTTCCCTGGCCGCTCCCTGGACCGGAGTCTTCATCTTTGCCACGGCTTCAATTTTAGGAGCGCTCAGTATGTTGCCCGGGTCGGTAGGAAGCTTTGAAGGGGTGATGACCGCAATGCTTGTTTTTTACGGCATATCAAGCTCACAGGCGGTTACATCCACCCTGCTTATCCGGTTGACCACTTTCTGGTTTGGGGTCGGGCTGGGCTTATTTGTTCTCCTGTTGAGTTGGCGTAAAGTAAGGTGAAAAAGGTTAAACCGGAAACAGTTTCCATTCACATTTTGTCGGCCTAAACTCAAGCCAGCCTGTAGCCGCCACTCCGTCAGAAACCAGTCGATTAAATAATTCTTCGGGAGCCAGTTCTCCGACCCAGGCGTGAGCCGAACAGTTCTGTTCACAGTCGGATGCACCAAAGGACTCCGGGAGCGAAGAAAGAAAGGATATATTTTCAAACTTTCGGGCCAATTCACACTCCCGTTTTGCCGCCCAGTTCACGGGCAACACAGCCGCCAGGCGGCTGTGAGGAGCGCTGACCAAATAATCAATATGCCAGAAATTAACATGTTCAGTCGTGAAACGCTTGAGCCGAGAGCTCCAGCCCCGGCTGGCCCGACCAACGTAATAAGTCCAACCCCCCGGCCAGTTCAGGTCCCCTAAAGCTCCAACTTCCAGTGTCTCCGCTACCCGGTGATCAAGACAGAGGCAATAACAATTAGCCCCCGGCTCAAAAGGCGCCATCGCTGTCCAGGAGAATAGTTACCGGCCCGTCATTATCCGCCTGGATATCCATCATAGCGCCAAATTTCCCGGCTTCCACGGCAGGATGTTTATCCTCCAGGTAAGCAAGGAATTGCTTGTATAATTTGCGGGCCTTTCCCGGGGGAGCCGCCCCCTCAAAACTGGGGCGTAGCCCCCGGCGCACATCACCGTATAAAGTAAATTGCGGAATCACCAGCAAGCCGCCCTCGACAGCCTGAATGTCATGGTTCATTTTACCGGACTGATCCTCAAAAACACGAAGGCCGCTAATTTTATCAGCCAGGTATTCAACCGCCTCTTCCCCGTCATTTTCACCGACACCAAGAAAAATTAACAGCCCCTGCTCAATTTCACCGACAGTCTCCCCCGTGACGGAACAACTTGCACTGTGAACCCGCTGAACCACCGCACGCATTTCAAAAACCTCCCGTTAACTTATCTCCCGTAAAAACTATAATCGATAACAATCGGTTAATTTTTGTAGTATTTATAATAAAAGTAATAGCCTGCTCCTCCGAGGACAAGCAGAGTTAAGACAGAAATTGTAGTTATATTTCCAATCTGGGTAACCAGGGAAATAGTTTCGGTGATTCGGGGACCAAAATAATAGCTGATTAAATAGGCCAGCGGCATACTGATAAGCCCGGCCACAGAATCGTAGAGAATAAAATCCATCAGTCGCATATTAAGCATTCCGGCGGTGAAAAAGGTGGGATACCGCAATCCCGGTGCCTGGCGGGCGACAAGCAGAGCCCGGGGACCATAGCGGCGGTAATAGAACTGGGCCTGGGCCAGCTTTTTGCGACTGACCAACCAGCGCATTAAGCGGGAACCAAGGAACCACCGGCCGGCGTATTTACCGGTAAAATATGTGACGAGATCACCGGACAGAACCCCCAGGTAGCAGATAAACAGGGTCATCCAGAAATCCATCTGGCCAATCGCGGCCAAATATCCGCTGACAACAATGGTCAACTCCTCGGGAATGGGAACTCCACAACCGGCCACCGTAAGGGCCAGAAAAACGGCCAAATATTTATATTCAATCACCAGGGGCAAAATTAAATCTAAATAATCAACCACGATGTTTCCAGTCCTTAATCCGGCGGCGCCAGAAAGCCTGCCGGCTCCCCAGACATTCCCGGAGGGTTTGGGCCAACGGTTCAACCGGAGCTGAACGAAGTTCCGAAATTGAATGTATTCCCACCGAATCCAGGCAGTTAGCAACCTCGGTCCCCAAACCGCCGTAACGTAGTAATTGTGCTTTTTCACGCATTGGGGAATGCTTATCCACAGCCCGAAGAATATCAGCGGGCTTGTCAAATCCCTGGCGCTCAATTAACTTTCGTTCACTCGCTGTCCAGCCCCTGTAATCACTTAAGTCAAGCGTGGTAGAAGCAATAGTGTAATAGTCCATCCCCACTAACACAAGGCCACAAAACAGGACAAAGACCAACCAGAAAAAAAGCCGGGAAGGAAAAGCCCACTTCCGGTAATAACGAGTGATGAACCGGTAAAGCCGCCAGAACATAACGGCAAAGGGAGGAAAGCCAAGATAACCTAAAAGCGGCATCTCAAACAACCGCAATTGATCAAACAACGGGACGGTATAAATCCAGCCCATCAGGGCAAAGGAATTCCAGAATTCCCAGAGAAAACCACAGACCCCACCGGCAATCAGCCAGGCGATAAGAGGTCGATAGTTCCCCTCGGAAAGCTGAGTCAGAAAGGTGGGACCACCGGAACGATATTCAACAAACTCCACCCAGAATAACAAGCCTCCCCAGACAAACGGATAAAGATAGGTGGGGGCCAGCAGAGGCCCAAGAACTCCGATTAGCCCCAATAGAAAAAACAGCGGGGGCAACCACCGGGGGATTCTCCACGCCACCCGCGAATCCAGGCCGGCCGGCAGATAGTCGTGGGAGAGTCTCTGCACCCCCCAGAGCCCGGGAAGAACAGTAGCGTAACACAAGACCGCCCCAAACCAGCGTCCTATTTTCCCCTCCAGGGCAAGCACGTAATACCAGTTTCCCAAGTATAAATTAAACGCTTCAAAAACAAACCACAGGAAGGCGGAAATACCTCCGGCATAAAGAAAAAAACGAAACTTCCGGGGTAAAAATAAGCCGCGGCCGCGCTGGCTGTTGTAACCCTCAACGGTTAAAATGAAACTCCACCAGACAAGCGGATAAAAGAAAAGCCCAAACTCCCGGAAAAAAATCACCAGCAGGTGAAAAGCAGTCAGCAGGACCAGTCCACCGGCAAAAAACAACCGCCCAATTCGCTCAACTTTCATTCTTGCTTATCAGCCAGCTCCCGGCGGGCCTGCTCAAGAGCCGAAGCAAAACCGGAAAACTCATCCGGCTCCAGCGTCAGGTGAATAAAATTATATTGAACGATAATAACGTCTTCCTCAACATCCTCCCAGACCGCAGTGTAATCACCCATTTCATCCTCAAATTCAACCAGTTTCTTAATTGAAGATTCTTCTTCCATTACCAAACACCTCATTTAGAATATCGGGATGAACAAAAACTACTGAAGATAATTGAAATCCTACAATCATAATAAATTTTTGGTTAAATAGAAACTCAGTTTTGATAGCTTATTCTCACTTGAGCGAAAGATATCTTCAACCAGGCAGGAATCAGGAGAGAAAAGACTTATTCCGCTATAATAGTAACTTGGTATTATCACTTGATTTGAAAAGACGTTTTGGTACACACAAAACCCCTTTTTATGGATTGAAAAATTAAACTGAAAGGGGATTAAGCCTGGCGGCTTATATTAACACCAAGACCCATAGTACCAAGCGCTGCCTCGCGGCCACCACCCTGCTGCGCTTCACCTTCAGCCTGCACATTCTCCTGGTTCTGGGCCGCAGCCTCTTCAGCCTGCTGAGCCTGCTGGGCTTCTTGCGAAGCTTGTTGGGCCTGCTCACCCTGCTGGGGGCGGGCCGTCTGGGCATCAACCGCCATCTGTTGAGTTGCGGGACTTATACCACGTGCCATCGAAACTCCCTCCTCTGGAAGTTATCAATTCATCCCTGTTAACTTATCCATATCAGTACAACATAAGATTTTTTGGGATAAAAGTCAAATTTAGTGGGGCTGTGACTCTAAGTCTGACCTAAATTGAGCGATTCTATGGTGAGCCTGCAAGATATCACCTGTTTCTATCATTCTCGCAATTAGCCATTGAGGCTGTCTCAACTACGGTTATAGATAAGGTCAATGTTATTCTGACCAAAAGCCGTACATTGAATACGCCGCCGGGGACTCCCCGGTCGTGTCGTCTCCGAGGTATACAGCCCCTGGTCCGCCTCCTGCGGCCCAATACAGAGCTGTATAAATCCAGAAACAGGACA
>CAZVWJ010000068.1:0-10924 GCA_964631325.1 uncultured bacterium | reverse complement strand
TGTTAGTGGGGATACTCTTGCTGTGTCATTTTTAATGGGGGGTGAAGTTAAGTTAGTAATCTTTCCGTAGTATTCAGTCGACAGGTTACCAGTCAAATAGATCTGACCAGTTATTGAATCTGTTGCACCTCGGTGGGCATAACGCAAAGAGGGGAAGTGATCAAACAACCAAACTCTAGCAAGGGAATTACAAATACTTGACAAGCAACATTACCGATACCTTATAAAAGACTGCTATGGGAAAATTTCTTTTTCACAATTACTGCACTCGTAGTGGTAAAAATGAACACGTTCCCCACAGTCTGGACAGGTCCAACGCGCCCGCTGAGTTTCTATAAATTTCTCGGCCCCCAGCTTTTTGATCTTTTCAGCGCTGCTCGTAAGTTCATGCCTGTATTTAAATTTGGTTTCGCCTGGATGAGAGTCGAGTAATTTTTTATCAACCAGTTCACAGGGGAATTCTTCGCAGAAGGCACAGTGGGCAATCTCTTTTTTTACGTAGCAACAATTTCTAATTTTACAGCCCCACTTACTTTTACGCTCCTGGTTTCTGTTTTCGGAGGCACAACCCCGGCAGCTTTTATCAAATGATGGACAAGCCCCACAGAAAACTCCGCAGGGAGCCAGCTCTTCTCGTTTTTCTATCATGTGACTAACTCCTATTCAAATACACTATTTGAAATCAAAAATAGCAACATTAAAACCTAATAAGACGAGCGGATAGCCTAAAAGGTAAATAAGCCAGAATACAATAAAGATATTGGTGAGAACAACCCGGGACCATATTTTCCGTTTTCAGCTACCTGAAATTTGAATTATTCTTGGTCAGGCGCATGGTAAACAACAGCGGCCAGTCCGTGTAGGCCGCGGATCGGGCACAATCTTTTCCTCCAGGGCCACCAACGGGTTATCGTCAGAATCGTACTGTTCTGCCCAGTGCCGGTAGCCCTCCCGAACAGATAGCGGTTCGTTCTCGGAAGAGTTCACAGTCAAATACTTCCGGGCTTTTGATTTAGTGAAATTTTAGTCAACAACTTCCAGTACCCTTGCACAGCCTCAGTCACCGCCCGGTGTCCATCAAGATAAATTTTTCAAATCCGGTTTGTTCATTTAGAAGTTTATATTAGCGCAAATAGCCTGTGCCGTCAATAAAATCTAATTTAAACGGTTGAGGATTTAGTTATGTCCATATAATTGTGTAAAAGAGGTATCGAAAAGACAGCTAGCCAGGCGGTCGGGAAGTATGAGGCTATTGAAGGATTTTGATTCGTTATCATACTGTCGCGGCTCCGAGAGCGCTACTCAAAGAAGGCAAACCGAGGGAGTTATCAAGCAACCAAAGCCTCGAGTGATTATATTGGTCACTTTTTAAATCTTGAAATTAACATTTCACGGTGGTAAGCTATAAATGTATTGGATGGGAAATTAATAACCATGGTGATTAAAATGGTAGAAGCGACGATTGAAGAACGAGGTCGTGTTCTCATTCCCAAGAAGATTCGGGAGCAACTGAACCTTCGAGGGGGGCAGGAGGTTCGGATCGAAACCAGAGGGGACGAGATCATTATCAAAAAGAAAAAATCCCCTGAAGAATTCAAGCAACTTAAAGGGTGTGTGAACGACAGCGAAATTGAGCCTCTCGACGTAAAAAATATGTGGGCTGAGTAAACCGTTGTTTATTGACAGTAATATTTTCTGTTATTATTTCACACGGTCTTCCGAATTCCACGAACCGGTCAGTCGATACGTCGATGAAGTCCTTGAGGAAGAGTCTATTCATATCAGCGTGATCGTTCTGATGGAAGTATCCCATTACCTTGTTAATAACCTCGGACCAATTAAAGGGAAAGAAACTATAGAAACATTGACTTCGTATCCAATAGACGTTGTTGATTTTGATTATGGATTGTTTGTGGATTCCCTGGATCAACTCGCCCGGCACGCTCCCCAGGGGATTGGGGGCCGGGATGCTTCCATTCTTGCCTGTATGTTCCAAAAGAATATTTCAACTCTTCTTACTCACGATCAAGCGTTCAAATCCGTTGAAGAAATTGAAGTAATTGATCCCGTTGAGCAGTAATGTAAAATTCCCGCCGACAAGAAAGCCTAACTCCAACAAGTAATTTTCGTGCAAAAGGTTCACTATCCCGGTTCTCTAAACCGTATTCCACAGCATCAGTCAGCGGCCCGGGTTAATTTCGCCGCCGGTATTCCAGGATAAAGGGATTTATCTAATTCGAGTGGATTAATGCCTTCGTAGGTTTGGCTATTTGATTATGTCGGTTTTGTTCGGGCAACGTGATATTTTAGTTTGCCGTACGCCGATTGAAGGAAAAATCAGAACCTTACAATTGAAGTAAAGAGTTAGTAGTCCACACGGTAAAAAAGGAAGAGACAGGCGGGGATTTTGATCCGTTATTACACTATCGTGGCGACGAGTTTATTACGTAAAGAGGAAAAGCAGGGGAAGTTATCAAAAATACAAGTCTTCGAGGAAATTATTAGGAAGATGCCGAGAAATGAAATTATTCCTTTTACGAACCCGGCTCCGATATAAGGTGAAAGCAGGGGGGAAGAGCCGTACCTGACTTGGTTTTCAGAGCTTCAAATATCCCTTGCGGAAACAGATACATTTTCAGCAGTCTGCTGTTCGGGGATTCAGATCCCGCAAACCGCCAGTTCAAGAACATATGAAACCCAAACCACAAATTTCTAAGATAAGGGTATAATAGGAAGTATAGAACCCACTTCCTGGACTTAATCAAACTTCCCATTATTCCTCCAATTACAAGGCTGATTACGGAACCAAGAAGCATTGAATTAACATTTCTGTTTAATCCAACCAGGTATAAAAGTGACCAGATCCAGTGATAAGTAATGTAATCGGCGAGGGAACCTGCGAAAATTATTTTATAGGGCGGGCCTTTAAAAAAACTGGCTATCTTTTTGAAACTTGAATTCAACTATCAAATGCAACAACTTTCATTCCATCATTCCTCCCCCTTGATGGGGGAGGTTAGGTGGGTGTAGATTACGGGGACGAAGACCATTGTCAGGAAGGGGCCGATCAGCATTCCGAAGCCGGCGACGATGGCCAGTGGGCTCATCCGCTCGAGGCCGACCACGATCGAGAACTCTACTGATCCCGGGGCCAAGATTGTCCGTTCTTTAGCTCAGGCCAGTCTGTGTTTTTGAAAGCTCTTATAAACTTCTGACAAAATTCCGGGACCGGTTCCTGGAATAATTTAACCCAGAGTAGTTTAACTTCTCCGCCCCCGGTGTTTTGACGGATATTATGGGCAAATCCGGCATCTTTTGTAAAACAAAGGTCATACTTAACGGCTACTTCTGAGTACAGTTCACCGTTTTCAATCCCCTTTAAATTAAGGCTGTTAACGGAATCAACCTCATGCCCGAGATCAGCAATCAAATCCACAAGTGATTCCGGGAGATTTTCATCAAGTAATATTTTCACGCGGATCTACGTTTCTGGGATTCACTCAATTCCCGCAAGGTCATCTTTATTGCTTCCCGACTCAAGCTGGGATATTCGGCAGTGATTTCTTCTATGGACATCCCGGCAGCCAGTAAATCCAAAAGAAGTGATATCGATATTCTCGTTCCCTTAACCCGGGGGTCACCTCCCAGATGTTCTTCGTCTGAAACAATCCACCTTTCCGGTTCATCTTTACTCATTGGCTTCACTCCTTTTATTAACCTTAAAATAAGTGTACTGGAAATCTACTACTATGTCCAAAAATTATTTGATTAACGTCTAACAAAAAACCGGGATCATCTGGGCCTACTGAAAACCTCGGGGAGAATAATAGTTCGATAAATTCGCAAGAAATATAGTTGGAAACAGATGGAAATTTTTAAAATTCGGCATATCCATCTTAGGAGCTGTATTAGCAGAATTGACCGGTGCCATCTTAAAGAAGATTAGGTATTGAGCTAAGTCTTTAGCATAAGAGGCGGGAGAAAGTTTAGACTGAAAGATACGGGGCGAGAAAGAAAACATAGTTTGGATTGAAGTGAAAAGCAGCGATCTAGGTGATTGGATAGGTAGTTATCAAACAGGTCTCCGAGGGGATTACACAGTTCCAAAATCAAGCGACCCTATAAACTTTTCCTACTGGCTTAAAATCAGATAGCTCGTCTTCTTCGAGCTTTTTTCTAATTTCCTCGAACTTCCTGATCGTTTCTTCATCGTAAAGTCGTTCTCCGCAACGCAAACATACTAATGCTTCTACTTCAATAACAGCAGTGTTATCGGCTCCTTTGATCAATTTTTCAACTTTCTTTTTTCTTAATTCGCCCTCACAGAGTGGACAACTATCAAATTCATCACTCATTTTTGTTCCTCCTTTCCCAGTTCACCCATTGTTCAGGGTCAGGTCGATATACAGTAATTAAAACGGCCCATTCCGTAGAACTATTATAACCCCAAACGGAATGAATAGCTTCTTTGTCTTCATTCTTGCCAAAGACAAGACAACTCGGGAAGGGAAAATCATCAGGATAACGCTCAATTATTTTCCCTTCTCGGACTGATTGTAAAATTTCATCAAGGACTAAATCATCCTCGACTGCTTCCTCTTCAGCGTGATCAGTAACTTTAAATTGGTGATTTTCAATCGCGTTGCGTATATTATTAATTTTCATCAATAACCCACTTTTTCTCAAAATATAACTTATATCCGACCCGAATTGAAGGCTAAAGTTCAAATGTTAGAAGCTTTTACACTTTTAGTTTGCCATACGTAAGGATACGAAACAGTTGAGAAAGTATAGTTTCGATTGAAGTGGCAAACAGTGAACCAGGCGGTCAGGAAGTGAGAGTCAGGAGAGAATTATCGATTAGTAATCGAACTCTCACACCTTCGAGGACATTACGCACAGAGGAGAAGCTGTGGAAGTTATCAAACAACCAATTCTCTGAGGAGATTACTGGAATGATGCCGAGAAACGGAATTATTCCTTATTTTTCAAATCACTAATAAAATTCATTCCTTTTACGATTCCTGCCCCGATATAAGGTGAAAGCAGGTGGGGGAAAGCCATACCTGGCTTAGTTTTCAGGGCTTCAAAAATCCCTTGCGGAAACAGGTACAATCTCAGTAGTCTGCTGATCGGGAATTCACATCCCGCAAACCGCCAGTTCAAGAACATATGAAACCCAAACCACAAATTTCTAAGATAAGGGTATAATAGGAAGTATAGAACCCACTTCCTGGACTTAATCAAACTTCCCATTATTCCTCCAATTACAAGGCTGATCAAGGAACCAAGAAGCATCGAATTCACATTTCCGTTTAATCCAACCAGGTATAAAAATGACCAGATCCAGTGATAAGTAATGTAATCGGCGAGGGAAGCTGCGAAAATTATTTTATAGGGCGGGCCTTTAAAAAAACTGGCTATTCTTTTGAAATAGTTACTCAAGGAAATCTCCCGAAAGAATTGTTAGATAAGCGGTTAGTAATTTCTGAATTTGACTTATTCATTTCAGAACCTATATTAGTTGAAATAGTCGGTGGCGTCAATAAAAACTGATTTTATAAAGCTAAGGATTTTTTGGGGAAAAGATTTACTGAACCAATTTTCGAGCCGGCCGGCTTCTAAGGGTATTATTTCAGGGGGATTCGGTGTGGTAGCCTCGGCCCGCTCGCCGGGCCATGACATCTGATAAAATATGGTAAATCAATTGGTAGGAAATTCTATCATTTTTGCCGAACGCTTAAGGATAGAGGCTCGCTGGGAAGATAAATAGGATGAGGCTCAATGGGGGGGGAAACAACCTCGAGTTGATTATTCCGACCTAATTCCACGGGAACTTAATTTCTACGACTCACCATGGTATCACCGGACATTAGCTTTTCATTGTAGGCGTTGACGATTTCCCAACCAAGTTCTTTGAACAGATTAATCGTGGGCGAAATTGTTTTCTGTGTATTCGGTTTCTGGGACAGGCACGGTTAATTAGATTCCCTTCAAGAAACTAAAGATCAAACAGTGGAGTTGGTGAGGTAAAATCACCCTGTTCAACGAGGAAACGGGTATCGTCACGATCGGACTCATTGAAATAATAATTTTCAAGTAATCGAGCCACCAAAAAGGGATCAAATTTTGAATTAATTCCATTGCTATCAAGTGGACTTTCCGCATTGACTATAATTTCTCCAACTTTTTGTTTATGAGCTGAGAATAAGTTTGGAATTGAAACTTCCACCAACCACCCACGATCACATACAGTCTGCATTTCCTCAATCAATTCAATAACATCCGGATCCTCCGTGTTTCCTTCCAAATCCTTAATGGTTTGAAGGTGCTCAATATATTCGACAAGGTCAATATTGATGGTTCGAAGCACAAAATCTTGATCTCTATAAAGTCGTAGTATCCGATTTATCCAACCATCGGGAGACTCTGTCGTCGAAGAGGAAATGTATTTGAGTAAATTATAATAAACATCCAAACCATAGGCCTCAGCTACCAGGGCATTCTCAGAAACATCATCCGGTAGGAGCGTTAAAACATAATCCACATTTTCCTTGGGGAGGTAATTACGAGGAATACAGAAGTCAGGGCCAAAATTATCATCATGTCCGATAAAACTACTCATCCAGTTTTCACTCGGTTGATACCTCGTATCTGGGCCAACCTTAAAATAGGCCAGTTCCGCATTTGGTACAAAAGTATCCTTGTTAAACGTATGCCCAAAAACAGGAATGATATGTTTAACTTGATCTTCACCATCGCCTCGATCCAAATTGAACCCTAGCAAAGCACCAAAACCTGATTCGACACCGGAGTAAAGTAGTCGGTCGTAGGGGATTTTTTCTCTTAGAGATGGATTCTGATCATAATCGATATCAAAATGATTGAATCCCAATTCATCCAGGATTGATTTCATTTGATTGGGATTGAGTCCCTCTGATGGAGTAAAATCAGGCCAATCCTGACGAACGATCTCATTCATTTGATTGTAGGTTGGAGACCGTCCCTCGGAATTTTTATTGAGAAGTGTCCTCATTGCTACGTGAGCACAGGATTTATTTAATGTATTTTGCTGACAGTAAAGTTCACCTTCAATTTGAAATTGATTGTCATCGATGTGGATTTCGTGTTTGGTTAGTCTTGGAACATAATTGTGTTCGTGTGGATATTTTTTAAAAACAGCCTCATAAATATGTGAGCGGTCCAGCTCTCCCGGAACACAGTCATGTTTAAGAATGGCATACCCCAATAAATTATCGGCGCCCTCAGCTTCCAATTGCTGTTTGTCAGAAAACTGTACTAACCAAAATGATAATCGCTGAAGTTGGTCCGAATAATAATCCCCATTAAGAGATTGAAGTTCCTCATTTTCACGTTCTATTTCTGTGTTGGGAGTGAGCTCTTCAATCAAGAGGGTCTCAACATCGGCCTCCGGAAAACTCGCTGCAATGGAAAAAATTCTTTCAAGGGGACGATGGACACCAAATTGATCTTCGATAAATTTAAAGTAATCAAATGGGGGAGAAATATCAACGACTTGAATGGACTCAGTTTGATATTGTGTGGTCATAAAAAATAAAAGGGGAAGTTAACAAAAATTCAAGTTACTATTTTTAGTCGATTCCTCGGCCTCACGAACGGTCTGAATAAAGTTTTCCAAATCTTTATTCTCACGGCCTTCAACTTGAATGGACTGCACTCCATCACCGTATTTGCTCTTTAATTTTTCCGCAACTGAATCCGTAAATGACTCCTTAGTACCCACTGTAAACACCCTTGTATAGTGATGAATTATCTAAGAATTTAACCTGAATATAGGGCACTGGAACTCCTTTCACAGCATAAATACCCCAATATTGACCAAAACGCTAGATACCACTTCTTTACTTAATTATTGCCAATTATATAAAAAAATACAATAGTAATTTTTAGACTCAGCTTATTCTTTTCAGAAACTATATTAATTGAAATGGTCAGTGTCGTCAAGAAAACCTATTTCAAAAATGGTTTATGCGGGCGGAATGTTTCCCATTAAAAGTTCTGTTGTTAATATTCTGGAAAATAATCCAGCTCTCGACGGTTATCTCGCTTTTTACTCTTAAGTAATGAACCATACAGTAAATCCCTTTTTAATAAATTCACTGTAACTCGATTGTAGCCGCTTACAGTTGGAAATCCAAGATATACCCGGCTGGATTTACACCGCTTTTTGCACCTGAACTCTTTTCTCTCCTCGCTCATCATTATATTTATTTTTCCACTGGATTCCTCCCGCTCCCCAGCCAGAATCCCCATTATTCTTCGCATTTCGGCCGTTTTTTCCCTGAGCTTCAACCTCAACAGACGTGAAAGGGATCGTCGCCCCAGGGCAGATCGTCTGCGATCGGCTCGTAGGTTATTGCTGACTCCTCCGGCGGCCCGCGGGTAGGTTAGCTTTCGGTCTCCGCCAGCATATCCAGGTGATCCAGGAATTCGGTCGGTTGAATTATTGAACAACTTTAACCCAGAGAGTATTTTCGGTTTCTTTCGTTCGTCATCTCTACCCATCAGCCTCTGAAGGCAACTTCCAATTGGACTCCTGAAAGGAAACCTACGAGAGGGTGGCAATTCGAAGGGAGCCTCAGATGGCTCGACCTGGTAGCCTCGTCCCTCTTGCCGGGGCAAGTCAGTTGATAAGACAGGCTGAATCAATCGGTGGGGAATTCAAACATTGTTACCGCTCACTTAAGGATAGACGGAATTAACAGTTTTACTGTAAGAGAGCTGAAAAAGTGAAGTTTTTGAGCAACTTTACCTCCGAGGACATTGGAGGGCATTGGTACAGGCCATATTATTAAGCCGAACGCTTGAGTTTCTCGAATTCTTCGGATTTCTCCTGCTGTTCTTCCCAGAGTTTTCGCTTAGTGTCCAGTCCCTTCCAGAACTCAGGATCTGTGTTGTCGAAGACGATGGAAAGCCGGATGGCGGTTTCGGGACTGATACCGCGCTTACCATTCAAGATTTCATTCACAAGCTGCCGGGAGACTTCGAGGGCCTCGGCCAGTTCCTCCTGGTTGGCCCAACCGTCTGCTTCCATGTAAGTTCGTAGAACTTTACCGGGATGAGTCGGTTCGCGTTGACTGTCCCGCTGTGGATCTTTTTCGATAGCCATGGTTCTGTCCACCTCTCTAATTCAGTCGTGATAATCCTCGATTTTTACTTTCCTCGTGTCTCCGCCGTCCCATTGGAATGTTATTCGGTACTGTCGATTAATCCGGATAGAATACTGTTCTTTTCTGGCGCCGGTTAATTGTTCAAGCTCATATTGCTCCAGGTTCTTCGGTCTTTTGGCCTGCTCCAGGGCATCTAAACACTCGTGAGCTTTATCCCATAACTCTCGGGGTAAGCGCTGGCGTGCTTTCCGGCTATTCTCACCGTAATAAATATCAAAGGTCTCCTGGTCCGAGAATGTCTTTATCATAGTGTAATTGACACCATTACATTTATCAAGTTTTTATCCATTTCATCTCGGTTTTGACGGTATTGCAACGGAGTTTGAATTTCACCTGCAAAAAAGAGTTTTTAATTCAGCTTGTTCGTTTGAGGGTCCATATTAGTTAAAATAGCCGGTGGCGTCAATAAAAGCTGATTCAGAAGGCTGAGAATTTTGTGGGGGAAGAAATTACTAAGCCAGTTTTCAAGCCGGCAGGCTTCTAAGGAGATTATCTCCGGATGATTCGATGTGGTAGCCTCGTTCCTCTCGCCGAGGTATGTCATTTGATAAAACAGTGTGAATCAATCGGTGGGAAATTCTACCATTTTTACCGATTGCTTAAGGATAGAGGCTTGCCGCTAAGAAAATTTATTTTCAGAGGGGGTGCCGCTTAATTACTTCCTAAAGTCCTCGTACGATACGTTTTGCCCCTTTGGGAATTATTTTTAGGCTGCCGACTGGTCGGCTCTGTCTTCAATTCTCTCACGGATTTTGTCCAGTTCTTCGGAATTCTTCTGGTGAGCTTCCCAGAGTTGTCGTTTTGTGTCCAGGTTTTTCCAGAATTTTTCCGTGGTATCAAAGGCGATGGCCAGTTTCACAGCCATCCGGGAACTAATCCCCCGCTTGCCGTTGACAATTTCATTTAAATGAGGACGGGAAATATCTATGAGCTCCGCCAGTTCCGTTTGATTCCAGCCTTTCTCGGTCATGTAATCAGCAAGAATTCGGCCCGGGTGTACCGGTTCTCGTTCCCTGTTTTCATCTCTTTTAACAGTCATAATTAACCTCCTTAATGATAGTCAGGATCCCCGGCAAAAACTTCATAAGCTTCTCCTTCTTCCCAGCGAAAAAGAACTCGGTATTGATCGTTTATTTTCAACGAATAGTAACCCTTGAGCTCCCCTTTTTTACGATCCAGTTTATACAATTTTAGATCGCTTAATTCCGCCGCACTGTCCAGTGCTTCCAGAATATTTTTGGTTTTTGGCCAGAGTTCGACTGGCAACTGTTTTTCAGCCTTCTTTGAATACTCACCTTCAAATACCAGCAAGGTCTCTTTATCGGCAAAAGTTTTGATGGTCACCCTTTTATCCTCTTGTATTAGTGTAAGATACTACCTTACAGAAGGCAAATTATTTTAAAATAAGAAAGTATTTTTCAAATTCGGCTTATTTTCTTCAGACGCTATATTAGTTGAAATGGTCGGGGCCGTCAAGAAAATCAATTTCAAGCCAGGCATATATGGGCAAGATGTCCTCCGGAGCAAGTTCTCTGGCCGGATTTTAGCCAGTCAGCCGGATTGCGGTGCTATTTTAACCCCAGGGATTCCAGGATACGGGGCAAGGTAAAAAAAATAAGCAGGTCTATTAATTTTTGTCCCAGGGCAGATTCTCCGAGAAAGGCTCAGCCGGGGCCGGCCTGTTATCCGGTGGACCGCGCGGGGGATCAGTT
>CAZVWJ010000067.1:0-11258 GCA_964631325.1 uncultured bacterium | reverse complement strand
TACCTGAACTAACATCAAAAAGCGGGACAGGACTTAGATCCTGTCCCGCTTTTTTCTTTCCTTCCTTTTTTTAACTCTTCCTTTTTAATGTAGCTTGTATTAACTCATGGATTTTTCGTATCTGTTTTGTACTAATTTCTTCCGCTTAGTTATTATATTTTTGTTAAAATAATGGGGGAGGAATTAGTATGGACGAACGTAAAATAGTGCACGTTGACCTCGATGCCTTTTTTGCCCGGGTAGAAAAGCTGGACCGGCCGGAGTTGATGGGAGAACCGGTGGTGGTCGGCGGCCAGTCGGAGCGGGGCGTAGTTTCTACCGCCTGTTACCGGGCCCGGGAACATGGTGTGCACAGCGCCATGCCCATGGGACGGGCAAAAAAGCTCTGTCCGGAGGCCACGTTTTTGCCGGTACGGGGAGACCGTTACCGGGAAATTTCGGAAGAATTTCACACGATCCTGGAATCATTTACCCCGGAAATAGAGAAGCTTTCCTTGGACGAGGCTTTCCTGGATGTCACCGGGGTCCTCCATCATTTTGACAGCTGTCGGGATTTAGCCGAACAGCTCAAGCAAGAAACAAAGGATAGACTGCGGTTGACCTGTTCGGTCGGAATCGGGGCGAACAAAATGATTGCCAAGCTGGCATCGGAGCATTGCAAGCCGGACGGACTGCTGGAAATTGTCGAATCAGAAAAACAGGATTTTCTCCGGAAACTGCCCGTGGAGGCCATCTGGGGCGTCGGCGAGAAGACGGCGAAAAAACTGGAAGAGTTTGGAGTGCAGACAATCAAGGATTTGCAGGAAACTGAGCTTTCGGCCCTGCAAGATGAATTTGGGACCCGGGCGGTGATTTTGAAAAGACGGGCCCGGGGCGAGGATCCTTCTCCGGTGAAAAGCTCCGAGGAAGTAAAGTCAATCAGTAACGAGGAAACGTTTTCCCGGGATCTCCGGGAGCCCGAGAAGATGAAAAAACTGCTGTTTCAGTTGACCGAAAAAGTTGCCCGGCGTCTGCGCGAGGAAAACCTGGAAGCACGTACTGTGGAACTGAAGCTGCGCCGGGGAGATTTTACCACTCTCACCCGCTCTTATTCCGGTCAGCACCACACGAATATCACTGAAAAATTCTGGCAGATTATTTCAACCCTGTTTGAGGAGGAAATTGAGCTTGATCAGCGCGGTGTCCGGTTGCTTGGTGTCGGGGTTTCCAACTTACAGCCGGTGGATAACCAGTCCGAGTTATTCGAAGACGATGCGGAAGCGAACCAGGAGAAATTGAACTCTTTAATTGACAATTTGAACGAGGAATACGGTTCCGAGACAATCGTACGGGGTAAATCAATAATTAACGAATCTACTTCTTCCGAAAACTGATTTTTCAAAATATGTGTTAAGATAAACGTCTTTAAAATCTGGGGTTATATATTTACGGTTGTGTAGAGATCCTTAATGAATCTGGGGTTTAAACCCCTTGCGAGACTCATTCTGGCCCCGCAGTCAATGGGGCATCACCAGTGGGAACTATAAGATACATTCTGTGGCCCCCGATTGACTGCTGGGCTCCGAGGTATCGAAATATATAACCAGCCCCTCCAGGGCCATATATTTCGATAAATCCGTCCTCGAAGGGTTCAAACCCCAGATTTTGTTAGAAACATACAGTTAAAAAGGGGTTCTACAGAACCATATTTACTGAATTTATAAGTGAATTTGTGGAGACTGGTGGATTATTTGTAAGGAGGCAGAAACAGTGAGTGAAACGGTAGTTAGCGGAATGCGACCGACGGGTCCTTTGCATCTTGGCAATTATTTTGGGGCCCTGGTTACCTGGTTGGAACTGCAGGAAGAAAAAGAATGTTATTTTTTCGTGGCTGACTGGCACGCCCTGACCACGGGCTACCGGGAAACCGAACAGTTAAAGGAACACAGCCGTGGTGTCGTCATTGACTGGCTGGCGGCCGGGCTTGACCCGGAGGAGTGTGTGATTTTTCTCCAGTCCGAAGTGCCCGAGCACGCGGAACTGCATCTGTTGTTAGAAATGATCACCCCGGAATCGTGGTTGAAAAGAAATCCGACCTACAAGGCGGCCCAGGAGGAATTAGGGGAGAAACAGACGAATAACATCGGGTTTCTCGCTTATCCGGTTCTGCAGACTGCGGACGTGCTCGCCTATCTTGGGGATAAGGTGCCGGTCGGGGAGGATCAGCGTCCCCACCTGGAACTCGGCCGGGAAATTGTGCGGCGTTTCAACCACCTTTATTCGGCTGATCTGCCGGAGATGAACGCCCTGATCAAGGATACCCCGCAACTGCTGGGCACGGACGGCCGGAAGATGTCCAAAAGCTACAAAAATTGTATTTATCTCAGTGATAGTCCGGAAGAACGGAAAGAAAAAGTAATGAAATCGAAGACTGACATGGGGTCCGAGGCGGGAGACGAAGTGCCCGAAGAAGGGCCCGTGGCCAGCCTGTTCACCCAGTTAGAGTTGTTTGGCGAGGAGGCGATGGTCGAGAAATACAGAGAAAAATATCGGGCCGGGGAGATCCAGTACGGTTATATGAAGCAGGACCTGGCGGAAGCGATGAACGACTACTTTCGAGAATTTGACGAAAGACGGCGAGAACTTGAGAACTCTCCCGACCGGGTTCGGGAAGTGCTTGACGCCGGTCGCGAGCAGGCCCGCAAGAAAGCGGAAAAAACCCTCCGCCGGGTAAAAAGCAAGAT
Organism: uncultured bacterium; assembly: GCA_964631325.1. Classification (GTDB taxonomy): domain Bacteria; phylum T1Sed10-126; class T1Sed10-126; order T1Sed10-126; family T1Sed10-126; genus CAZVWJ01. The sequence continues at coordinate 8,535 of CAZVWJ010000067.1, read as the reverse complement.
GGGCCTGATTTAAACTTGAATTGACGTCCTTTCGTAATTTCGCTGATCAACGAAATTTCGAAAGAGGGTAGTTATAAATTAAGGTGTATTCTCCCAGGGTTCTGGTTACAGATTGTTCCTTATCAGAAGCTCTCTCTACTAACCTCATTCTCGAACGCCATCGTGGCGTTCTCCGAGGTTTTGAGTCGTTTAAGAGCCATCCAGGCTCAAGACGACTCAAAAAATCCGGTTACCAGAAAGTGCTTCTGATTTGTAAAGGGAACTGTGGGAGAAGACAATTAAGGTGATGACTTTGGAAGAAATTGAACGAATAGCCCTGGCACAGATTAATACAACAGTCGGTGATTTTTCCGGAAACCTTAAAAAAATCCTTACTTTTGCAGGACGGGCTGGGGAACAGGGAGCTGACCTGGTCTGTTTCCCGGAGCTGACCCTCTGTGGTTATCCCCCGCGGGACCTTCTCTTTCGTTCCTCTTTCCTCGAAGCCAATCAACAGGCCCTTGAAGAGCTTAAAAGTAAAATTACTGATTTAAGTTTGATTGTGGGGTATGCGGCTGAAAATACGGGTGGGAAAGGGAAACCGGTCTGCAATCGGGCTGTCTGGCTGGAAAACGGTGAGATAATTTGGGAGTATTCCAAAAACCTCCTGCCAACTTATGACGTATTTGACGAAGCCCGTCACTTTGAATCCGGACGGCCTCCGCAGGTCAAGCGGAATTTTGTTCTGACTATCTGTGAAGACTTATGGAATGTATCGGAATTAGAAAGTGATTTTCTTTCCCGTGATTACGATTTACAGCCTCTGGAAGCAATAGATTCTTCAAAACTGGAAACAATAGTAAATATTTCAGCTTCGCCGTTTGTCCGTCGTAAAAATAAATTCCGTCGTAAGTTGTTCTCCCACCTGGCTCAAAAATACAGTGCCTCATTACTTTTCTGCAACCAGGTAGGGGGCAATGATTCCCTGGTTTTTGACGGTAACTCAGCGGTTTTCAACAGAGCCGGTGAAATGGTTGAAAAAGCAGCGGCTTTCTCAGAGGATCTGCTGGTTTTTGAGAGGAAGAAATTAAATTCTTCCCGTGGATCTTCCCGGGCGATAGTAGAAGAACCGGCGGTTGAGTCAGAAGCCGCTTCTATCTACGAAGCTCTGAAACTGGGGCTTCAAGATTATATGAAAAAATGCAATTTTGATCGTGTCTTGCTTGGTCTTTCCGGGGGGATAGATTCTTCGATTACCGCCTGTATAGCTGCCGATGCGCTGGGAAGTGAAAACGTTCTTGGAGTTTTAATGCCCTCTCGGATTTCCTCCGAGGAAAGCGTGCTTCACGCTCAAGAATTGGCGGAGAACCTGGCTATCAAAACGAAAAAATATCAGATTCAGGACCTTTTCGAAGGGTATCTTGATCTCTTCGCCGACGATTTTGCTGAAACGGAGTGGGGAACCACGGAGGAAAATCTTCAGGCCCGGGTCCGGGGCAATATCTTAATGGCTCTTTCTAATAAATTTGGCCGGTTGCTTATTTCAACAGGAAATAAATCAGAACTTGCGGTTGGTTATTGTACTCTTTATGGGGATATGACCGGAGGATTGGCCTTAATTTCTGATGTTCCCAAGACAATGGTCTATAAATTGGCTGAGTATCGCAACGAAATAAATCCGGTGGTTCCCCGGGCTGTAATTGAAAAACCTCCCTCGGCTGAACTTTCACCGGAGCAGGAGGACCAGGACGTTCTTCCCCCCTATGAGGTTCTGGATGCAATTATTGAAGCTTATGTAGAGAAGCACAATTCCATTCGGGAAATCGTCGCTGCCGGATATGAAGAGGAGTTAGTGGAGGACGTAGTGCGAATGATTGATTACAACGAATATAAGCGTCAGCAGGCTCCTATAGGCTTGAAAGTTACCTCGAAGTCCTTTGGCGCCGGTTGGGAGATGCCTATCGCCCAGAGGTTTATTCCTTGAACCGGGAGGCAAGAGGATGGAAGTAGTCGTTCTTGGTGCCGGGGGATTTATGCCTGATCCCGGTTTTCCGACTCCTGGTTTTGTTGTTCGCCGTCACGGCGTAAATTATCTTCTCGATGCGGGTGAAGGAATTCAGACCCGCCTGGCCAGGCACCAGGTTTCCCGGGTGAAGTTAAATTCTATATTTATTTCTCACATGCACGGGGATCACACGCTGGGATTACCGGGGGTTTTGATCCGTCGGGGGCAGGAAAATGGAAAAGAGCCACTCTATCTGTTTGGTCCCCCGGAACTTGAAGATTATGTTAATTCTACTGAAAAATTACTGCAATACCGGCTCCATTATGAAGTGAGATTTCGGCCCCTGGGGGCGGAGGAGTTATATACTCTGAAAAATGTCTGGGTCGGGACCAAAAAGCTGAAGCACCGGGTAGAAACCTACGGTTTTGTTATTTCCGGTCGGAATAAAAAACGAAAATTTCACCCGGAAGTCGCCCGCGAGCTGAACGTTCCGGAAGGTCCACTCTGGGGCAAATTACAGGATAATCAAGAAGTGGAGCTGGAGGATGGCCGGACGATAAAACCGGCCCAGGTAAGTTCACCTCCGCCGCCGGCTCCGAAGGTCGTGTATATAACCGATACCCGGCCTCTGTTTGATTTTCCCCGGGCCTTTTATGAACCCGATCTCTTAATTCACGAGGGAATGTTTCGAGAAGAGGAAAGAAAAGAAGCGGAAACAAAATTTCACTCGACGGCCCGGGAAGCCGCCCGGGTGGCGGAAGAACTTGAGGCCGATAAATTGCTGTTAACACATTTCAGCCGGCGTTATGACGATCCTGGTGTCCTGGCTGAGGAAGCCGCCCGGGAGTTTCCAGAGGTTGATTATGCGCGGCCGGGCCAGAGAATTAAGCTCTGATTCCCCCTTCTTTCAGCCAAAAATCCAGTAAGCGGAAATTGCCAGGGTAATGCAGATTAACCCAACCCCGATGAAAAAGGGAATTAGAGTGTAGTCAAATTCAAAGCTTTCTTCTTCTTCTATCTCAAAAGCGGGTTTGACTTTCTCGTCCTTGTAAACATATCCTTCCCCTACCTCATTTTCTCCAAATCTGGCAGTAATTTCGTAGTAATTTTCCGGTATTCCCTCGTAAGATGGGGGTAATTCGGGGGCTTTTTTCACTCCCAGGGTTTTTGCTTCTATAGGGACAGTGGCAAAATCATATCTATCCGACTGCATTTCTTCCGGGAAATGATTGGAAATTGCCCCGACGGCTCGGACAAAGATGAGATCGCCGGTTTGTAATTCTTCCGGTGAAACTCCATTAAAGGGAACTGTGACCACGGAAAGAAAATGGTGGGATTCTTCTTCGCCGTCTTCCTCTTCGCTTTCTCCCTCGGAGCGCCGGTGTTTGTCTGACAGTGCTCCTTTCATACTTCGACTCAGGGCTTTTTGGGTAATGAGCTGATTGGCCGCCTGGAATTTTAATTTTCCTTTTAAAACAACCGTGCTAAACAGTCTATACCACCAGTCGTAGAGCTCTTCTTCGTTATATTCTTCCACGGCCTCCCATAATTTCTGTTGATTGTCTGAATCCCAGACGAAGTTCTTAACTGATTCAGTAGCCTGCTTGTGATCAGTCTGACTTAATTCACCGCTTACTTCTGGTAGATTATCAAAAGCCTGCTGGAAGAGGATTGGTTTATCCGGGACCGAGAAATTGTCCAGTTTTTCCGGCTCGTCAAACAGGCCCAGGTTGAAGGATTTGAAATGGTCTATTTCTGGGCTGATTTCAAAGTAAATTCCCCCGAAAATTTTTTCCACGGGACCCTCAAATTTTCCCCAGCCGACGAGAAATGGTTCCGCGTCTCCGAGCAGTTGCGGATTATCTATCCGCACCGATTCCTCAACCCGGGATTCCTCGGTTTCTTTAACTGTCTCGCCCCGTGATTCCTGTTTTTCAGACATTATTTAATTACCCTGAAATAAAATATTAAACCCAAAAAATACACACTACTATATTGACTATTACACCTTTAAAAGTCAACCATTTCGATTTCAGCCTGGTTGCACTAATTTCCCACAATATCGGTAATTTCTGTTAGAATTTATGGCTTCTGGTTAATTGTCTATTTAGAGCCTCTCCGAAAAGTCCCCTCTCCCCTGGCGGGAGAGGGTCAGGGTGAGGAGATTTTAGACCCTTTTCGGAGAGCGTGTATTTAAGAAGCAAGGTGGTAATGAATTCGTGTCAGAAATACTCGATAAGATCGTTGAACAGAAAAAAGAACACGTCGAGAAGTGTAAAGAAAAAGTTCCGCTGGAGCAGTTAAAAAACGAGATTGAAGAGCGGGAAGCGTATTGTTCCTTTCCCCGCTGTTTGAGAGAAAGTAATGACGTGAGTCTAATTGCGGAGATCAAGCCCTGTTCTCCCTCAGCCGGTCAAATCACCGACCTTCCAGCTACGGAAATAGCATCTGTTTACCAGGCTTCAGCTCCGGCTGCTGTTTCCGTGTTGACCGATGAACCATATTTTGGCCAGGACCTGGAGGTCTTTAAAAAAGTTCGGCGAATTTTGGACAAGCCCCTGCTCAGAAAAGAGTTTATGATTGATCGTTATCAGATCTATGAAGCGGCCGCCGCTGGCGCTGATGCAATTTTATTAATTGTTTCCCTGCTATCTCGAGAGCAATTAAGTGAATTTAATCAACTCTGTAATGAACTTAATTTAACCCCGCTGGTTGAAATACATAATCGCCGCGAGCTTGAAAAACTAACTTTTATTCCCTCAATATTAGGGATAAACAACCGGCAGTTGGAAGGTGACTTTACCACTGACCTCGATCAGACAAAAAAGGTTCTGCAGTTTGCCCCTGAAAATTCATTGATAGTCAGCGAAAGCGGTATTAAAACGAAAGAAGATTTTGATTATTTGCGAAAACTTGGCGGAGTGGACGCAGCCCTGGTTGGTACCTCCCTCCTGAAAGAGGCAGAAACTCCGGCAGAAATTGAGCAAAGAATAGTAAGATTAATTGGTCACGATACGTAACTGAGTTTAACCTACAGGAGTAATAAATATGGACCGAATTCTTGATCCTTTAAACGAAAAACAACGAGAAGCCGTGCTCCACGGTGACGGCCCTCTGCTTATCTTTGCCGGCGCGGGAAGTGGTAAAACTCGAACTATTACCCATCGAATTGCTCACTTAATTCGTGAACGGAGCGTCCCGCCCTACAAAATTCTTGGTGTGACTTTTACCAATAAAGCCGCCGGGGAAATGCAGGAAAGAACCCGGGAGCTGGTCGGTGAAACAAGTATCCAGCCCGAACTGCGGACTTTCCATTCCTTTGGTGTCCGGGTCCTGAGGGAAGAGGTTAGTGCGCTTGATCGAAAACGTAATTTCAGTATTTATGATGATCGGGACCAGTTGAGTATAATCAAGGAAACACTGGATGATCTCAAGCTTGATTCGGATCAATTTAAGCCTCGCTCCCTGGCCAGCCGGATAAACCGGGCAAAGGATCAATTGATTTCGGCAGAAAACTACGCTGATTCCAGGGAAGGGGAGGTTGATCAGCAGTTTTTGGATATCTATCAAAACTATGAAAAAAAATTAAGATCCAACAATGCCTATGATTTTGGGGACTTGCTGGTTATCCCCGTGAAATTATTCCAGAACAATCAAACCGTCCGTGAGCGGTGGCAGAAACGATTCAATCACCTTTTAGTGGATGAATTCCAGGATACCAATCCGGCCCAGTTTGAACTCGCTAAAATACTTTCGGAGAAACACAGGAATATCGTGGTAGTGGGAGATGATGATCAGTCTATTTACTCCTGGCGTGGAGCTGAAGTTTCTAATATCCTCAATTTTGAACAGCATTTTCCCGAAGCGACTACTATTCGGCTGGAACGTAATTATCGTTCTACCCAGCCAATTCTTGACACGGCCCACGCGGTAATAAGTAAAAATTCCCGCCGCCAGGAGAAAAAACTGTGGACTGACAAAGAGCAAGGGAGGGAACCGGAAGTTTACGCGGCCAGCAACGACTACGAAGAAGCCGAATACGTGCTGGAAACTATAAGATTACTGGAAAAAATGCACGATATCCCGCCGGGCGAATGTGCGATCTTTTTTCGGGTCAATGCCCAAACCCGTGTATTTGAGGAAGTTTTCACCCGGGAAAATATGCCCTATGTTCTGGTCAGCAGCGTTGGATTTTATGAACGCAAGGAAATTAAAGATCTTTTGGCTTATTTAAAATTGCTTGTTAATCCGGCTGATGATCACTCACTTCAGCGAATTATTAACACCCCGACCCGGGGAATTGGTCAGAAAACTGAGCAGACCCTGATGGAATATTCAGGGGATAATGAGCTCAGTGGCCTGGAGGGACTGGAAAAATTACTGGAAAGCGGGGAATTATCCAGCCGGGCACATAACGCTCTGGCCGGTTTTTACGAGCTTTACCAATCTCTGGCAGATAAAAGTGAGGCTCCTCCGCTGGTGGGAATTAAGGCGGTTCTCGAGCAAACCAATTACATCGAGGAAGTAGTTGAAAAGGAAGATAAATACACGGCTGAGTCACGGCTGGAAAATATCGAGGAGCTGAAACGGGTGGCGGCTGATTTTGCCGAAGAACAGGCGAAACCCACCCTGGAAAAATTTGTTGAAGAAATTACTCTTCTCACTGACGTGGATACTTACGAGGCGGATGAATCTGCCGTTAACCTGATGACCCTTCATGCGGCCAAGGGATTGGAGTTTGATGCTGTTTTTATGGCTGGAATGGAAGAGGGACTTCTGCCCCACCGTAACTCAGAATTTGATCCGGAAAGAAAAGAAGAAGAACGGCGCCTATGTTACGTTGGATTCACTCGAGCCCGGGAGCGCTTGTATTGTACCTGGAGCCGTCGGCGCCGGTTGTATGGCACTGAACACCAGAATTATCCCTCTCCGTTTCTTGAAGAAGCCGGGCTGACAACCAGGAAAACGGATACTTTTAAATCGGTTGAGTCAAAAACCACTCAAAAACGTAAGAAAAGTCGTTCCACCGGTTCAGGGAACAAAAAACAGAAAGAAACGGATTTTGATTTTGAACCCGGGGACAGGGTGAAGCACCCCAAGTTCGGAGCCGGGGAATTAATTGAGCTTACCGGCAGTAGTAGTTCGCCGGTAGCAGCGATAGATTTTGAATCAGTCGGTAAAAAACGCCTGGCTCTGGCCTATGCAAAACTAGAAAAATTAGCTTAGCTTTAATCATTTTCGGCGTAGAAAGAAGAGTGGCGGTATTTCTGGGCCAGTCTCTGGAAAATTACTTTGAAAATCACTGCCAGCGGGATTGCCGCCAGAAAACCAATAAATCCCAGTAAGCGCACAAATAGCATAAATGAGAAAATCACGACGACCGGATTTATCCCTACCTGTTTTCCGACAATATTCGGAGTTAAAAACGTTCCCTCCAGGAATTGCACCAGTCCGAAGACAAGGGGGACACCAATTATAATCCATAAGCTCAGACCGGACTGGTAGAGACCTATCCCGGCGGCGAGCAGAAAACCAATGGCCGGCCCCAGGTAAGGGATTATATTTAATAAACCACTGATTATTCCAACCGTGATTGCGCCTTCAATACCTAAAATTAACAAACCAGTTGAATACCCGACGCCCATAATCAGGCAGACGATTAGCTGGCCGCGGAGAAAAGCTCGAAGCAGGTCATCTATTTCATCAATTATACTGATAATTTCATCCCGATGTGTTGGCGGAATATAGTCTCTCAGGTGAGCAATCAGGAAATCAAAATCCCGCAGTAAATAGATGGTTACTATAACAAAAACTCCGGCGTTAATTATTGCTCCTACTGCGCCAAAGGTCCTGGTTGCGAAAAGCCAGAGGAAAGTCGAGCTCTTACCCAGGGTTTGCGTGATCTGTACCAGATTTTTCCGGAGATAAGTCAGGGCCTGTTTCCAGATTATTTCCGGTTTTAGTTGTTGAAGATACTGGAGTAAAGGATTAGCAATAGTTTCGGGAAGATACTTTTGGACGGATTCCTGTAGATCCGGGGGATTTTCAGCAACTTTACTGAGCTGGATACCAAAATCAATTAGTTGTGTGGTTAAGTAGTAGCCGGTCAGCATGGTAATCACTGAGATAACCAGGATCAACACTAAAATCGCCGCTGTTCGGCCCAGGGAAAGCTTTGCTTCCAGCCAGTCAACTAAAGGATCCAGGATGTAAGCAATGATAAAGGCCAGGAGAAAAGGCAGAAGAATGTCTCGAAACCAGACCACAAATCCTAACATAATTCCAAGGCTTAAAATAAAAAGCGCTAACTTTAAATAAGGATTGGAACTCAATTTATCAGGCAGCATTTTTTAACCTCCGGAGCGGATGATATAGTTTTTCCATAAACGACAGAGAATTCAGGTTCAACAGAATTTTAACAATTATTCAGGAAATCAGTTATAATAAAATCAAATTGCCCCTTAACTGGCCGTACAGAACTTTCTAATAACACCTCAACGTCATTCCGGGTGGAGGCGCGAAGCGCCGGAAACCCGGAATCCATCGTTCTT
>CAZVWJ010000066.1:0-11335 GCA_964631325.1 uncultured bacterium | reverse complement strand
GAACAGCAGAGTTAACGCAAAGGCGCAAAGACGCAAAGAACGGCGAAAAGGCGAAAAGGCGAAAGTGCGAAAAACCGAAAGACCGGAACAGCGGGGTTAACGCGAAGGTGGAAAGAACGGCGGAGAGGCGAAAATCCGGAACCCAGAACAGCGAAATTAACGCAAAGACGCAAAGAACGGCGAAAAGGCGAAGAGGCGAGGTTGCGTAGGTCGAAAAATGCAAAAATTCCAATAAAAATCTGGAACGGTTTGGTGATTATGCTTTCTGGACGTATTTTACATCGGGGAGATTCTTGAAATCCTGGTCCTGGGTCCAGAGGCGGGCGTCGTATTGCTGGGCCGTGGTATATATGAGGCTATCTGCCATTGGCAGGTCATGTTCCAGGCTGTTTTGGGCCGCGGTTATGGCAATTTCTTCGTCAAGGGCGATAACTTCGTGGCGTTTTAGCTGACCGACGATATTCAGAGCAGTTTCTTCGTCGCGCTGTTCGGAAATTTTCTTATGAATTTCGTACAAAACTACGGTGGGAACGATAATCTTTTCAGCTTCGTCGAGAATTACCGGGGCAAAAAAATCGGCGTTGGCGGCGTCGGCAAAATATTCGAGCCAGCCGCTGGAATCAACGAGATTCACAGCCGTTCCTCCCGCGCCCGCTCAACTTCAGTATCCATGCCCTCCAGGGAACCGCGCAGTTCAGACATTTCCCGCTGGCGGACCATTTCAATCCGATCGCCGCAGGGAATCATAACCATCTTCTCCCCCGGTTCAATCTGCATCTTCTCCCGAATTTCTTTTGGAATTACAACCTGGTATTTCGGCGAAACAGAAACTGCTTCCATATTAATTCACTCCCCTATCGATTATCTTATCGTATTACAAGTATACTATCGACTGAACAGAATATCAAATTCTGGGAAAAAGGGAACGCTAAGGCGGAAAGAACGGCGTAGGGCGAAAACGCGGAACAGCGAAAGGGCGCAGGTTAGCGGGAAGGTTAGTAATGAAAACTGTGGGGATCGGTGTTTATCTGCGAGCCAGTTAAAGCGGTACCCGCCAGGTTAGACTGCCGCCGCAGGTTCACTTCCCTTGGGGTTGGGGCCGTAGGTGTTGGAACCGGGGGTGCTGTCAAGGACCATAAAAACAATGAAGATAATCCAGCCAACCAGGGGAATAAGATTGATCAGGATCCACCAACCGGTGCGGTCCGTGTCGTGGAGCCGGCGAACAGAAACTGCCAGCGAAGGCAAAAACACGGCGAGGTTGTAAAGTGCGGGGAGCAACGAAAACACAGAGCCTGCCTCGCCCAGGATGGCACCAAGAAAACCGGAAATAAAGCCGAGTCCAAAGGCAATAATGAAGTTGAACAGGACAAACATCCAGTATTCCTTGCGCCGCGCGCGACCGCTGAAGTTGACGTAATTGCGCAGAACCTTGAGATACCAGTGCATTGTGCACCTCTCCCTTCGGAACGTTTAATAGTGAAGCTTGAAGCGTGAAAGTATTTTACCTTGTGGCCCGGGGAGTGTCTATAGAGGAGTGATTGAGAGATTGAGGGATTGAGTAAACGCAAAACACGAAACGCGGAACCCGGAACAGCGGGATTAACGCAAAGGCGGAAAGGCGCAAAGGAAAGCATTAATCGTGATGAGGTGATGGGGCTAACCCGTAAACCCAAAGAAAAATTAGCGCGAATGCGGAAAGGACAGCGGAGAGGCGAAGGTGCGAAAAACCGGATCGCGGAACTCGAAACCGCAAAGTCAAGGACTATGGTAGCAGTTTACTAAGATTCGGCAGAATAGAGTTCGCGGCCCTGCTGAACTACGGACTCGGAGAGGGTGGAAAGAAATTTATCGACCAGGTCCGGGTCAAACTGGCCGCCGGCGCAGTGTAAAAGTTCAGCGACAGCTTCCGGTTTGGTCATGGCAGATTTATAGGGGCGGGAATGGATCATTACGTCCCAGGAATCGATCAGGTTCATCACGCGCGCCAGGTAGGGTATCTCCTCGCCCGCCAGTCCCTCGGGATAGCCCTCACCGTCCCAGCGTTCGTGGTGATAGAGCACCACGTCCCGGGCGGCATCAAGGAAATCAAGGGGTTTAATAATATCCAGGCCATATTCCGGATGCTGTTTGACGTGTTCGTATTCAGCTTCCGTTAAACTTCCCGGTTTGGTTAAAATTTGGCCGTTGATTGCAATTTTACCAACGTCGTGAAGCTGGGCACCCCATTTGAGCTGAGACAATTGATCACCGGATAAATCAAGAACAGAACCAATTTTTTCAGCCAGATCAAACAGACGCTGAATATGATCACCGGTGGTTTCATCACGGGCTTCGACGGCGCCGGCCAGACTGAGGATTGCGTTCTTGTAGCTGGCTTCGCGGCGATTAATTAACCGCTCATTCCCAAGAGCAATCCCCACCTGATTGACAAAAAACTTTAAGACTTTAACCGTATTTTCAGTCATATAATACTCGGACTCGTTCTGCCGGGCTACTGTCACGAGCCCGATCAATTCATCAAAAGCCAGCAGGGGAATGGCGAGAAACTGGAAGGAATATTCCTTGCCGGGTTCGGTATCACGCTGGCTATAGACGGGACAATCACTGCGGTCCTCAATTACGATTGACTCGCGGCGAGCGGCGCTACGAGCCAGAACTGAACGTTGATCTTTGCCGGGTTCATCGGCAATCTCCACAGTAAAATTTTCCAGGTAAGATTCTGGAAGGCCGACCCCCTCAACAACCTCAAGCCGATCACCGTTCCGTTCGAGAATTGAAACCCGGTGAAAACCAAAAATTTCAACTATTCCCTCGATTAATTTAGCGTAGATAGTCTCCCGGTTCGAGGAGCGAATCATAGTTTCAACGAGGTTATTAATTTTTCTAAAATTTTCCGAGGTTAAGAGATGACCAATTTCCTTGAGTTCTCTGAAATCATCCTGCTCCAGGGTTGACTCAAGGTATTCTAGTTGGGCCTCAAGATTCTGCACCCGATCCTTGTAATACTGTAGTTTATCAGTCAAAGAAGCTTCCTCGGAATCAAAAGAAGAATCCTGTGAATTCAAAGCAACTCACTCTTGGTTACATTCAGTTAACGCTTACCAAATTCGCAGGTCGGGAAAGTGCAAACGTCACAGTGGCGACAGAAGCCGCCGTAACCTTTTTTGTAGACATCTGAACGGGTAATTTTCCGGTTCGAAAATACATAGGGCAAAAACAGGTCAAGGGCGGTGCGTTCGTAAAAAATTGCACAGGCGGGGACTCCAAAAACAGGAATACCCTCCTTATAGCCAACTGTAAACATGTTACCGGGAAGCACCGGAGCGCCGGCGGAAACTATCTCGACCCCGGCCGAAGCAATTGCTTCGGCGGTTCTATCGTCAGGATCGACGGACATGCCGCCGGTAAGAATTATAAACTCAGCCCCGGAAGCGGCCTGGGACTCTATTTTAGCCTGCAATTTTTCGGGCCGGTCCCCGACTATTTCATAATACTCTACGGTACTGTTGTAATTATTCACCTTGCGGGTGATAACCGGTTTAAACTCATCGTCAATCCGACCGGAGGCAACTTCACTACCGGTGACAATCAGGCCAACCTCTTTTGAGGTAAAGGGATGGACGGAAAGCGGCGGTTCCGGGATTTTTCCCAGTGTGGAATCGACGGTTGCTTTGTCTATTGTCAGAGGGGTAATGCGGATACCGGCAAGTTCCTCCCCGGTTTCCACCGGCTGGTCGGAGTGAATCGTGGTAAAAACTATAGAACCGGTTTTATTTACGGTATCGACGGCCGCCTTGTTAACCTCCACCATACCGTCAGTCGACGCGCTAAAAACAACTTTTCCTTCCGAAGGGCCAGCCGTTGAGACCTGGCGACCGGCAAAACGCTTGAAGAGCTCTCCGGCTTCATTTTCATGATATTCGTCTTCAGCCAGCTCAAAGGCATAAATGTTTTCTTTGCCAAGATCCTTGAGGCGGGGAATGTCCCCTTCCTCAATTACGTGGCCTTTTTCGAAAGCAGGGCCCTTCTCTTCCCCGGGAACTATCCGGGTAACATCATGCATCAAAACGTGGCCAACAGCTTTTTCCACGGGAACGGTTTGTTTTTCACACATGGCAATCACTCGCTGAAAACCTGGAGTCAAATCAAGTGAAGTAATTATAACATTTCAGTTAAAAAATGTGGTTTTGGTAGGTGGGAATTGGGAATTTACTGAATTAATCGTCGGAGAAATGCGTTTACTTGTGAGCGGATTACAAATTGAGGAAATTTTTAAGTTTTGTCAAAAGCCCCCGGGTAGACTCTTCTGCGCCCAGCCAGCTTTCAAAACGGGCAGGATTTTTGATGATTACGCCGGTTCCTTCCTGCTCGGCGCGGATAAAGGACGGGAGATGGCGGCGGTATTCAGCGACTTCCCAGTGTTCCATGTCGGCGGGAAATTCAAGGCGCAGACCCTCCTCTTTCATTTCAATTTCAAAGCCGGCGTGACGCTTGAGCCGCTGCCACTTGACCCGGCCCATGTCGTGGGCCTGTTCGGCGGGATTGCGGGGAAAAAAGTCAGGCAGCCGGCGGCCGGCCCGGTCATAGAAGTCCACAATAATCCGGCGAACCGGCGCAAGGACGTCGTCCTCCAACTCAAGATCCCCCCGGGTAAACTTCCGGTTCAACTCGTAGGCAATCCAGTGAAAAAGCGGATTGTCCGAATCAATTATTCGATTGACCTCGGCCTCCCCTTCCTTGGAAGAGTGAAACATGATGTCAAAATGGAGGATCTTGGCCCGGTTGCGGAACCACTCGTCCGGTTTACGATCATTGCTGATAAAAATAAGAGAAGGATAGCTGGCCTCACCGTCCCAGCCCGACCAGTAATTTTTTAGCGGCTCCATGGTGTTAATTTTATTCTTATCAATATCATCCACAACGAGGGGAAAACATGAGTTGGACATGCGAACATTGCGGACATTCTTACGGGTGACCTCGTCGGCGTCGATGGGAGTGCTGACAGAGTTGTTTGAAATCAAACTGAGGGCGTAACGGGCAAAGGTACCCTTACCGCTGTTGGACTCACCGTAAATGTAGAGGAAGGGCAGACTCTTGTCGAGGTTATCAATGTCCCGGGAGCGTTCAAACAACGCCTGACGGTTAACAAACGGAGCCCAGAAGAAATAGAGCAAGGCCTCAAACATGTGAGCCTTGACCGAGCCGGGACGATTGGTTTCACCGTAGTTATCAACAGCAGCAAAGTAAGCCTCGAGATTGGCAAGAACAGCGGCCAGGTTTTCAGCTTCAGGTTCACTCGTAAGGTGTTGAAGATGGCCGCCGGGTGGAATGAAATTCACGCCCCGGTTGTCGACCCACATAGTGGGAACACCAAATTCTTTCTTCAGGTAACGGCTGTAGTTACCCGGACTGATCTGGGCGCTGTCGGCGCCAAAACTGCCGCCAAATTGCTGGAAACTCTGTTGAACACTGGCCCGGGTATCGTCCTCGTAACCGCGAAGGGAGAGGACGACATCGCTGTCAGCTTCGGCCGGATCGGAGATGGACTGGAGCTGTTCGGTTGCCTTGATATTCAGTTCCTGGAACTCATTGCGCGGCGTTTCCTTGCCCTCAAGCCAGTAACGGATGACCTCTTCCCGGTCCTCGTCGGACGATTCAATTTTCTCGGTTAAATCAGCAAGAAAAAGTTCACCGTAACTGTCCCGCTGATCCCGATAATCGTCAAGAAACTGTTCGTAGATGTCCGAGCCCCGTTCAGTTTCAAAGACGGCAATATGGTTTGTCTGGTTGCCCCAGCCGGTGTAAGTTAAGTTCGGCGAACCGGTAATCAGTTCCATTTTCTCCGCCGACTCCACGATGTACAGCTTGGAGTGAACAGTCTTCTGCGGGCAGGTATAAATGAGTAGCCTGTCCTCATTCTTGAGCTGTTCCAGGCGGTCGATGAGCTCCTCGTCCTCGTCCCGGAGCCGCTCACGGTAGTCCTTGACGTCCCCGACAACCACCTCGAGGTGATCCAGCTCAAAGTCTTCAAAAAAATCAAGGAGAAGGCCGGGAGAATCACAAAAAGTAATAGCACGCAGACGTCGGGCAGACTCAAAGTGGGTCTCGAAAGACTGCCAGCTCTTGACAACTTCCAGCGAAACGTCCACCGGGGTATTAAAGAGGTGATCCTGGGACATTTATAGATTCCTTTTGTGGATTTAAGAAATATATACGAATTATATCATTTTGAAGTTTTGATCACAGGTATAAGATTCTTGACATCCGGGCTTAAATGTTTGATGATAGTGTCAAAATAGTAAAATAAACTACATTTTTTTCACAGGAATGATTTCAAATGAGCGAAAAAAAAGTTTTAATAGTGGAAGATGAACAAATATCCGGGTTGGAAATTCGCGGAATGATCGAGGACCTGGGTTATAACGTATGTGGAATAGAATCCAACGGAAAAGCGGCAGTAAAATACGTGAGAGAACACCCCGTTGATTTAATAATAATGGACATTAAATTACCGGGGGAATTAAATGGGATAGAAGCCATCAAAAAAATCAAGGGAACAGGTGAAGATTTACCTTTTATCTATCTCTCCGCTTATTCCGACGACGAATACCTGGAAAAAGCAAAAGAAACCGAGCCGGCCAGTTACCTGGTAAAACCGGTAGCCGAAGAAGATCTAAAAACTGCGATAGAGATGGCACTATAAGCTCCACAGATCTACACACAACTGCCTAAATGTCCACAAATCTACACTAATCGGCACGAATAGTTCTTCAAATTTTAATCTTTTCCCCGGGGAAAAGCGATTTCGAATTTAGTTCCCTCGCCGGACGTCACCACTTCTACCGTCCCGTCCAATTGAACTTCCGCAAGGGTATAGACGAGCCTGAGGCCAAGGGAAGCCTCTCTGACCGATTCAACAGCTTCTGGAAATCCCGGCCCGTTATCCTCAAAAATTAGTTGATATTTGTCGGGACGTTGAACAAAATTAATCCTGAGTTTCAACTTCTCTTCACTCGAATCAAAACCGTGTTCAAGCGTATTGGCAGTAAGCTCATTTAAAATTAGCCCGCAGTAAACTGCCTTCCCCAGCCCGATGTCAACCGGGTCAACATCCAATTCAAAGTTCACGTCAGCTGCAGTCAGGCCATGAACCTGGCGCAGTGAAGTAATCAATTCCTGCAAGTATTCCTCAAAATCAAGCTCAGAAAAATCTTCAGTTTTATAAAGTTTCTCATGAATCAGGGCCATTGATTGGACACGCTGGCGGCTCTCCATTAATTGTTCGCGAGCCTTCTCATTCTGTGCCGCTTTAGCCTGGAGGTAAAGCAAACCCGAGAGGACCTGCATATTGTTTTTTACCCGGTGATGAACTTCCTGGAGAAGAGTTTCCTTTTCGCGTAGGGACTGGGTGAGTTCTTCGTAGCTTTTGCGCAGTTCTTGCTCCATTTCTTTACGTTCCGTAATGTCCCGGGCAACACTGATAATCCGAGGTTGCCCCTGGTGGGGAACAACTGTACCACTAATTTCAACCGGTATTTGTTGGCCATTTTTTGTTTCATAAATTGTTTCAAAAACACGTACTCCTCCTTCCTCTTTCGCACTTTTAATAAGCGATTCAATCCGTTCTGGGTCCCGCCCCACGTCAATAGCCTTCGGCCCAATGGAAAGCAACTGTTTCCGGGAATAACCCAATTTTTCTATTGCAGTTTTATTTGCTCCCACAAATTGCCCCTGAAAGTCAATAACTAACACAATCTCATTCATCCCGTTAATCAGAGCTTCATACTCTGCTTCCCGCTGTTTGCGCTCCGTAATATCGGAGTTGACGCCAACTAATCGAGTTAGTTTATCGTCTTCATACACCGGGTAAATAACCGCTCTTATATAGCGCGTTCCTCGCTCCGGGTGTTCGACCCGGTATTCATGAACCTGGTTTTCTTCCATTCCCCCGGAAAGCTGTTCGGATAGATCTTTTTCCATTTCGGCCAAATCTTCGTCAGGAATATATTTTTTCCAGTCTTCCGGGTTCTCATAAACCTCTTCCCTGGTAACCCCGTGGAGAGCTTCAACAGCCGAATTAACGTATAATACTTCCGAATAATCCGATTTTACCAGGTAAAAGCACTGGTCAATATTTTCGGCCATCAACCGGAAACGGTGTTCACTTTCGCGAAGTTCCGCCTCAATTTGTTTACGTTCCTCAATTTCAGCCCGGAGCTGTTGTTCGGTGGCCTTCAGTTGTTGATTATAGGCATCAAGCTGTTGGTTCGACGCCCTGAGTTCCTGCTCCATCTGCTTGCGTTCGGAGATATCCTGTAAAATACCGAGCATTCCCTCGGGGGTTCCATTTTCATCACGAATTAAAGAGTTAGAAAGTAACACTGGAAAGATAGTTCCGTCTTGCCGGCGGTGTTCAACTTCCCCGGTCCAATTTCCTTCCTCTTTTAACGTCTCCATAATATTTTTAGCAGAGTTTCCACTTCCCGAGTGTAGTTGGCTAACGTGCATCCCAACCAACTCGGCTTCGTCGTAACCAAGTAACTGCCGGGCGGCAGTGTTGGTGAATTCGATCTGGCCGTCCAGGTCTGTAACAATCAAACCACTGGAAGCTGTCTCCCAGCCGGCTGCCAGTCGTTTTCGTTCGGACTCAGCTTGCTTCCACTCCGTGATATCCGTCCCCACGCAGACAATCCGGGTTAGATTTTTTTCCGGGGTATACATCGGGGCGGCGGAAAACAGGACCGGAATATTATCTTCTTCTTTTGTCCGGTAAGTTAACTCCCTGGTTCTAGTTCCCTCGGAATCCAGCAATTCCCAGAGAGACCGGTTCGCAACCACCGGCTTTTCCAGCAAAAAATCCAGGGACTTCCCCCGAAGCTCCTCTTCACTGTAGCCAACCAGCTCCTCAAGGGCTCTATTTACCGTTTCAATCTTACCGTCCCGGGTGACAACAATCAAAGATTCCTGCATCGATTGGCGGATATTATACATATACTTTCGGGCCTGCTCCAGCTCTTCCCAGGTCTGTTTTAAATCGGTGACCATCCGGTTAAACGAGGCAGCCAGCTCCCCCAGTTCGTCGTTGGAAGATATCTCCGCCTGCTGATTCCAGTCGCCCTCACCTACTTTTACGGCCCGGTCCCGGAGGCCGGTCAAGGGTTGCACAACTGTTTTACGAAAATATAAAAGGATCATCGTGACAAAAAACACATTGAAAGAAAAGGCGACAAAGAGAAGAATTTGTATCCAATTTAGCATTTTTTCAGCCATACGCCGGTTGCGATTTACCTCTCGGTGTGCAAGCAAGTGATAAGCTTCGGCCTCACGTCGAAAATCACCTTCCAGCGCCCGAATTTTTTCAATCATTTTTTCTTTCTTTTTTCTCGCACCGGTAGAAAAAATTTGGTGGGCTACCAGTTTTAATTCCCTGTATTTAGCTTTGAGCTGAGCGATAAGTTTACGTTCTTCGGAAATTTGTAAAGCAAGCTCATCCAATTGATTAAATCGCCTGGTGAGACGAGCGGAAAGGCGGTTAAACTTTTTCCTTTGCGCGGTGGCGAGGTTCGTGACGCAATCAACAACCGGCTCCTTAAGATGCGATAAATCCAACTGTAACTCTTTGATAAGATCCAGTTTTTTAACGGCAGCGGCTGTATTTTTCATCTGAGCAGAATGGGTTGCAAGACCACGATAAAAACCAAGTCCAAAAACCAACAGTTCAGTTAATAGCAGTCCAAAGACAAGCCCCATTTTCGTATTAATACTCATTGTCAAAAAATCACCTTCTAAAACTAAGGCTGTAATTTACGATTGGTAAATCAGACTCAAATATCTTGGTCTTTAACCAGAGATAAGTTAATCCCCCTCACCTTAGTCCTCTCCCACCAGGGGAGAGGAAATTCTACGAATAGGGCTTAAGGCGAACGAACGACCTTTTTTACCCCGAGGCCGGTTTCTTTGGCCAGCGAACAACTTTCAAAGTTATCCAGCTTATTATGTTTAGAGTCGGTAATTACCCACACATCAGGTTTTTTTGGTGTGTCGGGCCGGTGATTTTTTACCACGGCCAGCCGGTTATCGTCAAGCAAGACCGGCGTTGGTTCGGGATAATACCCAACCTGTTCCTTTAGGGCCCGCAAACACCGAGGATGATATTTCTCTTTCTCCGCGAGAATGTTATCCAGCGCTTCATCCGGAAACTTTGCGTCCCTGTAAGGGCGATCTTCCAGGTAAGCCGTGTAGACATCAGCACAAACAAGCGGCGGCAATAGCCGGTGCTGTTTCTCCGCGGAAAGCCCCCGGGGATATCCGGCGCCGTCCCGGCGCTCCTGGTGTTGTCCAACAAGGGCAACTACCGGATGCATACTTCCAAGCGCTCGAGCAGCCAATTTTTCGGAATAAAGGGGATGCTTTGACAATTCACTTTTGCCACGGTTGGACAGAGTAGTATCCTTTAAAAAAAGCGACTGCGGGACAAAAGTCAGTCCCAGGTCAGCACCGGCGGAAGCAAGGATGATAAAGTTCATTTGAGTGTCATCAAACTCAAATTCCCGGTCAGCTAACAGGCAAGCAACCAGGCTCGTGTTGAAGGAATGTGTTAGCAAGTAAGCGTCCGGCTGTGGTGGTTGAATAATAAGTTTCATAAGCGGTGTCGGGATGTTAATTATTTCCCTGAATTTATTTACAAACTGCTTTACTTCATCAAGTGTGGCTTCCTGACGATAGAAAAAAGAATAAACTATACGCCGGTATAGCGAAAAAAGTTTAGTCTGCCATTTATTGGTTTCTTCCGGGGGGAGGTAAAGTTCACTAAAACTTTCAACAATATTTTCCGGGAGTCCCGACAGTGATGAGAGGCGAGAAAAATTCTTATTTTTTAGCGCCGCCTTAACCATCTCCAGGGAACGTTCCTCGCTTGTTTCCTCTTTCGGAGTCTCCGACTCAAACTGTCCCCCCTGCATTTGATCAACGGTTGCCCGATCAATTAGCGAAATCAACTGGTTGAACACCCGGGAATCCAGCCGGGATTCAAGCCGATTTATAATTTTCCGGAGATCCCCCCACAAATCAGCAACACTGTGGTCTCGGGCAATAAAATAATTCTCAAGCTGTTCCATCATTTCAGGGGATAGGTCAACTTGATAAAGTTCGGAAAGCGCGGGTTTGAGGTCGGATTTTAATAAATTTTCCAGGAACTCCCGGGCCTCCGGATCATCTACATCCGTTTGAATTTTTTGGAGCATGTGATGCCGGCTTTCCGTCAGCTTATCTACTGCGGTAATTGTTTAGCGACCCAAAAGTACACAGCTCTTCCTAAAGATATTTCGGTGGT
>CAZVWJ010000065.1:0-11549 GCA_964631325.1 uncultured bacterium | reverse complement strand
TCACAATAAAACTACTCGATTGTAGGCTGGGTTAACCCAGCACTCAAGTAAAACAAATATATTCCCTTAAAACAGCCTGTAATTTTTCGGATCAATATTACAACTTGATTTATTTGCTAATATAGCCTTGAGTGCTGTATCGTAGATACACATCATCCACGAAATTCTAAAATTTCGTGGATGATGTGGGTTAGAAAGTTCTGGGTGGGCCTGGATCAGTAAGTCTCAAAATAATCTTTTCGCGCGAAATCCAGAATCACAACTTCCGATAGCCCCCCAGGCCGGGGTTGCTTTATTATCCCGGCCCGAAATGATGTTTTGAGGTTCTGATTTTACTGGACCTCTCCGTTGATTACGGCGGGAGCGGAATCGGCGGAGGGCTTGGGGCCAATATTCGGCGATGTCCAATCATCCTCACCAAGGACAGGAAGGGTTTGAAGCGGTGTTAGGGAACCGCAACCGGTCGGATCATTCTTGAGCCGCTGTTCGACCTGGAGCTGTTTTACGAAATACTCAGTTCCCGGGTTTGTCAAACTGGCAACGGTATCGCCGCTCGGAATGCTGAAGGCAGGGACCCAGCGAAGTTCTTCTCCCCCTTCTTCACAGGCAGTGTCCTCTCCGGTTTCAGCATCAACGCATTTGCCGGGAATACCTTCAAGTTCGCCAAAACCGTGATAACTGAGGCGGTAAGTTGAATTGCCCGGCTCATACTTCACACTGATGGGAGGTTGGACGTCAACAATTTCTCCCGTTACCGGGTCCCGGAGAGCGGTTAGCTTGCTCCAATTTTCGTCCCCGGTTTCCCAGACATAATACTCATCAATATTCTCCGCGGCCTGCCAGCCACAGGTATAAGAAGTATCCCAATCACAGGCCAGGGCCGCTGAATCGGCAGCCGCAAAGAGTGGGCCGCTCTGAATACCGTATCTCCCCCAATCCGTTGTGTCAGCGTCCACCTCACGTTCGACGGAGGACACACCCCCGAAGGCCAGGTCGTAGCGATTAGCGTCAAAAGTGTAAGTGTCGTAAGTTGCATTAGCCGGGACCGAGTCCTCCTCAACCGGAAGATTGAGGTCAAATGGGGAAGTGTCCCAGGAAGTTGTATTTATCCGCGGCGCCGGCAGAGGACACTCCAGGCTTTTGCAGTAAAGGGTTTCCGGGACGCTAGTATCGCCGGGCTGAATTTTCTCCCGGTTATAAGTGATCACCGTGTCGGTGCCATAAGCATCACAGCTATACTTACCCGTCGTAGTATCCTCGACGCAGTCACTGAATTTTATCTGGATGTCCCCGCCCAGGGCATCGGCCCAGATATACAGGCCGGGCGACCACAAACCAGTCAACGCAAGAGTGCCGCCGCGGTCGGCTGTCTTAAACGCACTCGACTCGGGATTCCACGCTATGCGATAGCGGGTATCCCCTTCCCAGTAGTCCATGAGAACATCTTCTATCTTATCCAGGGGCACCGTATCCCGGGACTTGCGGATAAGTTTCCCGGCGCCTTCAAAGACGCGGTAAGTGTCGCTTTCCTCGGCATCGGAATAAGTTTCGCGGCGAACAAGTGTCCCGGAATCAATGGAAACGTCCTCGGAGAACCAGAAGCCGTAATAGCCATACCAGCCGTAGTAAGTTTGGGGGCCAGAATCAAAGACAAGCGGAATACCGCCCTGGCGGGTCTTCCGCTCACCGCTTTCTTTGTTATAAAGTCCATAGCTCCAGACGGACTCATGGTAATCTTTACGGTCCAGGCAGAAATCCTCATTTTCAGCCAGTTCCTTACCGTGCAATTTGTCCGGGTTATAGCGGATGTTTATCGTATCTTCTATAGTCCCCCCAGGCGCCATCGCATCCGGCTCACTGAATTTAGCCGTGGCAGTGCCCGAATTTTCAAAACTACTCGCTTCAACGGCAACCGGACGCTGAACCATCATCCCACGGAAACTCCCCGGTGGGTTAAATGACTCTTCCTCCCAAAATCCAAGCTGAATTATGTCACCGACCTGATTTGCCTCCAGAACCCCCCTGAGCGGAGTATCGACAGCGCTTCGTTCCACAAAATCAAGGTGAAACCGGCCATAGGGATTAGTATCACTGGGAGACTCATATAACTTTCCCTTTACTCGAACTACCATCGTCCCATAATCTTCCTCCATAGGAATCCAAGCCCTAACTACCTGGGCGGTGTCGTCATTGACACGCTTGGAGTACACTACCGCCCGCTGGGTTTCGGGAGCTCCGGTCCCGGAAGTTTGATTGCCTTTTTCCATATCCAGTTCATCGCGGTCTTGCTCACATTTTGCTGCGTTATACTGGGCAACGTAGGTGACACCCGTTTCACTGACCATGGTATCCGCGGCAAACTTACTTAAAACACAGAGAATATTATTCGGCTGACCGAGCAACCGAGTCGTCGGATCCCAGGTAACGTATTCTGTTTTATCCTGCTTGTAATCGGAAGAGTCGGAAAGGTTATCGACTG
Source organism: uncultured bacterium (assembly GCA_964631325.1). Taxonomy (GTDB): domain Bacteria; phylum T1Sed10-126; class T1Sed10-126; order T1Sed10-126; family T1Sed10-126; genus CAZVWJ01. The sequence continues at coordinate 9,070 of CAZVWJ010000065.1, read as the reverse complement.
ACGCCGCACTGGTCCAGGCATACAAAGAGGACTGAGAAGTTGATCCACTTGAGGAACCAGTATCAGCAACACTGACCTGCTCAGGAGCTGTTACACCACGGACGCCGGCTGTCCCGCCACCACCGCCACCACCTCCACTGCTTCCGCAACCAGCCAGAAATAGTATAAAACCAAACAAAGAAATTAATACAATTAGTTTTTTCATCGTTCTCCGCCTCCAAGAAATTTATTTTAAGCCTTGCCGCGACAACAAATATACGTCAAAAGGTGGGGGGTGTCAAGGTGATTTTTCTCACACTTAGAACCTCAAAAAGCTTCTTCTCCCCCTTCGGGCTACACCTCAAACATTCGAAGTTTGGATGAATCGTCCTTCACAACCTCAAAATGTTGATCACGATGCCAGAGGGGACATCCAAATTCCAGAGCCGTACTTGCGATCAAAATATCCGCTACCGGTATCGTTGTTCCCTGTTTTCTTACTCTGAACCGTAATTTCTCAGCCCGCTCATAAACATTGCGGTCTACAAAGAAAACTACTAATCCCTTCAGATAATTTTGTAAGCGTTTATATTGTGATTCCGATTCAGCTCCCGTTAATATTTCCAGCCGGATAACGGGATTAATAGCAACCCGATTATTCCGGAAAAGATTTCGCAAGGTGGCTTGCAATTCCAGATCCGTCCCCCGAAAATAATCCACCCAGACCGAAGAATCAACCAGCACACATGAATTACTCATCCCGCCTGGATTCCAAAAATTCTTCCCGGTCCATCCCGTAACCCTCCCCTCCCATTTCAATTAATTTATCACGCCGGGCCAGATTAATAAGGGTTTGCAAGCCCCGTTCCACAGTTTCCTTTTTGGTCTTTGTCTCCGCCAGCTCACGAGCTTTTTCCATTAATTTTTCATCAATATCAAGCGTCGTTCGCATATCCACCACCTCCGTGCATAATATACAAGATATTTTTATGCATTTCAACTAATTTGAACTACATAACCCGCCCGACCCAAAGAAAAATTTTAACTACTCCCCTCTTCCCTGGTGGCAGAGGCAGGGGACCCATCCGGAGGATAATTCGAAAGGGGGACAACCCAGTTCTTTCGACAAAATAGCTGGGGTAAAGGACCTTTTAAGTCCTTTTTCACCCCCACCTTAATCCTCCCCCATCAAGGGGGAGGAAATATAGAGCGGGGCTTCCTCCAAAAAAGGGGTAACTTTCCCAAGAGAGGGGGAAGATTTTTTGGAGGGGACCCCTTCATTTTTCGGTCATTTCGTAGACTCCGTTCCAGTCTTCGGGCGGCGGGTTAGCCTGGAATTCCCGGCAGCGGGTAAGGAAAACTTCCGTTGGCTTATCCTCCGGGTATTCCTCGTGGAGTTTTTCAAACGCAGTGAGCGCCTCCTTCCATTTTCCTTCCTGGTAAAGGGTCAAGGCCTGTTCAAAGCGTTGCTTTAGGCGGCGGGTTGATTCATCCATGTTTTTCCGCCGGGCGAGTAATTCATAGATAGTTACCGGTTCCGCCTTGCCCTTGACCTGGATGCGATCCATTTTCCGGGCCTCAATTGAATTTTTAGCCGCCTCATAAGTGCTTTCACTAATCAGAGTGAAGGTGCCATATTGCTTGTTTGCGCCCTCCAGCCGGGAACCAAGATTCACGGTGTCTCCAACCGCCGTGTAATCAAACAATAGTTCTGAGCCCATGTTTCCAGTCGCAGCTATTCCGGTATGCAGTCCAATTCTTAAATCCATAACAGGCTCATCTCGCCGGCGCCACTGCTCACGCAGTTTGTTCATCTTCGCTTCCATATCCAGGGCCGCCAGGCAGGCGCGCTCGGCGTGCTCGGGCGGTTCGACGGGAACAATTCCGAATTCAGCAACCAGTGCGTCACCAATGTATTTGTCCAGGGCGCCTTCATGTTCAAAAACAGATTCGGTGAGTTCCGTGAGAATTTCGTTGATCCGGCCCGCCACCTCGCCCGCAGACCGGCCTTCGCTGAACGTAGTGAACTTCGCCACGTCCGCAAACATAACCGTAATTTCTCGCCGTTCACCACCGAGGCTGAGCTGGCCGGGATCCTCGAGCACTTCTTCCAGCACGGAAGCAGTCAAATATTGTTCAAAGGCACCACGTATCTGACGTCTTTTCTGCTGCTCAAATAAAACTTTGTAACTAATAATAACGAGATAACAGGTGAAAGCCGATAACATCGGAGTGGAGAGATTAATTAAATAGTCCTGGTTAAAAAGACCGGCTCCCAAAACCAAATAAAGAACAATTAACAAAACAGTAAGTGCAAAAGCGGTTACGGGACTCAGCAGGATAGCAATTAAACCCACACTCAGAGTTAAAACCACAAGAGCGGCCAGGGTATCACGAGTATGGATCGGCGTGAGATAATCGTCATTCAGGAACATGTCAAGAATATTGGCATGGATGGCGACCCCGGCTTCATTTGGCGAAAACGGAGTTGCCCGTAAATCAAATAAACCGGCCGCGGTGACCCCTACAAAAACTTTTTTACCTTGAAACCATTCCGAAGTATAAGGGGAATTTTTCAAAGTTTTTGTGCCTGGTAAAACGCCGGGTAACTTTTCGATAGGAATTACTTTGTAAGCCTGAAACTGTTTATCAACCCGGATGCCGCCGTGCCAGTTAATAAGCACATTTCCTTTATTATCAACCGGGGACTTAATTTCTTGGCCAATTTTTAAATAAGAGCCATTCAATCGCACAATACTTTTTCCCGGTTTCATACCCCGCAGTTGAAAAGCCCCCGAAAGCGAGAGGATGGGAATAAAAGGACGTTGATACTGGAAAGGGAAAAGACTAAATCCGGACTTCTTTTTTTGGAATCCAATAAACGGTTTAAACCGGCGGGCCGGGCCGTCGGGATCAGGAGTAAAATTAATATGCCCCACCCCCCGGCTTGGTCCCAGTAACTCGTTTACAGGGATGGCGGCCCGGGTTCGACGAGGAAGCTGATTCAACTTATCTTTTACTTTATAACCGTACTGGCCGGTTAAATTTTTATATCGCCAGGGTTCTATCTGTCCTTCGCCGGTAAAAACCAGGGCGTGATGAACAGTCCCAAACTTTTTTGTAGCACGGGCCAGCAATTCATCGTCACGTTGAATTTTTTTATCCACAAACCGCTTGAAATTTTTAGCCTGCGATTCAGCAGAACTATAACCGGATTTTTCAAGGGCCGACTGAATACCCGTGGCATAGCGGAGGAGCCTTTTCTCCGCCTCGGGTGTCAGCTCAGTTTTACTCGGTTCCCAGAAACCAATATCGACAAGAGTGAGGTCCGCCTTGCGGAGGTGGCGGAAGAGCCGAGCAAAATAACGACGGGACCAGGGCCAGCGGCCGAGCTGATCTTTATATTCCCCGAGGGTCTGTTCAGAGATTGCAACAAGAACTATCTCCTCATCCGCCCGTTCAGGTTGCGAGAGCCAGCGGTGACGGGCGTCGATCATTGGATACTCGAGCCGGCTGCTCAACAGTCCGTGATAATCATCATGGTGATGCTCACAGTAACGCTGGTAAGAATAAAGACCAGAAAAAATTAAACAGACAACAACTGTAAGAATATAACCCCAGAGATTGTGTTTTATCAGCCAGCGTAAAAACTTAGCAATCATTAGCATTTTCCTTTCCTGAATCGGGCTCGACTCTTCGATGTCTATTTTACATATTTTCTGAGAAATTGACAGGTATTGCAGGAATAAGGTAATATTCTTTTGAGTTAAAAAACAGAATCTTCTAATATTACCGGAGGTTAATAGATGAATAAACACAAGTTGGTTGGATTTTTATTTTTGCTGGGGCTAACAACATTTATAGCTTTCCAGCCGCTGAAAGCTCGCAGCCCGCGGGAAACAATTCGGGCTGAATTCGATAAAATTCAAGCACTCCTTGGGGATACCTCCTATCACAAAGGCAAAAATATCGCGAACCTGAGAAAAAAGATAATAGACAAAATGGGACCATTATTTGCTTTCCGAGAAATGACGCTGAGGGCTCTGGGACCTCACGCAAGAATGGCAACCGAGTCTCAGGTCAAAAAAATGACAAAACTTTTTCGAGAGCTTTTAAAAGTAATGTATGTGGAAAGGCTGACAGGTCGACTGGCTGAAACAGAAAAAAAATTCAAATTAAAAAAAGTGGAAATAATCGGCGAAGAGTTAAAAGGACAGTATGCCAGAGTCAAATCTGTTGTATATTTTGAACTGGACGAAGTTCAAAAGAACATCCCGCTCAATTACTCAATGGTAAACCGGGGTGACACCTGGAAAATATACGACGTGCATGTCCAAAACATCAGCCTCATCTCAAATTACCGTTCACAATTCACGGAAATTATCAACAATATTTCCATCAACGGTCTAATTAAAAATTTAAAAAACAGGGTCAAAATGTTAAAAAATGATCCGGGAGAATAAAATCATGTTTTCTTTCCAGCCAGACCACAGAGTAAGTGTAACTATTGTTCTTATTGTTGGTTTGTTTTGCCTACTTGGTAGTTTAACGACAGTCAAAGGAGCAAACTCCGATCGATTTCAGATGAAAAAGTCTGATGGAAATCAGATTTTAAAAGATCCTTTTGCCGATGAAGAAGCTTCGCAAAAGGAAAAATTCGAATTCATGGATCCGCTCGAAGAAATCCCCAACCGGCGTATTTTTGCCTTTAACAAGTTTTTCTTTTTCAATGCTCTTCAACCGGTTACCAGGGGTTATGAAACAGTAACCACCGGAGAAATCAGGGATAAGGTCCGCAACTTCTTCCAGAATCTGAAGGAACCGGTAACTGTAGTAAACTCACTGCTTCAGTTACAGGTGAAGGATGCCGGGGCATCAACAATACGTTTTCTGGTCAATACCACAGTAGGAATCGGGGGGATCTTTGACCCCGCTGAGAATTATGTCAGCCGACGAAAAAGGACATTTGACCAGACCCTGGCAAAATGGTACATTCCGGCCGGTCCCTACCTGATGTATCCGGTCCTGGGCCCCACCACCGTAAGAGGTTTTGCGGCCGGAACAGCAGGAGTATTTTTGAACCCCTTTACTTACGCGGGAAGTTACGTCTGGATAGGCTCAACAGCATTAAAGCAGGTAAATAATAATTCCTACAGCGGTGACGACTTTGCAGACTTCTTTCGCTATTCAGTTGATCCTTACATAGCAGCTAAAGACGGATTTGAACAGTCTAAATACCAGTTATATAGACGTTAACTTTCAAACTGTTGGGCGGCGTGGTAGGAGGAACGGACAAGTGGTCCGGATTCTACATGAGTGAACCCCATCTTTAGGGCCCGTTCCTTGAGCTGTTCAAATTCTTCGGGGGGCACCCACCGATCAACCTCCAAATTTTCAGCGGCCGGTTGAAGGTATTGGCCAAGGGTAAGGTAGCGCACTCCCCGCTCATACAGATCTTCCAGAACACTAACAACTTCATTATTTTTCTCACCCAGGCCAAGCATCAAACCAGATTTTGTCCGTAATTCCCGGGCGGCCGAACGTTCCAGGACGTCAAGAGAGCGAGAATAGGAAGCCTGAGGACGGACACGAGAATAAAGGCGGGGAACAGTTTCAACATTATGATTGAACATTTCCGGCTCTGTATCAAGCACCAGGTCCAAATCCTCTGCACAACCGGCAAAATCAGGAACGAGCGTTTCAACCTGGACACCGGGATTCAACTCGCGGACCTGCTCTATGGTCCGAAGCCAGTGTTCTGCCCCACCATCCGGCAAATCGTCCCGGGTAACCGAAGTTAAAACCACGTAGTCCAGCTCCAACTGTTTTACGGCCCGGGCAACATTTTTCGGTTCTTCCGGCGAAAGGGCTTCTTGGCAGGGGCCGTGATCAACGCTACAGAAACGACAATTACGGGAACAGCGGTCACCAAGCAGCATAAAGGTGGCAGTTCCGCTTGCCCAGCATTCACAGCGATTCGGACAACCCGCTTCTTCGCAGACTGTCGTCAAATCGTTTTGCCTCAGAGTCCGGTTAACAAACTCCTGCTCCTGAAGGTCCTGATTAAATTTAACTTTCAACCACTCAGGTTTAGCGGGCATCAAAATAACCTACATCGAACCGATACCGGAGTAAAAATCATCATCCGGATAGCCCCGGCGAACTACTACAATATCCCCATCGACATAATGATGATCCTCATTTTGGGGGGACTCGTCACCGGATAGTTCAGTTCCCGGAGCAATACTGGCATTTTTATCAATAATTGCTCCGGAAATGTGGCAGTCTTCACCAACTTCAACATTATCCATGAGGATTGAATCTTCGACCACCGCACCCGACCTGATTACAACTCCGGGGGAAAGAATCGATCGCCGGACAGTTCCACCACTGATAATATTTCCCTGAGAAACAACCGAATCCAGAGCCCGTCCTCGCCTATTTTCATCGTCAAATACAAATTTAGCCGGCGGGTGCTGACCGTGATAGGTGCGAATTGGCCAGCGCCGGTCATACAGATTAAAACGTGGAGAAACCTCAACTAAATCCATATTCGCCTCGTAGAAATTCTTCACGGTACCCACGTCACGCCAGTATCGTTCGGTCTCTGGTGTACCCCGGTTTTCATCTTCAAACCAGTGGGCCTGAACTTTTGCTCCGCTTTCTACCATCTTGGGCAGGATATCATTACCAAAATCATGCGATGAGGATTCATCCCCGGCATCTGCTCTCAGATAATCATTTAAACTCTTACTATCAAAACAATAAATCCCCATTGAGACCAGACAGCGATCCGGATCGTTGGGCATTGGAGTAGGGTCATCGGGTTTTTCCTGAAAACCCACGACTTCAAAATCTTCATTCACCTGCATTACCCCAAAAGCTTTGGCTTCTTCCCGGGAAACGTCAGTAACAGAAATTGTAGCCCGGGCATCCTTCGCCCGGTGTTCGGAGACCATTTTATTGTAATCCATTTTATAAATGTGATCCCCACTAAGGATTAGCACCTGTTCGGGCTCAACCGCTTCAACAGTGTAGAGATTCTGATGAATAGCATCCGCCGTGCCCTGATACCAGCTTTCCCCCACTCTTTTCTGCGGTGGTAGAACCTCGATAAATTCTCCCAGGTCCCGGCTAAAGATATTCCAGGCGGAATTCAGGTGCCTGGTCAGGGAACTGGATTTGTACTGGGTAAGTATTACAATTCGCCGCGCTCCGGAATTAATACAATTGGAGAGGGTAAAATCGATTAACCGGTATGGACCTCCAAACGGAACTGCCGGTTTTGTCCTGTGTTCAGTCAACGGATGCAGCCGGGTACCACGGCCGCCGGCCATAATAATGGAGAGAACATCTCGCATTAACAAATTCCTCCTTTCAAAAAATTAGCACTGAGTCTACTGCAAGAACTTTCCCCCATTGATGGGGGGATCAACGATTCAAAGCCATCCCCCTCCCACCAGGGGAGGGGAGACTTTTTGCAGTGGACTCAACACTTTATAGCAGAATTTTGGTTACTTATTTATAACTATTATGTCAAAATAAAGGGGTAAAATACAGAAATATTTTCAGAAAATATGTTCTGAAGTCCTATCTATTATTCAAAGGTGATAACTTATGAAAAAAATCTGGTTTGTTACCTCTGAAGCTGTTCCTTTTGCCAAGACTGGAGGGCTGGCGGATGTCTGTGGAACCCTGCCGGAAATCCTGGCAGAAAAGGGATTAGAGGTCAATATCATTATGCCGTGGTATAAATCGATCGAGGGTAAAAAAATTAAACGGTTGATGGTGCCGCTGGGAAATAATAAAAGGCTGGCTAAAATCGGCCGGATTAAATCCGGCTCTGTCCCGGTATATCTCGTCGGAGCTTCACAATTTTTTCACCGGGAAAACCTGTATGGAGGAGATTATGGTCCCTACAGAGACAACGACCGTCGGTTTATTTTCTTTTCCCGGGCAGCGACACAATTTATTGAAAGCCGTGAGGAACCGGCAATTATCCATGCTCATGACTGGTTTACCGGTCTGGTTCCTTTTTATGTAAAAACACAACCCGAGCTGCAGAAATATCGGAGTATATTTACCATCCACAACCTTCAGCACCAGGGAATTTTCCCGGCCGGCACCTTTCCTCTTACCGGCCTGGACCAAAAATATTTTTCGCCCGAAGGTATAGAATTTTACGGAAATGTTAATTTAATGAAAGCGGGAATAATCGGAGCTGACAGGATTACCACCGTAAGTCCCACCTACAGCAAGGAAATCCAAAAGCCTCCACTCGGAGAAGGACTGGAAAAACTCTTAGCCCGGAGAGACAGTGACCTGACGGGAATTGTTAACGGGATAGACACCGAACAATGGAATTCAAAGACCGACCCGTTTTTCACCGACGAGGAAAAATTTAGTGACGCCTCGCTTGAAGGGAAAAAGACGCTCAAGGAAAAGCTGATTGAAAAGTTTAACCTCAAGTTACCCGCCAAAGAACCACTTATCGGAATGGTTAGCCGGCTGGCCGAACAAAAAGGAATCAAGTTATTGCTGGAGAACCAGGAAAAAATCAACCGGTTACCCGGAAGCTGGATTATCCTGGGGACCGGAGAACCCGAGCTGGAAAACGGCTTGAAAAAATGGAGCAAAAAGAACCGCAATGTCAAAGTGATTATTGATTTTGACGAAAAATTAGCTCATCGGATCGTGGGCGGGGCTGATATTTATTGTATGCCTAGCCGATTTGAACCTTGCGGTTTAAACCAGCTTTACTGTTTCCAGTATGGAACAATTCCGGTGGTTCACAAAACAGGTGGCCTGGCCGATACTGTAACAGACGTTCGTGAAAAAGATTCCGGAGCAACAGGCTTTAATTTCTCCGATTACACTGCCAAATCCTTTTTCAAGACATTAAAAGCTGCCGTTGATTATTATCAAAATAGAACCGACACCTGGCACCAATTACAGCAAAATGGATTTGCCCGGGATTTCAACTGGACAAAATCAGCAAATAAATACGCCGATTTGTATGATACAATTGGTTAGATTTAAATTGAGCAATTATTATCGAAGAACACATAACTCTCCGGATTCATTCTCGCAG
>CAZVWJ010000064.1:6898-11575 GCA_964631325.1 uncultured bacterium | reverse complement strand
GTCCTTCGGACGGATAATTCACGACAGTTACGCTGTCACGAATTATCCGGGTTAGTTAAATTGGTTTACTCAGAACTTTCTAATGACACCAAAACGTCATTCCGGGTGGAGGCGCGAAGCTCCGGAAACCCGGAATCCATCGATCTTTGAATTATGGATTGCCGGGTCAAGCCCGGCAATGACAGTGTATTAGAAAGTTCTGTGGTTTACTTTTAAAAAATATTACAATATATGGGGTGTTATGGGTTGAATTTAACTGGCGGTGCGGCAAAGACGATTCAGAACCTGCTGGGGAATTTAAGGCAGATATTTTACTGGCCCGGGGCCGGTAGAATACTATATTCTCTGCTGTTGGCGGGATTTTTATATTTAGTCGATCATTTTCTTATCAGTTATTTGAACCGCAAGCTCGAGGATGTTAATCGCCGCCAGTTTTTTCGAAAGATCATTCACTACACGGCAATTGCCGTGCTGTTGCTTGGACTCAGTCTGCTCTGGGTCAAGAACCTTGCTTATTTGACCGCGGTCACCGGCTTTATTGCTGCGGGCTTAACTATCGCCCTCCGTGACATAATAATGAGTTTACTTGGCTGGGTGAAGATGCTCTGGTCGCGAAATATCCGGGTCGGCGATCGCATTGAAATTTCGAATATACAGGGAGACGTGGTTGATATTTCTCCCTTGTATATTGCCCTGCTTGAAATTGGCAATTGGGTGGAGGCCAGCCAGAGCACGGGTCGACTGGTATTTATTCCGAACAACCGTCTGTTCCAGGAACCGCTCTATAATTATTCGCTGGGCTTTCCTTACCTCTGGGATGAGATATCCCTTATATTTACCTTTGAATCTGAGCTCAAAAAAGCGCGTGAAATAATGTGTGAGCCGGTGGAGGAGGAAACCGGAATTGACTATGAACGGGCCCGGCGGAAAATTGCCGAGGCCGGGCAGCGATTTGCAATTCGATACAACAGTTTAACCCCTCGAACCTATACATCTGTCGTGGATAACGGGGTAAAATTTACCCTTCGCTATTTAACTCGTGACCGGGGCAGTCGGGAAATCAGAACCCGCTTGTTTGAACGGTTGATGAAAGAAATAGAGAGCTCACCGGAAGTTGAACTGGCTTATCCCACATATCGTATATATCAATCCGGGGAATCTGACAAAAAGGTTCTGTAGAGACCCTGAATAAAACTGAGACTTAAACCCCTTGCGAGACTCATTCTTGCCCCGCAGTCAATTGGGCATCACCAGTGGGAACTATAAGATACATTCTGTGGCCCCCGATTGACTGCGGGGCTCCGAGGTATCGAAATATATAATCAGCCCCTCCAGGGGCTATATATTTCGATAAATCCGTCTTCGAAGGATTCAAGTCTTCAGTTTCTGTTAGAAACAGACAATTAAAAAGGTTTTCTACAGAGCCGACAAAAACAAACAGTAAAACTGTTTTAAGCTTGGGTGAAATCGTAATTATTCATAGCCCGAGCTGAAATCCAGAGGAGGAAACCGGCCAGGCCAAGTGAAAACAGTGAGAGAGCAACAATAGTGGGAACAAATCCGGAAACTTCGACGATATCAGACCATTCTTCCGGGTTGGAGGAAGTAAAACCATGCAGTAGCGGAAGGGCGGAAACACCGGTTATCAGAGCGACATAGAACATTCCGCAGAGCATATATAAGACACTTCCTGCTCCGGTCACCACTTCGGCAAAATGTTCGTATTCAAACCTGGGAAACAGGGAACCAAAAGCAAGCGCGCCCGCAGTTAATAATACCGTGAGGGAACCGATGAAAATAATTGACAGAATAAGCATCTGTGAACTGATGGGCAGCATAAGGTTGGTGATTAAGATGAGTCCACTGCCGAGAAGAGTCAGAGGGAGAAGATAAAATAAGATTTTCTGGAGAAATAGTTGAAACATCGACAGGGGTGCTGTTCTTAAAATCCAAAAAGATCGTCCCTCAAAGCTAAGAGTGGGAAAAACAAAGCGAACACAGACAGCGGTGATTATAAAGCCGATTAAAATCATATTTCCGTAATAAAGTAGATAGGAGAAAAACGGATTTATTCCGGTAAGTTCGTAGAGGTTGGCCAGGTGGACGATGATGATTCCAAGCAGAACTAAGAGCTGGGCCCACTGGGTGGTTTCACGAACAAACAGTAGTGCTTCTTTCTGGCAGAGACTGTTGTAGGGGCGGGGAAGAAAAGAAAATAGTTTTTTTATCCAACCGGTGCTATTTCCTGTCCGCTGGTGCGGTCGTCCTTCCCGGGTTTGCAGCCAGCCGAGGCTGTACCAGCGCTGGCCCAGCCAACCGCAAATAACCAGGGTGAGGGCCGTTAGTCCGAGCAGCCAGAGTAAGTGATACCAGGCCCCGCCACCACCGGATTGGGACAAACCGTGGAGAAAATATGCGGCGTGAAAGGAAGGGAGTCCAGGAAGGTGAGCAATTTCAAAGCTGCTCAAAAATTGTAAAAACAATTCGCGGGCCACTTCCGGTTGAATTAATATCCGGGGGCTGAAAAGGCGGAGGACATAGATCATTAATCCACCAAAGATTATCGCAATGGTAACCAGGACCGTCCGGATCCGTTTGATTGGAATCCAGTACAGAATAGCTACAATGAGGAAAAACCCCAGGGTTGAGGGTATCAGCACAAAGGGGATCATGACCAGGAAAGCGACTGGAAAATAATACCAGGGAGAACCGGTTACCCAGCCATAGCTGACCAGCACCGGATAGCCAAAAATAAGGACCATCCAGGCGGAGTGGAAGGTAGCCTCGCTCAACCGGGACCAGAAAATAACCGGTCCGGGGACGGGTGAACTAAACAGGGAATCGAGGTCCCGGCTCATATAGCCTGTGGCCAGGCCGGTGACCATAGCTGAGAAAAGGAGCATAATGAAAAAGCTGAGGAAAAGCAGGGAGAGGGTTTGAAGCATAACATAGCGGCCAAGCAGTGGTATTTTTAAAAACTCAGTGAATAGCTGATTCCCAAGATATGTAAGGCTGACTGTGAAAGCACTGAAAATAATAATTAGGAGCAGGTTACGGATCTGATCGGTGCGCTCGGCCCGCTTTATGCGGCTCCAGAGCTGGCGCAGCCTGATTCCCCAGAGCACTTTTAGCCAGCGGATTTTTGGGGAAATTGTTGAAATTTGTTTCAACCGGAAGCAGTGGAAGTTTTTTCTTCCGTCAGGCGCAGAAAAACTTCTTCCAGGGTTTCCGAGTTCCGATTTTGCAGTTCGGATAATTCTCCTTCGGCCAACAATTCTCCTTGCCGTAGGATTCCTACTCGATCACAGATTTCTTCCGCCACTTCAAGGCTGTGGGTGGAAAGAAAAACGGCTGTATCTTTTTCTTCCGCTTCTTTTCGCAAAGAATCCTTAAGCACCCGACTGCTCCGGGGATCCAGGCCGACCATTGGTTCATCTATCACAATGACTTCTGGTTCCAGCATAAAAACTCCGGTGAATAGCATTTTCTGTTTCATTCCGTGGGAGAGGTTTTTGACCAGGTCCTGGTGCCAGTCGTCGAGTCTGAACTGGTGGAAATATTTTTTACGGATTGGTTCAGCTATAGTGGGTTCCAGGTCATAGAGGTCTTCGATAAAATCGAGATACTCATTCATTGTGAGCTGGGGATAGACATAAGGAGTATCGGGAATATAACCGGTAATTTTCTTTACAGCCTCCGGATGTTCTCCGACGTTTATTTGATTGATAGTCAAACTTCCCGAGGTGGGCTGGAGCAGGCCAACCGTCATTCTCACGGTGGTTGTTTTTCCGGCACCGTTCGGGCCCAGAAAACCGTAAATTTCTCCGGACTTAACCTGGATGTTTAAGTCACGGACAGCCCAGAAATCCCCAAATTTTTTGGTAACCCGCCGGAGTTTAATCATCGCCGGTTAATTGTAACCAGGTTTTTCCAGCCGCCGGTACATATTCTCTTTGTAAGCCTCGACTCCCGGTTGGTTGAAGGGATTGACTCCCAGGGTCAAAGCGCTTAAAGCACAGCTAAACTGGAAGAAATAGAGAAGCCCTCCGAGCCAGTATTCGTTCAACCGGGGAATTTCCAGGGTGATTACGGGAGTTCCGCCGGCGAGGTGGGCTTCGCGGGTGCCGGCTAACGCCTCCTCATTTATTTCCGTCAGGGAACGGGAAGCAAGATAATTAAGACCGTCCTCATTGGTTTGCCGGTCCGGGACCTCGACCACGCTGTCGCGCTGTTTGATAACCGGGATAGTTTCCAATAAGTGGTTGGGTCCTTCCTGGACGTACTGGCCAAGGGAGTGAAGGTCAGTGGTGAAATTAACGGTGGCGGGGTAAAGTCCTTCTCCCGTCTTGCCCTCGCTTTCGCCAAAAAGCTGTTGCCACCAGTCACCAACGTAGGAAAGTTCAGGATAAAAGCTGGCCAGCAGTTCAATCTTCCCCCCCTGGCGATAAAAGGTATTTCGGGCCACGGCATATTTGATAGCCGTTTTTGCTCCTTCCAGTGAGTCTGTGAGCCGGTCGGCCATCGCCTCGGCGCCCTCGATTAATTTATTGATTGAAATATCAGCAACGCTGATCGGGAAAAGTCCCACGGGGGTTAAGACGGAGAAACGGGCGGCCGCATCGGCCGGCAGCGGAAAATTTCCACTTCCCTTTTTTCCCGCTGTGTCGCCCCGCCCCC
>CAZVWJ010000064.1:0-6888 GCA_964631325.1 uncultured bacterium | reverse complement strand
TAATTATTTTTTTATAAGAAATACCGACACCGCTGATGGGGAAAAGCCCGGGGGGGGTGAAGACGGAAAAACGGCCGCCGATATCGGCGGGAATCGTAAATCTTCGATAGCCGTTTTCCCGAGCTGCGTCGACCAGCGCTCCCCGGTCCCGGGAAGTGGTTACGACTATCCGCTTCCGACACTCTTCAGGACTGTATTTTTCTTCCAGGCTTTCCCTCAGCAGACGGAAAGCAAGTGCGGTTTCAGTGGTGGTGCCTGATTTTGAGATAACGTTCAGGTAAGTCGATTTTTGATCAATTAGTTGCTGAAGGCGGAGGTGATAATTACCGGAGAGCTGATTGCCGGCCCAGGCGATTTCCGGTTGATAGGCTGTTATTTCATCGAAGGGGCGAAGTGCTTCGATTACGGCCCGGGCCCCCAGGTAGGAGCCCCCGATGCCAGTAGAGATAAACAGCTCCGCCTCTTCTTTTACTTCTTTAGATATTTGGTTTATGTGCTGGAGCAGATCCGGGTCAATTTGTTGGGGCCAGTGAAGCCAGCCGAGAAAATCAGCCCCCGGTACCTCTCCGGCGAGAAGTTCTCGATAATTGTTTTCAACCTCGCTACGGATTTTCGTCGTGGGCGGTGATTTGCCGGGCCAGTCAGTGGAAATATTCAATTGCTTTTCCGGCGACATCACGATCAGCCCCCACTAACGTTTAAGCTGATTTTGACAGGCAAATTAAATAATTTCCCAGAAAGCAGTTCCAAAAAAGAGCAGAAGAAAGGAGACGGCTCCTGCAAGCAGGGTATTTCTTGCCTTGTTTTGATCGTTGGCAAGTAATTTGCCCGGGGGCTCGGGTGGATAAATTTCCAGGAAATCAGGCAGTTGAGTGAGAAGATAATTGGCCCGGGCCAGGTTGTTCTCAACTGAACTGATGTGTTTCTGGAGGAGCTTGCGCTGGTTGCGCAGAGTAGTTTCCTTCTTTTTTAATGCTGGTAATTTTCGGCTCAACTTCAGCAGATCCCCAGTTTGACTTTTTTGTTCTTCAAGTTGATCTAAGGTACTGGCCAGGGAATTTACTTTCTCGGCCAGGGTAACCCGCCGCTGACGTAATTCAAGGTAAGCTTTATTGAGTATTTCTGAGGGGGCCTCTTTTAACTGTTTCTGGATTTTTTCTGATGCGCCGGTAGTATTATCTTGCAGAGTCAGGGCATAATACGGGGAGAGTCTGTAGCCAAAGTGGGGGGGTTCATTTTTTAGAAGAGATTTGATTTTCTTGAGGCTGGCCCGGGCGGTGTTGTATTGACTGCGGATTTCACTTAGTTTTGCGGTCGCATCTTCGTAATCCTTTTTTTCAGCCTGAAGACGGGATTCCAGCAGGGGGGGAAAGGTGTCACCGGTTAATTTATTCCACTTACTTTCCCAGGTGGTCCATTCCTGCTGAAGGAAAGTTTCACGTCGTTTAAGAGCTTTTTTTCTTTCGGCCAGGAGTTGCTTTAAGTTTTGTTCTTCCTGTTTTTTAAACTCCGCTAAAAGATACTGGAGAGCGGGGGCATAGGTATCAGGCTGGCTGGTTTTAAACCGCAGGTATATCGGCTGATCACTTGTTGTTTTTTCCTCCGCCGGTGGTGTTTTGAACTTAATACTGGCGAGCAGGCTGTTTACCGTTTTGTTAAGTTCCTCCTCGGTTTCAAAACTAAATTCCTTTTTAATATAGGGCCGGAGCAAGCTTGCATCGCGCAGGTGATTGTAGACGACTCCCCGGGGAGGAAGGTTTACGTTTAATTTCTGAAGTTCGGGTTGATCATAATTAACCACTAATGTACCTTCCAGGAGATATGTATCGGCTGTAGGTAAGAAAAAATAGATTCCGCTGACTAAGGTAATCAGGAAGGGAATTCCGATCCATACATACCATTTATTCAGAATCCCCCGCGCCACTTCCCGCAGGTCAATCTCTTCTTCCCAGGGATCAACGTCTTCTTCGCTCATAATCACTCAGCCTCTCTGTAGATATATTTAATTGATTAATATCATAACTTTGCTATCCTCAAATAATTCTAACATTAAAACTCTTGAAGACAAAAAAGTATTTTAATTGGAGTTGACGTTGACCACCGTTAAAAATTAAGCTGGATTCCGGGGTTGAAGCTTCGGGATGATGTTTGAGGTTCTGAACCTGGATATAATCCGATTAATTATGGGGAGTGATATTCTTGAGTCGAAAGGTATTGTGGAGTGTATTTGTAATCTATCTTCTCTTGATTTACGCAACTCTGCCAGTGATGCGGGATGCAGTAAATTTTGCCAAGGATTACGGAATTATAGATCCGCTCACTTACGGGATAAATATCGTTGGTTCCCTGGTTTTGCTGGCCTTGATCTGGAGTGAGCGAAAGCACCTGGACCTGAGTAATTATACGGTAATAGCCGGAATTTTACTTTACGTGGGATATGAAATTTATCATATGAAATGGCCCGCCGAGCGGATCCACTTCATTGAATACGGCCTATTGGGAATCGTTGCTTATCTTATTTTTCGCCGTGATTTTATCCCGTTTTTTTCCCTGTTGCTGGCTACTTTGTTGGTCACACTGGCCGGCTGGGGCGACGAGACAATCCAGTATTTTCTGCCAAGCCGGGTTTATGACCTTCGTGACGTGGCTTTTAACGGGATCGGTGGTTTGCTCGGCGCGCTTTTACTTGCCGCCGGGCTTCCTCACTTATCAGCTCGAATTCTCGAAGATGAGAAATGACTTAAGAGGATGAATTACTCTCGGCGCTGGACTATCTTTTTATTGCTCTTTTTCTTTTGCGGCGGCAGTATTTGTGTTCCGGCGATTTTTGCTCAATCCCCCGCCGATAGTATTTCGGTCGCTCCGTCCCGCCGAGATCTAACTGTAGAAACGCCGGCTTACAACGCTCCGGTTTATCGCTGGTATACTCTTCCGGTTGGTCACGGAGATGCTCACGTTCTCGTTGATTCCCGACAGCGGGTGGCGGTTGTTGATGCCGGTGCCACGGAAACTGTCGGAGTTCTTTTGACTTTCCTTCACCGGCTTGAGGCCGATACTATACACACCTTGATTTTAACTCATCCCCACTGGGATCATATTGGCGGGGCCCTGGAATTATTGGACAAATTTAACATTCGCGAAGTCTGGAAGCCCGAACTCGGTCATCGCACCCGTCTTAACCAGCGGCTCAGTCAAAAATTGAGCGGAGCTGAAGTAACTGTCCGAGATTTTTATCGTGGTGACACTTCGGAAATACTGCCCGGACTGCCGGCCCGGATTATCAATCCCCCGTCCGGTTCTCGGGGTAATTTGAACAAAAATTCTACCGCCTTCTGGATTTCAGTGAATTCCACGAATTTACTTTTCCTGGGAGATGTGATTGGGCCAGCGGAAACGGAGCTGGTCAGGAACGGGTTAGTGCCCCCCCGGGCCGAAATAGTCAAAGCCCCTCACCACGGGGACAGTAAGGGATTATCCGAGAAATTGTTGAAAGCGGTCCAGCCGAGCGCGGTATTAATTCCGGCCCCCCGCCGGGAAAATGATCCCTGGGGCTATCCGGAGCCCGGGCTGTTTGACCGACTGCGCGCATATAAAATAGACTACTTTCACACCGGTCGTGATGGCCTGATCGAAGTTATGTTTTCGCCAAATAATTCTGCCAGTAATTACCGGATTAGAACTTACCCGAATTTTCCTTCAGTTTCTCCGGAACGTTAATTAACCGCCGGCAAATTTGCTATTTACCTGCGGGTATTGAGCGATTTTAGCTTTCGACCTTAGACGCCTCATTTCTCTACTTTTTTGCCGACCCGGGAGAAAATTAACAGCCAGTATAGTTTTCTGAAACCCCCCCGGGAACACAGACAAAAAATCTGTGTATGGTAAAATATATTCTGAAAAGTAGAAATTTAACCCACAATAAGCTCGAAATTTTAGAATTTCGTGCTTATTGTGTATCGACGATACAGCACTCAAGGCTGTATGAGTGAATAAATCAAGTTGTAATATTGGCCCGAAAAATTACAGGCTGTTTTTAAGTAATATATTTGTTCTACTTGAGTGCTGGGTTAACCCAGCCTACAATCGAGTAGTTTTATTGTGAAGCTTCACCGCTAAAATTGCGTTGAGAGCCCTTTGCCAGCGCTAGACACTAAATACGGTGCCTCGATTGAAGGCTGTCCTTTGGACGGATAATTCAAGTTATTATAACGGGTTGTTGAGACTATCGGCAGTGGAGGTTTGACGATGAAATCAGAAAAAACTGAAGAAGCGCCGAGATTCCGGCAGATATTTGAATCCTCCCGGGACGCTATAATGCTAATAGGTCCTGATGGATATATTGACTGCAACGAAGCCACTCTCCGGTTGTTTGCCGTTGAATCGAAGGACAAATTTAAACAGTTTTCTCCCTGGGAACTTTCCCCGCCCACTCAGTCCGACGGGACTGATTCTAAAAAGGCCGCCCGGAAACATATTAAATATGCTCATGAGAATGGCGAGGATTTTTTCGAGTGGATCCATCAGCGTGAGGACGGTGAAACGTTCCCCTCCGAAGTTAAGCTCAGTCGCTTTGAGCTTGAAGGACGGGAGATACTTCAGGCCCTGGTTCGGGACATCACCGAGCGTAAACAGAGGGAGCGCGAACTGCGGAAAAACAAAGATCGCCTCAATGCTCTGTTATCTAATACGCCTTCCGTAATTTATACCTATGAGGTTACCGATGAGATTCCTGAGACGACTTATGTCAGTGACAGTGTCAAAGAGGTGTTGGGCCACGAGCCGGAATATTACGAAAGTGATCCTGAAAATTTTTTGAATGATCTTCACCCTGAGGACAGCCAAGAGCTGTTTGAAAAAGAAGAAAAATTACTTGTCGACGAGGATGTCGATAGCATTATTACCGAATACCGGTTTAAAGATAAACGGGGCCGATATCACTGGCTCAGGGATGAACAAAAGCTTCTTACTGACGGAGATGATTTCAAGGAAGTAATTGGGACCTGGTTTGATATAACCGAACGCAAAAAGCAGGAGGAAAAACTCAAGCGGTCCAACCGGCAACTCCAACAATTTGCCGATAAAGCCGCGCATGATCTCAAGCATCCTCTGGGCCTGATCACTAAATATACCGATCTCCTGGAATTGGAAAATAAAGATGACTTAGACAAAAGTTCACGGGAATACCTCGAGAAAATAAATCAGAAAACCCAGTTAGTTGGTAATTTACTGGACAGGCTGGTCGATTATGCCCGATTGAACAGCCGGCAAGAAGAATTTGGCGCGGTTGATTTATCCGCGGTAGTTTCTGTCGCCCGGGAAAATCTTCAGGCCCGGATTGAAGAATCCGGGGCGAAAATAATTTATGATGATCTGGCGCTGGTTGAAGGGGACAGGACCCAGCTTGTCCGAGTATTTCAGAACCTAATTGACAATGCAATAAAATATCAAGGTGAGGAAAATCCCGTAATTGAGATTACCTCGACATCTGGCCAGGAAAATTGCGTGGAGATTATTATCAAAGACAATGGGATGGGAATTCCACCAGAACAGCAGGATAAAATTTTTAACATTTTCTATCAGTTTCAGGCCAACGAAGAGACTGAGGGAACCGGGGTGGGGCTGGCGAGTTGCCGGAAGATTATTGAACAGCACGGGGGGGAAATAGAAGTGGAGTCTGAACCCGGTAAAGGTTCAACCTTTATCTTTACCCTACCAGCGGTAGAAGAGGAAAATTTAACCGTATAAAAACGTAAAGGCAAGCTGGATTCCGGGGTCGGGGCCCCGGAATGACGACCAGAAGAGACTGTCATTGCCGGACTAAAACGGCTCCTTGGATGACGGATACGCGTTAAGTCTACTTTGATTCTGATGTTGTCCGGTCGTTAGAAGTCAAGCTGGTCGGATTTTGGAGTAGCGCTCAAAATAGATGTTTCTAATCCCATTGGACAGAGGGGTGAGTGGCTGTGGATGAAGCTTCCGTTTTGGTTGTTGAAGACGAGGAAGAAATGCGGTCTTTATACGCAGAAGTATTAGAACTGGAAGGGCTGGATGTTTTTACTGCCCGAGACGGTGAGCAGGCGATTGAAGTTGCTCTCGAGCAATTTCCTGATTGTATTATGCTGGACGTGAGCTTGCCGGATATCTCGGGATTTGAAGTAATTGAAGAGGTTCATAATACAGAAGAAATACCGGTCCTTTTTGTCACCGGGCTGACTGATCCGGAAGTAATTGATCGCGCCTTTGAGGCCGGGGGGATGGATTATGTAACAAAACCGGTCAAGCGGAAAGAACTGCTGGCTCGGATTCGCCATATCGTGGAGCTGAAGCGCTATGAAACTGAACTTGAACAGCGGGTTGAAAAGCGGACGCAAGAGATAGAAAAGAAGAACCAGGCGTTGGAAGAAATGATCGACCGGTTGGAAAAACGGGTGCAAAAGACCCACGACAAGTTGTACAGGAAATTTGATAAACATGTTATTTCTGTTTTAAATAGGATGCTTCCCCGGCTAGATTCAAAACAGGTCGACCGGGTGGAAACAATAAAGCAAAAAATCAACCAAATATTAAAACAGGAAGGAAATCTTTCCGGGGCTTCCGGTGCTTTTAATAAATTAACAAACCGGGAACTGGAGATCGCCGACTATGTGCGGGATGGTTTTTCCAGCAAAGAAATAGCCAGGTTGATCGGCCGGTCGACTAACACTGTCAAAAATCACCGGGCCAGTATCCGGGATAAGCTGGGCTTGAAAAATACCGGCAAATCCCTTCAGGATTACCTGGAGGAACAGATGTAGGTAGTTCAGGTAAGTTCTTCAGCTTGACGGTGGCACGCAGATGAACGCGAGATAAAAGGATTGTAATTAAGTTATTGAGTGATTAAGGGATTAA
>CAZVWJ010000063.1:0-12336 GCA_964631325.1 uncultured bacterium | reverse complement strand
GCGTTGAGGTTTTGAAAAGCATCTATTGGTTCCTGATAATCGATATAAGAAAAACGTGTCTCATTTAACCTCAGTGCAGTTCTATACGGTGATAATTCCCTAACAGTCAGACAGTTTTGTGCTTTTTTTACCAGTTCATTCATAGAACCGATAACTGCTCGATTAAGGGCTTTGCAAAAATGATGGCTTCCAAGGGCGGGAACAATTTTCCTTTGAAATATAAGCTGAAACCCGTCCTCTTCAAGTATATCTTCCAGTGAACGTATCCCCCTTTTTAAAAACTCATTACTATCCGTGATACCTCGGCCATAAATCACACTTGAATAAAGAGAGGCCGTATTCGTAATCAAAATATACTGGACTCGATCAGCTCGGAATAAATGTGCCGACCAGTCAAGGTAAGGATTCTGGTGCATTGGCATCTCTTGTTCCGGGGAATCATTAATTTTTGTACCCAATTTACCCGATATCCTGATGATTGTGGTCTTTTCGTCCATGGATAGTCTCACCTTCTCCCGGGTCATTGCACCCCAAAATCGCCAGAGCAATGTAGTCCGAGATAAAATACCGGCTTTAAGTTGGCTTTTACACGCTATTCTATACTTAACCGATCGAACAACTCCATGTATTCGTTATATCGATAAAGTCTATTCCGTTTTCGTTCACCGACTTCTTCGAGGAGACCCATCTCAACAAGCTCAGTTATTAAATTTTGAGCCGTGGGATAAGAACAGTTTAAATAATCTTTGGCCATGTTAATTGTCAGCACAGGATTCTTGAAGAGGTAATCATGAAGCGGCGAAATATATTGACTCTGAATTTGTTCTGTAGCCCGTTCTTTATCCCGCTTGCGTAGTTGATGAATCGCTTCCGTTGTCTCCGTCGCAGCACTGCTGACCTTACTAACCCCCTCAAGGAAAAACTTCAACCATCCCTCCCAATCCCCTGCTTTCCGGATTTTCTGTAAACGTTCGTAATATTCGAGTTTATTAGCGTTCATGTAGTGACTGATATAAAGAATTGGTTCCTGGATGATATTTTTACAGCAGAGAATAAATACAATCAACAACCGGCCAATACGTCCATTCCCGTCCAAAAAGGGATGGATAGTCTCAAATTGAGCATGCGCAATTCCGCATTGAATTAATGGTGGCAACCTTAACTCAGCCTCATCCGTCCGGATAAACTCTTCCAGATTATAGAGAGCCTTCTTCATTTGTTGAGGGGGCGGCGGCACATACTCTGCGTCCTTGATGTTTAATTGTGAAGCCCCCACCCAATTTTGTGACTGCCGGAACTGACCGGGCTCCCGCTGGTTTCCTCGAACTCCCTGCATTAATATTTCGTGAATTTCACGAAGTAAACGAAGCGAAAGCGGTAATTCCTCCATGCGATCCAAACCGTAACGCATCGCCTCAATGTAGTTTATAACTTCTTGAACATCACGTTCTTTTTCCTCTGATTCTTCGGGTCTGCCTGCCTCATATTCCAGAACATTTTCCAGGCTACTCTGGGTTCCTTCGATTTGCGAACTTAACACGGCTTCGTGACGCATATACATCAGCACAAAAAGATCCGGATTGGGTAAAACACGAGTAATACCATCCAGTTTCCCAAGAGAACGATCCGCTTCTGACAGAAGCGATTGCATCTCCAGATCAATCTCCACCGGAGGATTATCCGGGGGTAACTCCGCCGGAATAAACGCCTTATAATCTTCCATTTGGGTGACAAACTGTCCGGCACGCCCGCTCATTTTCTAATCCCCTCAAATAACCAGCTTTATTAAAACCTACTTGAACATATGCCTAATTTACTAAGCTTATTAAAGTATAGCCGATAAAACTTTAATAACAATAGGAATGTAGTCCTGTAAAAAGATAGACATTAATAAGAACCATCCGGCCACAAGTTCCAGGAGGTTGAAAGGTTGAAAGATTGAAAGTTGCAGCTGCCCCTTCACTTCTCTAATTTTGCTCATTGTCACTGCCAACTGTATTAAACCATACTCGATTCAGAGCTGTAAAAAGAAAACCGGAGTAATGGTGTTGAAAATGATAACCGACCGGCCGGGATGGGCCGGCTGTCTTTAAAGCTGGGAAGGTAGAAGCGGAGAGTAGCGCAATGCGTCAGCGCCGGGCTGAGCAACGCTGTTTGCGCTTTAGAAAGATTACAGTTGTGGGCTCTGGTAAAATAATCGCGATTCAGATCCTGTCAGCCAAATCTTTTTTTCCCCGTTCATTGTGGATCCCTAACATTTTTACCGGTTACTTAAGGATAGAGGATATTTTCTTAGTAGTATTTATTAGCGCTTAATCGGTAAGCTCATATTCCAACAAGCATCGCCTCGACTTAATTCCTTCAACAACTGACTCCATCAGTTTACCTGGAAAGTCAGCCGGCATTTGTTTGCAAGTTTGTTCCAGGGCTTCGGGTATAGCCCGGTTGATTGATTCAAAAGCGGAAGTAATTTTTGAATGCGAAAGCCCAGCCGCACGGGCTGTTCCCCTGAAATGTCTCGGGGCAACTTCTTTAACCCTGTAGTGGCGACTGTCGCCTATAGCCATGGCCAGTTTCATTTTATTCTGGCGTATCTCATCGTTATCGAGGTTTGGTTGCAGCGACATTACATCGTAGAGGGGAGCCATTGCAAAATGACTGCCCGGTTTAATGAAAATGCTGAAGTTCTTGGCATGGCCGTCAGGAGCACCAAGTAGCCAGTTGACCACCTGGGCTTTAAAAAAGAATAGACGATCCTGGACTGGATTGTCCGCGGCTTGCAGGAAATCAAGAATATCAACCATCCCCGGGCCTCCGTCTCGCTCGTATTTACGGGTAGGAGGCACGGAAAGCGCCTGACACAAATCTTCCTGAGGCACTCGCAAAAGTCGGCCATCGTCCGTAAACCGACGGTCGAAGCGTTTGACAACCAGGTTTTTTTCGCCGTTAAAATCGACAATTCCCGTGCGGGCCGCGGGCAACCCCAGAGCCCGAATGAATTCCAGACAGAAATGTTCATTTTCTACGCTAAATGTTAAATCAATCCCCCGGGTCCGGCTGCCAATTTTTGGTTTCAGTATATGGGTGGTCGGAGTCGCTCCCACGGGTTCCTTCCATTGATCTTCGTGGCGAAGCAGTGTCCATTTCTCCTGAGCTCCGGCAATTGATATTCGGAAATCATTCTCGTCCTCCAGGCCGAGAGGATTCTCCGGAAGATTGCGCAGTTTCTCAGCGATTTTCTCGTCGGCGATTGGTTCCCCCTCAATTTTATTGGGATCGTTGGGTTCTTTGTTCTCCGGTAAAAATTGCAGAGCGCCCACGCAATCCTGACCGATGGCGCTGAGCAGACTGAATGTATCCGTCCCGTCAGCCTGCAGGCGGCGAGCAACTTTGGTCCGAATTTCCTCGACGTCGGGCAACAAGTTATCAAATACGGCGATCACTGGTTCTCCAACGTAACGGTCTTCACGAAGCGGGAGTGAAATGGAGACCGGGAATGCATGCTCCCATTCAAGCCAATCGGGGGCATACTCAAAGTACACTACTCCATCAGGCTGTTTACAAAATTTCCCGACAAGACGACTGTTTATATAAACATCCAGAGGCTCATGCTTACGGGGCCGGGGCATCAAAAGATCTCCTCAATATCACGCTTATTCTCATCGCGAGCCGCAAGGTTAATTTCCAGTTTGAGCGCAGCCAGAACATCAAAAAGCGTCCTGAGCTTTACCCCGGATTTTCCGTTTTCAAGCTCCGATATGGTCGCTGGCCGAAGATCCGCTTCTTCTCCCAGCTCTTCCTGGGAAAGAGACAAAGCCTTTCGCCGGCGTCTTATAGCCAGTCCAAGTTCCTCCGGTGACCGAATTACATTCTTCATTACCTCTCACTCCTTGTTTTGTTTTTAAATAATATACGCCATAGCGTATAAATAGTCAATATACTCTTTAGCGTAAGAAAAATATTTATACTGTATAGCGTAAATCAACCTCGGAAAAGACCGGCACCAACTTCAAAATTAGCCACTATTCTTATGTGCTCGGACAGCTAAAGCTATTAGCCTCCCCCTTATCCTTCTGGCACAGCTAATCCTTAGCCCGGGTTGAATTTACCGAAGAGTTCTATAAATCATTTCGCCTGTACCGCCTAGGCGCACAGGACGTACGGTGTGATTTTGTCCCGCCTGGATTCCTGATGGAGCGAGGCCTGACAGACAGAGTCGAGAGAAACTCATCGGAGAGAACAGCTAGTAGCTTTAAGCTTGAGGCTTTGGGCTAAATTAATGGCGGGGACGACCGGATTGATTGCTACTCTTCTCTGAAGACCCGGAGGGCATAAGTAAACAAAGCCGAATCCCGCCAGTCACGTTGCCGTGAAATTTTGGTGACCTGCCGGATTGCCCTTTCTTTTGAAATTATTTCCCGTTTTAGCAACATTTGAAATAAAATCGGGGAATGAACTAATTTTGTCGTTTCAGCTTCTGCCTGTAAAAGTTTTTTTAACTGGTAAGAGGCCCGATGATCATCGGTCAACAGGTAATCAGCTTCTATTTTTTTCGCTAATTTCACGCAGGAAGCTTCACCGACGTCCACCTTTGACATTCCAGGTGTTTCTCTTTTCACCAAATGTAGATTAATTACTTCATTATCCCCAATTCTAACGAGCATATCCGAAGCCGCTTCAGCCAGTTTATCACCGTATTCCCGCATCTCCTGCAGTTCATTCCTTACAACTCCCGTGGTATGCCACCGGCCGGTAGAGATAATTTCCTCAGGAAAATCGGACAGAGCGATTGAAACGAGGGCGCAGGTGTCCACTACAAAATCAGGAGGCATCTTCTAATTTGCCTGCCATTTCCTCCGCCAGTTCTTCTCCTTGATCGTAAATTTCTTTGGAAGCGCGGACTGATTCTGCCTCCCGTTTGCCAATAAACGCTTCAAGAGCACCAAACTCAATTTCCCCTTCAAGATATTTTTCCACGGCTTTCTCCTTTAATTCATCCTGCACCTCTAATTCGCTTAAATACTGGTACAACGCTTCTTTGACAATATCCGTCCTATTCTTAAAAAGGACTTCAGCAGCGACATCCGTCTTCTCTACCAATTTTTCCGGAATGTTAAGGTGAATCTGTTTAGTCTGCAAAAGTATCACTCCCTATTTTTATATATACATTGTATACCTTCCGTGTATATTTTAAGCCCTAACAACCCAAATGTCAAAAAATGTTTTAACACTCTTACCAATAATACAAGTGGTTACGAGTAAAATCACGACAAGAAAAACGGAGAATCGGGCGGGGTCGACCGGTTTCGAACACAACGATGTCGCCTCCTGCTCCTTGAGGGGAACACATGCTCATCACACGGTTTCCCAGAGCCCAAAGGATAACCACGAAGAACGTTTTCAGAAATAAGCAAAAAGCGGTTCGTCTTACTGTGAAATTACTGTAAAGTTACTGTTAACTACTGTAAACCTCTGAAGTTACTGTGAAATTGCAAGAAAATTTTTGAAGATTACTCAGTCGCTACTTGGAGTTACTCAATTAGATCAGTTCATAGTAACCAGTAGGTAAATTATTTTAGGTGAGTCATATTTTGAATTTTATTTCTTTTTTAGACCGTGTTTCTTTCGCCATTCTTTTATTATTTCTTCAGAGTGCTTGGTTGATCTCATAATTTCGATAGCTTTTCTAACCTCACCTTTTCTCTCATAAGCAAAAGCTAATGCTGCGATCGATATTTTTTTTAAAGTTCCGTTTGTCTTTTTGATCAAATATTTTCCCAATTCAACTAAGGTAGGAAGTTTGTTCTTTTCTCTAAATTTATTCTCGTTCCTAATTACCCCCTCCTCATAAAGGTCTACCCCCCTTTCCTTATAGCTTTTTGCATATAATTTTATCGCTTTTTTAATTTTACCTTGTTTTTGTAATAAATTCGCTTTCAACCTCAGTAGTTTTCCCTTCTTCCCAAAATTCTCTATTGCTCGATTTATTATTCTCATTATTTTTGTTTCATTTTTTTTACGTCCCGCAACAATCGCTTGTTGTAAATATTTCCCATACATTTGATATGAAATAGGGTCCTCAGAAAATTTATAATTTTCCACATAATTTCTTAGTACCTCAAATTCTTTCCGTTTTAATCCTTCATATTGATAATTTCTCCATCGCTTATATTTTTCCTCCCATCCTGGGAATTCCTCCACTGTTATTGTTACTTTATTTGAATATTTTCCCATGTAAGAAACCTGAATCACATGTTCCCCCGGAGGCCAAATTTCATCAATTTCTCCCGGTGAACTCATTACCGGCACTGATGTAGATATAATTTCTCCTGGGTCTAACCTGCTATAACCATATCCTCCCTCATAAGTTGTCCTTTCCATTACCCCTTTTGGTAGTCCTTTTTGCTTAGCTTCTTTAAACACTTTAATCGTTCTTAGGCCTGGATTTTTAACTCTTAACTTTTTTGAACCAGTGTTTTTTATTTTAACTTTTACGTTTATATTTTGCCCTACTTTGAATTTTTCCTCGGGTTCTAAGATCTTTACCCTAATATTATGATCTTTTTTTGATTGACTAATGGAAGGATCCGCTTGACCAGAAGTTGCAGAAAAAGTTATTGAAAACACTATAATTGGTAAGAAAAATGTTAGAAAATAAAACTTTTTAACCACTTGATTCACCTCGCGTTAGAAATTGCTTCCCCTGGTGATTAAATTATTCCCTTTTCTTTTAATTTTGCATAATGTCTTTTAATAGTTTGTTTTGACAAATTTCGATCATAGGCAATTTCTTTTAATGATTTTCCTTTATGCAGCTTTTTGTAGGTCTTTTTATAGGTTTGCCCCATCTTTTGAAGCTTTATCCATTTTAACGGTGTGAGCCAAGGACTTTTCTTGAACTTGTTTATTACGGCAAATATTATAATCCCTATAACAAACCCGCCGAAAACATAACCAGCCAAATTCCCACTCATTTTCTGACCCTCCAAATATTAAGTTCTATTATTATAGTAGCATCCCGGTAGCACCTTGCAAGGGAAAGCTTTATAGCAGCCACTTTCGCTTTACCATTTTACAAAAAAACCCTGTAATTACGCGGTTTACGTGTTATAATTTCTTCCGGAAACAGAAAATTGGAATATCGAAATTCCATCAAAATTCGGAACAAGGGGTGTCGGGATTTATGGATTTGTCCGGTGAAATTGAGGGGATTCCACAGAAGGAAATTGAACCGCTCTCTAACAGTGAGCTCGAGGCCATGCTTGCGGAGTGTCCGGAGACCTGGTCCGGGGACCGGGACCGCTACATTATGCTCCACATGTTTTACACCGGCTCCCGGGTCGGAGAGGTTGTCGAGCTCGACTGGCCGGACGTTGACCTGACTAAAAATATCATTGATATATCGCCGGCCAAGTGGACCGGTGAACGCCGCTTAACTATTTCCCAGGGCTGGTCCGATACCCTGGCCGACTGGCGGGAACGTTGCTTCGACCTCGACTCGGAATATGTGTTTCCGGACAGCAAAGGAAATCAACTGACGACTCGTTACGTGCGGGCTTTTGTTGCCAAGTATGCAATGCGGGCCGGCCTCTCGGACAAACGAGTTCATCCACACCTGTTCCGCCATACCTTTGCCTCTCGCCTGCTGGTGAAAACGGGGAACCTGCGCACCGTCCAGAACGCCCTGGGCCACAATGACCTGCGCACAACGATGGTTTACCTGCACACTATCGACGCCAAACAGCGAGAACAGATAAATTCCCGCGGCCATGTGGACCTATCTCAGTTCGAGAAAGACCTGCCGGACGTCAAACGGGAGGCTACAAAATAAGTCTGGCTTATTTTTGGTGTTTAGAGCCCATCTTTACCCAGCCTCCTGATAGTGTCAATTTTAAATTTAATTCTCACTTATAACACGGAAAGACTAAACTCCCATTCCAGCCATTTTTTCCTAGAAAAAGCTGATTAAGTATGTGATAATTAAAGAAATCATATTAAGAGGAGATTCCCGTGAGCGAAGAAATTACAGAGCATAGGGTAATTTTTGGTAACGCTTTAAATATTCTCCCCGAATTAGATTCCGAATCTATTGGTTTTTCGGTTACTTCTCCCCCATATTGGCAAATTAAAGACTATGAAAAAGAAAATCAGATTGGTTCCAAACAAGATTATGAGAACTACCTCAATGACCTCTCCAGTGTATGGGAGGAATGCCACCGGCTATTAATGCCCGGCTGCCGTCTGGCAATCAATATCGGTGACCAATATCTCAGGGCCAAGGACTATGGCCGATATCATGTGCAACCAATTCCCGCCGATACAATCAGAATATGCAAAGATATAGGTTTTGATTTCATGGGAAATATTATCTGGCAAAAAGTTAGTACCACTGAAACCACCGGGGGCTGTAGTTGGATGGGCTCCATTTATTATCCCAAGGATGGACACATTACCTATGAACATGAATACATTTTACTATTCAGAAAAAGGGGTGATTGGCCTCGGCCAACTGAAGAACAAAAGGAAAAAAGCCGTTTAACAAAGGAACAACGTTCACGCTGGTTCCGTGGACACTGGGAAATAGCCCCGGACCGCCAGGACGATCATATTGCCAAATTTCCACTTGAACTCCCTGAACGTTTGATTAAAATGTATTCTTTTTGGGACGAAACGGTCCTTGACCCATTTTTAGGGAGCGGAACTACTACTTTAGCCGCTAAAAAAAATGGGCGGAATAGCATTGGGGTAGAATTGAATACTGATTATTTACCAACAATTAAAAATAAGTTAGACGTTAAAGACGATTTATTTGGAGAAATAGAGGAAAAAGAAAATAAAGAAATTTACTCTGACGATCAAACCAAAATCACTTTCGAGGGCCAACTCAAAAACAAACAAGAGCCAGCTACAGTTTAATCTTCAGGAGCTTGATAAATATACAGATATTTATCCGTTTTTTTATAGTAAACAATTTCAACTTCTATGTTTTCCTGAACCGAAGAGTCCTTATATAAATAAGTATGGGCTTTAACTGATACCGGCCTTTCACCAATATAGCCGTCAATATTTTTAGATTCTTCTTCTGGCCCCGCTAATCTCCAATCTTTCCCCTCTTTTTCAGCCAACTCTTTCAAAACTGCTTCTTGAATGATTAGCCCCTCTGCAGTCTTTTTTAACACTAAATCCCTTACCCATTCCCTAACCATTTCCTCATCTATTTCAGCCATTGCTTCTTTCATATTATCAATCATGGGCATTATCTTATTAACAGCCCGATCAATCGCTTCTGGTTTCTGTTCCTGATACCATTTCTTCCATCCTTTGTAACTCCTTTCGGGACATTCTTGAATCAGCTCACTCATTTGCCCGACAATTTTTGGCCTTGTTCCTTGGGCGTTTTGATTGGCAATATTCATAATTTGAGTAGTATACTTAGGAAACTTCGGTGGCTCACCTGCAATCTCAATTAATTCATCCTCCCAGGTCAATTGAATCTCTTCAAATTCACTAAACTTGTTATCACTTGCCAATGAATTCACCTTCCCAAATAATTTTGAAACTTAATCTTTTCATAATAGTTAGCGTCCCGAATTATACCTCCAGTTAAGCTCATCCTTTCAAAGATTTACCTCCCACAGTAAAAAGAACATTTAAGATTAGATGGTGAGATAGATTAAACGGTGAGCCAGTCGCCCCCGAATTAAGTTACTTAAATCCCCCCGATTAGCAGAGTAGTTGAATTTTCAAAGAAAAATAAATTGTGTGTTTAGAGTCCGTTTTTGCCTCAGCCACTGTATTACAACTTATCACACGGTTTCCCAGAGCACAAAGGATAAAATGATCAGATTTACTGTATACCTGAATAAGCAACATCCTTACCGGACTGTATCATAGCTGTATCAATGCTGTATCAAGCTGTAACATTCGTTCCCAAATCAATCCAAAATTTGATAATAAGCATTCGGATCTGTTTTTGATTCAGCTATACGCTCTATTACATCATTCTCCTGCAAATCATTGAGTTTCTATTTACCGTCACTTTCAACTACTCCCAAGTTACTCCCAATTACTCCAAAATTATAGAGCTACTGCCAAAATAGTCAAAAGCAAACCAAAAAATCAAATCAAAATTGTACTAATTTTATACAATTCACACCTGAAACCTAAAACCTGTGAACTTCCCATTGAATTTTTCAAGTATTTTTTAAGCTGCTTTCTTATCCTCCTCCACTTGTTGATAGGGAACGTATTCTCGTCGTTCTACCAGTAACCTGTAAATAATTTTGACTATCTGTCGGGCGACTCGTCTCATTGCATCCAGGGGCTTTTTACCTTCCGCTTTTTTCTTTTCATGATACTTTTTCGACTCGCTATCAAACCGTATCATGTTCGATGCTAGCTCCATCATTGCCGCTTTACCGACCGTATTGTTTGGAAAAACTGGCTTGGCCTGGTCGTGTTCACCAGATTGATTATCCACACAGGCCACTCCCAGATAGGCGGCCAGCTGGTTGTGAGAGTCGAAACGTTCAATAGTCTGAATTTCTCCCACCAGCCGGCTGGCTGTCTTAATTCCCGCGCCCGGCAAACTTTGAAGAATCCGAACAGCTTCAACCTCTTCCTTCAGTTCCTCAAGGTTTTCATCCAGGGCTTCAATTTGCTCATAAAGCTCCAAAATCAGATCAGTGTAATTCTCTATAAGTTCCCGATAGACGTCCAACAGGTCAGGATCAAACTCCAATTGATCAAAACCCTCAAGATATTGCTCGGCAGTTTTGGCTCCAATTCCGTAGACGTCCAACAATCCCTGTTTAGTCACACGTTTCATACCTCGTGGATTCGGATACTTGTTTAAAGCTCGAATAAACCGGATATTCTTTACATCATCGACGTCTAGCAGTTCTGGACAGAACTCCCGTATTGTCTGCTTCAGCCGGTTCAAATGGCGGGTTTTCTCTTCAATTAGAGTCTGTTGATGCCGGCTGATTTTACGGAGTTTTCGCATTGCCGGGGACGTTCGATTCAACGTAACATAAGGAAGCTTCCCGTCTCGAAACAGCTCATCTCCCTGGGCCAGAAGATGCACAATCAACCGGGCATCCTCCATGTCGGTCTTGCATTCCGCTCCAAACATCGTTCGAAACGAAGCCAGCTTTCGAGCATCCACATCGACTACCGTACACTCCCACCCGTTCATCATTCGATCCAGCGGTAGCAACATACCGTTGTGTCCTTCCAGGCCAACGATCACCCGGGATAAATCACCATCGGTGGCTTCCATAAGCCGATCCCGAAAGCGCTCAAAATCTGCGTGTCTATGTGCCATGGACCACTGCTCAATCTCACCGTGAGGTCCTATCAGGCAAACCTGGTGCTTCTTGCCAACATCAATTCCCACCAGAACATCATGTTCTTCCATCATAAAACTCCTTTCGTAAATGCCATGACCACGGTTCCTTTCGTTCGTCATCTCTATCCAACAGCCTCTGAAGGCAACTTCCCATTGGACTCCTGAAAGGAAACCTACGAGAGGGTGGCAATTCACAGGGAGCCTCCGAGGGCTCGGCTGGTAAGCCTCGTCCCTCTCGCAGGGTCATGTCATTTGATAAAATAAGGTAAATCAATCGGTGGGAAATTCTATCATTTTTACCGATTATTTAAGGATAGAGGCTGGCACTTCTCCGGGCTTAACTATCTCCGGGGGCTGGTCCGACACCCTCGCCGCCTGGCGGGAACGTTGCTCCGACCTGGACTCAGAATATGTGTTTCCGGACAGCAAACAGGCCTCGGAGGTTGAAAGATTGAAAGTTATAACTACCCCTTCACTTCTTCTATTTTGCTCATTGTCACTGCCAACTGTATTAAACCATACTCGATTCAGAGCTGTAAAAAGAAAACCGGGGTAATGGTGTTGAAAATGATAATCGAGCGGCCGGGTCGAACCGGCTGTCTTTAAAGCTGGGGAGGTAGAAGCGGAGAGTAGCGCAAGGCGCCAGCGCCGGACTGAGCAACGCTGTTTGCGCTTCGGAAAGATTACAGTTTCAGGTTTCGCTAAATCAACCGCGGATTAGAACAGGCTCGCCCCTGATTTGTTGTTATCCTGATCTTGGACTCGGGCGTTTTTTGCAGGAGTGGAGCGAGCCCCGAGGAACTGACGGCCCTCAGGGGGAGTTTCCCCCAAGGAGGGAGGGAATTTTTGTTTGGGAAATACTATGAAACGAAAAAAGGGGATTCTTATCTTGTTGTTAACCTGTTTCCAGCCCATTGTCACATAAGGGTCTAACATTCAATATATGTGAATGTTTGTATGTTGATTGACAATTACTAAATGTTATA
>CAZVWJ010000062.1:0-13443 GCA_964631325.1 uncultured bacterium | reverse complement strand
AGAATGATAGAAACAGGTGATATCTTACAGTCTCACCATAGAATCGCTCAATTTAAGTAAGAGGAGGTACTTTTGATGAATTTACGCAATCTTGCGCTTGACTCCGTTCGTTTAACTGAACTGGCGGCAATCGCCGCTTCACGTTACATGGGTTGGGGTGACAAGGAGGCGGCCGATCAGGCTGCTGTGGATGCGATGCGAAGCATGTTCCGCCACGTTCCTGTCGAGGGAACTGTTGTAATCGGAGAGGGGCAAAAAGACAAGGCGCCGATGCTTTATATTGGTGAATCAGTAGGGAGTGGGGAAGGACCCGGGGTAGATATCGCCGTTGATCCATTGGAAGGTACAACTATTGTAGCCCGTGGTGGTGCCGGAGCTCTTTGTGTGCTTGCAATGGGCCCTGAAGATTCCTTCCTTAACGCGCCCGACGTTTATATGATGAAGCTGGCTGCCGGTCCTGAAGCCCGGGGGAAACTTGATTTGACCGAGGACCTGGAAACCAATGCCCGCCGGGTGGCGAAAGCCAAGGAAAAATCGCTGGAGACCTTGACCTGTGTTTTGTTGGATCGTCCCCGGAACGAGGAATATATTTCTACCCTCCGGGCTCTCGGGTGTCGAATCAAGTTAATTGAACACGGGGACGTTTCAGCAGCTCTGGCTACCTGTATGCCGGAGTCCGGGGTTGATATGTTGGTGGGAATTGGAAATAGTGCGGAAGGGGTGCTCAGTGCTGCCGCCCTGCAGTGTTTCGGGGGCGATATTGTCACCCGTTTTAATCCTATTGGTGATCCTCAGTACGAACGGCTTGAAGATATGGGGTATACTGATTATGATGAAATTTATTCGATCGGTGATCTGGCCCGGGAAGATGAAATTTTGTTTGCCTGCACCGGAGTTACTGACGGGGATTTTCTTGATGGAGTACGCTATGACGGGGAACAGATCATCACCCACTCAATGGCTCTCCGTTCGTCGAGTAAAACACGGCGTTTAATTATTGGCCAGCACAGTGAGTCGGAAAAATTTGGCGAGGATGACGAAGCTCCACTTCTCCCGCGCTAATTTGTTCGTTGATTTTTGGATAGGGTGTGTCGGTATAACGATCCGGAGGTGATTTTTGTGAAAGTAAAAGTTGAAGAGCAGATTGACGAACCTCGTAAGGAAGAACTCGGAGTGGACGGTTGGTCCCCGTGGTCCAAGGAGGCCAGCACTTTTGACTGGTCTTATGCTTCTACGGAAACCGGCTATATTCTGGAAGGAGCTGTTACGGTGCATCTGCCGGGGGGTAAGTCTATTTCGGCGGAAGCTGGCGATGTGGCTCAGTTTCCCGAGGGACTTGAGTGTACCTGGGAAGTAACTGAAGACCTGGAAAAAGTTTATACTTTTGGAAACGTGGAACTGAATCCCGACGAATCAGTCGAAGTTTAAAATTTTTCCTTAAACCGGTTAAGTATCTTCTTTTGTAATATTTTTGCTGATCTTTCCCAGGTCCAGTCCCGGACTGTCTCCCGGGCCTGTTTGCCCAGGTTTTCAAGTTGATCCGGCTCTTCTAAAATTTTTTTCAACTGGGTTAATAATTCTTGTTGATCCGGCTCAAAAACCTGGGCTTTGGATTGTTTAGTGTCGTATTGGCAGTCTTTAGCCGGCCGTAGGTTGCCGTTAATCTTGATCATACCCGGACCGGAAAAATCCAGGTGACCGCCCCAGTTGCTTGTTACTGTGGTTCGTCCGGCAGCCATTCCCTCGAGGATTGCCAGCCCGAATCCTTCGGAGCGGCTGGGCTGAATTACGGCGCTGGCTTGCTGGTAGAGTTCTACCATTTTTTGGTCTGAGTAGTTTCCGATGGTTACTTCAAACCCTCTTTCCCTCAGTTCACCGGGAAGGTTGGGAGTCTCCCAGAAATTGAACTTTTTTGGCTCCGGTTCGTAAGGTAGATGGACCCGCCAGTTGAGATTGTATTTGTTCAATAAATTGCTGCAATTATTTATTAAATCCAGTCCCTTTCTTTGATGCGGAGTAGCTACCGTGAGAAAATTTATCGGGCCGTTTGTTTTAGTTCCCGGTTCGACTGGATCAAATAATTTCGCGTTGTAGCCAAAAGGAATCAACTCCAGTCTGTCACTTTCGACTCCGCTTTTTCGGTATAGCTTGAGATTGTGCCTGGAAGGAACCAGTACCCGCTCACAATATCTGTTTAAATTACCTGTCCATCCCGGCGGTAACCGGCTTGCTTCATACACGGAAAAATTCCAGATTGGAGCTGAGCTTGTCTGATAGTTTTTTAGTTGAGGTGGATAGGCAAACATTAACACTACGTCCGGTTGATTAAATTTACCGGCGTGAGATTCTATAATTTTCGGCATTTGAAACTCCGCGATCCACTTCCAGCCCCGTGTCGGTTGGATCCGCACTTCTATTTCTTTAAGTTGGATCAGTTTGCTTAATATTCCCCGGTTTACCCGGGCCCAACTGGCCGGACTTTTAAGTAAGCCTTTGAACTGAACTTTTATAGTCACTTATATTCTTTCCTCCATCGTAAGAATAACTATATCTCGTCCGAAAAGGGTCTAACTAATCTTGTTTTACCTTCCATTCAGAAATATCTGTCTCTTTTCCTGTATTTTTGGTATTTTAATAGTACTCAGGCAGTACCTGAAATTGTTAAAAATCGAGTAATTTTGCAACCTGTTTACTTTTATTTTAACCAAAGAATTTTATACGGGCAGTATAACCTTTATACAGGGTGGTTGAAAAGAGAATGGACAAGAAAATTTTTGTTATCCATGGTAAGGGAGAAAAAGATGGACTGGGGAGAGAGTCTGGTGGAGACCTTGATACGGTAGGTTCAAATGCTTTTTATGGTGCCTGGTTTAAAGAACAGTTTGACGGAAGGCCGATATACGGGAAGGATTTTGAATTTGATTTTGTAAATTACCAGGAGGGACTTCGTCACCTTGATATTCATGAAGGTTGCGAAGTTTATATTCCCGATTTTCCCATTGATGCCCTGGCCCCGCGGCTGGTTCTTCGACGAATGCGCCGGCAAGCGGAACCCCGGATGCGGACTGAACTGTACGAAGAAAAACAGAATTTGAGACGCCTTTTTTATAATAACTCTGATTGCTTTCCCGAACACTGGAAGACTATTTATAATGATTTAATAAAACAGATAGGAAAAATTAACGGGGACCGTAAATTCTATGAAATTAAGATGGCTCGGGAATACAGCGGCCTGGTTTTAGGAGCGGCCCGGCAGTTGGTCTCTGACGGTGAAGAAGGGGAAGTGCTGGAATTAATTTCCAACAAACTTATGGGCGAAGAATATCAGACTGCGATGGATAAGTTAAAACGAGTCCTGGATTCTGACCTGAAAAGGGATTGCCTTGGCGAAATCCCTCAAGAAAAAGTGAATAAACGGTTGTTACTTAATGATTCTTCCGGTTTTGATTTTTCCTGCCGGGGGCGCTTGAACTGGCACGAACAGCTAATCGGCGTCTGGGTTGAGGGGGTGTCGGTTTTTGTAAGCACCTGTTTTATGATGGATAATTTAAAAAAAGAGTTGTCCGATTCGACTCTGGATGATTTTCGTACCTGGCTTGCTTCCATTAAGAAGGCAGTTCTTGGCCCACTAAAAGAGTTTCGTGAACTGGTGGATAAAATACGGGAGGCCAATCCCGGAAATGAGAATATTGAATTGATTCAAAAACATCTTAATAATGTGCATAATTTCTGGAAACAGCTCTCCTACGCCTGGATTATGGAAGATTATCAACCACAAAAAAATATTCTTACTGTCCAACTGGCAGAATCTGAATCGGGTCGACCGGTGTCTGACCTGGAACTCGTTTTTAATGTAAAAGAGGGCCGGGTCCAGCTTTCTGCATCCGATGAACCAAATAAATCGGCTCAAAGCATTTCCCTGCTTACCGACGAGGAAGGTAAAGCCACAGTTCAGCTTGATCGGGTCGATGAGGAAAAATTTGGGATAGCTGTTACTCATAATGATCTTGATTTCTTGACTTATCCGGAAGACCTGATTTTAACTGAAGATTATTTTGATGAACATCCATCACCGGAGTCAGTGGAGTTGCGCTTGGTTGAATACCTGACTACCTCGGAGTCATCGGATCAGTCCGGCGAAAACATTGAACAAATTGAAGCTGGTGAAGGACTCTCCGAGGAAAGAGCCGTGGGAATTAAATGTGATTTAATCGAATCGGATTTGCGCTATCTCGTCGAAAATAACGTGCGAGTAGTTCGTTTTGATGACCACCACCCCTATACACCGGCTGTACTTGAGCGATTGGAAGACCTCAAGGAGGAAGGCCTGCTGGAAGAAGTGGTTCTCTCCAGTTTGCCCCGCGGAGAAGAACAACCGCAGGCGGAACAGAAGTGTGGAGCGGATTTGATTTACGAACAATTTATCGAGGATACTTCTGCTGATAATTCCGGGTTGAAGCGACTGCGAGAGGAAGCCCACGTGCAGGATTTGCATATCCGGGAGTCCGAACTTGCTATTGAAATCTCAAAATTAATCGGTTCTAAATACAATAAAATTGAAATGGTTCGTGCTTTAATGGAAGTTGAATCAGAGTCTGAAATGACTTCCAT
The DNA here is from genome assembly GCA_964631325.1 of uncultured bacterium. GTDB lineage: Bacteria > T1Sed10-126 > T1Sed10-126 > T1Sed10-126 > T1Sed10-126 > CAZVWJ01. Next base: position 8,832 of record CAZVWJ010000062.1, on the reverse strand, counting down.
AATGTCGGAGCAGGGGTGGGACGAAGCCGTCGCCGAGTATGAAGCAGGTCTGGAAAAGGTTCTGCCGCGGGTGGAGAAAACACTGTATCACCTCCGATTGATTCAACCGCCGGAGGATGGTGAATATTCTACTGAGGTCGGCTGGCGTAAATTCTTGCATCCGGTCGAGTTAATGTTTGGCGACCAGGCCCAGCAGGAACATCTTATGAAAGAATTATATGCTTCCAACACAGGTCGCCAGGTTGATATTTACTGCGCTCTTTCACCATTCTGCAATCAAAAAATAGGTGAGCCTACGATTAACGTCGCTTCGGCCCTGAATTATCTAAATCGACGTTATGACATGGATTATTATTTTTACGCCTACGGCTCCTTCCTGTTTTCCACGCGCCGGGTTAACGAGGAAGGCTTTGACATTGATTTGAGTAATTTGGTCAGTAAAATAGGTAGTCCCTCTGACGGTGGACACGCTGCTGCGGCTACCGGTTCGCCGGAAAACAATCCCGCCTTCCCTAAAAAACGGTTTGGCAATGTTTCGGATCGTAATTTTGCGGAATATCTTTATTATATCCTGGATACTGTCTGTGACGTTACTGGGCTGGAATTGCTGGATATCTCCGAACAATACCCTGAAGAATTTGAGGCGGGAATGGAAAATGTTCTCCGCAAGCTGGATCGGAATGTCTATAACCTGAAGCTTTCCGGTTCGCAGGGAACTGCCAATATCTGTATTACCCGGGGAGTTTACACGGGGGATGATGAACCGGATATATCTGTTCCTCTGGCCGCTGCTCACCTCAGTCGTAAATATCCTATGGATTACTTTTTTTACTCTGTTTCACCTGCTAATTTGATAATGCGTAATTTACGTGATTACGATGAGGTCCTTGACCTGGGCAAAGTGGCTCAGACTCTGGGTACCAACCGGGACGGTGGTCATCCCCGGGCTGCTTCCTGTCAGCCTAAGTTCCATCCTGATTTCGATATTTCTGCTTTTGGCTACGTTAATTACAAAAATATGGGAAATTATGTTAATTATCTCGGGGAGAGAATGATGAAGGAACTGGATTTTGAACAGTATCAGGTGAAGGCCTACTGAAATTTTCAGCAATCGGGAGGTTTAACTGATGAGCTTGGATGAAATAGACGTTGACTCTTTGCGGGAAGATGTGGCCCGGGATCGAATGAATTTAATCTCCGATATAGTTAAAATAAGTCAGACCCCGGCCCCGACCTTTGAAGAAGGTGAACGGGCTGACGTGCTTGCGGCTCGGTTCCGGGAGGAAAAAATAAATGATGTCTACGTCGATCCCGAAGGCAATGTGGTTGCCCACCGGAAAAGCCGAGATGTTCCGCCTGTTTGTGTGACAGCCCACCTGGATACTGTTTTTGATAGTACTGTGGATCACACGGTTACTGTAAATGATCGCACTATTTCAGGCCCGGGAGTCGGTGATGACAGTCTCGGCCTGGCTACCTTGCTTTCTATATTACGGCTTCTGCCCGAATCTGAACCCGGCAACCTTGTGTTGGTTGGTACTACCGGGACAGAAGGGCAGGGTAATTTACGGGGGAGCCGGTATTTTGTCGATAATTACCAGGAACGGTTGAGCTTCGCCCTCTGTTTGGAGGGGCACGGTCTGGGTCGGATTGACCACTGGTCGCTTGGCACAGTCCGATTACATATTAGTGCGGAGAGCCAGGGGGGACACGTTTGGCGGGATGAGACCGGGGAAAATCCAATTGGAGTGATCAGCCAGCTTGTCTCACGGGTTCACCAATTAAAGGAACAGACCGTTGACCCCGAGCCCTTCGGAGTGGTTAACACTGGTCGAATCGAGGGCGGCTCGTCTTTCAACACGGTCCCTTACAGTTGTGGACTGGATCTCGAAATAAGGTCTGATAATCGAAAAGTTAAGGAAGAATTGATAGAGGAAGTAAATAAGATTGTGAACGAGGTTGCCAGTGAAACTTCACTTGCTCTTAAGGTCCAGGAGGTAACTCGCCGCCCGGTCAGCGGGATTCCCGAAGATCATGAACTTATCCGGATAATTGAGAGCATTCATCAAAACTTGGGCATCGAGTCAACTAAAGGTCCCGCTTCTTCGGATAGCTGTATTTTTCTGGATGCGGGGATCCCTACTGTGACGCTTGGACTGGCCCGGGGGACCCATCGCCATCATAAGGATGAGGCAATAGAAATCTCCAGCCTTGAGTCGGGCCAGGTTCAGCTCCTTCTTACCTTACTGGAAGTCAGTAAACAACTTCGTTGAATAGTTACGATTATTTAACGTTAAAGTAGTTATCAAGCAATTCTTTATCTCTGTCTGAAATTGTTGGTAAATTTACTTCAATCCGGTAAGGGTATTTATTCTCCTGCTCTTCTTCAAGATCATTTATTTGAATCTCCTGGGGAACCATTTGTAATTTTTTTGAGTTAAAGTAAAGTTGGATTGATTGTTCCGGGGAACGTCGAAACATTTTTGCGTTGTGATCGTTGGTCAGTATAATTAATTTATCTTCTTTCTTATTTATTGTTTTTCCTTCCAGTAACCTGATTCCGTCTTCGGTTCGAAATATTACCGGGATTGGTTCAACTGGTTTGTTTTTTTCAGGCTCGTTTTTTTGTTTTCTCAGGTGGGCAAGTAGATCGCTTTTCTTTTGAAAAACATGAAATTGCCTTTTTACTCTCTGGGCGTTAAAAAAACTGGAAAGTCGACTGGGGATGTTACAAAAATAAAGTTCCCAGCCAATCTGATTCAGGGTATCCAGGATTTCCTGCAATTGTTTAAAATCGTCTAAATCGAGTTCGGTTATTCCCCGAACATCAAGCGCTAATTTATCTTTTTCCGGACTGGCATTCTTTATGCGTTGGATCCTTTTGTGTAACTCGTCGCTGAGATTATCATGAACCGGTCCCACCAGGGCAATGTAGGATAACGAAGGTAGACCTGAAATATCTTCAGCGTAATAATCCACTTATAATACTCTCCCTGGTGAACTCAATCAAAAGAACAATTATATTCTTTAATTAGTACATTCAGAATACTACAGTAGTTACTAAATTTCAACCTTGCCCAACCTGGTTTGGGTGCCACTGGACTTCCTTATCTTCTTTTTTAAAAGTCAACTGGTATAATATTTTGTAGCTATTCACCTAATCTTTTCCCCCTCGATGGGGGAAATCCCGGTGTACGCAGGACAAGCTCTACTCCCACCAGGGGAGAGAGGATTTTTCGGATAGGCTCTTCACGATATTTTAACTGTTACCTTGAATCTGAAAAAATTGAACGACGCCAATTTTTTACTCTTTCAAGAGGGATTTATAATGACTGCCGATGATAATTTATTTGTAAAAAATTTAAGGGTAGATGCAAATGTTGGAGTTCAAGAGGTAGAACGAGATAATTCCCAGCCCCTTTTATTTTCTCTCCGGCTTTACACGGAGATATCAAAGGCCGCCGCGGCGGGGGAACTTGAGGACTCGGTGGATTATTACCGGGTTAGCCGGTGGCTGGCTGATTATGTTGCAGAAAAAAAGTGGAAGTTGTTGGAAACTCTGGCTGAAGAAGTGTGCCGGCAGTGTCTTGGAAAATTTTCAGTTGATGAGATAGATCTCACGATAGAAAAACCTAAAGCGATCGAAAACGCTGAGACTGCCGGAATTCAAATTACCCGGTCGATAAGCGATTATTAATATTTTTCTCTTTCGGGATTTCGATGATCAGCGAAATCCCGAAAGAGGAGCATGTACTAATCGAGAAGAACAGATATAATCAATGCCTGTGTAAATTAAGTTAAAACGGTTTCTGGCTCTGTGTCCGGGTCTTCATCCGTGTACAGGTGGTCCCTGTAGGCAGCAAAACATACTGTTTTTTCGCCAATATTTTTGAAGGCGTGAGGCTGGCCGGGGGTTAGTTTCACCTCAACAGGTTCGTTGATTTGGGTTGTTTTGATTTGTTCCTTTTCTTTCCAGGTTATTTCAATTTGCCCGTTCAAAAAAACAATCCACTCCCGGCTGTTGTCATGGCGGTGATTGCCCCGCACCGCTCCCGGCTCGATGGTCCCCAGGTGGATGTTCTGTAGTTCCGCCCCCAGTTCCCCCGAGTAAATTTCACTGACCCAGCCCCGCTCCCCGCTGTGCTTTTCCAGTTTGTCTATTTGCAGTTCCATCGTTTACCTCCCGGAAAGAATGGGTTTTTCGTGGTTCAGACTTCAGAGGTTTGTTTTGATTCCTGAGAGCTTTGAAGTTGTTTTGAAAATGTAGTTCGCAGGCTGTAGCCGGCCAATAATAACATGTTAATCCCTATCAACCAGGTGCCGAGCTGATTGATCATGACAGTTGAGGTCAGTTTACAGCTCAACAGCCAGACCCCGACCAGGGGCAAAAAGAAATACTGCGCGAGCCTGATGCCGCGTTGTGTGCGTGCGGCCAGTGAGAGCCACAAACAGCTCAGTAGGACACCGCTCAGGAAACCGAGCAGTGTCGTTGTATAGGGCAAATATACGTAAAGATAGAGGGTCTCCACCACCAGGGGAATTAACATATAAATATTGCGGCGCCGGAAGATTAGCCAGAGCAGGGCAACCTCGGAGATAATTACCGCGGTCCGGGTCAGTGTCGTCGGATTGGTGGTCAAGACCCGGTAAAATAGATAATTGCCATACCGGACCCCGATGGCCCCGCTGAGTAAGAATAATCCACTGTTGACCAAAATAGTTAGCAGGCGCTCGCGTAGTGATGTTTCAATTTCGCAGACGGTCGCCGCGGAGGCCAGAGCAAAAAAGTTAACTGCGAGGTCCGTGAAGTTGGCGGTCCGCTCGGCCACCAACAATTGACCGCCTTCCCCTGCCAGGGCTAAAAGGAACGTCACCAAAAGCCAGTTAAGGTAGTGGTGTCGTTGTTCCTGGACTTGGAACCCGGACCAGAACAGTGCGCCGGTGATCAAGTATAATCCGTAGTGAACCAGCAAGTCCATGTCCCCGAGGAGTGGTTCTGTCCCCCCGGGAAACGGATACCACATCAGGCCCAGTAGAATTACGCTCCAGCCCAGCGCTAAACCAAACATTGACTTCCCTCGTTTTTAATTAGATTTCACAGCCTGGCTAAACATTTTTTCCGAAATTTTCCTTGCGAGCTTCACAAAATTATCTTTTAAAGAAAGATATGAAGTTTTCGAAGCTTATTGTAACTATCTTATTTTAGTATTTTAATGATGGATTTTGCCCGGTGTTTTAGTAAATGGTTGGATTTTGTTTCAGTCCATCCTGATTCCATAATTTTCTTTGCCCGTCCGTGGTTTTCCAACAGTTCCTCGACTTTCTGTTGAGCCTGAAGTGGCCCGTCAAATGTCAGTAGATCCTCGCCCGGCCGGAGATGTTTATCAAGGACGTCCAGATCTTCCATAAATACACAGCTACCGGCACCTAACGTCAGCCAGCAACGGGGAACAATTGCATTGAGCTCTTTCCAGTAGGGGATAACAACATAACGGTTTGCCAACAACTCCATTGTCTCCCGGGGTTCGGTCCACTTATCGTCAACCGTAAGTTTTACCGGACCGTCATACGAAGCTGGAAAATTCCAATTATCCCAGTCCGGGCCGACCACCCGGACCTTTACCTCGAAATCAAACTGCCGGACAAAATCCTCGATAAATTGTTTGCGGGCTCCCATTGCAGAACCGTGGAATACGATTTCTTTCCGTAATTCCTGGGGTTTTTTCCTCAAGTATGGACTCCCCCAGGGGAGGTAGCTGCCCTCCTCGGGGTTGAATGGGTCGCCTTGATAGAACAAAAACAGGTCACAGAGAGAATCGTACTTTTTCCAGTAATCAAAACCGACATCCGTCCCGTTTTCCAGGAACCAGAACACAGTTTTCACGCCACAGTCGTGGGCCAGTTCATAAAATTCCGGAGGTAGCGGTGAAAAATCAACAATAATATCAGGCGGGTTTTCTTCCAGCTCCGCCACCATTTCATCGAGACAGTGTTGCAATAATTCCTTGCCCTCGTGGTCAGGGTAATTTTGTTTTAACTCCAGGAAGCGGCTACGAAATACTTCTCCGGCCTGACACCCGATTTCCCGAAAAGCCTTCGCCAGCTGCTTACCATACTGGACTCGACCTCCCGATACGGCGGAAACGGTCCAGACTATCCTTTGGTTCACCACTGGATACGTTTTTCCTCCGGCTCATTGACCAGGTTGCTTACTTCCGTCTCCATTTTTTCCAGGTTTTCCGGCAAGTCAGGCCTGTTTCTCTTCCCCTTTTGGTCTTCCTTTTTGTTGAATTGCTTTTGAGACAACTTCTCGAATTCCGTCCATCCTGTTTCATTGAGTCCTTTTAAATTTAATCTTTGTAGAAGTTGCTCAAATCCTTCTCGAGTTGTAAGCTCACCAAGCGTAATTTGAATTGTATTTCCTCCACTTTGTCGAATTCCCCGGAGGTATTCTTGCGTTCGCCGTTCGATTTCTAAACAGTACCAGTAACAAAGTTGGTATGGATGGAGTGAACGCCAGCGTGGAAGCTGGAGAGTTTCGGGATCCTCGGGACTCAAGTAATACATCAGTCCGATGTTAGTATTGCCGGGGATATGTCCTAACTGATAGAGACTTCGGGCCACTGCCCGGTTACTTCGCTGAAGTCCGATCAGGTCCGGAATAAATCCCATGGAAACGAGCGGTTTGAGAAATCCCTTACAAAATAAGTGACTTGTTTCTGCGTACACGGAAGTTCCCGTTTGGGCGATCTTCGGTAACTTCCTCTGTAGCAACCATTGGAAAGCCAAACGGGGATGATGTTGAATGTAGCGCAACATATTTGCGTAGTTGGGTTCCGGTTCGTGGAAACTTTGCAAGTCAGGGACTAATCCCAGAAGTTTTTGGAGTAGTTTTGTCCCGCTCCGGCCGGTAGTAACAGTGTTGATGAGCTGCATTTTGTTAAGAACGCTCTGTAAATTGTCCGGCACATTGATATTTACTTTCATTAATGTTCTCTCCTCGAGTTAATCCATCCAACTTTCTACAACTGCGGACAACAAAATTAATTCGGTTTTCAAAATGGTTGGCTCTGTAGAAAACCCTATTCTTACTATATCGCTCAGTAAAATTGAGCGCATAGGTATTTCTCCGGATTTATAGACGGTTATTGCCCGGAGGGCCCTATTTCAGTTCCTGGTTCCTGGTTAATAGTTTTGAGTTGGTAACAAAGAACCATTAACCAGTAACTATTAACTCGGGCTGAAAGCCCGAGAATGAGGAACAATACCTATGGGCTCAAACCGTTTACAGCAGTGGATCTCTACAGAGCCAAATGGTTAACTTTCCAACCCGGTTGTAATCTTAATTACCCGGGCGGTGAGTGGGGCCCAAAACCTCGCTACATGTCGTTTATGTGCAATTTATTTCGTAGATTCAAAACAAAATAGCCAGTTGAAAAATAATATATTTGCCTTTTACGCCCGAACAATGTTAGCAGTAGTTTGTTCAAAATCGGGCTGTTGATAATCGAGCTCTAAATCATCCAGGATCGTTTTTATCCGATGGGTTAATGTATTGGACCGGAAGATCGTTTTTTGGGCATTTTCAACAATGTCTTCGCACCGCTCGAAATTATTCATTAATTGTGTTATTTGATCCAGGACCTCATCGCGGCTGGAATACAAAAGACAATCGTTGCCGGAGGTGAAATGACGTTCCAACTCTTCGGTCGATTTCGTAATAACACACCCGCCGGCTGCCATTGTGAACCAGACTCTGGGTAAAACTGCATTATGAAAGTTTCCCTGCCATGGTATGAGTACAATTCTCCCATTCATTAATTCCGCGGTTTCCGCTGGCTTGGTCCAGCGCGCCTCGAGGTTTACATTTGAATTTTCGTTGGCATCCTCGAAGTTTTCAAAATCCGACCAGTTCGGACCCACCACTTTTAATGGATAATTAATTCCTTCCTGGTCAACTAGAAATTGTACCATTTTGCCTCGTTTTTCGGAAAAAGAACCGTGGATAAGTAATTTCTGCTTGAGTTGAATCTGTTCGGGACGATAAAGTGTCGAGCCTCCCCAGGGTAAATAATCAGCCTGTTCGGGAGTAAAGGGCTCTCCCTGGTAACCATAAAACTTATCACATAAAGGTTTTATGTTTTTCCAGTAATCGTACGCTTTACTCCGGCCGTTCTCAAGCAGCCAAAAGACAGTCCTTGTGGATTGATTGCTAGCCACTTCGTAAAAATTTTCATTTAGCGGGCTTATATCCAGCAAGAGGTCCGGTGGTTCTTTCTTAATCTTCGCGGCCAGCACATTGTTTGTTACTTCGATTGCCAGCTTTGAATTTCCAACTTTGGTCTTCGCTTCCTGATAAAATGGGTTAAGAATTTCACGAACGGTAATACCCAGGTTACGAAAAGCATTTATTAACATAGGTCCATATGAGGAACGTCCACCCGCCGGTGGAATTGTCAACCAGGCTTCAATTTGATTGCCCATAAATATTCTCCGTTCATTAAGTTGGGATTTTGTTCTTCAGCATATAAATTTTGTAATCTATATTAAAGGGGAAGGATAACTGCGTCAAGAAAACCCGTTTTCGGAACAGAACCTCGAAATGTATTTTCCCCCGTGATGGATAAAAAAGAGCCTTCCGGAACAGACTGCAATCCTGAAAAACCTTGACATTTAACAAAAATAGAGTAAGTTATTAATGCTTAAAAATTGACAATAAGTGAAGTGGGCCAATAGCTCAGCCTGGTTTAGAGCGCACGCCTGATAAGCGTGAGGTCGCTGGTTCAAATCCAGCTTGGCCCACCATATTTACGTACAGCGTTGAATAATCTG
>CAZVWJ010000061.1:0-13870 GCA_964631325.1 uncultured bacterium | reverse complement strand
TTTCTCGCTGGAGCTATAGCTGTACAAAAGCGCTGGATGAATTTCTTGGTCTGGCTTTCTGGCGGCAAAAACGTCTTCCTGTCGTAATCGGCCGCTATTTTAACACCGTTGGCCCCCGCCAGACCGGTCGCTATGGCATGGTGATTCCCAGGTTTGTTAACCAGGCTCTGCTGGGCCGGCCACTTACTGTCTACGGAAACGGTGAACAGACCCGGGCCTTTATGGATGTGGAAGATACCGTAAGTGCCACTGTCGCCCTGATGGATAACAAAGAATGCCGGGGAGAGGCGTTCAATATAGGTAGTAGCGAAGAAGTGAGTATCAAGGAACTGGCCCAGAAAATTATCAACCGGGTGGACAGTGATTCTGAGATTAAATACATTCCTTATGAGGAAGCCTACGAAGAAGGTTTTGAAGACATGCAGCACCGTGTTCCCGATACTGCTAAACTAAGAGAAAAAACTTCTTTTTCCCGGGAAAACAATTTAGATGAAATTTTAGCTCGAGTGATCAAATACTTTCGTTCAAACGAGGATTTCAAATGAACTGGCAAAAAAAAGTAGATTCGAAAGAACTGAAGGTAGGAGTAATTGGTCTCGGTTACGTTGGTTTACCCCTCGCAGTTGAATTTTCCGAGGCGGGTTTTCACGTTACCGGTTTTGACGTCAGCGAAGATAAAGTCAACTCAATAAACCAGGGGGAATCACCGGTTTCCGATATTGATTCCGACCGCCTGGCCAGCCTGACCGACGAGGGCTTGCTTCGCGCTACTGGTGACATGACAGAACTCGAAGAAATGGATACCTTACATATTTGTGTGCCTACCCCCCTGCGCAAGTCCCGGGATCCGGACATTTCATATATCGTCCAGACAATTCAGACAATCGTAGAAAATTTTGAACCACCTGGCCTCGTTACCTTAGAGAGTACCACTTACCCCGGCACTTCCGAAGAAATTCTTGCTGATGCTTTTGAGGAGGCCGGCTGGGACCTGGAAGAGGAACTACTGGTTGCTTTTTCTCCCGAACGAATTGATCCCGGCAATGAAGAATATGGCCTGGAAAATACTCCCAAGGTTGTAGGGGGATATTCTGATCAGGCCGGGGAAGTGGCGGAATCAGTTTACAACCAGGTAGCAGGAGAAGTGGTCCGGGTTACTTCTACGCGGGAGGCAGAAATGGTCAAACTGCTGGAAAATACTTTCCGGAGCATTAACATTGGGCTGGTCAATGAAATGGCTCTGATCTGCGATCGGCTTGATATTAACGTCTGGGAGGTAATTGAAGCCGCCGCCACCAAGCCTTTTGGATTTATGCCTTTTTATCCCGGTCCCGGCCTTGGCGGCCACTGTATTCCGATTGACCCCCTGTTTCTTTCCTGGCGGGCTCGATTTGATAACGCCACCACTCGTTTCATTGAGCTGGCCGATGAAATTAATCGCTCTATGCCCGAACACGTCTACTCCAAGATTACCGAGGGATTAAATAAACAAAAACAAAGTGTAAACGGTTCCCGGCTCTGTGTTTTCGGAGTTGCCTACAAGCCTGATGTAAGCGATACTCGAGAATCTCCGGCTTATGAAGTTATTGAAAAATTGCTGGATGGGGGGGCTTCGGTCCATTATTGTGATCCTTATGTTGAAGAATTCTCGGTAAACAATCAAAATATACCGCGAATTTCTCGCCGGGAAGTGGCGAAAGAGAGCTTTGATGCGGGGATTATACTCACAAGTCACCAGATTTTTGACTGGACTGAACTCTGCCTTAATTTCACTCTGCTGGTTGACACACGAAATGGACTTGCCGAGGTTGAGCTCCCCTCCGAAACAAAAGTTATTTTATTATAAAATGAAAGAATTTGTGGTTCCATCAGAAGTTTCTAACGAACTGTCATCGCCCTGATGTACGCAGGATCGTAGAACGAGCTTGACCCGGCTCCTGAGATGGCGCGTACGCGTTAAATCCATCTCGATGGATTCCGGGTTTCCGGCGCTTTGCGCCTCCACCCGGAATGACGTTTTGATGTCATTAGAAAGTTCTCTGGTCCCACCAGATTTTTATTTTTGGGAGAGGATTTTTTCATGAATACACTTTATCCGGGTTGGATTTTTCTGGGTAGCGCAGTAATCGGTTTTGGCCTCTGTTACCTCCTGGTTCCCCTCTGTAAATACTTTTCCTGGAAGATGGATTTGCTTGATGTCCCCGGTGGCCACAAAGTTCACGAAGAAGCCACCCCTCTACTGGGAGGACTGGCAGTTTTCATAGCCCTCTGGTTGACACTTGGAGCTTTTGCCTGGAAAAATTTGTTCACCTGGGACAGGGAACTACAGGGGATCCTGATTGGTTCTTGCCTGATCTTTTTAATGGGGTTAATTGACGATCTATGGGATTTATCCCCGATGGCCAAGTTTTTTGTCCAGGTCGGCGCGGCACTTGTGGTTATTCTCCACGGGGTCTCCGTCAGTCTGTTTATGGGGCAGAATTTCATTACTATCGGAATAACTGTTCTCTGGATCGTGGGAATTACAAATAGCTTTAATATGCTGGATAACATGGACGGCTTGACCACCGGAGTAGCCGCAATATGCTGTCTGATCTTCAGTATAGTGGCCTTTAGACAGAGAGATTTTCAAACGGTCTACCTGACCACCACCATGCTCGGAGCATTGATTGCTTTTCTACGTTTTAATTTTACTCCTTCCGAGCTTTTTCTTGGTGATGCCGGAAGTGGTTTTATCGGTTTTTTCCTTGCTACAATTTCAGTTGCTGCCAATTACCTGGAACATACCCAACTACGCCATTTGCCAATTATTACCCCGCTTTTAATTTTTTCTTTACCCCTGTTTGATACTTTTTCCGTAATGGCCATCCGGCTTATGGAAGGTCGTCCGGTCTGGGACGCGGATAATTGTCACTTTTCCCACCGGCTCGTCAAACTTGGACTGAACCGGTCAGCCGCCGTTCTGGTTATTTATCTTGTCACTTTTACCGTTGGAATTCTGGCTACCCTTTTAACTCGAGTTAACCGGGCCGACGCTATCTTACTGCTCCTTCATGCTGCTGCTATTTTTGCAATTATTATTTTACTTGAATACAGCAGTACGAATCAGCAGGCAAAAGAAAATAACTTTGATGATTAAACTATGAAAAAATACTATTATCATCTGATTCTGCTCATTATCTTTGCTTTTGCGCTCTTTCCTGGCTTTTACTTCAATTACTTTAATCCGCGCCAGAATTCCGATTTAACCCTGGTCCTGGGTGGAGATATATACTGTGGAAACCGGATTTTACCTGAATTTGCTTCCCATGGCGTCGATCCCTATATCAATGAATTAAAGCAAATCACCCGGTCAGCCGACTTACACTTTGCAAACCTGGAAGCTCCTATTACCACCGGGAACAATCCGTTTGGCGCGAAAAAATATCACCTTCATACAAAATCAACAGGCGTTATCAAGCTGTTAAATATTTTGAAAGTCGACGGAGTCAGCCTGGCCAACAACCATATACTTGATTTTGGGCCTCACGGTATGCTGAACACTATTCGCCACCTGGAAGACTTAAATATTGGCTATGCCGGAGCTGGGGCCAACCGTAATTACGCCGAACAGCCGGCCTATTTCCACAGGCGGGGAAAGAAAGTGGCTCTGCTCTCTTTCTCTAATACTTTCCCAAGATCTTTCTGGGCCGGAAAGCATAAACCGGGCACTGCTTACGGTAATCCGGATCGAGTTAAAAAACAGGTAAAACAGATAGCCCGAAAGTCCGATTACTTGATCGTCTCCTTCCACTGGGGCAAAGAGCTTGACACGCAACCCCAGAAATACCAGCGACGGCTGGCTCATACCAGCATAGAGAGTGGAGCCGATGTTGTCTTCGGACACCATCCCCATACAATACAACCAGTAGAAAAATATCAGGACGGCATCATTTTCTACAGCCTGGGGAACTACTTTTTTACCACTTACTCCCGGCAGGCTGACTATGGATTGCTGGCCGAAGTAACCCTGGGCTCCGAAAAACCAAAAGATACCCGGCTCCATCTGTTTAATGTAAATAATTATCAGGTTAATTTCCAACCTGAATTAGTGCACAGTTTTTCAAAACCAAGTCACCTTGCCGCTTATCTACAAAACAAGAATAACCCCCGGTATAAACTTGAAAAATTTGCGAAATTTTCTCAAAAACAAAGGCGAAATAATGGAATCCACTGAAATCAAGCTTATTAATTCAGCCAATGAAAAGATGGCAGAAGTCCGTCAGCTCCTGAATAATACAGGTTCTTTACCAGATTTTACCCCTCCACTGGTGGCTGGAATAGATCTTGGGACATCTAATATCCAGATGATTGTCCTTGACCGAAATTTTACCCCGGTAATGGCAAATTTCAAGTGGGATGACTCCGTCCGGGACGGGGTGGTAGTGGACTATAACGGAGCTCGCGAAGTGGTAGCGGGTTTCAAAAAAAGCCTGGAGAAAAAATTAAATGGAGAAGCCGAACTCAATTACGCTGCGGTCGGCTATCCTCCCGGGACCGAGGCCTGGGTAGAATCCAATGTAGTTAAAGATTGCAATTTTGAAATCCTTTCGGAAGCGCCGGAACCCTCTGCAGCCGCCCGGGCTCTGGAAGTAGAGCAGGGGGCAATCGTGGATATCGGAGGAGGGACAACGGGAATTTCCGTAATAAAAGATCGGGAGGTTGTCCATTCAATTGACGAAGCCACGGGCGGACATCATCTGACTCTGGTCATTGCCGGAAATAAAAGTCTCAATTTTGAGGAAGCAGAAAAATATAAGCGTTCCCGGGATTTTTCCAAATACAGGGGAATTGTTCAACCGGTAATTGAGAAAATGGCCGGAATTACTGCCGGGGCCCTACAAAATTATCCGGAAATTAATACAGTCTACCTGGTCGGCGGAACCGTGATCCCCGACGGTTTCGAAGAAATATTCTCCGCCGTCCTGGAAAAAGAGGTAATTAAACCCGCTGAACCAATTTTAATTACCCCGCTGGGAATAGCTCACTCCGGCGTTCACCAGCTTTCTGAAAATATCTGATATCTTATGTGGCTAAAAGCTTTTATTTGCTATAACAGTAAAAAAATTGTGGACAAAATTTGCTTCTCATATTATTCTTTTACTTCCCTTGTCGAATAAAGTCGACAGTGGTGCTGTAAATTAACTTGATTTGCATACTTAAAAACTTGTTTTTTGAAGGAGGTTGCACAATTTTATGGAAGCACTTGGGATGATTGAGACGCGTGGTTTAGTATCTTTGATTGAAGCATCTGATGCAATGGTTAAGGCAGCAAAGGTTAAGCTGGTCGGCCAGGAAAAGATTGGAGCCGGCTATGTAACCGCTATGGTTCGTGGCGACGTTGCCGCTTGTAAGGCAGCTACTGACGCCGGTGCTGCTGCGGCTGAAAAAGTAGGAGAATTAGTTGCCGTTCACGTTATTCCGCGGCCTCACGGCGAGCTTGAAGAAGTCTTTCCGATTGCTCTGGAAGGCGAGATAGAGTAAGACTTCACTCGCGTTCACAGCTATTTTGTTGAAAGTCAGGAGGGACTTCTTTTATGAATAACGATGAACCTGAACTCCGGTCCATAGTTAGTGAAGTGGTGGACCGGGTAAGCGAGAATAATGGTAATGACAGTGAGTTTTCTACCTCGAGAGGGCAAACTACGTTAGGTTCTGCCGGGCGGCCTGATACTTCGCCGGCCGGAAGTTCCACTAACAGTTTTTCCGCCAACCCTTCACCGGCTGAGAACCTGGGAGCCTACAGCGACGTCCAACAGGCCGTTAACGCTGCTAAAATGGCTTACAGCCAGTTTAAAGGCCAGGGAAACTATTCTACCCGCCAGAGAGCTGTCCGGGCAATTCGAGAAATTGCCCGGGAAAAAGCTTCTACCTGGGCACAAGCAGCGGTCGAGGAAACCGGGTTCGGACGTGCTGAAGACAAGGAAGCAAAAATTTCCCTGGTGGCCGAGAAAACTCCCGGTGTGGACGACATCGAACCGGAAGTTATTACCGGTGATCACGGCTTAACCCTGGAAGAATTTGCTCCCTGGGGCGTAGTTGGATCAATTACTCCGTCCACCAACCCGGCCGCTACCATGGTTAATAATAGCATTAGCCTGATCGCTGCCGGAAACGCCGTAGTCTATAATCCACACCCGGCTGCGGCAAAGATCTGTGTTGACGCTATTCACCAGATAAACCGGGTAATCCAGGAAGCTGGTGCCCCGGCTGATTTACTCACCATCATCGACCAGCCCACCCTTCAGACAGCGCAGGACATTTTTCATCACGACGACATTGAATTGTTGGTAGTTACCGGCGGAGAAGCTGTGGTAGAAGAGGCTATGAAAGCCCAGAAAAGGGTGCTTGGTGCCGGCCCCGGTAATCCCCCCGTAGTAGTTGACGAAACTGCTGATATCCCCCGCGCCGGTGAAAAAATTGTCGAGGGAGCCAGCTTTGATAATAATGTCATGTGCACCTGTGAGAAGGAAATCATTGCTGTTGATTCAATTGCCGACGATTTAATTTATCATCTCTGTAACAGCGGTGCCCATCAAATTGACGATCAACAGTTAGAAGAAGTAACCAAACTGGTATTTGAAGGTTATCCCGGCTCCGACCCCTCGGTTGATACTGACTGGGTCGGTCAAAATGCTGCGGATATTGCCGCGGCGGCCGGTTTTAATGTTCCCCGGGAAACCAGGCTTTTGCTCGCTGAAACTGACGCCGACCATCCCTTTGCCAGAATTGAACAACTGATGCCGGTAATTCCCCTTGTCCGTGTATCTGATGTTGACCGGGCGATTGATCTGGCTGTGGAACTGGAAGATGGATGCCAGCATTCCGCTTTGATTCACTCCCAGAATATTGAGAATATGCACCGGATGGCAGTTGAGGTCAATACCAGCATTTTTGTTAAAAACGGCAGCAACCTCAATGGAATGGGGCATAATGGTGAAGGTTGGACTTCAATGACAATTACAACCCCAACAGGCGAAGGCATTACATCGGCTCGTTCTTTTGTTCGGCGAAGACGCTGCGCACTGGTTGATTACTTCCGCATTGTTTGATCTTAGTAATTCCGGTCTTAAACAAAATTACGACCGGGAACGTTTAAAAAACGATTCGGATTACCGGCAAAAAGTACTGGACAAAATGGCTGCCAGTACACGCAGCCGCTGGCATTATCGACGCCTGTTACTTGTTCTTCAGCTCATTCTTGGTATTACCCTGTTTGCTGCCGGTATCTTTCTTGGCGGCTGGTTGAGCTGGAAACAGTCGGTCTGGGCCACAGTGGTAATTGTCTGTTTGCTTATTGTCCCTCTAATGGGCTGGTTGCTGGTTACAATTCGTAATTTTAAACAGGAAAATAAAACAAGTAAAATGGAGATCCCCGAGTCAAATGGAAAAACAGGAGATAGCTCAGGTGGTTCAGACAGTTCTTCGGGTTCTTGACTCCCGGGGAATGCTGGTTGAACCGGCTTCTACTGATAAACAAAACCGGCCGAAAAATTCGATAGAAAACAAAACAGGTTCAGATGAATCAGCGGACCTGAATTTTGGCCAGGTATTGACGGCTGAAAAATTAGAGGATTTTACTGACGGCTCGGAAAAAAATGAGCTTTGTGTCCCTCCGGGAACTATTGTTACCGCCGCTGCCCGGGAGCAGGCTGAAACAATGGGTGTGGAAATGACATAAAAATGAAAATTGCTCTTGGTGCAGATCACGGGGGTTTTAAATTAAAGGAAATCATTAAAACTTACCTGGATTCTAATGATTCCCACCAGGTGGTTGACTTTGGTACCTATGACACAGAATCTTGCGATTATCCCGATTATGCCCGGTTGGTTGCCGAAGGAGTTGCCGGTGAGAGTTTTGACCGCGGTATTATGGTGGATACCACCGGCATAGCTTCAGCAATAGTGGGAAATAAAGTGGCGGGGGTTCGAGCTACCTGCCCGACAAATGAGTTTACCGCCAACAGCGCTCGTGAACATAACAACAGCAACATGCTTGTGCTGGGAGCAGAACAGATGGGTGAGAACCGGGCCAAAAAAATTGTGGATATCTGGTTGGAAACTCCATTTGGCGGCGGCAGGCATCAGCGCCGGGTTGATAAAATAAATATGCTCGACAAGGACAGAAGTCCCTAACGAACTGTCATTGCCGGGCTTGCCCCGGTCTCTTAGAGGACGTGCTTACAAAAATTACCGGGAGGTACAGAGATGAGCATAGAATTTTTTATCGGTATTGGCGGTCTAGTAATCCTGCCTTTTATCGCCTGGTTGCTTTCTTCTGATAAAGATAAGGTGATGTGGAAAACAGTTATTGTCGGGCTCTTAATTCAACTAACGCTCGGGGGGCTGGTGATGCTTACCCAACCCGGGCAACAATTTTTCCGTTTTATGAATGATGTCATTGTCGGCTTATTAAGCTATTCTAACAAGGGAGCCGCTTTCCTTTTCGGACGTCTGGTTGATTCTAACCTCACTATTCTTGAGGATTCCCAGTTTAGCCGGGGAGCAACCTTTGCTTTTTCAGTTCTTCCTACCATCATTTTCTTTTCCTCGTTTATGGGAATAATGTATTTTACAGGCTTGATGCAGAAAATTGTTGAATTTATCGCCTGGATAATGATGAAACTGCTGGGCACAAGTGGGGCAGAGACTCTTTCAGTCAGTTCAAACATATTTGTCGGGCAGACCGAGGCGCCGCTGGTTATCCGGCCGTTTGTTAAGGCCATGACTAATTCCGAGCTGGCCACTGTCATGACCGGAGGCTTTGCTACGGTTGCCGGAGGAGTAATGGCAGCCTACGTGGGTATGCTCAAAGATATTTTCCCGGCTATTGCCGGCCACTTAATTACCGCCAGTGTAATGTCGGCTCCCGCCGCGATCGTAATGTCCAAACTGGTCTACCCCGAAAAAGAAAAACCCAAGACTCTCGGAGAAGTTAAACTTGACGTCGAAGCACAAGGCGAAAATATTATAGATGCTGCCGCCAAAGGAGCTAAAACAGGTCTTACTCTGGCCCTGAACGTGGGCGCAATGCTGTTAGCTTTTATCGCTCTGGTAAAACTGGGGAATTTTTCCATTAACTGGATCAGTATGCAAATTTATACCCTGGTTACAGAGACTACCGGACTGACCGCGCTCCTTCCCGGGGCAGTTATTGGCGGTATCCTGGGTATTTTCTTCATCGGCCGTTGGGGCTGGCAGAAAAAACTCTCTCGTCGATGGATTGCCGTATTACTGCTTGTCTTTATGCTCCCTTTCGCCTGTTATAAGCTCTTTCCGGAAGTTTTTGCTTATTTCCAGACCCCACTTTTCTTTAGCCAACTGGGCCTCTGGGGCGGATTAGCCGTTGGCCTCATTTGTTCTTTTTTACTCTGTTCAGATAATACCAGCCTGCTTTTTAACTCATTGCTTGCTATGTTGATTACAATCGGAGTTTTTGGTTTGCTTACATATTCTATTGGCGGCAGCAAATCATCGCCGGTGATTGCTGCCTTTATTGCCGCAATTGTTCTTATTCTTGCCTTTTCTTATAAATTCTGGCTCAATCCGGATCTTGATAGCCTGGGCCGGATTATTCTTTTCGCAATGATTGGGGGCCTTGTTGCAGCCGGTCTGATTAGTGCTACCGGGGTGGATTTTCTCGAAGTTCTAAAAGATCTGACCCTGGAAAAAATAATTGGTTATATATTCTCTCTGCTTGCTTTTGTAATGGGGGTTCCCTGGGAGGATCTGGTAAATTTTGGTCAAATTATTGGCACCAAAATGGCAATTAATGAATTTGTCGCTTTCTTAAATTTTAAGGCGGCTATCAGTCAACTTTCTCCCCGAAGTGTGGTTATGCTCAGTTACGCTCTCTGCGGTTTTGCAAACTTCAGTTCGATCGCCATTCAAATCGGGGGAATCGGGGGCATAGCTCCCAGCCGGGAAGAAGATCTGGCCCAACTCGGCTTTAAAACAATGCTCGCCGGTACACTCGCTTCTTATCAAACTGCGACAGTCGCCGGCGTTATGTTTGGTTTTGCCCAGTTAATGGGAATAAATCTGGTAACACTTGGTTAAATGTATAAGAGTTTAAGGAGGCTTTAAAAGTGGTTGACGAACAGCTGGTAGCTCAAATTACCGAAGAAGTTGTCAAAGAATTATCTCGCCGGGAAACAGATTCAGCCGGCCAGGAACTTGCTTCTGGCGGTCCGGACAGCGCTAATACTACCCCACCGGAACGGGTGCTGGTGCTGATTATGCCCGGTCCGGCCGAGCTTTCCGAAGTGGAAACTCAACTCCGCCAGCTCGCCGAGCAGGGGGTGAGCCTGGAACTTTTGCTCGCCGAATCTTTGCCGGCCGAGGAGAAACGACGGTTCAAACAATTACCCAATATTTCCGAAGTTTTTGAATCTTCTCTCCCGGAAGAAGGCTGTTTTACCCTTATTACTCGTTGTGACGCGATTCTCATCCCCTCGCTCTCCATGGATACACTGAATCAGATCACTGAGATGGAGGGAGACAATATTCCCGGGCGCGTGGCGGTCGAGGCGCTCAGCCAGGATAAGCTCGTTCTTGCTCCCGAAAATACGGGAGTGAGCTCGGAGAATGCCGCCATTCAAGAAAAATACGAGAGTAAGCTAAAAAATGCCGGAGAAATGGGCCTGCAGACTGCTCCCCTGCACGAGCTTTCCTACGAACTGTTGCGTTCAACGGTTGGCTCGGGCGAGTTAACCGAAGTAACTGTCTGTCGGGAAGAAGCTGAAACGGGAGAGGAACCCCGGATGAAGGTTGCCCGGGGCGACGATCAATACGGGGCAGTGTTGGAAGCTGAAGGAATGCGCCTGGGAACGACTATTGGTGTCCGCGACGTGAAAGAAGAGGTCGGGGGCTACATCGATCATACTCTGCTTAATCCGGATGCTACCCGGGAAGAGATAGTTCAGCTCTGCGAGGAAGCCGCAGAATTCGGGTTTGCCTCCGTCTGTATTAATCCCTCCTGGGTCAGTCTCTGCAATGATCTTCTGCAGGGCACCGACGTTAAGGTCTGCACGGTTATCGGTTTCCCCCTGGGAGCGACTACAACCGCAACAAAAGTTCAGGAATGCCGGGAAGCGATTGCTAACGGCGCTGATGAAATAGACATGGTAATGAACATCGGGGCCCTGAAGGAAGGCGATACCGATTACGTCCGGGAAGATGTTGCTGCTGTCAAGGAAGCGACGGGATCAAGAACACTGAAAGTAATTCTAGAAACCGGCATGCTCTCCGACAGCCAGAAAGCCGAAGCGTCCCGGATCTGTAAGGAAGCCGGGGCGGATTTTGTGAAGACTTCTACCGGCTTCGGGCCGGGCGGCGCCAAGATGAATGATATCGCCCTGATGCGCCGGGTTGTTGGCGGCGACATGGGAGTCAAGGCCAGCGGCGGCGTCCACAGCTTCGAAGAAGCCGTGGATATGATTGCCGCCGGCGCCTCACGAATCGGAGCCAGCGCCGGAGTTGCCATTGTTTCCGGTGAAACCTCTGATTCCGACTACTAAATTTCAGCTTCCCTTTAGCCCATGACTTCCCTTCAATACATGCATATCCGGCGCTATTCTATCGTTATCCTCAAGTATTTTCTGGCCACCCTGACCAGTCTCTACCTGGCTAATTTAATTACTCCCGGTGGCCTCCTTTCCTGTGCGTTTATTGCCGTCCTCACCCTTCAGCCGAATCTTTACCGCGGACTAAAATACTCCTGGACTCAACTGGAAGCCACCGTGCTCGCCACTGCTGTTACTACCGGTGTTGTCTGGTTGCTCCAGTTTGATTTTGCCGCCCGTCCCACGATTTTATCCACCGCCCTTGCCATGGGCATAACTATTTTCTTCTGCTTGCGCTTAAACCTGGAGCAGGGGACCGTTATCGCCCTGTTTACCGTCGTCTATCTCTCCGTAATTCCAATGATGAAGGGCTCTTCTTTTGCCGGGGCCGTCCATCTCCGCTACCTGACAATATTAATCGGAGTCGGCACCGCCGCCGTCTTTAATTTTCTTTCTTCGCTGTTTCGTTACCGGGACCGGCTTTTTCTCCACCTTGTCAGCAGTGGCCAGCAGTTAGTTGATCACTTTGAGAATATCTACAATGAGTTAAAAATTTCCGAAGAAACTCCCACGGATGAAAAATACGATTCACTTTTGAACAATTTTGGCGAAGTCTTTGCCTCCCTCCGGGCGCTTCGTTCCGATCTTGACGAAATTGAAACTGAAAGCCAGTTTCTTGGCCATACCGCCGGTCAACAGGAAAATCTAATTCACCGGAGTCTCCTGAATACCATCAACGACATCAGCCATTACGGTTGGGACTTACTGTTGAATTTAAAAAAGCACGAGCTGGCGCCCGACACGGCGGCGGAGATCACCGGCCAGTTTCACCAGGTTACAACTGATTTAAGTTCCCTGCTCGAATGTCTGGAAAAAATCGAGTGCGATAAATCAGAACTTCAGTCGAAAATAAACAGGCGCGTGGACAGGTTGAACCGGAAGATGAATCAGATGGACCTGGCCAATTCTCGTGCGGCCGGACCTATGGTCGGGATTTATTCCGACCTGGCCCATTTAAACCTGAATCTTTTGCAATTTCAAAATCAACTCACCGAATTCATCGCTCTCCGCTCGGACGATTAAATTAAGCTGAACTAATAATTTACAATAGGCAGGTTAGAGGGTAGGAAAGGATTTTTGGGTGCCGGGGCCCTGGACGCTCCGGGCGGCGTATTCATTGGCTGTCCGGACCGCTTCTGGCTGATTTTTTCCGGTGCCCAGGGCGCTCAAATACCGGCCGATGAAGGCGTCGCCGGCACCGGTGGTGTCCACCGTCTCAACTTCCTGTCCCGGCACTTTGGTTAGTTCATTCTCGGTGTAAACGACAGCACCACTTTTGCCGAGGGTGAGGATTATTGTCTCGGCCCCTTTTTCGCTTAGCGCTTCCAGGGCCGGTTCCGGCTGTTCCCAGTCGGGCAGGCGTCCGCAGTAAAACTCAGCCTCGGTCTCGTTAACAATGAGGATGTCTGTCAGTTCCCAGAGCTTTTCGGGCACTTCTTTGGCCGGCGCCGCGTTATACACCGTTGTTACCCCACCGTTTTCCCGGGCCCGGCGGAATCCGGTAATTAACACCTCAGGATGGACTTCGTTGACCCCGGCGATAATCTCCAGGTCGAACCAGGAGTCGGGGATTTTTGCCAGTTGTTCCGGGCCCAGGCTGAGATTTGCCCGCGGAGCAACGCCGATTGCGTTCTCGCCGCTCTCGTTCACGTAAATTGCGGCCAGGCCGGTACCGGTATCTTCAGTTTGGAAGATATACTCGGCGTCAATTCCGTTTTCCTCAAAATTTTCTATGGTTCCCCGGCCAAAATCGTCACTACCGACCGCACCGATAACCCGGACCTCGCCGCCGGTCCGCCCGGCCGCAACTGCCTGGTTGGCGCCTTTCCCCCCGTAGCCGGTGTGAAAATTCTCGGTTGATACTGTCTGGCCCGGCCGCGGCAATTCGGGCACTTCAAAGGTTAAATCCATAATACAGCTTGTAATGACGCCGATTTCCTTCATATTATCCCGTCCCGGTCAATATTTTTTGAAATTTGCCAATAAATACGTCCCGTGATCTCTTAAAAAACAGTTTATCAACCCTCCGCCCAGCTTTCCACAATCTTTTATATTATCGGCTTTTCTGTTTTTATGAAATACTGTAGTCTCTTTTTAGAATCTAAAAATTGTCCTGTTTTGCTTGATTTAAAATTGATTTGGTAAGATACTTTTACCTAAATTGAGCGATTCTATGTTGAGTCTGCAAGATATCACCTGTTTCTATC
>CAZVWJ010000060.1:0-14658 GCA_964631325.1 uncultured bacterium | reverse complement strand
AGAATGATAGAAACAGGTGATATCTTGCAGTCTCACCATAGAATCGCTCAATTTAAGTAGTATAAGGTGCGAGAAATTAAACTTAATATCAGGGTAGATTATCTGGTGTTTATTAGAAAAGCTATTAATTATCTTGGCCTCGGGATTATAATTTTTATTCTGCTTACAGTGGCCTCTTTGCTTTCTACTTGTGCTGTCCGCCTGGGGATGGTGCATACGGTACGGCAGGGGGAGACCCTCTGGGAGATTTCTCGTGCTTACGACGTTTCACTTGATACTCTCCTTCGAATTAATAACATTAAAGATCCCCGGCAGATAATGCCGGGTGATAAAATTAATATACCCCGTCGTTTAAAGGATCAGAAACAGCTTGCTAGTGGCTTATCCGGGAAGGGGGGGATTCCCAGTTCATCCAGCCAGGCCGGGAAACAAAATATTAGTAAAACTGCGGATACTACCACTGAAATGGCCAGTAAAATACGGGCAAGTGATACCAGTAAGATTCCGAATGTTAATTTTTCGCCGGTCTGGCCCTGTGAAGGGCGCCTTATTTCTCGTTTTGAACCCGGTGGTGATCCCACCAAAAATGGTATTTTAATTCATCCGCCGTCTGGTGCCCCTGTAAAAGCTGCGGAGGCCGGTCGAGTAAAAATGGCGGGACTGTGGGATTCCTTGCCTGAACTTGGTAAAATTATAATCATTGTTCATAATCAAAATTTTGTCACCGTTTATGCTCATTTGAGTAAGACGTCAGTATCCGAAGGGGATCAGGTTAATCGGGGTGAGAAAATTGGAGTGGTGGGGAAGTCGGGGACAACGGAGAAAAAACTTTGTTATTTTGAAATAAGATATAAGCTTGAACCACGAGATCCACTGCTTTTTTTGGGTGAGTCGGGATGACTTTGGAAGAACAAACATTAGAGAAAAAGGTTAACCCTTTACTTAAGCGGGCCCGGGTGAAAGAAGGTACGCTTACCCTGGATGAAGTTTCTGAATTTATTGAAGAAAAAAATCTCCCTCTTGAACCGGTTTTGGAAAAGTTACAGGCAAATGACGTTAAAGTAGCTGAATCCACCGGTAAGAGTATGGATAAACCACGGCTGAATAAAACTTCCCTTCAGATTTATCTCCAGGAAATTTCCTACCTTGATTTGCTTGGCCCGGAGGAAGAAATTGAACTCTCCAGACAAATTCACCGCTCTCGGGATAGTATTTCGGGTCTGTGTGATGAGTACGATGTTCCCGAGGAACATTTTGAGACTATCTTGAAGAGTTCCAGCAAAGAATTGATTCATAATATTCTTAAGGATCAGGGGATTACCGGGAATGATCTTAGCGGTTTTATGCAGCGCTTGAACCGCTATAAAGAGAAATATATGGAAGCCCACTCCCAGATGGTCCAGGCTAATCTTCGGCTTGTTATAACTATCGCCAAAAAATATCAAAATTGTGGACTTAGCTTTGATGACCTGATAAACGAGGGGAACCTTGGCCTGATGCGGGCTGTTGATCGCTACGACTACAAGAAGGGATTTCGGTTTAGCACTTATGCAGCCTGGTGGATCCGGCAGTCGGTTCTCCGGGCTATTTCCAACAAAGGACGGACTATCCGTTTGCCCGTCTATATGATCGATCTGGTTCGCAAATGGAACGACAAACGCCAGGAACTTCAGCAGGAATTAGGTCGTGAACCGCATATGATGGAAGTCGCTGAAGCTCTTAATATCAATTATGAAAAAGCCACCCATATTATGCGCCACTCGCAGGCCCCGACCTCCCTTGAGACCCCGGTCGGTGATCACGATGATGCTGAGTTGAAGAATTTGATCGAATCTGATTCGGCGGAAAATGCTGAACACTGGTTTGACGAACAGATGATGAAGGATAAGCTGTGGACTGCGATTGATGAGGAACTCTCCGAGAAAGAAAAAATTGTTTTTTTGCACCGTTACGGACTCAAAGGAAAAGAAGAATTGACCCTTGAGGAAGTCGGCGAGAAATTAGATTTGACCCGTGAGCGTATCCGGCAGATCCAGCAAAAAGCCCTGGAGAAAATACGTAATTCTGAATATAGTGAGGACCTCCGAATTTTCCTTGAATCCCTCACTACCTAGACTTTTTTCGAAAAAAAGTTAAAGTTTTTCCCCCTGATAACGAAACTATATAGTAGAGTGCTTAAGTTCAAGCTCCCTCTTGTGAGAGCTAAAGACTTCCCATCGGTAGAACTTGCACTCTAACGCACTTATTATAGTGTTGGCCGGGTGCTCGCGGCGAGCACCCGGCCATTTTTATGTACGGTGAATTCAACAGCCAAGTGCAACATAAAACACCAACGACTGCCACTATATCTCCCCTCCCCTGGTGGGAGGGGATTAAGGGGAGGGGGACGATAACGCGAACAGTGTCCACCCCCATCTTCCCCCATCAAGGGGGGGATGTTGGAAGGGAAGTTGTTGCACTTGTTAGTTGAATCCAGGTACTTAAAAAAATAAAAAACTCAAAATGCTTATCTCAGTACCGGCCGGGAATTATTTTAAAATGCGTGGCTCAATAAATATCAAGTAATTTGTGGATCACTTCTTCAAGTTGGGAGTGGGGAGTGCTTGCGCCCGCAGTAATTCCGACATTTATTTTACCCGCCGGCAGCCAGTTTTCTTTTTCCGTGGTTTCTTTTTTTCCGGCCGGTAAATATCTAATTTTATCTTGAGAAAAATCAGTTGCTTCCTCTACGTGATAAACCGGGATGTTACTTGAATTGTTGACCGTTCGGGCCAGGTTCTGAGTATTGGAACTTATATGTCCTCCTACCACGAGAAAAAAATCGAAATTGTCTTCTTTGATAAGTGCTTTCATTGCATCTTGCCTGTCCTGGGTGGCACTACAAATTGTTTCAATTGTCTCAATATTTTTCAAATTTCCGTCTCTGGCTTCAATAGTTTCCTGAAATAAATTAAAAATTTGTAGGGAATCGTTCATTAACATCGTTGTCTGGTTTGCCAGCCCGATCTTCTTGAGATCTTGTTCGGGATCAAAATGCTCAGGTGTAGCATTACTGAATTTTTCTAAAAATTTATCTTTTTCCTTGCCGCCGGAGAGATAATTACAGATATATTTAGCCTCGGATAAATTTCTGACAATTAAGTATTTATTGGCGTAGGAACTGGTGGCAATTGACTCCTGGTGTTCGTATTTACCGTGAATGATGACCGTGTAGTCCTGCTGATTGAATTTTCTAACTTTTTTTTCCACTTTTTGAACTTCCGGACAGGTGGTGTTGATAAGTTCAATGTCTAAGTTTTTTAGTTTCTTAAGGACTTTTTTCTTTGTCCCAAAGGCAGGGATAATTACCAGATCACCCTTTTGAATTTGGGCGATATCGGTAAAACCAATAAATTCCGCCCCCAATTGTTTAAGCTTTTCGTTAACCCGGGGATTGTGAATTAAATCTCCCAGGACCCAAATTTTTTTTTGAGGGTTTTCTTCAAGTACCCGTCCTACTTCCTCAAGTGCATAAAGAACACCGTAACAAAATCCCCAGATGTCGGCCAGTTGTATAGTTAGGTTATCCTTTATAATCTTATTACTTCCCAACTCCATATCATTACGCCGTGTTATCTTACTTCGTTTTGCTAATCCCAGCAGTTCCTTTTTTAGGAATTGTTCTTTCACTGAGTTCATTTAACTTTCCTCCTTCAAATTTACTGAATGAAGATATATCCTATTTCCAGAGTAATTATATCTTTTTGTAAGCATTTTGTGAGCGGAAGCTCTCAGGAGAGGGTTGAACTTAACCAGGGATTTTCAATATAGATAAATAGACCTTCCCTGAAAAAAAGGAGGCTAACTATAAGAATGTTTGTTCGTTTTCGAAATCTTTTGACTTTTTTTGCGTTAACGTTGGTTTTGTTTGGTTGTGCTCCCCGGGCGGCTGACCTGCATCGAGCAATTGATCGCGGGGAGTTGTCACGGATCAAAACAATCCTGAAACAAGGAGTTAATGCTAATGCCAGACTGGCTGGTGAAACAACTCCGCTTGAGCGGGCACTAACGAAAGAGAATTCTGAAATAGTTTGTCTGTTATTACAAAAAGGAGCGCGGTTGCAACCGGCGAAACAAGAAGTGAAAAAAGCAGTATTTATGGCGGTAAAGAACAATTCTTCAAAATTAATTAATTGTTTGAATCAGCACGGTGCAAAAGTAAATTTCAAAAGAGCAGATAGTTGGACTCCGCTTCATCTTGCAGTTAGCCAGGGTTCACTGGGCATCATCAAAAGTCTAATGGAGGCTGGAGCGAAAGTAAATCTACCCTCAAATAAGGGGAATACAGTTCTGCATCTGGCTGTCCGGCAAAAAAATAGGGAAGCCATTCGTTACCTGCTTAACCAGGGAGCCCGGGTGAACGTTCAGAATAATGCTGGCGCTCTCCCCCTCCACCTCGCGGTCCGGCAGAACTCTTATAAGCAGGCCGCAGAGCTTATTAAATCGGGAGCAAAGGTAAATATCCCCCGGGATGACGGGGCCACGGTGCTTCACCTGGCGGCCGCTGATGGTAACCAGAAACTTGTCCGGTTGCTGGTGAACAAAGGAGCCCGGGTGAATATTCAAGATAAAAACGGCTGGACTCCTTTGCATTCAGCTATAAAATCTGCGCAGGTAAATGTGGCTCAGTTCTTGCTCAATAATAAAGCTAAGATTGATTTAAAAACCAATCGGGGCTGGACTCCGCTTCACCAGGCTGCGGCAGAAGGTCAGCTTGAAATTGTGAGTTTGTTGGAGGAAAAATGGGCTGATCTCAATGTTCTTTCCGCGGCTGGTAAGACTCCCCTGCAGTTGGCTCGGGAGGCGGGACGTATCGAAGTGGTTGAATTTCTACGTCAGCACGGTGGCCACGACTAACAAAAGCCGGGGAGCGGATTCGAACCGCCGACCTGCTCATTACGAGTGAGCCGCTCTCCCACTGAGCTACCCCGGCAAAACGTAAATATTATAACTTACCGTTCTCTCTGTTTGTAGCCGGTTATAAAACTCATTTGTAAAATATTGCCTTTCTTTCATTAGCTCTGAATTACTGAACCATTGGACAATTGTCCAATGGTTCAGGAGTAATTGGTTGCCGGAGAAAGGGCATGATTATTTTTTATGGCATAATAAACTTTTCTTCACTGAAAGACGGAGAAATTTGTTATTTGTTCTTCTTTCCGTAACTTCGGTCGGCTCATAATTCTATTATTGTGGGCTAAATAAATTGCTGTGTTTACGGCTTCTTTCAAGCTATAATATTGTGTTCTTAGCAGTAATGTTACTCTGGATAAAAACAGCTTTATCGAACGATATTCGTTGAGTTAAAATTGAATCTACAAACACGAGCGAGGTTGTTCATGTTATACAGAAGGAGGCAGTAAACAATGGAAGAAAAGGCGTCAGTTATTTCAGTTGATATTGGGGGGGCTACCTGTAAAATTGGCCGGGTGGATGAAGCCGGTAACGTTTCCGACGTCAGTCAGCACGCCACGGCTGATATACGTGAAAAAGGACTTGATAATTTTATTGACCTCCTCCGAGAATACGAGGAAGAATACTTGGTGGAAGGAATAACTATTGCCCTCCCGGCTACCGTGGACTGGGAGGATAATTACGTTCGCAGCCGGTGTGCGGATCTTCCCTGGATGGAAGAAGCAACAGCCCTCGGCAAAATCCAGGATGAACTCGGCCGGCCTGTACAATTGGTTAATGACGTGGAAGCTTTATTGGTCGGAGAGTGGCTTCAGGGAGAATTAAGCGGAATGAACAGTGGAGTCGTTATTTCGCTTGGAGAAAACATGGGCTCGGCTCTGCTGTGGGGGGGGAAGCCCCAGCAGGGTCGTCGCGGTTCGATTATGGAACTGGAGCACGTCAGTTTGGAGACTGAAGGGGAAGTTTTCGAGGATCTCCCACCGGGCAGTGCTCTTACCTGGTTGTCCGGTAAAGGATTGAAGAATCAGATGAAAAAAATTGATGTTACCTGTGAACTTCCCGAATTTTTCACCACCGATAACGAGGATTTACGTCAGCTCCGGGGAAAATTTGAATTAAAGTTAGCTCACTTGCTGGGCACTGTCATCATGATGCTTGATCCGGAGAGGATAGTCTTAACTGGTGGCCTAACCGGTTCTTACAAACAATGGCTTTCTTCGGTAAAAGATCAAATGCAGAATTACATAATGGAACAGTTTAAAGGTCTTCCTGTTGTGACTCTCGGGCAACTGCGCGAAGATGATGTTTTGAAAGGGCCAGCGGCCTTCTGGCGCTGGCAGAGTGGTGAAAAAAGGTAGCCGTGAGTAGAGATAATTTGGATGACCGGGCTAAAATTCTTGCCGAGGCTCTGCCCTATATCCAGAAATTTCACGGAGAGAAAATTGTAATCAAATTCGGCGGCAGTGTAATGCAGGACGAACAACTGAAAAAATCTGTGGCCGAGGACATTGTCTTGCTTCAGTATGTTGGTTTAAAACCCCTTGTGGTTCATGGAGGCGGGCCGGCCATAGGAGCTACCCTGGAGAAGATGGGGATAAGTAGCCAGTTTGTGGAGGGCCAGCGGGTAACTGATGCTGAGACCATGGAAGTCGTGGAGATGGTTCTTGCCGGGCGGGTTAACAAAGACCTGGTTGATTTAATTAACCGGGCCGGGGCGCGAGCGATTGGCCTTTCCGGTAAAGATGGCCAGATGTTCTGTGCCCGGGCTCTTCAATCCCGGCAGGATTCTGAGGTGGATCTCGGCCAGGTGGGAGAAGTCAAAGATGTTAATCCGCTTCCCCTCGAACTGCTTGAGGAAAAGTCCTACGTCCCGGTTATTGCCCCGATTGGTGTTGATGAACAGGGAACTACCTACAATATGAATGCGGATGCCGTTGCCGGTTCCCTTGCCGCCTCCCTTTCTGCTCGCCGCTTGATTTTCCTCACTGACGTTCAGGGGATTATGTCTGAGGGGGAATTACTTTCAACTGTTACTACTGATTCGGTCAGTGATTTAATTGAGAATGAAACTATCGCCGGTGGAATGGTCCCCAAAGCGAAAGCAGGTTGTCATGCTCTGCAGGGGGGCGTTGAAAAAACGCATATTATTGATGGTAGCTGGCTTCATTCACTGTTGCTGGAACTGTTAACAGACCAGGGGATAGGGACTCAAATAATTGCTGGAGACGCGAAAAATGAGTGAGTGGTTTGAAGAAGCGGAGGAGTATTTAATCCCAGTATATGACCGTTTACCGGTCAGCTTTGAACGAGGTGCCGGAGCCTTACTTTACGATGAAGCGGGTAACCGTTACCTGGATGCACTTGCCGGAATCGCGGTTAATATACTCGGTTATCGCCATCCGTATCTTGTCGAGACGGCAGAAAAAGCGGCAAATGATATTTACCACGTTTCAAATCTATTTCACATTAAAGAACAATTTAAACTTGCTCGTCGTCTTTCGGGGATCAGTTTTGAAGCTGCGGCTTTTTTCTGTAACAGTGGCGCCGAAGCAAATGAAGCGGCGATTAAATTTGTGCGCCGGTTCAGTCAGCGTCGGGGCAGTGGAGGGCGGGAAATCCTTACCTTTCAAAATTCTTTTCACGGTCGCACTCTTGGCGCCCTGGCCGCAACCGGGCAGGAAAAATATCGGGCTGGTTTTGAGCCTCTGCCCGAGGGTTTTGATTATGTTCCCTACAATGACCTTGAGGCCCTGGAAGCCCGGATTAATTCTGATACCTGCGCCCTGTTGATGGAACCCGTCCAGGGCGAGGGTGGAGTTATTCCGGCTGCACCAGCTTATTTTGAAGGGGTGCGGGAAATTTGTACCGCCAATGATGTCCTGCTTGTGCTTGATGAAGTTCAGACCGGGATGGGGCGCTCCGGTGAGTTTTTCTGCCATCAGCACTATGACCTTCAGCCTGACCTGGTTACCCTGGCAAAAGGGTTGGGGGGCGGCGTTCCCATCGGGGCATTGCTTGTTCGTCGTGAACTAAAAGAGGCGGGGCTGCAGTCCGGTGAACACGCTTCCACTTTTGGTGGCAATCCCTTTGTCTGTAAAATGGCCCTTGCTGTGCTGGAAGCGATTGAGGTTGAGGATATTCTTGCTAATGTGCGCCGGCAGTCAAAACGACTTCAAACGGGGCTGGTGGATTTAGTGGGAAAGTATCAATTCGTTGAAGCTGAACGGGGAATTGGCCTGATGCAGGCCCTGGTGCTTGCGGACTCGGTGGATGCTTCAAAGGCGATGAATAAAGCCCGGGAAAATGGGTTGATTGTTGGCATCGCCGGAGATAACTGTCTCCGTTTTGTTCCTCCCTTAATTATCGATGAGACTCAGGTGGACGAATTACTGGATAAACTAAATACTACTCTTGATACACTTTCCCCGTGAGGAAGAAAAAATCGGCTGGATTTTTATAAAAAAGGGATATTCAGCGCTTCTGCAAAGTCTGGAAAACTTTTCTTACCTCTTTATAATCTTCGGATTCTGCTTTAATATACCTGTCTACATTGATTTTATTAAGTGCCTTTCTTCCTTGTTTAGTATTGTGAAGCGAAGTTAGCAAGTTTTGTAATTTTTTGGTTAACTTTGGGTATTTGTGTTTGAATTTGTCGTGGATCATTATCGGTGAAGTGGGGATTTTTTTAGTTTCCGCCAAAATTGGTAACACCTCGTCCGCTTTCACGTCTTCCGGTAGAACGCCCGGACGGGCATCCTTGAAAGTTGCCCCCGCGGCAAATTTTCCTTTGTAGACGGCTCGAACAACCAGATTATGCCGGCCCAGGAAGTTTATATTTTCAAAATCCTTCCGCAAGGATAGTCCGGCGTCTATCAAAGTGGCACGGGGAAATAAATAGCCTGAAGCTGAAGCACGATCTACGAAAGCTATTGATTTTCCTTTTAGGTCGCTGAGAGAGTCAATATTATTTTTGTTATTGGTGAAAATAATGCCGGAATAATGATCAGCTCCGTATCTGATTGGGCGTACAAGTGGTGTGTATAGGGGAGTTTCCACGGAATTTTCATAGCGAACTACCGCCAGGGGGCCAAGTAGAGCTGCGCTGTATTTTTCTTTTTCCATATTTTCTATAATCTGACTGTATTCCTGGGCAAATTTTATTTGCATATTAACTTCCAATTTGTTTTCAATTATCTTGATCAGAGGCGCGTTATTTTTGAGTAGTTTAATTACTGTTTCCGCGGGAACACGGCCCAGGGAAATTCGTATCTGATTGAGAGAATCTGCCTTTTTAAAATTAAAATTTTCATCGAGATCACCCGGGTAACCGCATCCCATTATGCTGAGAAAGATTAACCCGGCCGTAATCAAGCAAGCTATTCTGCTCTGCATACTCGGTTTTTCCCTTTCTTTTTGGCCTGGTAGAGAGCTTCGTCTGCCCGGTTAATTAAACTTTCACTATCTTCTCCGTTTTTTTGTTCAGCCACACCGACGCTGATGGTAACCTGAATTTCAAATATTTCAATGTTTGCCACAGCTTCCCGTATCCTCTGGCTTACTGTCACAGCGTCTTCAAGTTCCGTGTTTGGTAGAATTATTGAAAATTCTTCCCCCCCGTATCTACAGACGGTATCCAGGTCCCGGGCTGTACCGTAGGTGTCGGCAGTTCTGACTTGTTCCTCAAATGTCTGAGCTAATTTACGTAATACTTCATCTCCTGCCGGATGCCCAAAAGAATCGTTGTAGTGTTTAAAATCATCAATGTCAATCATCGCCAGCGAAGTTGGTTTTTCAGGCTCTTTCAGTTCTTTTTGAAGCTGGAGATCAAAAAATCGACGGTTGTAAAGTTCAGTTAGATCATCTGTCACTGCCCGGGTGTAGTGTTTGGTGTTCTCGAGCGCAATTTGAATTTGATCAGATAAAATTGAAATGAGGTTGATTTCATCTTTCGTAAAATCTCGAGTTTCCAGAGCTAAAAGTAAATATCCCAGGTTGAAAGATTCTGTTTTTAGTCGGAAAATTAAAATTTCACTTAACGGAGTTTGATCTGACAGGTTGAACAACTGACGTATATTTACTCCTTTTATTTTTTTCGCTGTACTCTCATATTCCTTTATTTCTTCCAGTTGGTGGAAGAGTTCCGGGTTGTCTTCCCGTTTCCACGCCTGGTTTTTGGTGACGTTTAGTCCCGCTGTTACCTTGAGCTGATTTTTAGAATCGTTGTAAAGCAGGAGGTTTATATGATTTAATTCCCAGGTTTCGTAAAGAACGTTTATTATGTGATCATATAAATCTTCAGGCCTTAATTTTGCACTGATCCGTTTGTTTAATTCCTGGATAGTTCTTAGATCGTTTATTCTCTCTTCCAGTTTTTCCGCCATCACATTGAAGTTTTCACCCAGTCTTTCGATTTCATCACCGGTATTCACCTCGGAGCGAGCAGAAAGATCTCCTTCACCCAGCCGCGTTGTAACCCGCTCTAATTCTTCAATTTGTTCAATTAACATCCCCGCAACGTAGTTGGTAAAAATAAAAGTAAAAACAAGAATAATACTGCCTACAACCCCATAATATATTATAATTGTATTTCTGTCTGAACTAAATCGATCCATGTTATAGCCAAGACGAATCAAGCCGAAATCAGTGTGAAATTGTTTGATTGGGATTAGCATGTCAATAAGATGTTTTTTACTGTTAACTCTCGAGATTTGTTGTTTTTGACTGTGCATGGTTCGGTTAAATTTTTTTGGGGGGAGTTTTAAATTGAGATTACTGTTTCCCCTGGTAGAATAAATAATTTCACCGCGCGAGTCAAATACTACCAAATATTCTGTCTGGGGAATTTCGGAGAGCCACACATCCATTTGTATCTGGAGGGTTTCATTAACTGATTTACCGGTCAGAAGCTGATTAGTGAACAGTAAACCAATCATCTGGGCCATTGAATAGGCCCTTGTCTGCATCTCTTCAAACCTGGCCTGGATCCGGGAATTGATGTGCGAATAGGTAGCTATTCCCCCTCCAACCAGGACTAATAAAAGTAAAAAGATAGTTGCCTTGTAACGGATACTTAATTGCATGATAGATGATAAAACCCATTCTGGCTGTGATTTTTAGAACGTAGAGTATATTTTAGTTTATTAACCTCAAACAGCAACCATAAAAAGTAAGTAAAAACCCCTGTTTTCTCTTTTTGATTAAATATTTTCTTCAGCTTCCTTCAATGAGTCCCTTCTAAAAACTCTTCCCCCTCGACGGGGGAAGAGTTAGATAGGGGTGAAAACTGGTTTTAAAGACCTCCCGGCATTAAAAAACCTGTTTTAAGATCTTTTTAGAGTGAATTCTTCAATGGCGGTGCAAATTTGGGGCGGTTGCTACGGGGTTTTGGATTTTTTGTTTTTGGATTAGCCAAAAGCCATTTTCTAATTTTTTCCTCTTTAGTAATGATTACTGTTTTTGCTCCCTCCTCGTGTTTTAATTTTTTTAGCACTGATCCGATTTGACGAAGCTGAATGTTCGAAATATGTTTAACCTTCAGTAGGTCAACGAAGTAGATCATTTTTCCGGGAATAATTTTTCGATTGAGAATCTTTCGGAATTTTTTATAAGGTATATTATTGTCGATGATTCCTTTGATTTCGATAAATTGCTTTTTTCCATCCGGTGATTTCACGGATTTTATCTCCGGGGGTGGGGTAACGTGGTTCGGTCTTTGTTTATCGTTTTTTGAATAATTTTCAGTTCTTTCTTTAGAACTTTCAACTGTTGTTTTTGGATTTTCCCAGATTGAGATTAATTGGCAATCGGTGGTCCACTTAGTAAAAATTTGTAGATTATTTTCCTGGTAAGCTTTAAAAAATTCTCCTGGTGGTGTAACAAGTTCTGCTGGCCCCAGGAGGAGCAGTCCTTTGTTTTTTAATGACCGGTGAAATTTATGTATAATTTTATTTCGAACGTATTTGTCGAGGTAAATTAATACGTTGCGACAAAAAATCATATCCAGATGGCGAGGTAACTTGGAATCTGCAAGATTCAGATAACGAAAATTTACCAGCCGTTTAACAGAGTGGATTAGTCGGTAGTTATTTTTTCTTTTCTTGAAATATTTTTTAACAATAGATTTGGGTGCATTCTCTGCTACACGTGGAGAGTATTCTCCCTTCCGTGCTTTTTTCAAGGCTTTTTCGCTGACATCCGCTCCAATGATTTTTAAACCCGGGTTATTTTGGTCAAAACCTAAATTTTTACAGACTTCGAGGTAAGTAATTGCCAGAGAATAAGGTTCGGCCCCCGTGCTGCAGCCGGCGGAAAGAATTTTTAACGGAGCCGAGTTATCCTTTTGACGGGACCGGATTAATTTGGGGAATATTTTGTTTTGCAGTATTTTTAGTTGTTTTTTATAGCGATAAAATAGAGTTTCGTTGACTACGCAGGTATTGATTAATTTTCGTAATTCCTTGTTACTTTCTTCGGTGAACCATAGGTATTCATAATATTTTTGAGGTTCCTCTATTTCTAATTTTTTCATGCGTTTCAAAATCTTGTCAGCAAGTCGTTTTCTGTATTTCTCATTGTTCAGGAGCAAGCCGGCTTCATCGTAGACCAGGTCACAGAAATACTGCAATTGTTTCTTACTTATTCTAGTTTTATTCCCGGGTTCCGCCCCTGGGGAATTCATAATGTCAAAGAACCTTTCTTTCTACAATGATATTAAAACCGGCACCAGGCCTCCATCTTTAAAGATAAGCAAATTTTATACCAGGAAGCATTATGAACTACAGGGGCAAGCTAAGCGGATTTATTTATAGCAGATGTATTATTTACTTGTAAGGTGGGGAAATTGGTTAATAATTACCCAATTTTAGATATGTTCGTTCTCCTGGGCAAAAAAATCTTCTGCGGTTTCAGGGTGAGTAGCGAAAGAATTTTCTTTGGCGTATTGGTAGGCGTAATTAACTATTTTTTCTCCCAGACCATCTTTACGTAAAGATGGGGGGACAAAAATAGAGTGAAAGGTTATAGTACTAGTGTCCTCATCCTGACTGTAACGTAAGACAGCCTGTTTATCAGAGTAGGGGATGTAAAACTTACCGTTATTTTCATCGTGACAAATGCTTGGATCTGAATTTGACATACTATGACCTCACTTTTAATTTACATGTATTATATCAGTTACAGGTAACTGTTTAAATGTTTTTTTGGTTGGTAATCTTTTTGAGTTTGTTTCCGTTACTATTATTTTTATTTTGATCGAAAGGATTCCCTCTAAAAAGTCTTCCCCCTCGACGGGGGAAAGGCCTGTGACGCGTACGTGTTATTCAGATGGGGGAGAAAATGGGTTTGCAAGACTGTTTAGGTGTTAAATTTTTCGTTAGATACCTTTTTAGAGTGGACTCATCGAAAGGATTCAGAAATGATTTCTGTGAATACGGATAAGAGAGAAAATATTTTAGCTAAATTCAAAGAATTAATTGGCCAAGTGTCTACCGGGTTAGCCCCCTGGCAGCAGCCCCGAGAGGTTGAAAATATCTTTTTATTCCCATCAAAAAATAATAGTAAAGCACTGGAGTTTTTGTTTTTACTTGGAGCACTAAATTTTTCTTACTGGCAATTAGCTCGGCAAAAAGTAACCACCTGGGGGGTTAGTAGCCGGGGAGGAACTCAACTTCGCGATGTATTTGCTCTTGCTTATTGTTTGGCCGAGGCCCGCCAGTCGGATCTTTTAGAGCTATCTGCTGAAACGTATTCTCAACTTGAGGTTGAGCAGGTGCGTCGTATTTTTGCCGATCGGATTAGCGGAAATTGCTCAATACCGCTGCTAAGGCAGCGAGTCAAGAAGATAAACGAGCTGGGCCAGGGACTTCAAAAATTTGCTGAGGATCATAATTGTGGACCCTCATTTTTGGAATTCTGTCGGTGCCAGGAAGAACTGGCTGAATTTAATAACAGCCTGGAAAAATATTTCCCTTATTCTTTTGGTGATCCCTTTCGGAAATTATCGCAGCTACTCTTTAAAATGATTGTGGATCGGCGGGATGAGAATATGCCGCCGGAAAATCAGTTTTCCGAAGCGGACGATTATGACCGGGTTACGAATTTTTCCGGCGTGGAAGAATTAAAAGCTCAGCCGGATTACATGTTGCCTCTATTTTGTCTAAAAACCGGCCTCTGGGATGTATCGGAGCAAATTGAGATGTTTTTTACCGAGCCGGTAGAACTGCCAATGAGTCATCCGGTAGAGCATGAGATACGGGAAAATACTGTTGAAATAGTGGCTGAATTTGCAACTGAACTTCCCGGGAATACCGGTCTTAATTCGGGTCGGGTTGATTCAATTATGTGGCAGACTGCTGTCCAGGGATGTTTTCCCGGAGATTGTGAAAATTGTTCCTTCCAATCCGTCTGCGCTGCTCAGAATGAAGACGAACGCCGGCTTAACTGGCACCATCATCTTACCCGTACACCGTATTACTGAGGGTAATTTTTCATCTTGTTGAAAAATAAGCAGGCTCAATGTACACTTTTTAGCCTTACTGGCTAAGTTTGAATATATCGGGGCGTGGCTCAGCTTGGCTAGAGCGCTGCGTTCGGGACGCAGAGGCCGCCGGTTCAAATCCGGCCGCCCCGACCATTTTTAGTTCTGGTTTTTCGCGGGGGTAGTTCAATGGTAGAACACCACCCTTCCAAGGTGGATATGCGGGTTCA
>CAZVWJ010000059.1:0-14679 GCA_964631325.1 uncultured bacterium | reverse complement strand
TGAAGGCCAGCCGGAATTTACTCCTACAATTTACCCGGATTAGAAGCAACTAACCCTGAATTTGCCCCAGACCCCCGGCCCGGTTTAAACGGACCGGGGCTTTTCTTATTTTGTAACTACTCACCTAATTTTTTCTTCCTTGATGGGGGGGCCTGACGTACGCAAGACAGGCCCTCTCCCGCCAGGGGAAAGAGGATAGCTGAGTAGTTACCTTATTTTAGTTTGCGGTTAATGGAGGTCTATATGCTTGAGTCTCCGGGCCATTGCTGATGAGCAAGGACAGTATATGGTGGAATTCGCTCTTTCCTTTGTTGTTTTTGTCCTGTTCATATTTTTTGTTATTGATCTCGGGATTCTTATCTATAATCATAACCTCTTTTATCACGCCGTTGCCAGGGGAGCTCGGCAGGCGGGCCTTGGAGCTTCCAACAGTGAAATAAAAGAATCTGCCGGCCAGATTGTTACAAGTCGCTATTTTCCCACCTTAACTTTTATTGCCCATCCTCAGCCAATCCAGGTAAAACCTGAAAGGGAAATGCACCGCGTTGATGGTCGGGAAGTCCGTGTCTCCATGGACTCTATTTTTGGTTTCTCTCTGCTTGGTATGTACCAGTTTACGGTAGAACTGCCGGTCCGCAGTCGGACCTTGATTGTCCAGCAAAATGATCAGGACCGTGACGGCTGTAAAGATAGCCTGGAAGGACCGGGGAAGAGCTGTGATGGTTACCAGTTTTTTCCGAATACTAATCCTAACGATCACGATAACAACGGCACGGTAGATGAATACAGGTTTGACGGTTCTGATACCGATGCGGACGGGGATGGAATTAAATGGTCCGGTGATACCCTGACCGTCGCTTACATGAATAATGCCGTTGGTGCCGGTTATTTTATCAGCCGCCAGCCCTCTTTACCACTTGCCGGAGCAGCAAACCAGGATCCGGATGGGCGCTGGTGGGAAGAATGGTTCGGTGGTACCTACCACGCTCCTCCGATCTGGGACGATAAAAGTGAGGCTCCCTCTAAGCTATTTCGTCGAAAGGTTCCGAGCTGGCCCGTGAAAAACAGTGGGCGCGACGAATTTATGCTGGATATTCGGGTGGAATACGACATGGATAACGATGGCTGGGAGGATAAATTCGATGATCATCCAAATAATCCGCTGGCTCACTAATAAATTGTCTCAGGCCCTGAGGAATTCTGAAGCGGGGCAGGCAATAGTCGAGTTAATGTTAGTGGTCCTTCTTTGTCTGATGATTGGTATTGGAATTTATGAAACCGGTGCTTTTCTTCACAATATATCTGTTATAAATCAGGCGGTCAACAATGCTGCAATTTATGCGTCCTGGGGAGCACCAATTTCAAAAATTAAGGCAACTTTAGTTCGGGAAACAGATAATTTGCTGGCCGGTGCTTTTCTCGCGCAAAAGGTCTCTAAACAGGGAGTAATAGTTGAAGTCCGGAACCCGAAAACAGACCAGATGATTGCGCCCCTCCCCGGCATGGCTTTTCCGTTTGCCGACCATACTGAGCTGTCCCCCGGTAAAAAAAATGTTGCCGAGTATATCTTCTGGGCCCAGCGGTATGAAATCAGGGTGGGAATTGTTTATAGAATCGGTATCTATATCCCTTTCCTGGGCCCGATTACCGCCACTAATCCCATCGTTGGCTCTCACACCATTCAGGCGCCCAATGACATGGATCGGGACGGTTTGGCTGATTCGCGGGAAGCGGAGTATGTACTCTATTATCTCGATCAAACGAGCGATACCCCCTGGGTTCACCCGATGCATCGCGACGGGACCGGACAGTTAGATACTGCCGGAAACGCTGACCCCGACGGTGATGGGACTTCCCTCGGTAATGATAATTTTCCCTATGATTTCGATAACGACGGAGTAGAGGATAAATTTGATCACGGTGACAATAGGTTGAACCAGAATCCTGTTGTTGGTCCTTAAGTAAGCTCTCTGCGAAAAGGGGTTTGGTAAAAAAATCTTATTTTTGCCAGATTAATTGTTTTACACCACTAAAATATGTGCTATATTATTTGTGAGTGTATATAAGAAATAATGGAGACTGCATTTAGATATTCTATTTTTTAACCAGGGTGCCAGGTAAATGCAGAACCGGACAATGATTATTATAGCAGTCACTTTGTTCATAGTTGCGGCTTTTCTTGTCCTTGCCATGTTTGCTGCTTTTTATTTGAGCAGCAGTAAAACTTATCCCGCCCCTGTCTTAACTCGTAATGTTTCCGAAAACCAAAAAATTACCGGTAATCTTTTGAAGATGAAACAATTCAGTGATCCTGTGGAAAAAAAGTACATCACTGACTCCGAAAAAATTGTTGGCAGGGTTGCCGATCGGGACCTCAATAAAAATTCCAAGCTGACTCCTGCGGATTTACGAGATAAATTTAAAATAGTTAAATCAATCCATTCAGTCCCGGCCGGCAACCGGTTGGATAAATCTATGCTCAAAATGGCTAAAGTGAATAAAAAACCGGATAAAGCTGTTGAAAATATGGAATCCCTGCTTGGCAAGATGGTCCGTTCAGGAATTCCGGCCAATGTAGCTGTCCTCTCCAGTCACGTCTACAATGAAGAAAAAAATGTGGTTGTTGCCGCCCGCCCCATAAAAACTAATACTCTGGTTCGCACCGAACAGCTTAAAGTGGTTTCCCGCCCGGTTTTTCCCGAGGACGCAATTTCTGATCCGGAGAAAGTCGTTAGTCAGGCAATAAAACGTCATAAATCTCCCGGCGATGTTTTAAGAAAAAGTGATTTGTATAAAGGCAAAAAACAACTTTCTTACTTTATCCCCCTCTACAAGCGGGCTGTAAAAATATCTGTCGATGTTTCAAAATTTATCGCCTATCAGTTGCGACCGGGTGATTTTATTGATCTTTATGTATATCAGCCCAAAACTCCTGGTTTTGGTGGGAAGCAGGAAATCACAGGGGGCGAAAGCCTCCATGTGCTTCAGAAAGTAGCAGATGCTGCGGAAGTATTGGCTTTGAACCAGCGGAATGGAAATATTTGGAGTAAAAAAACCCTTGAAAAAAAGAAAAGTGGAAAAAAGGGGGGCGGCAAAGTAACCTATAATGGA
The DNA here is from genome assembly GCA_964631325.1 of uncultured bacterium. GTDB lineage: Bacteria > T1Sed10-126 > T1Sed10-126 > T1Sed10-126 > T1Sed10-126 > CAZVWJ01. The sequence goes on along the minus strand of CAZVWJ010000059.1, from coordinate 11,568 downwards.
ATCACTCTTGCCGTTTCTCTAAAAGAAGCGGAAAAAATCAGTCTTATCCAGGGGATGAAAAGTGAAAAAAGAAGTATGAATTTTTACCTGATTTTGCGTCCCCGTATTCAGGAGAGCAATTACGGTTTGAGAAAAATGACTAACCTTGAATTGTTTAATCCGCGTGGTCACAAAGAGGCCGAGGAATTTCTGGAGTCCCATTCTGTTAAAGTAATTCAGGGTGAAGATGAAGAAACTTACAGGGTACCGGGATACTAATGGATATTAATTTTAAAATCTTTGCTTTCCTCCTTTTCACTACTTCAATTATAACTTTTTGCCTGCTTGGGAGCTTTCAGGCGGTGGACTCTGCTTCCCCGCGGCAAATAGAGGCCCCGCTTGATTCAGCCTCTGTTTTAAGTGTTTCCTCCCCGATTAAACGGGTGGTTCTTGGGAATGAAAAAGTTGCTCGGGTTCAGGTTATAAATGCTCGACAGTTGCTTATTTTTGGAAAACAAATTGGCCGGTCAACACTTCATATCTGGACTGAAAGAGGGCTTCGTAAATACTTGCTCCGGATTCGTGAATTACCGGAAAATAGAAGTACTGATGTTTTAAAAGCGCTTGATCAGCAAGATACGGGAATGGAGCTTCGGGTTTTGTCCCCCCAGTATCGAGAAATTTCAGAGTTTGAGAATTACCTTGAGCAGCTTTTGAAGAAACGGGGGGAAGTTGTCCTTTCGGATCCGGCAGCCGGTAAAATTTTTGTTCTTGCTCCCCCCTCAATTCTTGATAAAGTCGAACGTCTTTTGGATCGTATTGATGTTCCCGGTCAAAAGGCCATGTACACCCGGCGCATAAAACTGGCCAATCGTCCTGTGAACGAGATGAAGAAGAAAGTTGAGGCAATGCTGACGGATAAGGGTAAAGTTATTATTGATGAAGAAACCAATTCCCTGATGCTTGTGGATAAAGTAGATAAAGTTCAACAAATTGTGAGTTTTCTTAAAAAAATAGACGTTAAAACCGTGGCCCAGGTCAGAATTGAAGCAAAGTTTGTTGAAATGACTGATGAGGCTGAACGGCAGATGGGGATAAACTGGGATTATGAAGGCTCTGTTGATGGTCAGAACCTCAACGCTGCGTTGAGTCCCGAACTGGGAAAAGTTGATAACGTAGGTGGTCTTCAACTGGACCTGGTTGACCCCGCCAATGCTTTTAATCTTACCGCAACTATGCAATTCCTGGAATCCGAGGGGCTGGTGAACCTGATTTCCTCCCCGAACGTAATGACTCGCAACCAACAGGAAGCTGTGTTAGAGATAGTTAACGAACAGAGCTATACTGCCGGCTGGAACGTCAGTCAAACTGACGGGGGCGGGTTAAATGTAACTCCCATTGTGGAAACCAAAGAAGGGGGGATTACTTTACAGGCCACTCCCTTAATTGGGCGGTCTGATGTGATTCAGCTTGACCTAACCGCGGAGATGAAAATTATTGATCTTGGTGACCCCATTATCCAGCAGGCGGCCAGTAATCAGTATCCTTTTTATACTCCTACTGTTGATCGAAGAACTGCTGAATTAAACGTGGCTTTACGGGATGAACAAACCCTTGTAATAGGGGGCTTAAATCGAGAACAGACCGATTCAAGCCAGGATCAGGTTCCGCTGCTTGGTCAAATACCTTTGATTGGGAGTCTCTTCTTCTCACAAAATACAAAGTCTAAAGCAAATAGCAAAATAACTATCTTTTTAACGGCAGAAATTGTTCGGCTAACCGAAAATGATCGGGGACTTCCCAATCAGTCAGGAGATACAACAGCGGGAAGGAAGAATTCTATTATTGGTTCCGATACACTTCCCGCCAACGCCTCTGTTTCTGATTCTCCCCCCACGGATATGGATTAATCGTGAGGCTTAACTGATGGAAACTGTAAGTATAGTCCTCGCCCACCCGGACGTCCAAAAAAGAATTGACATCAAAAAAATGCTCTTCCACGACCAGGCCATGGAAGTGGCCGCTGAACTGGAAGAACCGGCCGAGTGCCTTGCTTCCCTTCGTGAACATCAGCCGGATTTGTTTGTCCTCTCGCTTGGTCTGGGGACTGAAGAAGAAGTTCTCAACCTGGTAAAACAGGCGGCAATTGAATTTCCGCAGCTTGAAATTCTTTTGCTGGTTCCGGACATGGAAGCAACTGAACAGGCCCAGAAGCTTGTCCGAGCCGGGGCTTATGATTACCTGGTCCAGCCCCTGGAAGCGGATGAACTGATTTCCGCGGTCAAGGACATAGTCTCTGTTTCCCGTCAGCGCCAGGAAAAATTCTCGGAAATAATTTCTGGCCGATCGGCCGGGAAAACCAAGCGCCAGGGAAAAGTTCTCTCTGTTTTTAGTACTAAAGGAGGAGTGGGCCGCTCCTTGTTAGCCGTTAATTTAGCCTGCTCTTTTCGTAAACAGACAGAAAAACGGGTTGCGCTGGTTGATCTTGATCTTCAGTTTGGCGACGATGCTATCCTGATGGACATGAAGCCGACCACCATGATCGCCTCCCTTGCCCGGGATGCCAAGCAGGAGGAGAGGGTGGACGCTGAATTGCTGGAGGATTATATGCATACTCATGAAGCCTCGGGTGTGGAACTACTTTCTTCCCCGGCCCGGCCTGAAGAAGCTGAGTATGTAGAAGCTGATGATGTGCGCAAAATTCTTCAGTCTTTGCGCCGGCATTACGATTATGTTATTATTGACACTTCCTCCCATATATCGGACTCCGTGATGGCTGCCGTAGAAGAGTCAGATATTATTTTACTTTTGCTTACCCTTGAGCTTCCAACTATTAAAAACGGTAAATTGATGCTTGATTTGATGGATAGCCTGGGTCTTTCTCGAGAGAATGTCAGAATTCTGATGAACCGTGATGTCCCTGACTCTGAGCTTCAGGTTGAAGAGGTGGAGGAGGCTCTGGAAGAAAAAATGATTGGTAGATTACCAAGCCAGGGTGCCGTCGTAATGCCCTCGATTGATGAAGGTACTCCGGTGGTTCTCTCTCATCCGGAAGCAGAATTTTCACAGGAACTGTTTGAATTGACCAAGAATATCGTCCGTGATTACTTTGATCGGGAAGAAGACCTGGTAGAAGAGGAAGAAGAAGAATCTTCTGTTCAGGCGGGGGAACTACCCACGCTTGATCGGCGTTTATTTGCCGGGCTCATTGACCGTGGTTTGCTTTTTCTCGTATTTGTGGTTCTGGCTTCACTTTCCGTATTTTCTTTTCAGTTCCTTGGCGGTCCATTGGGAACATTGGTCGGGATCTTTTCGCTGTTTTTATGTCCCCTTACCGCTGGAGGATATTACACTTATTTTAATCTCTCGGGTCAGTCGCCCGGTAAAGCAATGATGAACTTAAAACTTATAATTCCCGATCAGGAGTCGATTCCCCTGGGCGTCGCTTTTATAAGAACGCTGGGTCTCTTCCTTTCAATGTTCCCTTTTGGCTTGGGTTATTTGTGGGCCCTGTGGGATGAAAAACAACAGACCTGGCACGACAAGCTGGCCGGAACAATAGTGGTCAGCACCGGCGAAGAATAACTTTCCTGGCTCTGGTAGCTAACGGACTTCACAAATAAATAGCTCTGGCAGCTTAAAGCGCTCACTTTACACAAAATATCAAACGTCATTCCGGGACCCCGACCCCGGAAGCCAGCTTGATTTAGACCTTTAATTGAGGAGTCTCCTCCAAAAACTCTTCCCCCTCGACGGGGGAAGAGTCATTTTGAAGTTCTGTTCTGTATAACCTTGGAATATACTGTTTGTAAAAACTTTTGTTATAATGTTAAGCTGGAGAAATTTCCGGGGGTAAATTTAATTCCTGTAGAGCTATTTTAACAAGTGGGTAATTTGTTATGTCACTTTTACAGCGACTTGAAGAGGCCAAGGATAAAGCGCCCGCCCAGAAAAAAGAGTCTTCCGAGGAAGATTTTTCTTCCCCTGAAGAAAGACTTAAAGAAGAAGTCCACGAGCGGGTGGTAAATCAGCTTGGGACTGAGGCTATTCGGGGAGAAGGCGGGGAAGACCAGCGCCAGAGAATCCGTTCTAATGTGGAAGAACAGGTTATTTCTGTCGGCTCTGAGGAAGACATAAATCTTTCCCGAAAAGAACACGAAAAGGTCATTGACGAGCTTCTCAACGAAATTCTTGGTCTGGGTCCGCTTGAACCATTGCTCGATGACGCCGATGTAACTGAAATTATGGTAAATGGCGTTGACCAGGTTTACGTGGAACGTGATGGTAATCTGACCCTGGCCGATGTTACCTTCAAAAATGAAGACCATTTAATGAATATTATCCAGAAAATAGTTGCTCCCCTGGGCCGCCGGGTCGATGAAAGCCAGCCTTACTGTGATGCCCGCCTGGCTGACGGCTCTCGTGTGAATATAATTATTCCCCCGCTTGCTCTTAACGGCCCTACGGTTACTATTCGAAAATTTGCCGAAGATCCCTTCGGGGTGGAGGATTTAATCGGCTTTGGTACGATGACCCGGCAGATGGCCGAGTTTCTCGAAGGTTGTGTAGATGCCTCCCTGAACATAGTGGTCTCCGGTGGAACCGGCTCCGGGAAAACAACGACTCTTAATGTGCTCTCCGGTTTTATCCCCGAAGGTGAAAGGATAGTTACTATTGAGGATTCGGCTGAACTTCAGCTCCAGCAGGATCATCTTGTTTCGTTGGAAACTCGCCCTCCTAACATTGAAGGTGAAGGCGAAGTTTCAATGCGGGATCTTGTTAAGAATTCTCTGCGGATGCGGCCTGACCGGGTAATTGTTGGTGAATGTCGTGGTGCTGAAGCCCTTGACATGCTTCAAGCTATGAATACCGGTCACGACGGTTCGCTTACTACAGTTCATGCCAATAATCCCCGGGAAGCTGTCTCCCGGCTGGAAACCCTGGTAATGATGGCCGGAATGGAATTGCCCCAGCGAGCCATCCGAGAACAGATCTCGGCCGCGGTTGACGTAATTGTTCAGCAATCCAGGCTTCGGGATGGGAGCAGAAAAATCGTTTACGTTACAGAAATAATGGGGATGGAGGGTGAAAACGTTCAGTTGCAGGATATCTTTACGTTTGACCAGGAGGGAATGGTTGAGGGGGAAATTGTTGGTAAACTCAAGCCCACCGGAGTTCGGCCTTCCTTCTTCCAGCGGTTTAAGGAGGAGGGCATAGAACTGCCTCCCGACCTTTTTGTGGAGAGCTGAACATGTCTCCAACCACTATTCTTCTCATAATTTTATTACTATCCGCCCTCGGTATTGTTGGAGTACTTCTGTCTCTTAAGCGAAAAGAACGTCAGAAAAGAGCTACAATAAAGGAACGCATCCGGCCCTATGTTGACCAGGCTTATCGAGAAGAATTAGCCCGTCAGCGTTCTGTTCAGGATGAAGCTGAAAGTGTTACTTTCCTTGAAGGCATTGCGGATAAACTTTCCGATGCTGCAATTAGTGAAGAAATCAGAGAAAAAATGCGGGACTGGCTTCTGCGGGCCGGTCTGCGGGTCCGTCCGGCTGAGTATGTAATAATTTGTTTCATTGTCATGATAATTACCGGATTGATCTCAGGTTTTCTTTCCTGGCTGACTTTTAGCGCCCGGGTTTCTGCCCTCGGGCTGGTTGGCTTTGCCCTCGGCTGGATCTTTCCCGTGATTTACGTCTGGTTCAGTCGCATCCGGCGGATGAAAAAGTTCAACGGCCAGTTGCTTGATCTGATAACTCTAATGGCCAATGGTTTGAAGTCCGGGTATGGGTTTGTGCAGGCCCTGAACCTGGTCTCTGAGGAAGCCTCCCCTCCTGCGTCCGAGGAATTTAATCGGGTTATCCAGGAGAATAAATACGGCATTTCAATCGAGGATGCTCTGAATAAACTGGTTGAGAGAATGGACAGTGAGGACCTTGATTTGCTTGTCACCGCAATTTTAATTCAACGGCAGGTCGGGGGCAACCTCAGCGAGGTGCTTGACCAGATAAGCACCACCATCCGTGAACGGATGAAAATGCAGGGTCAGATCAGTGCCCTTACTGCTCAGGGGAAAATGGGGGGGATGATTATTTCTCTCCTCCCCGTGGCCCTTGGCCTTGTTTTTTACTTTATCCGAACGGAAATGATGACAAATTTTATCACCAATCGTTTTGGTATCGCTGCAATTTGTTTTGGTGTTTTCTGGCAGGGGATTGGGATATTTGCCATCTGGCAGATAGTTAATATAGATGTTTAACGGGAGGCGTTTTTATTGCTTTACGTCGGGGTAATAGTTGCGCTTTTGTTTTTCTTTTTTTCAGTTGCACTCTTCCTATTCGGTTCCCAGCGGGAGGTGGAGTCGCCCGTTTTTCGCCGCTTTCAGGAGGTGACCGGTTACCAGCAGGAAGAAGAAGATCGTTCCGTGGACCTCGACGAAGAACTGCTGGAAGGAACTTTTTATGAACGGAATATTTATCCTATTCTTCAGCGGGTTGCAGAAATTATTGGTGGAGAAGGGGAAACCAAACGGGAAAAATTGGAACGTCAGCTTATTCAGGCCGGTCGGCCCGGCGACCTTGGTCCTAATGAATTTATTGCCCTTCAAATGGTTCTTGGCCTGCTGACCGTTTCTTTGGTTATTATTATCGCTCTCCTGATCGGTCCTTCTTCTTCCCGGGGAGTTGCCCTTTCAGTTCTGTTTGCCGCAATTGCCGGCGGAGCAAGCTATATCGTTCCCCGTTTCTACCTCGGAAAATGTATTTCGAATCGTCAAACTGAAGTTCGCCGTTCTCTCCCTTATGCAATTGATCTGCTCGTAGTTTCTGCTGAAGCCGGGCTTGGCTTTGACATGGCCCTGAAACGGGTTGTCGATAAAATGGAAGGGGCTCTTTCCGAGGAGTTTCGTAGGGTGATGGAGGAAATCAAGCTGGGCGCCCCTCGTAAGCGGGCCCTTCGGAATATGACAACTCGGGTTGAGGTGGATGAATTGCAGAGTTTTGTCTCAGCCGTTATTCAGGCCGAGGAACTGGGAGCAAGTATTGGCGAAGTCCTTCGTGTCCAGGCTGATCAGATGCGCACTGAACGCCGGCAGCAGATCGAGGAACAGGCTCAAAAAGCTCCCGTAAAAATGTTAATTCCCATGGTTATTTTTATCTTCCCCACCATCTTTATTGCCGTTCTTGGCCCCGTTACCCTTAAAGTTGTTAACCAGATGCAGAAATACGGCATGGGTTGAGCAAATTTTACCGGATGTGAGAAAAATCACATCATTTTAGACTGGAGATAGACCTCTCTGTCTCTTATACTTGTATAAGAACGGTTGTAAATTATTCCTTTCTTATTTTTCTGGATATTGGTAAGGGATCTTTAATGACTCAGAAATTTTCCTGTTTTCTTTGCTCTGAACGCGGTTCATTCTTTGTCGCCGCCGCTCTCTTTATGTTTGTTTTTCTTGGGGTTTCAACTTTTGCCGTGGATATTTCGCGTTATTATAAGAAAAAACAAAAATTGCAGGATATTGCTGACGGGGCGGCCTTGGCCGGGGGGCAAGCTCTGAATCAGTTCAAGGATAATCCGGAAGAGCAGCCTGCTTACACGGCTGTTTTGAATTATATTAACTCCACCCAGGGAGATGACTACGTGGATCTATATGAAGTTCACTCTCCCACCAACATTGATGGGGTCTGGGTTGAACGTTTTGGCGGGAGCCCGGACACTTCCTGTGCTGAATTTACTATTAGCGATGATGAATCTATCGTCACCGGGGAACCGGTCGACGTCAATTCGCAGGTCCTTGGTTCTGCCGTCACTGACCAGTATGGTGGTCGAGATTATCCGGTTACCGCTAAGGTAAATGTCTCCGACAGTGAAGGTAATGATACTACTATCGAGCCTTGGGGTGGTTACGATCAACCCAATCAGGCCAACCTGAACAACGAAGAAGAAAAACCATCCATTGACCTCTCCAACTATCCGGAAGGCACTGAAATTACCGCTGATGGCCGGCTTTATTACCCGGACGGCGGCCCGTATTCCGGTTATTCTATCTATGGCGAAAAATCCAGTTCCAGTCCCGAGGTTATGACCCTCCAGGACGGGGATACTCCGCCCGAAATTGAAGGAGGATTTGATCAAGCTTCTGTGGCTGAATACGTGGAGGACCTCGTTGATCCCGCGACCGGTAAAATTAGTCTTCAGAAAAATCAGGCCATAATGTGTTTTGAACTAACCCACGACGCTGATGATCCTTCGGCCGATTTCCAGGACCTGATTTTACTTTTAACGATGACTCCTAATTCCGGTTCCGGAACCGGGGGTGGGGGCTCCGGCGCCTCCTATAGTTACTCTACCACCACTTCAAAATGCAGTGTCGAATACGGGACTAATTTTTATCGGGTGGGGGTTCAAGTTTACGGGAAGTTTGAGCCTTATTTCTGGCCCAAGAATATATTTGGGCGGGAAACTTCAGCCGTCTCCACGCAGGCTGTGGCGGAAGTCCATCCCCGGCGGGTTTATCAGTCTCAATCGGATCCTCTGGATTGTGGGATTTATTCCGGTGGGCAGATGACCCTCTCCGGCAATAATTTTGATGCCGACGGTGTGGATTTCTGTAGTAATTCAAATATTGACGCCGGGGGTTCAAATAATGGCACCATGGGGGATATTTTTCTTTTGGAATCAGCTATGTTTTCTCCTCCGGGTGGGAGTTCCGGAACAGTGGAAAATTTTTCTCCAGCCCGTTCAATGCCCCAATTTCAGGCTACAAACCCCGGGGCTTATGACGTTGATCTGAGTAATTACGATTCCTGGTCCGATCTCGGTGAATGCGGCGGAAGCGTGGACTGCGGTCCGAATGATGGCTCAAGCTGGAGCCGCGATTGTGATAACAACGGGGACTGTCCCTCTTCCTGTGAGTGTGACCAGGGGCCCGGCTACGATGCGTGTGTGCCTAAAAGTGGGGGAGGGGCGGGGGGGAGTGGGAAAGCCCTGCGGACTTCGGGAAACGGTAGTGCAGACGTTGTCTGGGAGAGTGGCGGGTCCGCGGTTTGTGTTGAAAAAAGCGGTGGCGGTTATACCCTTGGTAAAAATCAAGGTGGAAAAATTCAGGAGGCTGACGGCAGTCCCGTGACAATTTATGCCGATGGTGACGTGACTTTTACCGAAAGCGGGAAGGCCCCTGGTACAAATAACGGACTTAACGGAGGGCTCTATACGACCGGGGATTTTACGGTGGCCGGAAATAATTATGAGTTTGTTGGCGATAAGTCATCTTTGGGCGGACTGGCTGTCTGGGCGGAAGGGGACGTTGATTTTCAAAAGAATAATGTAACCGTGGAGGGAATTACGGGCGCCGGTGGTAATTATTCTTTTAGCAGTAATGGGGGTGGGAAGCCAGTGCGGATTTCCGGTGTCCTGGTTTCTGGCGGCGAGTTTGAATTTAACCCTAATTCAAATAATACTAAAATAGAGTTTGCTCCTTCAAAATTTGACAGTAATTACCTGGACGTTGGAGGTTGGTCGACCACGGTCCAGCGCTCCCAGGGGCGACCACTCTATTCCCAGGTTAAGGTTCGCTTAATTCATTAGCTGTGTTGTATCTTTATCAAAATAGACAACTTGAAAAACTTCCCCTTCAGGTAAAACTCTGTGACACTTTTTTCAAGCGTTTACTTGGCGCTCTTCCGTCCGGAGGGGTGGCCCCGGGCCGGGCTCTGCTTTTCCCCGGTTGTGGCTGGGTTCATACCTTTTTTATGCGCCGTCCGATTGACGTGGCTTATCTGGATGAAAACGGTCGGATCCTGGCTTACTATTCAGCGGTTAAACCTTATCGTTTTCTGCCTCCGGCAAAATCAGCCGCCGGAGCTCTGGAATTGCCGCCAGGGCGTCTGCAGCTTTCTCCCCGGCAGGAACCGGCTTATTTTCGTTTTCCAAAAAATATTGCCCGGCGAACTGATTTGCCTTCCTTGTCTGATGAAGAATTAGAATGTCCCGCTTGATTAACTGGTTCTGGGTCCGACCTGCCCTCTGCTGGGGCCTTGCCTTTTTCTTTTTATCTCTTGCCTGTTACGGCGGCCATATTTATACCGGTGACGGGGAAGCGTATTTAATCGTGGCCAGCCGGCTTCTGCTGGGCCAAAAACCAACTCTGCCTCCCTTTCTCCAAGGATTTGTTGCCCCCGGGGTTGATGGTGCTCTTTATTCTAAATTCGGCCTGGGTCTTTCCTTTGCAGTAATGCCCCTCTTGTTTGTTGCTATGTTGATTGGCACTTTGTTCACCACTTTACTTATTAATGGTGGGATATTACGGGCCGTCGCTCTCCTTGTTGGTCCCCTGGCCGGTGGTTTTTCCATTTTTCTCTTTTATCGCCTTAATCGCTGTTTATATTCTGAAAGATCTGTAGCTGAAATTTCTACTTTCTTTTTGAGCGCCGGTGGACTCTGGCTCGTCTATACCCGGTTTCTCTTGCCGGAACTGGTTCTTGGGACTACCTTTTTATTGTTGTTATGGCTAATTTTAAATCAGGGTCCCGGGTGGTTGGTCGGGCTTACCGCCGGCTTTGCGGTTTTACTTCGCGTCGATGCTTTGTTGTTTGTTGTTTTCCCTCTCCTGGTTTATCTCTGGCAAAATAGAGAACAATTTTTAGCTCCGTTGTTAACGTTTGTTTTCTCCGGTTTGGTAATTAGCTTTTATAACTGGTTTCGCTTTGGTTCTATGTTTGACTTTGGGATGGGCAGTTCTTCGGTGGAACAGTTTTCCACTCCCCTGCTGACCGGTCTGGCCGGCCAGTTTTTTGTTCCCGGCAACGGGCTCTTCTGGTACGCTCCTTATCTCGCGGTGGGTTTTGGCTTGTTTGTTTACCACTCCTGGAAAGAAAAACGGCGTCCGGGCTATCTTGAGCTGGCTTTTTATCTCGGCGGTCTTGCGTTTTTAATACTTCATTCAAAATGGTATTCGTGGATGGGGGGCTGGAGCTGGGGCCCCCGGCGGCTGATTCCTCTTTTACCTCTCTTGCACCTTTCGATTGGCTGGCTCTGGGATAAAATTTCTCCGCTCTGGAAATACGCACTGTTTTTTCTGCTGGCTCTCTCACTGTTTCTTAATCTTGGTGGCCTCCTGGTTGATTTCACCGATTATTACCGCGGAACTTTTTATCACGTTGATGTCTTGTTTTCACTTGAGCACGCCCAGGTCTACCGCCAGAATTTAGGCTTGTGGCTCCGTGAATTCCCCCTTGATATTTTCTGGCTAAAACTGTTTCCTCTCCCCCTGGCCCTGACAATTGAAACCGGGTTTATCTTACTCGCCTTGAGTTTCATAATCAGTGGCTCCAAAAATACATGTTTTTCCAAAACAAAATAATATCTTGAATTAACCCTGGGCCTTATCCTGCCGAAAATAAACTAGGAGTGTCACTCTCCGGTATCATTAGTACCTAAATTGAGCGATTGTTATCGAAGAACACATAACTCTCCGGATTCATTCTCGCAGCCATCCAGGCTGCTCTGAGGGTTGTATTCTTTAATGCGGATTCATCCTGAACCCTAAAGAATACAAAAATCCACCGGAGAGCAATATGTTCTTCT
>CAZVWJ010000058.1:12186-15155 GCA_964631325.1 uncultured bacterium | reverse complement strand
CCTTGGCCAGCGCTAAACACTACATATGGTGCCTCGATTGAAGGCTGTCCTTCGGCCGGATAATTCAGGTAGCAAGTTTAACGACCGAGAAGAGTTCTCGCCCTCATCCGATTCAGGGAATAAGGCGAGAACTCAATTTCTGGCCGAAAAAAACTAACAAGACCGGCTCCATTTCTTTCCCCTCGATGGGGGAAGATTAAGATGGGGGTGAAAGGGTTCAAAAGGTCTTCCGACAGCCTCTAAAGCTTTATCCCCCTCACCCTGGCCCTGTCCATGCGCAGGGCAGGCCCTCTCCCACCAGGGGAGAGGGGACTTTGGGGAGAAGCAGCCGTCGAATCCACTCAAAAGACGTAAGTAAAGCTCGTCTGGAAGTGGCTGTTTTCAAGATCACTACCACCAAAATTGTCAGTTTTGTTCTTGGCGTAAGTGACCTTGGTCGAAATTTTCTCAAAGAGTTTGAATCCTACCGTAGCGTAACTGGTAGAATTCTTATCAAAAGTTTCTTCAGTTGAAGCCTCTTCGTCCGGATCACTGATGCCGTGGCCGGCAGAGAGAGTGATTCCGGGAGTGACCGGGGCACTAACGTCGATGAATCCACCTTTGGCTTCGACAGCGTTATCTTCGTAGCCCATACCGGGTGAACCGAGGAAGTCCTTCAAGTTCTGACCGGTCCAGGCCTGGCCGCTGATTGTGCAAACATCCATTACCGGAAAACTGTAGCCAAGGGCTAACAATTCAACGTCAGCAGTCGTACCACCGGCATCATTTTCCCAGGCACCAAGGGCTCCACTGAGAACAAACTTGGCTCCACCAATTTTAGTGGACATTTTTGCTTCCAGACCAGGTTGACCGGAGGCAACACCTTCTTTTTTAGTGATTCCAATAGCATTATCCCGTTGCGGCCGAGTTACTGCTAAAGCAAAATTAGTTTTTTTATTAAGCGAGTAACTGAATCGTGCTTGGGGGACCCGGTACCAGAGAGCGCCGGAGTATCCACCAGCCATCCCGTTATTTATAGAGGGAAAAATAAGCGGGGTCAGGTGCCAGGTCTGGCCGGCAAGGAAACTGTAGTTACCCTAGTCGGCCTTGACGTAAAAATGGCGCATTCGAAAAGCAGCTTGTCCCCCTTTCATGTCACCATAAAAATCCCCTTCAACTTTGGCGGAAATATTGCCGTTTTCAAAATCAATGCCAATCCGGCTGAAACGGGTGGTGGCATAAAAATTGTCATCGTTATCCCCCTCGGAATCCGTCCATGAAAGCAATTCTCCATGCTTATTTGCTGCATCATCGTAAATAAAATCGGTGCGGACAAAGCCATAAAGCTCGGCTTTCGTGTTGGAAAGGACCATCTGGGAAGCAGAAGCGGAAGGGAGAGCAAAAAGAACAGCAACAAGACAAACTACTACTGAAACTGATAGTTTTCTTACATTCATAATACTTCCTCCTTTAACAGGTTAAAATTTTTGCTCGATTTAATGTTTTTTAATCTAAAACGATCTAACGTGTTCTTACACCTCCTGGTGGAGATATTTACAGGGCGGGGACTAAAAACACAACAGCTATTAAAATGTTTGTCGTAAGTTTTGCGAAAAAGGCGACTTCAGACCTCAACTATGTTTTCGTGGACGACGGAGTCTATGTATTTCTGGCTCTCTTGCTGGAGATCCAATTTTTTTGGTTGATCCAGGGGACGGCCGTCTGCGTCGACGACCACGCTTATTATTGGCTTGGAGTCATTTTCAGTCATCTCCAGGACCACAGCAATTTCGCCATCACCCAGTTCAACCAGGGTCCCGGGGGAATGGAGCCGGAAGTCTTTAGTAACCACTTCTTTTAACATCTCGACCGGTTCATCCCAAAAAGCCGAACCACTTTGTGACTGAATTTTAGCGAGGGCTTCCCGGCCACTAATTCGGTTGGCAAGAATCCGCGGTTGAATCAACTCGACGAACTCGATCGCCACCATGGAAACGGCGGCAAGCTCAGAAATTTCCTGGAATTGCAGACCTTTCGGGAAACCACTACCGTCAAGACGTTCGTGGTGTTGAAAGACGACAGAAGCCGCCGCTTCGTTTAGTCCGTCTATATTTTTTAATTCCTTTTCACAAATCATCGGATGACTCTGGAGCATAGTCTTCTCAGCTTCGGTAAGGGCAGTTTCCTTATCTAACACGTCTTCAAATTCAATCATACCCAGGTTATGAAACATAGCACCAAGACCCAGGTCAAGCTGTTTTTTTCGTTCGTAGCCCATTTTATGGCCGAGATAAAGGGCAAGGATGGTAGCGTTTGCAGATTGACTGTAAAGGTAATTTTTCTTTGACCGGAACCGCAGCAGGTTCATTACCTTGCCGGGGGCGTCCTTGAGATAGCCCAGAAGAACAACAAACCGGAGGCGATTGCGGTCCAGGTTCAAGTCGCCGCCCGACCTGATTGCGTCAAAGTTTTTTTCTGAAATGCTGAGCAGTTGTTTATAAAAATCCCGCAGTTCCTCTTCTAACTCTTCTTTTCGTTCCTCTTCGTTCATTAAAAATTCTCGAGTCGCCTCTTCTCCCATTTCAATTAACTCATCGTCAGTAAATTCGACCCCTTCGACTCCGTCCTTATCCGATTCTTCCTGGATTTTTTCATAGGAATCAGCCGTAACGAGAATCTTCATAATTTTCTTTTCGAACAGGGCTTTTATCGTCATTTCGGTGAGTTCTGAACCTTCCCCAAGGAGAGATTCCCCTGAATCCTCTTTTATATCTTCGGCCACGACCATCCCGGGCAGCAGGTTATCCACCCGGACCCGCTTCGCCTGGACGTCTTCCGACTCTTCCTTCTGCTCTTCGGCCATTACTTACCCACTCCGGTCCACTGATTACACAGATTAAATTCAAAACCTTTTTTGTCCACAGATTACACTGATTAAATTCAAAACCTTTTATCCACTAATCCTCACAGATCTTCACTAATCTTAGTTC
>CAZVWJ010000058.1:0-12086 GCA_964631325.1 uncultured bacterium | reverse complement strand
TTTTATTCGTGCGGATTCGTGCTGATTCGTGGACCACTGATTAAATTCAAAACCTTTTATCCACTAATCTACACAAATCTTCACTAATCTTAGTTCTTTTATTCGTGCGGATTCGTGCTGATTCGTGGACCACTGATTAAATTCAAAACCTATTTTATAAAAACTTGTTTAATACTTCGTAAATTTTATCTGCTTTGAAGGGCTTGACGATAAAATAGCTTGCTCCTTCTTTAACACTTCTTTTAACTTTTTCCTTCTGGCCCATTGCGCTGACCATAAATACCTCGAGGTCGGGTTTGATCATTAAAATTTTCTCCAACGCCTCCAGGCCGTCCATTTCCGGCATAGAAATATCCAGGGTAACAAAATCCACTTCATTAATATGTTCCTTGACCACATCAATTGCTTCCTGGCCATTATCCGCAGTATCAATAACTTCCGCATTCATGTCCTCCAGTATACTGGTCAGAGAACTTTGAACGTAAGAGGAATCATCAACTACAATTGCCTGATATTTTTCACCATCATCTTTGACTCCTAAAGAATAATCATCATCTGACATTAAAACTCACTCCGCTTAAAGTATTAGATATAAACTTCCTAATAGGATACATAATATCAGCAAAAAATCAATTGCTTCAAAAATCCCCCTTGTCTTCCTCCAGGGGAATTACCTCTTCACCGTTATTGGTGGAATCATCAGCGCTGCCGCCAGCCGTTCCATTTTTGCTGGCAGTTCCGGATTTTTTGGCAGAGCCACTACTGTTCGTATTATCCATCGATTTAGTTTGCAGATCCACTCCCTCGATTTCAAAAGAACTAACCACCGTAGTCAAGGAATCAACCGCCTCCTGGAGGAGCTCGGCCTGTGAGGCCAGTTCATCGCTGGATGAGGCGGTCTGAGAAGCACTGAAAGTGTTCTTTTCGGTGACCTCCTCCATCTCCGCCATCGCCTTGTTAATCTCCTCAATCCCCGTGGCCTGCTCGTCGGCAGCTCTGGCAACCTCATTGATTTTTCCGGCAAGCTCGCGGATGCTCTCCATTATCTGGGTAATCGCTTCCCGCGACTCCTCGGCCTGATCCGCCCCCTCCTCCGTCCGCCGGACGTTCTCCTGGATTATATCACTGATCTCATCCGCGGCATCCGCGCTGCGTTGAGCGAGCTGGCGGACCTCGTCGGCAACGACGGCAAAACCGGCCCCATGTTCGCCGGCGTTAGCCGCTTCAACCGCCGCATTCACGGCAAGCAGATTGGTCTGGAACGCAATGTCGTCAATTACGTCCAGGGCCTCGGCCACCTCTTTGCTGTCCTTGTTCAATTGCTCCATAGTTTCAGTCAAACTCAACACTTTATCCTTGCTCTTCTCCGCTATTTTCCGGGTCTCCTGACTGATATTATCACATTCCCGTACATTCTCACTACTTTGCTGAACCATCGTAGAAATTTCAGAAACCTGGGAGCTTGTCTCATCGAGACTGGAGGATTGCTCGGTTGTGGCTTCGGAGAGTTCCGAACTGGATCTGGCAAGATCTTCGGAAGCGTTACTCACTTCCCTGGCCACGCCGCGGGTATCACGAACAGATCTGACAATCTGCGTAAGTACCTGTTCCAGGGAAGCGACCATCATGTTAAATGAATCGGCCAGTTGGCCAATCTCATCGTCCGTGTTAATTTCGATCCTATCGTGTCGTAAGTCCCCACCCGCCAATTTTTCAACGGCTCCGGTAATATCAGTGAGGGGAGCCACAATAAAATTTTGGGAGAGAACAAAGACAACAACAAGTGCCACCAATGAAATAAGACTTAAAAAATAAATCCCGGTTCTGGTACGAGCGGCCATCTTCTCCTGGAGATCTTTGATATATACGCCCGTCCCAATAATCCAGTTCCATTCCTCAAATCCGGCCACATAAGAAATTTTAGGGATGACTAAATCTTCATTATCATAATACTGCCACTCGTATCTGACAAAACCGGCTCCCTTATTCTCTACCACCTCCACCATTTCCATGAAAAGATTCTTCCCGTTCGGGTCTTCAACACCAGACAAATCTTCTCCGTTCAACTGAGGTTTAAAGGGGTGCATAATCATAACCGGCTGGTAGTCGTTAATCCAGAAATAATCTAACCCTTTATCACCGTACCGGATGTTCTCAATTGCCTCTTTAGCACGGTTCTGGGCCTGCTTTTTCGTCAACTCTCCTTCCTGCTGTTTATTATAATAATAGCTGATTACAGAAAGCCCGATATCCACCATTTCTTTTACCTGCTCTTTTTTAGCAGCCCGGATGTCGGAACGATTTGAAGGCAACGAATAGGCAAAATAAAAGACAACAAAAACCACTATCGGAACCAACCCAAGAACCATTAATTTTGCTTTTAATGAGTTTTTAAACCAATTAATAACACCTTTAAACATACAAAACACCCCTTAATAATATGGTTTTAACCCTGTTCTAAGGTTGGTGAATTCAACAGCCAAGTGCAACATAAAACACCAACGACTGCCACTATGGCTCCCCCGCGTTATTAAGGAGAGGGGGAACGATAACGCGAACAGTGTTCACCCCCACCTAACCTTCCCCATCAAGGGGGAGGGATGTTGGAAGGGGATTTACTGAGCTTATTCTAACCCCTTGCCTTCAATTTCAAAAGCTCCCACTACAGTAGTCAAGGAATCAACCGCCTCCTGGAGGAGATCGGCCTGTGAGGCAAGCTCATCGCTGGACGAGGCGGTCTGAGAAGCACTGGAAGAGTTTTTCGCAGTAACCTCCTCCATCTCCGCCATCGCCTTGTTAATCTCCTCAATCCCCGTGGCCTGCTCGTCGGCAGCTCTGGCAACCTCATTGATTTTTCCGGCAAGCTCGCGGATGCTCTCCATTATCTGGGTAATCGCTTCCCGCGACTCCTCGGCCTGATCCGCCCCCTCCTCCGTCCGCCGGACGTTCTCCTGGATTATATCACTGATCTCATCCGCGGCATCCGCGCTGCGTTGAGCGAGCTGGCGGACCTCGTCGGCAACGACGGCAAAACCGGCCCCATGTTCGCCGGCGTTAGCCGCTTCAACCGCCGCATTCACGGCAAGCAGATTGGTCTGGAACGCAATGTCGTCAATTACGTCCAGGGCCTCGGCCACCTCTTTGCTGTCCTTGTTCAATTGCTCCATAGTTTCAGTCAAACTCAACACTTTATCCTTGCTCTTCTCCGCTATTTTCCGGGTCTCCTGACTGATATTATCACATTCCCGTACATTCTCACTACTTTGCTGAACCATCGTAGAAATTTCAGAAACCTGGGAGCTTGTCTCATCGAGACTGGAGGATTGCTCGGTTGCAGCTTCGGAGAGCCCCGAACTGGATTTGGCGAGATCGTCGGAGGCAATACTCACTTCCTGGGCCACACCGCGGGCATCACGAACAGATCTGACGATCTGCGTAAGTACCGGTTCCAGGGAAGCGACCATCATGTTAAATGAATCGGCCAGTTGGCCGATTTCGTCATCAGTATCAATATCAATGTTCTCTACTGTTAAATTACCACCGGCAACCTTTTGCATCCCCCTGACAATATCCTGAAGAGGAGCAACAAAAATCCGGTTGAACGTCGCAAAGAACAGACCGGCAACTAAAATGGCGAGAACGATTATTATTGTAAGCGAGAAATAAATATCGCCGACCGGTGCCAGGTATTCTTCCACCGGCTGTTGAAGTGCAACACTCCAACCAGCAAGTTTAACCGGCGTATAAGCGACAGTCTTTTCCCCTTTATAAGTATAATTTCTGAGGCCGGTTTTACCGGCGATCATTTTCCGACCGAGCTGTTCAAGACCGGGTATACCGGTAATTTTTTTGTCATAGAGCAGATCCTTCTCCGGGTGGGCAATAAAATTACCCTCCCTGTCCACAATAAAAGTATAACCGTTATCACCAATCCGCGTGTGCCTGGCAAGCCGTCCAATAAAAGAGGCGTTAAGAATATTAGCGACAACTCCAACTACTTCTCCGTCGGCACGTACGGGCACGGAAACAGCCAGAAAGGGGTTCCCGGTAACTTTATTAAACCGGACCGAACCGATGTTCTTTTTGCCGGCCATCGCCGCCTGGTAATAACCACGGTCACTGATATCCACTCCTTCATATTCCGCGCTGGAATTTGTGGCCGCCGCAATAATTTTTCCGTTTTTTACTGCAAAAACAACCTGATAGCGCTCAGAAATTTTTTCCCGGGACATAAAATTCTCAAATTTTCTATCAAGCTTATTGATTGCAGTGTCACTGGCGGTAGAAAGAGCACTGATTGCCGGCTCACTTATTGCAAAAGTCGTAGCCAGTTTAAACTCTTCGTCTAAAATAGTCTCAAACTCACGGCTTAAAGCCTTAACTCGCTTTTTCAACTGGGAACGAACATTATTAGTAAATGCACTCCCGGCTTCTTGAGCGGAGTAATAACCCACAGCTCCTAGAAATACAACCAGCAGGGCAAGGTTGAGAAGAAACAACTTCACCGACAAATTTTTTCGATAAAACTTCATCAATTTTTCCAACATAAAACAGCCTCCTGAATTACCTGTAAATAAAAATCATTCCAAATTTTACACTGTAAGTTCAAACGTATTTATTAAGCGAAGCAAAGAAAGCGACCAATTGCTCGGGATTGAATTCCCGGGCTGAATCGACCGCTTCTTTAACACGACCCGGCATACCGGGAACCGTACTGGAGTCGGCATCCTGAACAATTATATTGCCGCCGGCTTGCGCCAGCTTTTCTGAGCCCTTCACGCCATCTTTTCCCATACCGGTTAAAATTACTCCCGTAACTCCTTCGCCAACGTATTTAGCCGCGCTTCGAAACAGGACATCCACAGCCGGGCGTTGATAATTAACTTTTTCTTCCCCGGTGGTCTCCACCGGCACACCATTAGAATTCAAGCCACTGCGGACAGCGAGATGACGGTCGCCGGGGGCCAACAGAGCCACAGAATCGGGAACAGTCTCCTTGCCCCCACCCTCCCGTACTTCAATCTTCGCTCGTTCATTTAAATGCGAAGAAAAATTAGCCGTAAACAGCGGCGGCATATGCTGGCAGATTAAAATCGGAGGAGTCTCAGCCGGCACCTCATCAAATAAATTTAATAAAACCCTGGTCCCGCCGGTAGAAGCGCCGATAACCAATAATTCAATCTCTTCGGGGAAATTCTGGTCAGAAATGTCCCCCGCCTCGGAAGAAGAAATTTTAGTTTCTTTCCCCGGCCGGGCATCAGCGGCAATTCGAAGTTTTGAAATCAACTCTTCTTCCAGGCTATCTATGGAGCTTGCACTATCACCGGCAGTTTTGTGTACCACCTCGACGGCCCCCAGTTCCAGGGCTTTCAACCCCTTCTCCGAAGTCTTACTGGTAAAACTGCTGACCATTACCACCGGCAAAGGATAATTATCCATCAATCTTTCAAGAAAAGTCAACCCGTCCAGCCGGGGCATTTCAACGTCCAGGGTCAACACATCAGGTTTTTCATTCAGGACTAATTCCCGCCCTGCAAAGGGATTTTCCGCCGAACCGACCACCTCAAAACCAGGTTCGCTATTTATAATTTTTGTCAACTTTGAGCGAACTATTAAGGAATCATCTATAATTCCGACCTTAACTGTCATCGGCTCACCTCCCTCCGCCGGGCAATTTAAAAGTCGCAGGTTTAACCTTCTTTAAATCGTGGTCAATTTTACTCAAATTCTCGGTATGACCAATAAACAGATAACCGCCACGCCGCAAGCATTTAGTTAACTGATCAACAGTGTGTTTAATCATTTGTTTATCAAAATACATAAACACATTACGACAAAGGATTAAATCGAAATCATTGCGGAACGGGTAACATTTTTTCTTAAGATTAAACTGGCGAAAAGTCAGGTGATTTTTGATTTTATCCTTAACCCGAAACCTATCATCTCCTATTTTTTCAAAAACGTGTTGAATATTATAATCAAAATAATCAAAAACGGGCTCCAACTGCTTATTTTTATAAATACCTTTCATAGCCCGCTGAACAACGGCTCCGGAGAGATCGGTGCCCAGTATTTTGTAACCGTCGCGGCCGGCAAGATACTTGTCCAGAAGCAGGGCGGCGGTATAAACCTCTTCACCGGTTGAACAGGCCGTAGACCAGACCTTCATCCGTCGACCCCGTTCACGGTCCGGAATTATATTTTTCTGCAAAAATTTCCAATGATCAAGTTCTCGAAAAAAACCGGTTTTATTGGTTGAAACTATGTCAAGGAAAGCCTGCAGTTCGGTTCGATTCGCTTCCAGATGATCCTTGTATTCCTTAATTGAATCTAAGCCCAGTTGCCTGTACCGGCGGCGCAATTTGCGGCGCAGGGAATACAGCTTGTCGCTGGGAAAATACAGACCATAATCTTCGTATAATTGCTGCTTCAATTGCTCCAGAGCCTGCTTTTCAACCTTCTCTTCTCGCTCTTCTGCCAGAGACATTAACTAATATCAGGAGGCTTAAAAGCCGCCTTTGTCCTCCTCCAGAGGAATTACTTCCTCACCGGCGGCCTCCTCAACCTGTTCATCCGCCGAGTTACTTTCGCTCGAATCATTTTTCGACGAATTATCAATCTTGATTTCGCCCAGACTTTTTCCTTTAATTTCAAAGGAACTGACAACTGAAGTTAAGGATTCAACTGCTTCCTGGAGTAAGTCTGCCTGCGAGGAAAGTTCATCGCTGGCAGAAGCAGTCTGGGAAGCACTGGAAGAATTCTTTTCGGTAACTTCCTCCATTTCAGCCATTGCTTTATTGATTTCCTCGATCCCGGTAGCCTGCTCATTAGCGGACTCAGCCACTTCCTGAATTTTTTCAGCAAGTTCCCGAATGCTGTGCATAATCTGGGAAATTGCCTTCCGGGAATTTTCCGCCTGCTCGGCACCCGCTTCCGTGCGCCGAACATTCTCCTGGATTATATCACTGATTTCGTCCGCGGCGTCCGAGCTGCGCTGGGCTAACTGGCGTACTTCGTCAGCGACCACGGCAAAACCGGCCCCGTGCTCACCGGCATTGGCAGCCTCGACTGCGGCATTTACGGCGAGGAGATTAGTCTGAAAAGCAATGTCGTCAATCACTTCGAGGGCTTCGGCCACTTCTTTGCTATCCTGGTTCAACTGTTCCATAGTTTCCGCCAGCTTTAATACCTCTTCCTTGCTCTGCTCGGCAATTCCCCGGGTTTTTTCACTGATTTTGTTACTCTGGACGACATTTTTACTACTCTGTTGAACCATAGTCGAAATTTCAGAAACCTGGGAACTGGTTTCATCGAGACTGGAGGATTGTTCCGTCGCAGCTTCTGAAAGCTCCGAGCTGGAACGAGCCAGGTCAGCGGAAGCAGAGTTAACCTCACTGGCAACACCGCGAGCATCTCGAACAGCGTCGATCACCTCACCAAGTAAGGGACGGAGAGAACCAATCATCCGGTTAAAAGAGTCAGCGAGTTGTCCCACCTCATCCCGGTTGTCCAGTTCAATTTTTTCCACCTCAAGGTCACCCGCCGCAACTTTTTCCATCCCCCCTACTATTTTCAGAAGGGGGGCGGTAACCCGACCGGAATAGTAATAAGCCACACCACCCACGACAACAACCAGACCAACAAAGAGCAAAATGAATAACTTTTTCAAATAATTTACAACGGCGTATATTTCCTGATTATCAGCCCCAACAATAAAATACCAGTTTTTTCCCTCCCCCGCAGTTATTTCGCCGGCTTTTATTGCCGCTGCAGTTTTTCGATAACCTTCAAAATTGTAGTTAACCTTTCGAACTTTGCCTGATTGAACATTCTGCAGAGCTGCGGTCAATTCCTGATGAGCCGAAGCTGAAAGTACCTCACGTAAATTTTGACCGCGAGCATCAGGATGGGCAATTAAAAGAAAATTAGTGCCGGCTGCACCTTTTTCCTTCTGGATAATATACCCGTAACCACTTTTGAACCCTTCTTTCTGGTATTTATCCGCGAGATTGTTCAAGGCCTTTTGAACAATTTTCCAATCGAGGACATTAACCAGGTATCCGAGAACAGTCCCGTCAGCTTGTTCTATCCTGTGGGCAAAAACTATCCCGGCCTGCCCACCGGCTGATTTTTTAAGAAAATCAATCTGTTTCCAATTGGAAATATAATTTTTCTTCTCCATATTCTTAACTCGCTCAAACCATTTTCGCCCGGAAAATTTAGTCCCGATAACTTCCTTGCGGGAAGCCGATTTGCATTCCCCGTCTGAGTTTAAAAGCAGAGAAACCCGATACCCCTTGTTTAGATCAGTTAAAGAGTTGAGCAGATCACTAACTCCCCTCCACCCGTAACGCATATCAAGTGAATCCCGGATAGTCCCCATCCGGCTCCAGGTTTGAAGTTGTACGTATTTTTCCCGCATTATTTCCTGGACCTGTTTACGAATATGTCTGACATCCGAATTGAATTTAAAATAACTCAACTCGGAGAGATGGCGCGAAGAATAGGAAAGTGCGATCCAGCCCATAACTGCGGTAGGCACTACAGCAATAATTAAACTAAAACAAAGAATTTTAAGTTTGTAGCTCTCGGCAATTTTACTAAACCAACCAGAAAACATTTTTGTACCTCCCTGTTTTTATAACCCACGTCGAAAAGTTTTTTATATTATTCCAGCAAGTCCTGATTATACGCCGGACTTACCGATCTTCCTATGTCCCCATACCTACCTATTATAGGGTATTACGCCAGGTAGAGAGGAGACTTTTCGGAGCAGGTCTATTTACTCCACGGACTCATTTGCTTCTTTTAGCTCTTCCATCTCTTTCGAAGTCATTATTTTTTCTATATCGAGCAAAATAACTACCTGGTCATTACTGGTCCGGGCCATTCCCGTAATATACTGGGTCTTGACAGTTGAGGACATGGGAGGCGTAGGAGAAATTTCTTCGTCGGTTAATTCCACCACCTCGCGGATTCTATCAACTACAAAACCACTTAAAATATCCTCTAATTGGACAATAATTATGCAAGTTTTTTTATCGTATTCACGAGTTTCAAGCTCAAATTTATCCCGGAGATCGACAATCGGAATTACTTTCCCCCGGAGATTAATCACTCCTCGAACAAAACTCGCGGTCTGAGGAATATTGGTGAATTTTTTAATCCCGATAACATCCTCAATTGGCTCAATTGAAACCGCATAAGTTTCATCCTGGAGTTTAAAAGAGAGAAATTTTCCCGCCAGTTTTTCGGAAGATTCTTCTGTTTTAGTCTCGCCTGTTGTCTCAGCTTTATCCATAATTATCCTTACTCCTTTGTAATTACCGGTTCTTTACCGGTTGATTTCAATTCGGGCGGTAAATCCTGCTCGTGATATTTATGAACTAACCCGGCCACGTCAATAATCAAACCAACCGAACCATCGCCAAGAATTGCGGCACCGGAAACCATCTCAGAATTATGTTCATCAGACCCCTTCATACTTTTAATCACAACCTGCTCAGGAGCAACCAACTCATCTACCCGCAGGGCAAATTTGCCCTGCGGAGCATCAATCACCACGAGGACAGAACGTTTGTCCAGGTTCTCCACCCGGTGAACTTCCTCCATTATATTACCGGGTTCAATTACCGGAATAAACTCTTCTCGAAATTCCAGCACCCAACCGGTTTCCTGGACGTTCTGCAATTCATCCGGCTCGGGGTTTAACACCTCTTCAACCTGGGAGACGGGAAGAATCATCCGATCCGGACCCAGGCGAATAATAAGCCCTTCAATTATTGCCACTGTCAGGGGCAATTCTATGGTAAATTTTGTCCCGTGGCCCGGCTCCGTATCGATGTAGACATTACCGCGCATACTGCGAATTTGACTGGCAACAACGTCCATCCCGACTCCCCGTCCACTGACCTCGGAGACTTCATCCGTAGTGGAGAAACCGGGATTAAAAATCAATCGGTCTATTTCCTCCGGCTCGAGGTCTTCCTCCTCTCCAACCACACCTTTTTCGATCGCGCTTTCAAGGATCCCGTCACGGTCCAGCCCGGCTCCATCCTCGTCAATTTCAATATAAATATTTTCCCCCTCCTGGTAGGCCCGTAATTCCACCGTTCCCGTTTCCGATTTTCCCGCTTTACGACGTTCCTCCGGCGTTTCAATACCGTGATCAACAGCATTTCTTATCAAATGAACAAGCGGGCCGTGGAGTTGTTCCAGAACCGATTTATCTATTTCAGTATCTCCCCCGTAAACTTGAAAATTAATTTTTTTATCAAGGTCCCGGGCCAGATCACGGACAATACGGGGAAATTTACGAAATTCTTTGCGCAGGGGCAACATCCGCAGTTTCATTGAACGGTTCTGAAGCTGGGCAAGAATTTTATCCTGACGACTGACCGCCGTATCCAGCTCTCGGTCCGGATATTTACTGGTCTTTTCTTTGATTTCGGAATTTGAAATAACCAGTTCCCCAACCAGATCGACTATTTCTTCTATCCGGTTCATTCCAATATTGACTGTTTCCTCGCCCAGCTCTTCAGATTCCTCGGAGTCCTGTGCTCCCTTCGCACCGGCCTGGTCCAAACTTTCTAATTCTTCTGCATCCTCAACCCCGTCACAGGCTTTACGCAAGTCCTTTTTTAACATAGTCAAATACTCTTGCGAAAGAGGAATTTTAAGCTCCTGAGAATCTTCCTCTACAGCGTCTTCAATTTGAGCACAGATCAAGCGAATACAATCGACACTGGCGAAGAAAAGATCCATCCAGGTGGCAGGCACAGTGTCGGGAGGCGATTCTTTCAGTTCTTCAAGTAAATCTTCGGCCGCGTGACAGAGATTAGAACCAACCTGCAGATCGCACATCCCGAACCCGCCCTTGAGGGTATGCATTGCCCGGGCAAGGACTTTCAGGGTTTCGGGACTGGGATCATTTTCAATCTTAACCAGCAAATCGTCCAGAGTCTCCAGCTTCTCGTTAACTTCGGTGAGAAAATCATCGGCCAGTTCCGGCTCAAGAGAAATCTTGGTTCGAAACTCCTGATCTCCCTCGGCGGGAATTTCAATCGTTTCCGCCCCTTCCTCGGCAGCTTCACTTTCTTCGGCTTCCTCAGTTTTCTCTAATTCCTCGTCCTCATCAGTTTCTATATCAATTTCACTTTCTCCACCGGCCATTCTCTTAATTACAGACTTAAACAGCCGGCGGGTTTCTTCTACTAATTCTTCTCCCGCGGGAGGTTCCTGGAACCAATCCCAGAATAAATCATCCAACTTTTCAAATTCAGGAGGAATCTGGTCAGCCTCTTCCTGGTAGTCCTCCATTAAATCATCACATAAATTCATTAATTCCTGGATTAACTGTTCCTTAAGCTCCGCTTCAGGATAATCGGAAATTTTCTCAACAACGGTGGAAAGCTGTTCATGATAGTCGGAAGGAATTCCCTCTAACTCTTCATCAATCTCAGAGTCAAAAAATTCGTTAATCGAAACCATATTTAAACTCCATAATTTCGTATAAATACAGGGGATTAACCCCGGGAAAGCATCCGTGCTTTCCTTAGCGTTAAAAAGTTCTGAATTTCTATATTATTATCTATTTCTGGCTTATTGTCAATAAACGGCAAAGCCAAATCAGTCCCTCAAAATGAATCTCCTCTCTCCTGGTGGGAGAGGACCTGGGACACGTACGCGTTATTAAGGTGAGGTGGAGCGGGGTAAATGGGCTATGGAAAACCCTTTTTCACCCCCATCTGTGTCTTCCCCCATCAGGGGGAAGAATCACTTTGAAGTTCTGAAACCAAATCAGTCCCTCAAAATAATTTTGTCATCGCCCTGAAGTACGCAGGATCGTAGACCGTGGTTGACCGGCTCCTTGGATGACGCGTACGCGACATTTCGCTGGAGCTCAACCTGCTGCCGCAGACTGTTTATAATTTACGCTTCAACTTTGAAATTTAAGTCTTTAGCCCACACTATGCACGAAATTTTAGCATTTCGTGCATAATGTGTATCTACGATACAGCACTCAAGGCGTTATGGCCAAATAAATCAAGTTGTAATATTGGCCCGAAAAATTACAGACTGTTTTA
>CAZVWJ010000057.1:0-15577 GCA_964631325.1 uncultured bacterium | reverse complement strand
TCCCTTAAAACAGTCTGTAATTTTTCGGGCCAATATTACAACTTGATTTATTTGGTAATACAGCCTTGAGTGCTGTATCATAGATACACATTATGCACGAAATTCTAAAATTTCGTGCATAATGTGGGCTAAATTTCAGGGCAATTTTTTGTCCGGGAGGTTAGGTTATGGCCGCGAACGTAAACGAGATGAGTGGAATTCGGAAGACAGCTATCCTGCTTGTTAGCCTGGGGTCCGATGCTTCTGCCGAAATTTTTAAGCATCTCAGCGACCAGGAAGTTGAAAAAATCAGCCTCGAGGTAGCCCGGCTTGAAACAGTAGAACCGGAGGAGAGAAAAGCTGTCCTCGAAGAATTTGGCGAAATGATTAAAGCCCAGGAGTATATCAGCCAGGGGGGAATGGATGCTGCACAGAATATCTTAGAGAAGGCGCTGGGCGATGATAAAGCTCGCGATATTATGGATCGGCTTACGTCCGCCCATGAAGTTCGTCCCTTTGAATTTATTCGGAACGCGGACCCTGATCATATTTTAAATTTTATCCAGGGGGAGCACCCTCAGACTATTGCGCTTGTTCTCGCTTACCTGGATAGTGAAACCTCTTCTAATATTATGCAGGAATTCCCCCAGGATCTCCAGGCCGATGTCTCCAAGCGGATTGCTCTTATGGACCGGACTTCCCCCGAGATGATCCGGGAAGTAGAAAGGGTCCTGGAGCGCAAGTTGTCCTCACTGGTTAACGAGGAATATGCCTCTACCGGGGGCGTAGAATCTATAGTGGAAATGCTTAACGAAGCAGACCGCTCGATGGAGAAAAGTATTCTTGAAAAATTGGAAGATGAGGACCCTGATCTGGCCGAAGAAATCCGGCGGAAGTTGTTTGTCTTTGAAGATATCACCCAGCTTGATGACGCTTCCGTGCAGAGAGTATTGAGAGAAGTTGATCAGGATGAGCTGGCCCTTGCCCTGAAAGCAGTTGATGAAAACGTGAAAGAAAAAATATTTGACAATATGAGTAACCGGGCCGCGGGTATGATCCGTGAGGAGTTAGAATACATGGGGCCGGTTCGAGTCCGGGACGTGGAAGAAGCCCAGCAACAAATTGTTAACGTAATCAGGCGGCTTGAAGAAGAAGGCGAAGTAGTTGTTGCCCGCGGGGGAGACGAAGAAATTATTGCCTGATAAAGTTTATAAATCCAATCAGCTTAGCGATGATTCCGGTGACGTAGTTCTTACTGATCTGGGGCCGGAAGAGAAATTTGCCGGGAATGTACTGAAAAGTTTAAAAGAGAAGATAAGTGAAGCCCGGAAAGAGTTGCAGGAGCTCGAACAAGAAATAGAGACTCAAACTCAAGTAGCTAATGACAAGAAAGAAGAAATTATTCAGGAAGCCCGACAGCAGGCCGAGCAGATAAAACAGGACGCAGAGGCTGAAGCCCGGGAATTGCTTAACAGCCGTGAAGAACAGGTTGAAGAGGCTCGTGAAGAAGGCTACGATGACGGATATGAAGACGGATGGGAAAAAGCGCGTGAAGATACGGCCGAGATGCTTGAGCACAGCGAAAATATGCTTGATGAAGCCCGGCGAGAACGCCAGGCTTTTATTTCCGAACACGAGGCAAAATTAGTTGAACTGGCCAGTGCTTTTGCCGAGAAGGTTATTAGAGCTCAAGTTGAAATAGATGATGAAACGGCCGTGCGAGCAGTCCGGGAAGCTCTGGAACAGGTCCAGGATGTTAAAAAAATCACCGTTGTTCTTAACCCGGAAGATTATGAAAGAGTTAATGAAATAATTGATGATTACGAGGAAGCTCATCCCAGCCTTCAAGAAATTACACTTGCCGCAGAAGAACACATGGATAAAGGTGGTTGCCGGATTAGAACCGATTACGGCGATCTGGACGGTTCAATCCGGGGCCAGGTAGAGCATTACGCCAACCAGATACTTCGGGAGCTGTAGGCAATGCCCGGGGAAACCCTTCAGGATTTGAATACAAAAGCTGAGAATATTTGGGAAGACAATCACGAGTTTCGTATAGTGGGCCGGGTGCGTCAGGTTGAAGGGGTGATTGTCCAGTCCGTTGGTCCCCCGGCTTCAATGGGGGATTTATGCTGGATTCTCCAGGACAACGGGGAGCGAATTCAGGCCGAGGTAGTGGGAATTAAAGACGATTATCTCGAATTGATGCCGGTTGGTGAATTACACGGTATCAGCTCCCAGAGCCGGGTTCTTAGTACCGGCCAGTCATTTCAAATGAATACCGGTGAGCACCTGCTGGGCCGGGTGGTTGACGGTCGTGGTAAACCAATGGATGCCGGCCCTCCCTTTACCGGCGGCGTGGATTTACCGATTTATCGAGATCCCCCCAGCAGTCTGCATCGCCAGCGAGTTACCGAACCCCTGGCTACGGGAGTTCGGTCTATTGATGGTTGTCTAACTCTAGGCCGCGGTCAACGTATTGGTATTTTTAGCGGCAGTGGGGTCGGGAAAAGTACACTCCTCGGAATGATTGCCCGATATACGGACGCGGATATTAACGTGGTTTCCCTGGTCGGTGAGCGGCGCCGGGAAGTACGGGATTTTATGGTTAAAAACCTTGATCGCGAAGCCCGTCAAAAGACGGTTCTGGTGGTTGCAACCAGTGATGAACCGCCACTTCTGCGGAAACGTTGCGCATTTATCGCTACTACCATTGCTGAATATTTTCGTGACCAGGGGAAAGACGTAATGCTGATGATGGACTCGGTAACCCGGGTTGCCCGGGCTCAGAGAGAAATTGGTCTGGCCCGGGGCGAACCGCCGGCTAACCGCGCTTTTCCTCCTTCCGTTTTTACCTTTCTGCCCCGTTTGCTTGAAAGAAGTGGCGCCGGTGAGGAAGGAACAATTACCGGGATTTATTCGGTCCTTGTTGAGGGTGACGATATGAATGAACCGATTTCTGACTCCGTCCGGGGGATTCTGGACGGTCATATTACCTTGACCCGGGATCTTGCTACCCAGAATCATTATCCGGCCGTCGACGTGCTCGAAAGTGTCAGCCGGGTGATGGTGGACGTAACTTCCGATGAACACCAGGCTGCCGCTAATCAACTCAAGGAGGCAGTCTCTACTTATCGCGATGCCGAGGATTTAATAAATATTGGTGCCTATGAACGGGGGAGCAACAGCCAGATCGACTATGCTCTCGACCATATTGAGGAGATAAACGATTTCCTCCAGCAGGGCATCTGGGAAGCCACGGATTACGAACAAACTGTCAGTCAGCTTAAAAACATTTTTGCCGGTGAAAACTCTGAACCGGAAGAAACCGAACCGCAGGAAACTCAATAGCTCGTAGATGAACCCGTGAAACCATCGAAGAGGCGAAAACCTTAAAAACGAAGAGGCGAGGATGCGAAGAGGCGAAAAAACGAGAAAACCTATAAACTCTGTGAGCTCGCAGATGGACGCAGAAAAAACGGATTAAAGGAAAAAACCGTAAAACCAGCGAAGAGGCGAAAAACCCACAACCTGAAAAATAACAAATCTGCGTGCATCAGCGTTAATCAGCGAGCTAATACGGTTTTGATGTTGAACTTAATCTGTGTAATCCGTGTACTCTGTGGATTCAGATTTTGAATTTGAACTTAAATTTGTGCAGATTAGTGCAGATCCGTGGACCAGGGTTTTGACCTTGAACTTGACGTTGCCTCATCATGAAATCACTCAATTACGCTATTGGTTCTGATCAACCATGTCTTTTCAATTTCGCTACCAACGGGTCCTGGATATTCGGGAGATGCAGGAAGACCTGGAAAAAAGTGAGTTTGCCCGGCTGCAGCAGCGGGTAATCCAGGAACGTCAAAAATTGGAGGAGTTGCAAAGTAAGCTGTCTGAGATGCTAAACCAGGCCCGGCAGAATCGTAAAGGGAAGGGGAACATTCAGAATTTTATCCAGGTCCGGGAATATGCCGGTATATTGGAAAAACAGATTGCCGCGCAGGAAAAAGAGCTAAAAGAATGGAAAGAAAAACTCGAACAACAGCGTGAAAAACTTATTGAAGCTTCCCAGGACCGTCAGGCAATGGAAAATTTAAAAGAAAATGAGTTCGAGGAATTCCAGGAGGAACAACGTAAGCAGGAACAGGATTTGAACAACGAAATCGCCACCCGCCAGCACTATAAACAATACCAGGAGGAACAGGGTTGATATGCTGCAGAAAATAAACGGTATGCTTCGCAGCATTTCAGACCTCCGGGATGAAATAGAGCAGATCAAAGGGCTTCCCGGGAAGATTACTGATCAGGTTAACTCGGAAATAGAAGATTCTGTTCCTGATTTTTCCAGTGTACTTTCCCAAAAAAAAGCTGCCCGGGACGGAAGTATTGATTCGGTAATTAAATCTGCCGGCGGCCGGGAAGGGGTGGGAGAGGATTTACTTCGTTCCGTGATTGACGTGGAATCAAATTTTAACCCGGACGCGGTCAGTGAAGACGGTGCCCGGGGTTTAATGCAGTTGATGCCCTCCACCGCCGAACAACTCGGGGTTAATCCAGACAACCCGCAGGAAAATATCGAGGGCGGCGCAAAATATCTCGGCCAGATGCTTGATCGGTTCGGAAACTTGAAAGAGGCTCTTGCCGCCTATAACGCCGGCCCGCAGGCAGTTGAAGATTACGGAGGCGTCCCCCCTTTCCAGGAAACCCAAAATTACGTTAAAAATGTCCTCGATAAATACCGACAATTAAAACAGGAACGCTAAAAGGCAAAACCCGGGAGCTCACAGATGAACGCAGAAAAAGCGGATTAGAGGAAAAACCGTAAAACCATCGAAGGGGCGCAGAGGCGAAAAACCGTAAAAGCGAAAGATAACGCAAAGGCGCAAAGTCGCAAAGAAAACCGTGAAACCATCGAAGAGGCGAAAAACCCACAACCTGAAAAATAATAAATCTGCGTGCATCAGCGTTAATCCGCGAGCTAATACGGTTTTGACCTTGAATTTAATAGAACTTAGATTTGTGCAGATTAGTGCAGATCCGTGGACCAGGGTTTTGACCTTGAACTTGACGTTGCCTCATCACGCAGTTACGTAATCACGAGTAAGGGAGTAAATTTACGTGTCATTTTTAAAAGATCAGTCCGGTCAGGCCGGCCTTTCGTTTCTCCTGTTTTTAATTCTCTGTTCTTTAATTGCCGGGGGAATTTATATGCTGGATCAGATGGAACTGATTGATGCCCGGGAGATGCTTTTTTCGCATCTGGAACGGGTTCCGGTTGTTAGGGACTATATTGCTCCCGAAGCAGTCTCTGAGTTGGAATTAAAACAGGAAAGACTGCGTAAACTGGAGGAGGAGCTGGCTCAGAAGGAGACCAAGCTGGAGCAGAAAAGCAAAGCTCTGCAGGAAAGGCAGGAAGAACTAAAAACCAAGCGAACTCGTATAAATCGTTCCGAAGAAGAACTCGCCGAACGGGAAGAGGCCCTGCTGGAACGAAAGAACCGGTTTAAAAACGAAAAAACACGTTATACATATCTCGCTGACCTTTATTCCGGTATGCGACCGGCCGATGCTGCGGATAGACTGGCCGGAATTGACTCAGATCAGGTGGTTATTGCCATTCTTCGAGAAATGGAACAGCGCTCCGCCAGCATTATTCTCTCCAACATGAACGCCGCCCGCGTCGCCGCCATCACCCGCAAAATGGCCAACTCCCCGGGCTAACCCCAAACACTCAACCCCCTTATAGCTCGCAGATAAACGCAGAAAAAGCGGATTAATGGGAAAACTGTAACCCCCAAACCCGGAATATAACGCAAAGGCGCAAAGACGCAAAGGAATGCATTTATTTCCCTCTCCCTTGATGGGAGAGGGCCAGGGTGAGGGTGAAGAAAATTAAACTTGCCATAAGGTTTTGATTTTGAAGTTAATCCGCGCCAATCTGCGTTAATCTGCGAGCCACTCAGGTGTTGACCTTGAACTTGACGTTGCCCGATCACGCAATCACGATTTCCCTTAAGTTCTCCTCCCGGACCGTCGAAACTCACGAACAGACAAACTACTTTAATATACCAGTTAAATATACCAGGAGCTATCGAAGTGAATATCGTAGATATGATCCTGAACCCTCGCGGGACAGGAACAAGTACAAAAATATCCAATCCGACCAAAGCTTCTCCCTTTCGCTCCCGGAGAACGTCGGGAGCAGAAACCCAGGGCGCCTCAAATTTTCTGCGCCTGCTTTCCTCCAAGCTAGGTCAGGGGCTTTCCGAAACCAGTGAGTCCCAACTATTTAAGAAACATTCCTTTTCTGGCAATAATTCTTCCAGTGACAGCTTGAATTCTGATAATACGGCTGAAACTCCGGGCAACGAAAACACGCAGCAGGAAAATTCCGAAAAGGATAGTTCTCTCCTGGAACAACTTAGTATTTCCCAACGAACTCGGGAGGAAGAAGCTCAATCTGCCAACCGGGATTGCCTTTCCGCGCAGGAAACTTCGGAAGACACACAGGCCTCTCTGCAGGAGTCCGGGGAAAAGTCTCTTGAAGAAGTTCGCGAGCAACTTGAGGAAAAAACGAACTTATCCGAAGACGAAAAGCAATTTTTACAGAAGTTAGAACGGGGCGAGGTCAACCTGGAGGACCCAAAACAGCGGGAGAAATTAAAGCAAATCCTGGAGAAGTTAGAGGAATCCGGGGTAAGCAATGAAAAAGAGGCCCGGCAGGCCCTGGAGGTGGTGCAAAATATCTTTGAACTGCTGGAGGGCAAACTTAAAAAACTTGATGATTCAAAAGACTTGAAAAAGCTTCTTCAACAGTCTGAGGATCTGCTCAAGAAACTGGAGAACTTCTTTGCGGAGCTTGATCAGGAAATTGCGAAAAAAGTCAAGCAGGCGTTGAAAGAAGATTTGAAGGAGCTTGACCTGGACGATGAAAAAATCAGTAAACTCCTGGAGAATGACAAATCGGAAAAGTCTGGCTTGCTGAAAAAATTTGATCAGCTTATAAAAAAGATAGACAAACTGGAAAATTTTTTGGACGGTAACAGCAGTGATTCCGGTGAAAAATCCGGTAAAATTAAAAAATTACTCAGAGACATTAAAAGTCTTTTTAAGGACATTACTGGCAACGAGGGGGGCGAAAAGGCTGACAAAAAGAAGTCGATAAGCACTAAATTGTTGCGGGAGGATTTCAGCCAGCTCCGCCAGAAACTCGAAGACTCGGAACTGGAAAATAAGCTAAGACAAAAAATCAAAGAGCTGTCCGGACAAAACAATTCTGACAGCCAGAAATCTTCTTCCGAAAGTACTGAAAATAAATCTGGTGATAAGGCTGAAAACCAGAGCCAAGCTAAAAACCAGAGCCAGGCTAAAAACCAGGAAAAATCCCCGGAAAAGGCTAAAAAACAGCCCCGGGCTCAGGAAAAAAATAATAAGCAAGAACAGGCTAAAAAGACTTCTGCCGAGGACAAGAACAGTAATTCAGAAGCGGAGTCAAGCAAGCAGAAAACCAAAGCCGACTCTTCTGAAAAATCTTCCGATTCGAAGAAACAAGTCGTGACGGAGTCCCGGCAGAATACACAAGAAACAACCGGGGAACAACAAAAAACCAGTAACAAAAAGACAAAAAATAGTTCTTCCCAATCAGAAACCGGTAACCGGGAACAAGGAACTTCTGTTCCTTCCGGCGCTGATAAGGTGAGTACGAGTGCCAGTAATTCGGTCAGTTCCAGCCAGGCAAATCAGTTAATTGATTCCTCCGGCGCCGCTCAGGAAAACGAGCAGGTGGCCGAGAAGGCTTCCGGGGAAAGCAGTGAAAATACCGGCCCGGAAGCCAAGAATAGACATAAACCGGCGAAACAGTCCCGCAAGGCTCGCCTCGGCCAGTATGAAACAAATGCCGCCCGGGAATCCAACCCTTCCGGCGGCAAAAATGACGCTCCCGGGGGCAATAAGCAGAACGCAAATCAGAACTTCCAGAAAAATAATTCCGGCGGCAAGACCTCCCAGACCGCTTACGTTGATTCGGTTCGGAACCGGGAACGGATCATCGAGGCTCAGCAGATGATAGACCAGTTGACGGAAAAAGCAAAGACCATGTTTGAAGAAGGTAAGCAAACGATGCGTATGCAGTTGAAGCCGGAGATGCTGGGCAACGTTCAGCTCGAGGTGAGCGTTGAATCAGACAGTGTCACGGCCCGTTTCCGGGTTGACCAGAAATCAGTCGAGAAGTCCCTGCAGGAGAACTTCAGCCAGCTTGAGGAGTCACTTCAGCAGGCTGGACTCGACGTGGACGCGGTCGAGGTATCCAACATGGAGACAGACACCGAGACGGAGTTCGAGGACTGGTTCCCCGAGGAGGGTGAAGCCGATAATAACCGGACCGGCCAGGGGGAAGGCGAAGAAACCACAGAAGAAGAATCCACCCAACGCAGAGTAACTCGCGAATACAGCACGATAGAATTAGTAGCGTAAGTAAATCAAAAGCTGATAGCTCGCAGATAAGCGCAGAAAATGCGGATTAAAGGAAATAACCGTAAAACCAGCGAAGAGGCGACTGGGCGAAGATGCGAAGAGGCGAAAAACCCACAACCTGAAAAATAATTAATCTGCGTGTATCAGCGTTAATCCGCGAGCTAATCAAGGTTTTGATCTTGAATTTAACGTTCCTCGTTTCACGAAAATATATTAAACTTTTCGGGGCTTACGCCCGATAATTTCAGTAGACATAAACGGTTCTGAAGTTGGTCGTTTTTCCAACTCAGAACTCAGAACACGAACTTTCGGGCCAAGGACGGCCCGCGATAATTTCCCACGGAGGCCTGGTAGACAGGAGTTGAGTTAACATGTCCAGTGTAGGTGCATTAACCGGGATAACCGGTACCGGTCAGAACGTAAATACCTCTCCTTCCGAACGGGTCACGGACGGCAGTGAACGGAAAAATAAGTTCATGAAACTACTGCTCGAACAGCTCAAGCACCAGAACCCGATGAAGCCCATGAGCAACGACAAGATGATCAGCCAGATGGCCCAGCTCACCACGCTTGAAAAGATGGGTAAAATTTCCGAAAACGTTAATTCTCTTGCCAATGGAAAATCCGCCGATAAATATTTAAATTTACTGGGTTCCAAAGTGACTGTGCAGTCTTCGGAAGCCAAGAACCCAATCACCGGCCAGGTGAAGAGCGTCAAGTTCACTGAAGACGGAGCCCAGGTAACGGTTGGCAGCCAGCAGGTAAAAGCGGCCAACATAACCCAGGTGTCGGTACCAAACTCGTAACGCAAAGAAGAGGCGAAAAGACCGTAAAGACGAAGAGGCGCAGAGGCGAAAAGGCGAAAAACCTAAAAAATAGAGGATAACGCAAAGACGCAAAGGCGCAAAGAAATGCGAAACAACTTAAAACTTCTTATAGCTCACAGATAAACGCAGAAAATGCGGATTAAAGGAAAAAACCGTAAAACCAGCGAAGAGGCGACTGGACGAAGATGCGAAGAGGCGAAAAACCCACAACCTGAAAAATAATAAATCTGCGTGCATCAGCGTTAATCCGCGAGCTAATAAGGTTTTGATCTTGAACTTAATCTGTGGATCCAGAATTTTGAATTTCATAGAATTTAGATTTGTGTAGATCCGTGCAGATTAGTGGACCATAAGTTCTTGAACTTGATCTTAATTTATAATCTGAGCAAATCAGCGTTAATCCGCGAGCTAATAAGGTTTTGATCT
Source organism: uncultured bacterium (assembly GCA_964631325.1). Lineage (GTDB taxonomy): Bacteria > T1Sed10-126 > T1Sed10-126 > T1Sed10-126 > T1Sed10-126 > CAZVWJ01. The sequence continues at coordinate 5,873 of CAZVWJ010000057.1, read as the reverse complement.
TGAACTAGATTTCAACACGGAACACGAAACACGAAACACGGAACAAGTTTTTTAGGGCCTTCAAGACAGAGATAAATTCGTCGCAATCAATACAGTAATTACCAGACAACTTGATGAAGTTGCACTTGATGATGAAGTTGATTAAGCAGGTGATTTGAACTTACTCAATCACTCAATCGCTTAATCACTCAATCACTTAGTAACGATATTAGATATTCCACAAAACACACTATTTAACGGAGGTCTCGCACGATGGTCACACGTTCACTGTTTACCGGCGTTAGTGGTCTACAGACGCACATGCAGAAGATGGATGTGCTCAGCAATAACCTTTCCAACATTAACACCCCCGGTTTCAAGAAATCCAACGTTACCTTTCAATCATTTCTTTCCCAGTCAATTTCGGCCGGTTCTACTCCCGGTAATAACAAGGGGGGAACCAATCCCCAGCAGGTCGGACTCGGTGTCCAGATGGGTTCGATTAACCTCGACATGAGCCAGGGTCAGCTCCAGCGGACCGGGATTAACACGGACCTTGCCATCCAGGGTGAGGGCTTTTTCCAGCTCCAGGAGTCCGGTTCCGGTGATAAAACACTTTTTTGCCGGGCCGGTTCGTTTCAATTCGACAGTTCAGGCAAGCTGGTAGATCCTTCTACCGGGAATATTGTCAAGGGTTATGTCGCCGATAAGATAACCGGAACCACCTCCCAGATTGTCCAGACGGAGTCTCCGATAAAAGTGACCGATGCCATGAAATCGATTACAGCTTCCGCCACCGAGAATATGACGATCACCGGGAACTTGAACGCAGATGGGGATATTGGAATCGAGTCAACAAAAGTTACTTTTAAACCTGAAAATTCTAGTTCTGAATCTGAGGTAAGATTTGATTTCAAGCGTTACCATCCAAATGAGAATTACTACCATTTCGAAGCTGTTTGGACTAAGAATCCTCCCACAGGTAAACAGATTGGTTCCTCCGTGGAAAACGAGTTAACCGGTCGCAAATTGGAAGGGATCATGGAATTAAACGATGATGGAGATGTAATTGGTTTATATCATAACTCGGATCGGCTGGGGATGAACGGGGCGGCCCGGATTGAAGTGAACGAAGGTAATCAAGCCGATTTTACCGTGAATAAGCGGGAACTTACAATTCGTAATCAAACGGGCATCTTTTCTGATTTTGGAGATGGTGCGGGCCAGAACCCCCCAAAACAACCTTATCAATTTAGAGTCAGGTTTGTTGACGACAGTGCTGCCGGTGGTCCAAGCCAGGGTTTTCAAATTGAATGGCAGGACGTGAATGGCAACTGGAACGCTTTTGATGGGGCTGAAGAGAAGAGTGTAACTGATCTGATGGAGGATGGTTATGGTTATTTATCTGAACGTGATGTATATGGTGGTGCGGGGAGCAGAAAAGGTGAAATAAGGATAGAAGCCGGATTTCTTTCCGGGGTGTCCCCGAGTGAGATTGAGTACGGCACTACTGCGGACCCCGCGTCAGTAGATATGTCCGATCAGACTGTTGGCGACCAGATATATTTCCAGGTACACCAGGGTGAAGCCAGTGGCGATGCGGATCAACTATTAGAACAGGAGGGGGAAGAACCCAAGAAAAAGTTTAAATGGGGCGGCCGGGGTGATGATCCAACGTTTGTAACTAGCAAACCTGAAACGGTAAGTGTAGGTAGCGCTGAGACCCCTCCATCATTAAACAGTGTATATAATTACGAAGAAAATTTTGACAACTTGAGTACCTCTACTGCCCACAATTCTTTAGATAACTATGAATTTGACGTATATTTTTCTGATGCCAATACTTATCACGTGGCTACAAACACGGGAGGAAATAAAGGAAATACGGACGGATTGGATGCGGGCGAAGCCGCAGGACAGACGAATATTGACGTTTCCAATCCGAATCAATTTTCGGTCGGTGACCTCATCAAGTTTGAGGACACCAGTACGGGCAACGAGGAGGTCGCGATTGTAGACACCGTCAATGCTGCGGATATTGATATTCAATCCCCTACCGGTGGTGGTTTAAATAATCCTTATACAGACGCCGGAACAACTATTACCAACCTCGGCCAGGCACTGACCACCGGGAATGGTACAGATGTTACCTCTAATTGTAATAATGACACAACCGGTAATGATGAATATTTGTCTCTTGCAAATCTCGATAGATTTAAATCCGGGGATGTGATTCAAAACGATGTTACCGGAGAAAAACGAAAAATTGCTGCAGTTGACCCCGGTTCCACTCTCGGCCCGGATAATGAAAATGTTGAGTTAGATAGTGCTACTTCGAGTAATTGGAACGGGAATAACGTTACAAATTTAACCCGGGAAGAAGGGACATACAGTTTTAATAAGAACGATGATGAAACGCTCTGGTTGGATACGGAACCGGGTGTTGACAATGACGCCGGTGCAAATGAAAACTACACCGATGCTGTCCAGGAACTCGGTATATCGATCGCCTCCAATAATTTTACTAATCCTGATTCGCTTCAGGCAAACGACCATTTTAGATTTCAGGTGAGTGGCGCCCGGACGACCGGGGAAGAAAAACGCCCCTTTGCCAAAATTAAAGATGCTGACGATTTAACCACACCGGTATTCCTTCCCGAGGGAAGCAATCAAGAACCGGTGAATATTCTATTTGAGCCGGATACGGCGCAAATTGAAGCTGACGGCCCAATTTCAGGTGCTTCTGGGCAGACGGAAAAAAAATCGGACGAGGCGGTCCAGGTTGCTGCTTCCGCGGACGCCTATGACTCCGAGGGCCAGCAGTATACCCTGACCATGCGATTTGAAAAACAGGACACCAAGACGTGGATGTGGCATGCAATGGACCCGACCCCAATTGACAAAGACCAGCCTCGCATGGCCGGTTTTGGTAAAATAGAATTCACCGAGGATGGCACCGTTAAGGGAAACCCCCTTCCCTTGAACTCCAAGGTTGCCCTTCATCAATCGCCCCTTGGACCGAAGGGCGATGCAGCAAAACAGAAGATATTTTTTAATCCGCCGGCCGAGCAATTGCAGAACCCCGAGAGCCCGGAAGTGACTGACGGTGCGGCTCCCATCGAAATTGACCCGGATTTTACCAACTTAACTGAATTTGGTGGCGACTCGGACGCAGAAATTAGTGACCAGGACGGCAACGCTGCCGGTGATTTACAGTCACTTAAATTTGACCAGACAGGGACGTTAAATGGGAGTTACGATAACGGTGAGACCGTCAAACTTGCTCAAATTACTCTTGCTTCCTTTCAGAATCCGGGTGGATTAAATAAAGAAGGGGGCACGTATTTCTCCAAGAGTGCAAACAGTGGTGACCCGGTGCGGAATACTCCCGGCCAGGGAGGCACGGGCACTATCGCCCCCGGTAGTCTTGAGCGGTCCAATGTTGACCTTTCTGCCCAGTTCACCCAGATGATCTCTACCCAGCGCGGTTTCCAGGCCAACACCAAGACAATCACGACCAGTGACCGGATGATCCAGCAAGTCCTCAGACTACGGTAATAAGCCCCTCATAACCCCCTCCTTATAGCTCGCAGATAAACGCAGAAAAAGCGGATCAGTGGAGAAACCGAAACCCCATCGAAGAGGCGCAGAGGCGGAAGTTCGTAAAAGCGAGAGATAACGCAAAGGCGCAAAGACGCAAAGAAATTCGGGAGCCCTTAAAACTTTTCATAGCTCGCAGATGAACGCAGAAAAAGCGGATTAGAGGGAAAACCGTAAAACCAGCGAAGAGGCGAGGATGCGAAGAGGCGAAAAAGCGAGAAACCTATAAACCCTGTGAGCTCGCAGATGAACGCAGAAAAAGCGGATCAGTGGGAAAACCGTGAAACCAGCGAAGAGGCGACTGGGCGAAGATGCGAAGAGGCGAAAAACCCACAACCTGAAAAATAATTAATCTGCGTGTATTCGCGTTAATCCGCGAGCTAATAAGGTTTTGTCCTTGAACTTAATCTGTGTAATCTCCCTAATCTGTGGATAATTAACTTGATTTTGAATTACACAGAACTTAGATTTGTGTAGATCCGTGCAGATTAGTGGACCCTGAGGTCTTGAACTTGATCTTAATTTATAATCCGCGCCAATCTGCGTAAATCTGCGAGCTAATAAGGTTTTGACTTTTTGCTCATAAACTTATTAGGAAAACTCCACGTTGTTAAATCTCCGCTGGATCCACAAGCGCAAAAAACGGTCCCGGACTATGTATTTGTCATCTTTTAGATCAATCAAGTCATTCTGTTTCAGTGAGTCAATAGAACGTTGTATTTTTGCTGGGGTTAAACCGTACTTTCTTGTGAAATCTTCCGAGTATATTTGTTCATACCCCTCTTCAAGCGCAAGTGCAATCAGTAAACGCTTTTGATTTTTCGTCAAGGAATCCAATCGTGTCATATAAACTTCTTTTTCTCGGTCTAATAGTATATTGATGGCTTTTTCGAGGGTGTCTTGTTCGAGAGTTTTCCCGGTTTCAGTTATTTCCCACAGAACGTGACAAAAATGCTGAGTATAAAATGGATGTCCATCCGTCTTTGATACAATTATTTTGATAATCTCTTTTGAAATTGATTTGTCAGCTTGTTCAAATCGTTCCCGAATAAATGGCTCCCAGTCTTCTTCAGCAATAGTATCAAGAGGATAATTCGTGCCAGATTTAAAAAGGGGACTTTCTTCGTCCATAAACATATCTTGTATGAGATGCCGCCGGCTACCAAGATATAAAAAACAAACTTCTGATTGAGTCTGGACGGAGCTACGCAGTTGGTTTTCTACGATACCATTTTCATATTTCCGTATTACCTGGATTTCATCCAAAACCACAACTACCTTTTTCTCAGTTTGCTCACGAATGATTTCCGGAGCTTCAAGAACGTCTTTTAGAGCTGGTACTGAATTATCAGTTGAAGAAAAATTGAAGTTCAATTGGGGTTCCCCCTCTTTTGACATCGAAACTGTCGGAGAAAGGACATTGTAAATAGTGCCCGCCCAATCGAGAAGCTGTTCCCCCGTTGATTTATGTGCCCCGGCCAGGGCTTCCGCCAACGTTTGAATAAATGTTATTTTCCCGTCCGTGGGCCATAGATCAACGTACACACAATAATATTTCTGATCAGGTAGGCTATTAAGGACTCTTTTTACCAGGGACGTTTTGCCAAGGCGGCGTTCGGAAAATACCACCATATTCTGAGCATTTTCAATTGTTCGCCGGATATCTTTGCTTTCTTTGACCCGGTTGCAAAATGAATCCCCCAAGACGATATCTCCATACTCAAATGGATTTTTCAATTTTATTCCTCCTTAATGTTCACATATACTGATATTTATGGCTCAAATTTTATCTGTTTGAACAAGAGGATAACAGAAGATTATACATCGTGCATTATTCATCGTGTATAATTTTTTATTCGTGATTTTAAAATTTCTCCTTGAGAGATAAATTGTGTCGGAGGGATGAGTAAAGAAGAAATTTTACGTGATTTTCCGGACCTCACGGAAGAAGATATAGAAGCAACCCTTGCTTATGCGGCTGACCGGGAACGCAAAATCCACACACCTTCCCAGTGAAACTACTCTTTGATCAAAACCTTTAAACCATATAGCTCGCAGATAAACGCAGAAAAAGCGGATTAGTGGAGAAACCGAAACCCCATCGAAGAGGCGCAGAGGCGGAAGTTCGTAAAAGCGAGAGATAACGCAAAGGCGCAAAGAAACCCGTAGAACCAGCGAAGAGGCGACGGGGCGAAGAGGCGAAGTTGCGGAAAACTCGCAACCCGTAACACCGAAGGTAACGCAAAGACGCAAAGAAATTCGGGAGCCCTTAAAACTTCTTATAGCTCGCAGAT
>CAZVWJ010000056.1:0-16299 GCA_964631325.1 uncultured bacterium | reverse complement strand
GCCATAATACATTCAGTATACCACCAACTTTCAACCTTTCAACCACCGAGGCTTGTCGAATTCATCGTTTTCCTCCTTTGAATTAACTTGTCTAATCTGGCTCCGTCGAGCAATAACTATTGTCCGCTTCCCGCTTTAGACTCTCCCAGTCCTCAAGGCAGGTAACTGCAAGTTTCTCGCCCGTCAGGTAATTCAACTGATTTTCCCGGGGCAGCGGCCCGGTTTTATCCAGTTCACGATGAGCCGTCAACAGCAGACAGTTTAACCGCGTTCTGGCCACGTCCCGGGCGGCAAACACCTCCGCGGCAAAATTAAAGTCCCAGTAAGTATCCCACAGGAAACCAAAAATTATTCCATGCGCGTATTCCATGCGCGTATTTTAAATAAGCGTGGATTGTTGTCGGCGGGCTGGCGTTATTGCTCTCTTCCAGGGGAAGCAACTTCTTAAGCCGCCAGTAAGGTTTTTCACCCATGGCAATTAGGTGCCGGAATTTTTTCCTCCCCCGGAGCCGATACCAGTGCAGAGACCGGCCGTAGGTCCACTGCAAGGTAAGTTGTAAGTCAAATCGCCTGAACCAATTTAAATCGTCGAGCTGGGCCAGCAAGGAAGCGGGCGTAAAATAAGTCTGAAATGTCTGCGCCTCCCCGACCAACAAATTGTGATAAGGTTCCGGGCGCCGGCGTTCGGACCGCACCACCTCATAAATAGCTTGCCACTGGCGCTCGGAAAGTTCTTTCCCGCTGGCCAGCTCTTTCAATACCTCGATTCCATATCTTCGCAGGCCGTCAGCAATCGCCCGCAACATCAAATTCCCCTCGGCTGCTACCAACTTCCCACCGGTGGTTAACAAGAACTTTGCCTGCTCCAGGGCCACCTCCGGTTGCCCGGCCTGAAGCTCACGGTCGGCCTTAATTTTAACCAGCCGGGCCAGGGTAACCAGGGAAATAGCGTCCGTTGGCCTCGTGTCTTCCCCACTCGCCCGGTACCAGGCACGCGGGACTTGGAGCTGCCCGGCTGAGCCCAATTTCTGAAATTTACGCAGTTCCGGGCTGTATTTGTCGAGCAATTCCCCCGGGTTATCGTGGTCATCCACGTCGAGGTCCTCCAATTTCTTGTGCCGGGCGCCAAAATTTACCAGTCTCCGCAGATTTTCCCGGGCGGTCGGGAGCTCGGTGCGGGTTTTAAATTCAAGCGGTTTCACCTGCGGCAGTTGGCGCAGGTTGTGGACAAACAAATAACCGAAAGTAAACGTGAATAACAAGGCGCCGATAAGCGCACCGCCGGTCAGCAGGGAAAAAAGCGGCAGTTTCCAGGATTTTTCAAACAGCTTCTCCTTGACCGCAAAATAGCCCACGGGGAGACTGACACAGGCCAACATAAACAGCTCCAACCCGATCCAGCTAATAACATTTTCAAACGGCAAAAGCAAAACCACGGCCGGACACCACAGACAAATCAAGCCGCCAATTCTGCCCTTGCTCAACGGATTTCTTTCCTTGACCTCGACTCTTCGCAGGAGGCTATAAAACAGATAAAGCAGATAACCGAACAATAGAACATTTAAAGCGAACACGGCGTGGACAAAATAAAGACCTGTCAGATGCAGTGCCTGAAGACCAAGGGAATGAACAACACCCAGGTAAGCTACCATTGTGGGCACGGCAACAACAAGATACCCCTGGGCCTCGACGGCTCCTTTGATCAGTAGCTCGACCATCACGACAAACCACCAGACCAACAGACAGGTCCAGGCGAACCACATCGACTGGCCGAGGGGCGAAGCCGGTTCGAGCAAATAACCGAGGCTGAAATTAACAGCCAGTAACCCAAGGGTAAAAAACAACACATTCTTCCCCTCGACTATTCTAAACCCCTCTCGCCTCAAGTCGCGGAATTTAGCAAAAAAATCCGCGGGTGAAACAATTAAATTTCTCAAAAGTTTCATCGTTTATTTACCTCTCGCGTGGACGGATAGAAATTCCGGACTCTCAAGCTTATGGGTGAACATAACTTTTTACTACAGGTAAAGCTTGCTCCGTTTATCCCTCGCCGGGCTGTGGTTATCACAGTAACTCCTGGAACAGGTTCGCAACAATCTGGAAAACTCGCACGTAAGCGTTAGTGAAGCTATTCACTCGAAAAAACTGAACCGACGGGCCGAAAAAGCTTAGTCCGCTTCGGGGCGCTGGTAGAGTCTGACCCAGCCGGGCGCTAATTCCCGACACTCTAACTTAACTTTTTTGGGCCGCGGAAAGGGCCGGGTGTCAAACTTATCTTCCCAGCCCACCGCCTTCAGGTTTCGCGCCACCGTGTCACTGTGAGAAATTCCAAAATATATCTGGCGGCGGGTATCCGCGGGAATTGAATCCGCTCCCGTCAGGTTCCCACAGCCGTCCGGGTCATACAACGTTAGCCGCTCCAGGGGCACTCCGGGCCGGTCCCCTAACTTAAGTTCACAGTCAGATAGCTTTGCCCCCTGGTTATCAAACTTAACCAGAATTGACTCGTAGCCGGACCGGTAGTCAATCTCCATCTCCGCCTTAATGGGGTGGCTCCGGGCCGCTTTATTTCCACGAAGTTCCGCTGTCTCGCTGTAAAAGTAGGGCCACAACAACGCCGTGAAAAAGCCGGCCAACCCGGGTATAACCACGATTACGGAAACCACTGCACCAATAATTAAAAAGAGATCTTTATCCTCTTCTTCAAGTTCCTGGTTGTGTTTTTTATTTACTTCATTCATTATTATGCCCTCGTCGTAAAAAAATCAACGGATGATTAAAATAGAAAATAACCTGACCAACCGCGATTCCCGATTGTAGAATCATTTTTCAAAATAGCTCAAAGGAGTCGAAATATGAAGAAATTTCTCCTCCTACTGCTGACTGTCTTTTTGCTTTCCTGTGCGCCAGCCTACGTCTCAAACCACGCAAAAATTTTGAAACCAGAAAATCCAAAATTGTCCCTGGTCCGGTATCTTTCACGGGAAAACCTGGTTAAGAAAACTGCCTATGATTCCCTGGTCAAAATTAAAAACACTCCTACCGTCCAAAAAGCTTTACTAAGATACCTGGAAATTTGCCGGAAACGAATTGATATTATCGCTAAAAATTTAACTAACCGCAATTCCGCTTACAATAAGGACGGTAATCCGACTTATCAACCCCAGCAATTTGTACTGACTGAAAAAAACCAACCAAAAGTCATTTCTGACACCGCAACAACCAGAAGATATGATCCCAATCATCCAAAAGCCAATCCCAAAGGCTATGTTTTTTATCCCAAGATACAACCTGAATTAGAAACTATAAAAATGATTGAAGCCAACAGGCAATATAAATTAACAGCAAGTATACTCCGGAAGTTTAACCCCGATATCGTAATCCCTCCGCATTCAAAATCAGGGACGGTGGTTGATTATTGATTAACTTTTGCCGAGTTCTTTCGAGGTTTTGAATCATTGGGGAGAAATCCGGACCGAATGCCACAAAAATCCAATCACCAATCAGCAGGGAGCGTTTCTTCTTGGATGAAACTGTAAAGGAATTAATTGATCGGTTAGAACTAAGCGAACACCCGGAGGGGGGATATTACCGGCGAACCTACGAGTCAAAGTTAAAACTTGAACCGGGGGAACTGCCGGAGAAATACACCGGCAAGCGCCGGGCCGGCTCGGCAATTTACTACCTGTTGCCGGCCGATGACTTCTCGGCTTTCCACCGGCTGGAGGCCGAGGAAACCTGGCATTTCTACCGCGGCCAGCCCCTGACCCTCCACGTCCTCGACGAACAGCAGGGTCATACCAAACACAAATTAGGACCAAAAATTGAGGCCGGTGAGCAGCCCCAGGTAACTGTTCCCGCCGGCAAACCGTTTGCCGCCGAGGTCGAGATCGGTTACACGCTTGTGGGGTGCACGGTAGTCCCCGAGTTCAACTTCGAGGACTACAGGCTCTGTGGACGCCAAAAACTCCTCGCAGACTTTCCGGACGCCCGGAAAGTTATTCGACGTCTCACTCGAAACAAAAAAGAATAACCACCTTTAAGCTAAAATAAGACAAAATACGAATATTCAGCCACCAATATCATTGATTGTTTATCAACGGCTGTGATATATTTTTGAGTCATTGAGCAGAATTCATTACAACTCTCAACTCGGAGAACGAGCTCCACAAATGAATCAAAAACTGATTGTAATCGTCCTCGTCGTTAACGCAGTTCTGCTCGGTTTCAGCCACGGTTGGCTCAAAGAACTCCCGGACCGCGATGAGATTAATACCTGGGCCGACCATTACGGAGCCGGCGAGGAATTGAGAGGGGAACTTGCCCCGAACTTCTCCCTGTCACTGTTGAACGACCAGAAATTCGATTTAGCCGAGCACGTCGGCAAGAAAGTAATCGTGCTTAATTTCTTTACCACCTGGTGTAGTAGCTGCCGGCAGGAAATACCCGAGCTACAGGATTACTACGCATCACATAAAGACAAAAGCTTTCTGCTGGTGGGAATTAACATTAAAGAAGCCCGCAGAAAAGTTAAGGATTTTGTTGTCAACCAGGATATCACCTTTCCCGTGGGCATTGCTCCCGGAGAAGCTATTCCCAGTCTGTACAATGTAAAAAGCTATCCGACCACCGTGGTCATTGGCGTACAGGGTAAAATCCAAAAATACGAAACCGGGGCTATATCCAACGCAAGCATCGCCTTCGATGAAATTTACAAGGAACAGATAAAGTTGCTGGAGAACAATAAGACAATCAACAAAAATGAATATTTAGCTGAACTGAACAACAAGAGTGACACCGAAACCTCTCCGCCCCCGGAAAGTGAGAAATCTAATGATTGAAGCCGAAGAGCTTAAAGTTACCTTCCGGGAAGGACTGTTGAGGAGGAAGGTCCGCGCCCTGGACGGTCTCAACCTCAGGGTGGATGAAGGCGATATTTTCGGCCTGCTGGGCCCGAACGGGGCGGGCAAGACTACGGCGCTCTATTGTCTTTTGGGCTTGATTAGTCCGGACGCAGGGCAGGTAACTATTAACGGCCAACAGCCCCGTCCCGGTTCCGAGCTGTTCGAAGAGTTCGTCTATCTGCCCGAGGAACCCGATTACCACCTGCACCTGACAGTCGGCGAAGCGCTGGATTTTTACAGCTCCCTCTACGACAGTGAGGTGCCCGAGGCAAAGAAAAAACAGGTCCTGGAGAGCATGGATCTCTAGCAGAACCGAAAACGAAAGTTGAAAGCCTGTTCCAAGGGGATGAAGCAGAAACTCGGACTGGCCACCTGTCTGCTCCGGCAACCGCGGGTGCTGTTTCTCGACGAACCGACCCGGGGACTGGATCCGATAATGAACCGACGATTCCGGGAAAAATTACTGGAGATGAACCAGCAGGGAACCACGGTTTTTATTAATTCTCACGTGCTTTCCGAGGTGGAGATGATTTGTAACCGGGTCGCGGTAATGGACCGGGGCAAAGTTAAAGTTACCGATCAGCTGGAAAACTTACTGGAATACGACCCGGACAGCTACCGGGCACTGGTCGAAGCGGAAACACCGCTGCCCGCAGATGCGGAAAAAATTGAGACCAGGTCCGGACGCTGGGTAATCAATTGTCCCCGCGCTCAGGTGGTTGAACTCTTCGAAGCAGCCGCGGAAGCCGACAAGACCGTCTACGAGTGTTCCCTGCGCCAGGCCAGCTTAGAGGAAGTCTTCGTGGACCTCTTCAAGGGAGGCGAGGAAAGTTGATAAATAAGCTCCTGGAGTGCGGAAAAGTCAACCTGAAACTTTACTACCGCAGCAAATTAATTCTCGGCGTTGCCGGCCTCCTGCTGTTGCTTACTCCACTTTTCGGGCTAAATTTCTTCTTTCAGCTCGGGGAACTCGGCCGGTTCGAAATGCTGCAAAAAATTCACGGCGGCATCCTGCTCTTCATTTACCTGTTAACCGGAGCTCTTGGTTTAGTCACTCTTTCCCGACCACTCAAACAAAAAACAATAAAACTCATTGTCACCCGGCCCTGTTCCTACGAAATTCTGATCGGGTCACATTTCCTTTCCGCTCTCGGAATTTCACTGGTTGCTTTCCTGGCTACGACGCTGGGGACTTCCCTGTTGTTTCCCTTGCTCGGGATCACCTACCAGACGGGCATCTGGTTCGTGACTTTCGACTGGTTTATCCGGGCTTCAATCCTCTTCTCGGTCCTGATGCTCCTCTCCCTGTTTGTCCGCCCAATTCTCGCGGCCTTAATCACTCTGTTCTTAAATCCCTCGATGATACGCCACTGGCTGCTGACGATCTCCGCCCGGCTGGAAATAATGGCTAAAAGCCAGGCAACCGGCTGGCTCTCGTTTCTCCGTTACCTGTTGATCGGACTCTACGGTTTTTTACCGGTTTATGGCCCGCTTAGCGGTGAAACCAGCCAGATTCACAGTTCCTACCAGGTCAGCCAGTTCGGCGACTGGAGCTACCTGTTCTACGCCGGACTCTACGCCCTGGTGATTGGTTCTTTCTGTTTCTGGCTGGTGGCCTTCGTTTTGCGCCGCAGAAATACAACTTGAATCAGCAAAGTAAAAATAAGTACCTCTTACCACTTTCCCTCCAATTACCTATATTTTAATTTTCCTTTCTATATCTAAACTGCGAATAATGGAAGGTTATCTCGTTGTGAAAAAATTTAACAAAAAAAACTCCATTCATACCTATTCCCGGGGCGGTCAGAAAACTTAATTATCGAGTGGTTTAAGGGGGGCCTGATTTTGTTGATACAGTGAACCACGGGGATGGGAAAAACTTTTTGAAGTATCACGGCAGTAACCGTTTTTAATCATCTTTAAACCATAATCGTCTCCGGACGGAAGTTGAACATAAGCAATTGTCCGCCCATACTCTCCCTCTTTAAGTGGTTTGGATTTTCCCGAAGAAAGTGTCACGTATTTCCCTTTCAGCCAGTTTTCGGCAATCCGACTGGCTCTTTTGCCATAGGGGATCTGTTTGGAACAATCCATATAACCCCAGAAATCGTCTTCCTCACACTTGTCGTTGCGCTTACTTTCCGGACAATTAATGCCGTTTATCCGAACAGTAATTTTTTTTCCTCTATCGCCGACTAACCGGGCTTTAAATGTATCACCATCATAGACTTCAATGACTTTTGCTTTCTTTTTGCCGCGCTCATTAAGTTTAGATACTTCTGAATTCTCCGGCGCACCACTCTGATAAGCTTTCTTGCATTTTTTTAACAGCTTATCTCTGAGCGTCTGTCCGCCCAGCAAGTCATACCACCGGTCCTTCCCCTTTTCCTGGGGCCAGGCCAGCCAAAAATCTCCATCAGTTTTCATTAATTTAATCCCATTAAGAGCCAGAACATCATTAACCGGGACACTGTATTTAGCCTTAACCGGTCCTCGCCCACCACCGGTTTTTGTAGGATGGCCAAGCTTCAATTCTGGTTGACGGGAATAAGTTTTTTCATGAGTAACCGCGGCGGCCAGGGCTTCCTTTAATTGCTTGTTTTTAAACTCAACCACCGTAAGATCATCGTTATTCTGCGGCCACCGCACTCCCCCAACCTGCTGATTAACTTTAATACTTTTAATCACCAAATCACCGTTCAAGGTCAAATCAACATAACCGGAACTCATAAAAAACTTCGTAGGAAATATGTCAGTTTTCTCAAAGATTTGCTTATACTTATCAGCCTTAAATCCCCCTCCTCGAACTTGAGCAGACCCGGCCGTATTATTGCCTCTCTCAGTTTTCATTTCTACTTTTCGGTCTCCTGTTTTATCAGGCTGACCGTTACAACCTACCACAAACAACAAAATAATAATCAAGCTGATTGATGCATTTCGTTTCAACATCATACCCACTCCTGATTAATTACTTGCCAGGGTTTATATAAATACATATAGTGTTAAAAGAATTCCATTGGATTCATAATTTAAAAGGAGGTTTAATATCCGTGTCACTCGAAGATAAAAAAGTCGCTTATTTTGTGGACAAAGGTTTCGAGGACCTTGAATTCTGGGTGCCGGTAATGAGGCTCCGGGAGGAAAACGCCCGGATTAACATCGTGGGGACCGGTAAAACAAAATATGTGGGCAAACACGGTCTTACTGCCAGTCCCGACGTCCAGGCCGGAAATATAGTTCCGGATCATTTTGACGGAGCGGTAATTCCCGGCGGCTGGGCGCCTGATCGCCTGCGTCGTTCCCGGCCAGCCCTGAACTTTATTTGTAAATTATATGAGCAGGATAAAATTATTGGAAGTATCTGTCACGGCGGCCAGGTGTTAATCTCCGCCGGCATACTGGAGGGACATCGGGCCACGGGAACCAGAGCGATTAAGGACGACCTGGAGAATGCCGGAGCCACCTGGGTTGATAAAGCCGCTTTCCAGGATGATAATCTCGTCTGGGGGCGAGTAGTTAAAGATATCCCTGACTTTTGTCGGGAACTGGTAAAAGCACTTCAAAATTAGTCGAGTTAAACCTGTTTGGAGGTAAGGGACTGGCGGGCCTTGTTTATTTCCTCCAGTACGGTGGGAGAAACTTCTTCCTCAATATTTTTCTTTAGCTGTTTAGCAACCCGCTTAAAAAATGAGGCAATCGGAGGCTCGCTTTCTTCAAATTCCTCGGCTTTCTCCAGGAAAAAGTCATAGAGGCAAACACGGGCTGAGGGACAGATCCGGGAGAATCCATGTTCAACGTTTATCTCAAACCACTCCCCTTCCAGGTCATAGAGCCGCCGTTTTTTCTCTCGTTTTAGCACCAACTTTAAGGAAGCAAAAAAATCGCTGACAGCGGGACGATCACTGAAGGCGTCCCGGCTGTATTTCATCACCGCAGTCAACTGATCCAGATGTCGATCGGGGATAAGTCCGAGTCGAAATGAAGTTTCCATTCCTGATCTCCCATTCCAATAGAAAGATTGATTAGTCCATTTGTTATATCACCTATATTTTCGGCGGAATGCGGCCAGGAGATTAATAAATTTTTGCTCTCACCTGATTTAAACCGAATTACTTTTCGGCGGTAATAATCTCAATAATCCTGTTCGCCCGCTGTTTCCAGGTGTGTTTTTCCCCTACAGCTTGCATTCCCCGCTCAACGTCTGCCTTAGTTTTCGGAATTTCCTCCAAAAATTCAACCGTCGACTTCCGGATAGACGCCGGGTCGCCGGGATTGAACGTCCAAACACCGCGAGTTGGACCAAACCATTTTTTAATTATTTTCGACTCTGTTGAAATCACGGGCGTTTGCCGGGCCAGCCCGTTAACCACTCTCACGTGAAGGCCGGCCGGAAAAAAGTGACTGATATTTAGAACCGCCCGATGGTGGGAAATTAACTCGTAAATTTGCTCGCGCCCCACCCATTCCCGATTAATTTCAAAGCCAAAAGATTTAAATCTTTCAGCCAGTTCAACCTCAACATTACCCTGGATTACAACCGGCAATCCCTTCAATGCAGTTAAAACTTTTACCCGAAATTTTCGCCGAATATACTTATCCAGCAGTGTCATTAAACCAGTCACATATTCTTCGTCAGCAATTAACTCCTCGCCACCAAACTCGCTGAGAACTCTACGAACAGCAGTCAAATGAGAAGTGGAAAAATCTTGTATTTTTTCTTGAACTATTCTCTGGAAAATTTGAAATTCCCGCGGCGGCAGTTGTGAACTAAGTTGCTGACGGAACTTTTCGGGCGATGAAACCGAGCCGCAGAAAAGTATTTTTTCTGTAGCACTTGTTTTTTTCGCAAAATAATCCTCTGCAACAGCATGCGGCAAAAAGTAGACCCGGTCCTGTTTGGAGCGAAACGCAAGATAATCTTTATGGGTGGGATCTACCACGGAAATATACAAGTTATCGGACAACGGATTTTCAAAACGATCAAAATGATGCAGGGGGTGATCAATAAAATAGGCAAAATGCGGAAGATCAAGGGCATCGAACATATCCCGGACCTCGGTAGAACCAAGAAAAGGACAGGTCTGGTTAAAGCCAAGACTGAAATCAGGCTGAAATTGTGCAACCTTTCGTTGCAATTCCTCCTGTTGGTAGGGTTGCTCGCCGATATCAAAAATTTCAATATCATGCCCGAGATCAAGAAACGCCGACCGCAGTCCGGTTAGAAAAAAATCACACCCGGTTCCGCGCTCCCCACGAATTAATAAAATATTCATTGAATTTTCTGCACCTCCTATTGGCTATTTTGACGGACTGTTAAGCGTGACGCCGGAAAACGGGTAAATCAGCCGGTTCCTCAACGGAAAATTCGGGACTCAGTTGGTCAATTTCCGCCCATTCTTTTGAACCCAATTCGCGAATTTTTCCGTAACCTTCAGTCAGGAACTCGGTGTTTACTTCCCTGACCAGAACTCGCCAAAAATGTTCGCGTTCCTCCCGGGTGGAATTTTTCGTCAAAAAATAGGGGGACTGCAAGGATATATCAGCGGGCCAGGCATCAGCGTCCCAGAAAACACTACCGTGCTGGAGGACCTTTCCCTCGTGACGCAGTTGAGCGGCTGCAAGCCATTTTTTCCCTTCCTGCACCGGTTCGTGCTCGCCGGGCCGGGCAAGACAATCGGCCACAAAATTTTCCCTCCCGTCTCCCCGGTTCGAGTGATTAATGTAATCGTAAGCTCTGGCCGCCCGGGTAAACGCCTCCCGTATCAGAGTATATACCTCCATAATTGAGGCAGAAGCGAGACTATTGCTAGCAGGTATGACCAGCGAATAAGTTATTTCAGCCGCATGGAGCAGATAACCACCACCGGTCGGCCGGACTACAACCGGGAACCGGGAAAAAAGCGGCTCCGCAGACCCGGGTAAATTAAACTGCTGGCGGTAACCGAGGCTGAACGTCGGCCGGTCCCAGTTATAAAAACGCAGGGTGGGCAAATCAGCGTTGTTCACCAGCCACCAGTCGACGGCCATATTTAATTTTCCGGGTAAAGAGGGGTGGAGTATTAACTGCCAGGCGGGCGATGACATAACTTCGGCTGGCGAGCGGCCCGGGTTTCGTCGGGCCGAGAAATCCGCGTCGACCGCGGGAATTCGTGAAACTGGTCGGGGTTCTCCTCGGCCTCCTTCACAGCCGTTCGGAAGACCTCAATCACCTTGTCCAACTCAGCCAGCGCGAGGGACTCGGTCGGTTCAATCATCAGCGCTTCGTCGACGACAAGCGGAAAGTAAACCGTCGGCGGATGAATTTCAAAATCAATTAATCGTTTCGCAACGTCGGCGGCGCTGACCGGCAGGTCCGCACAGGAGACGACGAATTCGTGTTTGCAGGGACCGGGATAGACCGGTTGTAGTGGTTCGGGCATATTTTCAGCCAGGTAATTGGCGGCCAGCACGGCGTCCCGGGCAACCCGCTCCAGCCCGGCCTCCCCCATGCGCTGCATATAAGCAAGCGCCCGGACAAGTACCGTCATATTTGGGCCAAAACTACGGATCTGCCCGAGACTTTCCGAAGCCTCGGAAACCACGGTCCACTCCGACTCAGCCTCGCGTTCCAGGCGCGGCACCGGTCGGTAAGGGCCCAGTTCCCCGGTAAAAGCAACTGGACCCGAACCCGGGCCGCCGCCACCGTGGGGCGTGCCAAACGTCTTGTGCAAATTCAAGTGAACGACGTCAAAACCCATCTTCCCGGGGCGCAGACGGCCAACCAGCGCATTCAGATTGGCGCCGTCGTAATACAGTTTTGCGCCCGCGGAGTGAACAATTTCAGCAATTTCCAGGATATCTTCTTCAAACAGACCCAGGGTATTCGGATTGGTCAGCATCAGGGCGGCCGTGTTTTCGGAAACTTTCGCACGCAGATCAGCAAGTTCAACACGGCCGCGGTCATTGGAGTCAACTTCAATTATTTCAAATCCGGCCATCGATGCACTGGCCGGATTCGTTCCGTGGGCACTGTCGGGCACAATCACCTCTTCCCGATTTTCATCCCGGTGTTCAAAGTATTCCCGGATTACCCGGAGACCGACCCACTCGCCGTGCGCACCAGCCGCCGGCACCAGGGAGACCGACTCGAGCCCGGTAATTCTGGCGAGACGCTCGTGCAGTTCACCAAGCACTTCCAGCCAGCCCTGCTGTTGTGTTTCGGGCTGAAGCGGATGGGACCGGGTGTAACCGGGGAGTCCGGCAACACGTTCGCCCAGTCGCGGGTTGTATTTCATTGTGCACGAACCCAGCAAATACGGCCCGGTGTCAACGCCAAACGCGTCCCGGCTCAACCGGTGGTAGTGCTTGACCACCTGGGGCTCGGGGGCAGCGGGCAGCTCCGGCGCCTGTTCCCGGTAAAGCTCCGCCGGCAAATCCACCGGTTTCTCCTCCGGAGTCGTTTCTTTTTCGGCTGATTTTTCAAAAATTAATTTCTTTTCTCGCTCACTGCACAAGGTCAGTCACCGCCTTGACAAACGCTTCGATTTCTTCCGTGGTCCGTTGCTCGGTGGCGGCACAGACGTAATAATCGTCCAACCAGTAACCACCCAGCCAACCGTCCTCAGCTAATTTTTTCTCAAGGTTCTCGGGGCGCTCCGACAGTTTTATACCAAGTTCGTTGAATACAGGCTGCCCCTGGACTTCAAAACCTTTGTTTTCAAAGGCTTGTTGCAGTTGGTTGCCCTGCTCGTAATTCTTCCGGGCGCGACTGCGCAATTCCTCGGGTCCCAGGGTGGAGAGTCCAATCGCAAGTAACAAAGCCATCAGCGCATGGTTCGTGCAAATGTTGGACGTCGCCCGGCCCCGCCGGATGTGTTGTTCCCGGGTCTGCAGGGTCAGCACGTAACAGCGGTTGCCCCGGCGGTCCTCGGTTTCACCGACAAGCCGGCCGGGCATTTTCCGTAAGTATTCCTCGGTTGCGGAAAACAGGCCGACCTGCGGACCGCCGCCATTCAACGGGAGCCCGAGCGGCTGACCTTCACCCACGGCCACGTCCCAGCCAAGTTCGCCGGGCGGCGTCAGCAGACCCATGGCAAGCGGATTCACGGCGGCAATCCCCACGCATTTCTCGTCGGGCCGCCGGGCGGTCCACGCCTCGACCGCGTCGGCCGCACCCCAGCAGTTCGGATAAGCCATGCAGACTGCCGCGGGCTCCTCCCAGTCCTTGGGATAATGGGCTCGGCCGTTCTCGGACGGCAGTTCCCGCAACTCGAGCCCCAGCGGTTCAATGTATGTCTTTAACGTCCGCTGCCAGCTGGGAAACAGGTTGGGACTGTAATAAATTGTTTCGCGCCGGGTAACGTTAACCGCCATCAAGGCCGCTTCCGCCAGGGCCGAGGCTCCGTCGTACATCGAGGCATTAGTTACGGGCAGTCCAAACAGTTCGCTGACCATGCTCTGGAACTCGAACATTGCCTGCAGGATACCCTGGTTTATTTCCGGTTGATAGGGCGTGTACGCGGTTAAAAACTCGGAGCGTGAGAGAAATGAATGAACTGTGCTGGGCACAAAGTGATCGTAGAGACCGCCGCCGAGAAAGGAAGTTAGCTCGTCGAGCGTCCGGTTACGAGCGGCGGTTTCGCGGTGCCAGTTGTAAACTTCGGCTTCTGACTGGCCGGCCAGCTCGGGCTCGAACTCGGCCCGCAGTTCCGACGGCACATCCGTTTCCAGCGCCTCGTAGTTGTCCAGTCCCAGCCGGTCCAAGATCTTCCCACGGTCGGCCGAATCCAGACTGAGGTAAGGAAAACCTTCGGAGGCCATTAGCTGTCGGCCCTCAATCCTGTTCCTTGAGAAAAGCTTCGTATTCAGCCGCGTCCATCAACTCATCGTTCGCTTCGGCTGTTTCAATCCGGACCAAACGGCCTGTTTCATAGGGAGCCTCGTTAACGTTTTCCGGCGCCCCGTTGAGCTCGGAGTTGACCTCCACAATTTCACCGGTAACCGGTGCGTAAACGTCGGAGACCGTTTTCATTGACTCAATCACAGTAAAGGATCCACCGGCTTCCAGCTCTTCCCCGACAGCGGGTAGTTCAACAAAAACCACGTCTCCGATCATTTCCTGGGCGTAATCGGTAATTCCCATCCAGCCCGACTCCGGATCATACCACTCGTGTTCGTCAGTGTATTTTAATTCAGCAGGTACCTCAAAATCCATTTCAATCACCTTATTGTTAAAAGTAGATTACTGATGTAAAGGAAAAGAACGCCTTTCCAGGGGATACCACTTCTCTCTTATTTCAACTTCCAGGGGAGCCGAATCCGCAAGAGAAGCAGAAATTTTACCAATCGCAATTCCCCGGTTTAACAACGGACTGAAGCCGCCGGAGGTAACCTCCCCGACAACCTCTCCTGAATCGGCAGAGCGCAAATCTTGCCCGGCCCGGGGAGAACGGCGACCTTCGGCAACCAGGCCCTGCAACTGCCAGCGGGGGCCACTGTTCTTAATTTCCTGCAAAGTTTCACGACCGAGGAACTCGTGATCCCAGTCAATAAACATTTCAAAGCCGGCGTTCACCGGATCGAGTTCAGTGTTTAATTCGTGGCCGTGCAAGGGATAGCCCATTTCCAGGCGCAGTGAATCCCGGGCCCCAAGCCCACAAAGCTGGACACCGGCCTCCTTGAATCGGGCAAATAATTGTTTGCCCTTTTCCACCGGCAGCCAGATTTCACAGCCGGGTTCACCGGTATAGCCAGTCGTGGCCACCATACCCCGGTCAAACCAGCTGGCTTGAAAAGAATTCTCAGGTACCGGAGCTGGCTTGAGGAGATCAAAATAATCTTCCGCCGCCGGCCCCTGGAGGGCAAACAGAGTTGTTTCTGTTGTCCGGTCCTCAAGCTCAACCTCAAGCAGGTGGGCCTGCAGATGGTTAAAAACTTTCCGACGATTGGCCGCATTGACCACGCCCCAGATTTCTTCGTCGGAGCGGAGATACAAAATATCATCGTCGAGCGGTTCCCCGTCCCCAGCACAGAAAAACCCATAAACGGCCGTCCCAAGCGACCGGGTGGAAAGTTCCCGGGTGAACAGCTTCTCTACCTTTTCTCGGATAGCCTCACCGCGGAGGACAAATCTGCCCATGTGGGAAATATCAAACAGACCGGCCGTCTCGCGCACAGCCCGGTGCTCGGCGATAATCCCGGCAAAATCTCGGGGCATCTCCCAGCCTCCGAAAGGCAAGTAAGAGACGGATTCAGGGTAAAGTTCAGCTACGGGTGAAAGTGAGTTTTCTTTTTTCATAACCAAAAATGATATTGCTTTTCCCCCGATTAGTCAATAATTTAACCCGAATAATACACAACAAAATCTTTCTTATTTCAGCTACCGGAAAGACAGCCATATATAGCCAGAAAATGGTTAATAGAATTGAAAAGATGCTATTTGTTCAGTATTTTTCACTGTCCTGGATCTGTTTGTAGGCCTGGTTAATCTCGATCATCTTCTCCTCAGCCAGCTCACGGGCCGCTTCACTTTCGTCTTTGAATTTATCCGGATGGTATTTGCGGGCGAGTTCTTTGTATTTCTTTTCGACCTCGGCCGGGGAAGCCGAGGGCAAGAGGTCCAGGGTTTCGTAAGCCGCCTCCAGCTCGGCTTCACTCCGGAGCCCACCCCGGCCCTGACGGCCACCGGTAGCCTCGGAAAATTGGCGGCGGACAAAGTCAAGCAGTTCCCGGACCTCGCTCTCGGTAAATCCAAACTGCTTGCCGATAAACTCCAACATCCCCTGCTCGTCCTCGGCCAACTGGCCGTCGGCGTAAGCAACAAAAATCAAGTCCCGTAAAAAGGCCTTTAGCAGTCGCTCCGGAAACTCCCGGCTGGCCCGCCCGGCCAGCTCTTTAACATCAATTTCTCGATTGCCCCAGTCCTGGAACTGCTGGACCAGCCTGGAGTAATCAAGGCCGAGTTGCTGGGCGTAGTTGTGTAAAAAGCGAAGCGCCGTCTCCCGGTGAATATCCCGGTTTCCCTCGGGATTCTGCCGGATTACCGCCATGTGGAGGGCAAGCAAGATATCGAGATTGGAAGAGTCCACTCCAGCTCCCTGGCTCTGTCGTCGCTGACGGTATTCCCGAAGGAATTCATCAAGATTCTCGTAAAATTGGCCTCGATTTGTCGAACGCCGGCCGGCAAAAAAACTGCCAAAAATGTTTAAAATAAACAACCCGAATAGAAATCCGATTACACCACCCAGCACGTGCCGGAAAAGTATTGTTCCCAGGAAGGCACAAATCAGAAGAGTCAAACACCCGCAACCACTACAACCGGTTCTGGTTCTTGCCATGCTTGAGTCCTTTCTTTTTTATAAAATGTACTCTCCCAGGGTTCTGGTTACAGATTGTTCCTTATCAGAAGCTCTCTCTA
>CAZVWJ010000055.1:0-16331 GCA_964631325.1 uncultured bacterium | reverse complement strand
CAACTAATATAGCTTCTGAAAAGAATAAGCTGAATTTACAAATTCCTATCTTATCATGCAGCAGGACGGACCGGCGTTTGATCCCGATCTAATGGAATTGTTCCTGGAGATGATGCCTCCCTATCCGGTGGGCCAGGAGGTTGTTTTGAGCGACGGGACCCGCGGGGTCGTATGTGATCTGTCCGAGGGGTTCAGGAATCCCAGAGTGCGCGTGCTTTACGATGGGGGCGGTAAGCTTGATGATTATTATGAAATTACTGCCAATACGGATAACAGTCCGGTTATCCTGAATTGAGATTTACTTATGTCTGAACTTGATCAGTCCTCGCCGGCCACCTCAAGCCAGGACGTAACGGGTGATATTAATTTTCAGAGGCTTGTAAAAGAGCTTGATCTGGGATTAATTGCCGTTGACCCCGACTGGAAATTGAAGTTCTACAATGAGAAAGCTGAAGATTTTCTGATTGATAGGCAAGAAGGCAGACTCACTGAAGAGTCGTTCTGGGACTCACTGAGTGAAAATTTCAAGGATTGTTTTGCAGTGGCTTATAAGAAGGCTCTTGTAGGTAAACAGGATCAGTTAGGTTTTGATAGTGATTATGATCCTGGGAAGATAGATGAATATGCCATTTTTGATGATATGCCTCTGAACCTTCTTGAACAGAAGGAGATCCAGTATCAATTCTCATGTGATGAACTTGATTCCTCTTATTCAGTTAATATCGATTTTCACGATGGGTACTACATACTCCGGATTCACGATATTACCGATCGTGTCAAGAGCCGGCTCCGGGCCGAGCGGAATCAGGAGGAACTTGAAGACGCAATAAAGAACCTGAAGGAAGCCCGTGACGCTAATCCACTTACGGGTTTGCCCGGCAATATCCGCATCCAAGAAATGCTCCAATCGTATTTAAACGAGAATAAAAATTTTGCCCTGGTTTATGCCGACCTGGATAACTTCAAGTCCTTTAACGACTACTATGGTTTTGACCGGGGGGATAAAGCTATCCAGCTCACCAAGAAGATACTTGAGGAAGCCATGGAGAAATTCTCATCCGAACTTAATTTTCTCGGGCACGTGGGCGGGGATGACTTCGTTTTGTTAACGGAAACCGAGCAATACGAGAATATTTGTGAGTGGATTATTGAAAAGTTTGACGAGCGGGTCAAGAGCCTGTATGACGCGGAGGATCGAGAAAACGGTGGGATCCAGGTGGAGGATCGAGCCGGTCATACGCAAAGTTTCGGGTTTATGACCGTAACACTTGCAGTTGTACCGACCCGAAATCGGTCGTTTGATAAATACTTGAAATTGACTGAAATCGCGGCCGAGCTCAAATCCTATGCAAAAGAGAATTACGAGGACAGCACCTACGTAGTGGATCGACGCTCCGATCTTGAAGGCCACATTGCTGAAGGTATTGATGATTGTGGTTGCTGAATTGGCCTGAGTGACCCACAGATCAAAGTAGTGCTCTGTCGTAGGCAGGCCGGGATATGTTTTGGCTTTTTGCTAACACTGTAAAGAGTTTCCGGGGAATTATTCGGGTAAGAGGTGGCTGGGAAACAGTTACAATATTTGGCTTTGTAGAGAACCTTATATTTTACATTTGATCTTTAATTATGGGTTTTGGACCCTTCGAGACGGATTTATAGAAATTAGTAGCCCTGGATGGGCCGTTTACTAATTTCTATACCTCGGAGATTCGCTGGAGGCGAATCAAGAATGAGTCTGGGAAGGGTCCAAAACTCCATCCAACGTGTGGATCTCTGCACAACCCAATATTTAAAAGAGGAATGTTTTTTTGTGAGAAAACTCAAATGGATAGTCGTTGTTTCTGTGTTAGCAATTGTGTTGACCGTTCAGCCAGCTCTTGCCAGGCTCAGTCTTGATGCTGATGTATTGACGCGTTTTCAGACGATTGATAGTGAAGCTGGCGGGACAAGCAACACTCAAAAAACTGGGTTTAATAGTACCCGGGGTAATTTACACTTTTACTGGGAAATTATCGCCGGAGTTGACGCAAAGGCTGAGTTCTGGGTTAACCCTGCTCCAAACGCCATAAATGATCGGGACCCGGGGGATCTGGTTTTCAATGAAGCTTATATTACTTTGTCGGAACTGCATCCCGAGATTGATCTGAAATTTGGAGAATTCGAAGTAGACTTTGGCACTATCCGGCTTGACCGCACTGAAAACGGTCAAGCCCTGGATAACCCGCTGGTTGGAAATTACCTGGTGGATCCCGTTGGTGTTCAGCCAGGGATTCAGATTTTCGGTGACAAAACGCAGTTTTCGTGGGCAATCTCCCTTACAAACGGTAGGGCTGACGTTCAGGAAACTGGTGGTGGTTCAGGTGCTGATCAATACACCAGTGGTAGCGAGTTTGCTTACACCGTCAGGCTTCAGGGAGAGATTACTCCGAAAGCAACCGTTGCCACTTCCGTCTACAGAGCCGATCGCCAGGAAGCTCTGGAGAACGCGGGAGCTGTTTCCGGCGCTGCCACTATAGAGGAGGGAGCAAGTAACCTCTTTGGTGCCCAGTATCAAGCGGGTATTTACCAGGGACTTGCTGGGGCGGGTGGAGGGTTTTATTCACCGGTAGTCGGTAACTTCAACACCGGTGGAGCTGACGTGACCGCCTGGCAGTTTGACGCCGGCTACTGTGCCTCCGGGTTCAAGACCCAGCTTGAGGCTCACTACGGTAACATGGTCGACGATGCCGGTGGTTCCACTATCGATGGTGCCGTCGATCAGGACTGGGAATACTGGGGTGTTCAGGGGCGGTATAACCTGTTTCCGCAATTTTATGGTGTTGTACGCTATAGTGAGGCTGAGGACGAGGCTGCTGCGGCCTCAGCCTTAACCGATGAATACGAAAAAATTCAGGTTGGGCTCGGTCACAGTCCAAACGAGAATACGCTGGCCAAACTTGAGTACGTCAGCCAGGCTAATGAATCCGATGGGCTTGCCAATGATGCTGCATTTAACGGATTTATTGCTGAGCTTGCTGCCACTTTTTGAACTTGTCTGTGAGCGAGAACGTCCAGTGGTTACCAAGAAATCAAAACGAATAAATTCAGGGGCTGTCCTCAGCTTGTATTTTCCCGAGTATACTTAGCACCGCCAGCTCAGCCTCCCGGGTTAGAGTGGGACCTGATCCCTTGAGATTACGACTACTGGCTACACTCTCCTTAGTATATCAGCCATCTCACAACATTTCTCTCTTCACAGTTAAATACGAACTCTTCAAAGACAAAACTAACGTTCCGCCGCCCTGGATTAAAGCAACTATTTTTTCTTTGCCTGGCTCGAACCTGATTAATTTACGACAGCCAGGCTGATGTGAATTAACCACCCGACGGGAAGCATTCGATCGAGCCCTGGTTAGCAACCAGTAGTGTCTGACAGGCGAAAAATTGATTCTTTAACAAAAAGTATGGACAGATTATATTTTTTGTCTCTTATATATAATGAACAGCAAATTGAGGGACACAGGGTCGATAGAAAAGCGATCATCGGCTGTGGTTTCAAGCTTGAATTGTTTGTTTCACTCAGGGCGGTGTTGGGCGAGCGGTAGTGAAGAACCATGAACAGATGTCAGGTGTTTAAACTTTGACGCTTTTTAACCTATATATTTTCACACCAATAGGAAAAAAATATCAATTTGGTAACACTTCGTTTATAATCTGTATACCGGATGGATAAATTTAGTCCGGATGCTATCGGATATTTATCCGGTTATTGTAGTTGCGGTTTTTGGTTGGAGGGGGACCTTTCGCGAAAAATTTTGTGGCCCGGTTGAAACCGTGCCACGGCGGCTCGATAAGTACAGGAGTTAGGATTTGGATGGTAGTTCCATTTTTAACTATAGACTGAGAGGAGTTGTTTTTTTTGATTTCTTGTTCACATAAAAGCATGAGGCTCCTGACGCTAACCGTTCTTACAGTTCTGGCTGTTACGGCAATTGGCTGTTCTTCCTCCGGTTCCGGGACCGGATCTGAGCAGGTAGCGGGCCTGGTGGCGGATGAGCCCCTGTCCGGGGCTGAGGTTACAGTCTTTGGGCCTGAAGACACCATTCCCATTGGTTCAACAATTACCGGCGCCTCGGGCCAATTTTCCTTTAACCTGCCGGAACGTGACCATTACATGTTAGAGGCTCGTGGCGGTCAGTTTGATACCGGAACTGAGTTCAAGGGCACTATGAAAGGCATATATCTGCCCGGGGAAGAGATCTGTTCCATCTCTCCACTTTCCACACTTGCAGTGGATTTATATAAATCCGATACTCATGATTTTACTCCTGAGGAAGCGCGACGGGAAGCTAAAAGAGCCATCGGTATAGACCCCGACCGGACCGATCCGTTTTTCCTGGAAGCATACTCAAATAAAACGGTGAAGAATGATTTGGATAAATTGACGGGGGACACTGGCACCTTGACTGCAGAATTGCAGCAAGTCCAAATAGATAATTCCGGGGATACGGGGTTTAAATACCGGGGTGAATTGGACCGTGTGCGTAGTCAGATAGACGTGGGGAAGAAACTTCCCCAGTGGATTGAAAGTAAGCAAGAAGATGTTCCCGATACCATGTATCACAATACCGCCGGGCAGGTACACCTGGATACAGCGCTGGTGGAGGCAAGTGTTGGCCTGGTTAAAGACGGTAAGCTCAAGCAATCGGTGACCACGGATAAAAGTGGACGTTGGCAATCGGAAAGCAAACAAAAAATTCTGGGCCCTTTCAGACTGGTGGCTGGCGGTGGCTATACTGAGACCGCGGACACCTCCTCGTTCAATGGCACGTTATCCGCCTATGTCCCTTACCGGGAAAGCTGGCACCTGGACAATGACACGGTGGCCCTGGATAACCTCAATGTAAATATTCTGACCACTGTTATCGACCGCTACATGCAATATAGCGACCGGGACTATCATACAGCCCTCGAGCGAGTGAAATCCTTTTTCAATCTCCCTGAGGACGTAGATCCGACGGAGAACGATACAAGTAATTATAACTACTCCTTCTTTCCTTCGGAATTTATGAGACGCAGCCGGGAACATTCCGGTTTCGACCCCTATGTCGATAGCCTGGTGAAACGAATTGATGCCGGTGCATCCGTTGAGATGACCCCACCAGCTTTAAATGCTATTGGGGGGCAGACCGGTGTAGTATCACAATATCTATTTGATGGTCTCAAGGAGGCCGGCACATCCGGTGCCGGGGCATTGGCTTCCTATGCTGCTACGGAGTTTGTGTTGCCTGCTCTGGGGGTTAAAACCCGGGACGCGAAGATCGATGAGATGAATCAACAACTCGATGAGATACAAAATATGCTTGATGGAATTAACAACAGGCTTGCCAGTATAGATAACAAAATAGATCGATTAGGGGATCAAATGGAGCAACAGACGTTTGAACTTAAGACTACTATTGTGGACCAGGATTTACAAAATCATATTGAGGATGTTAAGGATTACTATGGCGATTACAACGATTATGTGGATAGTGGAACATCAATTGATACAGAGATAGTAGCTTATTTTATGAACGAGAGAATGGACAATCATGACTGGAAGGACAAGTTTAATAAACTTTCCTCCGCTTTTGATCTTCAGCAGTTTGGCTCAGCTGAGTCACATTTTAGCGCGGCGACAGACAAGTGGGTGAACCAACTCAAGAATACAACCGGCACGGAGAACAAAGGGCAAAAATTGGAAAACATATACAGGCTTATGAAGCTTCAATACGACAAAATTTTGAGTGCTCAGTGGAAGGCAGCCATACTTTACATGAACGAACTACATTGGGACGTAGGAAGCGGTGTGGATTTTTCCATAGAGAGGGAGCACTTCAAGGATAGGATTCAGAAGCAAACCAGGAAATTTCTTGTCTTTGTTGAAAAAATTGTTGCTGGTTCCGCCAACGTCAGGTCCGAGCTTACGAAGGGCAATAATATGTTCGATCGTGAGGCAGTGAAAAACGTTTTCAGTGACGCGGATATAATTGCCCGGAAAATTTTATCGAACGACACGGCCGAGTTTATTACCAGGGTGGTGGGACCACCGGTGAATACTCGGGAGTATGGGACTCCAAACCTGTCCGAGAGCAACACAAAAGGCGTGTCTGATTCGGATTTCGGGGGAAAAACAAGGATAAAATTACGCGAAAACGGCGATGGGATTCGCGGATACAGCGCCCCTATACCCGATGGGTATCCGAGTAGTAAAAACTATTTAAGTTTTGTTGATAACGATGATCACGAAATTCATCGAAATATACAATACGCCGAGAATATTTCCTTTACCCACTTCTATTTTGATGATGTAAACAATGTTTTATCCGAGTATATAAGTAATGGCCCGCACGAGAAATGTACAGGTGGCTATTGTGCAAAAGTTTATAGTCCTGTATCTGACTGGGTTTGTGATTGCGGGAAGTTTATGTGTGAGGGCAGATCATCCACCTGTCATTGGGTGAAAGAAACTTGTGAGACGTGGATAGCTCCGACGTGGGACCTGGTGTATTCCGAGCCGGCCTACAATGCAGCTAAAGTTACGTTTGATGCAACAACCGATAACGCTCTTACACCGGATAAGGAAAGTAAGAATTATTATGGTCACGTAACTATTTTCAGCAGGAATTTACCCGAATTCAAGGAATACTGGTACAACTATACCAATGAGAAATCGGGGAATGATGCAATATATGCTAAAGGCTCCGACAGACCAAAGGGAGTAAATACCATGAGACACAAGATCAAGTTTGAGCACTGGGAAAATTTGATATTCGACGGATGGACAAGTGATGCTGATATCTGGTCAGGATTGACACTGGATTTGCACCTCAAAGTACCGAGCTGTAATAGTGAGTACTGTAGTCGTCAAGATTATGTGGAAGTACAGACCGGCTATGACCTCGGATATTATGGATTCTGGTATAAAAACGATGAAAAATTCATTCCTGAATGTGAAGGACTTTTTAAATCAGCTGGAAAAAGTAGGACGGAATTCAGCAATGATGGGCGACTAACTACCGTGAACACCTCGGATTCACACACACATAATCTTATTCATAGACATAGACACTCAATTCAAAGGGGAGATAAATCTGCCTTTCTGGAGCTATCGCATTTGTTTAATGTTCGAACAAAAAGTTTTTGTGGAAATAATAGTGGCGACTGTGAATTTGACGATCGCCACGGCTGGTCCGAAAGTTTTGAGTCACGATGGGATTTCAGCTATAACTACCTGGAACTTTTGCCAACTAACTAACAGGTTCAAGTATTTTTTTCGGTGCAGCAAGTGGTTGTTAAAATAATTACCGTTCTGTCAAGTTCCAAGAGTTGTGGAGGCGGCGGAGGTGGGAGCGGTTCTTGTTCAAATTGTTTAAGCTGTCAAAAATGTGGCAAAAACAAGCATGGGGATCCTGAATGTCAAGATATCTGCGGGGTGGGGAAAACATGTAGTAAAGGAGGTAAATGTGTAATTGATTGGGACAAACTGTCAGATGATAAAGACAAGCTAGGTGATAAATTTAAAAAGAATTTTGAACATGAAATGAAAAAGTCACTAAAAAAAATAGCTAAAAAGTTGGACAAAAAAGGTCCAATGAAGCCCAGCAAATTTAAAGATTTTGTAAAGAAAAAAGCAGGAAAGTCTCTCAAGGATTCTCTAAAAAATGCGGGCTTAAAGACAGCTGCGAAAGCTACAGGTTTAACTGGTAAAGCAAAAGAACTGGCAAAAGAAGCGTGGGATACAATAGATGATTATATACCAGGAACAGGTGGTGGAAGTAAGGGAGGCAAAAGCAGCGGAGGTAAAAGTAGTAAATCTAATTTTGACTTGGATTTTGAGGATGGATCAATGGGTTACGACGAAAAGAAGGACAAAGTAGATTTTTCGTTGGAATTCTCATTTTAAAATGCGGAAAAAATTGAAGGGAGTATATAATGATGATACTAAGGAATAAAAAATTAATGGTATTAATGATAATAATAATAGCAACGGTTGGATATTTTATGTACACAGGAGTAGGGTATGTAAATGGGGGAGAAAAAGACAAACCAAAAAAGTATTCGCAAACATTGTTCCAAAAAATGAAAACCTACAGAAAGTCGATAAAGAGGAACAATGAAATAGATGCTCAAGCTTTGCAAATAATAACAGCTTTAGAAAGAAAAAAATATATTTATGAGAGGACAAAGAAAGTAAAACCATATTCTAAGATAGTAAATAAAATACAAGAAGTTGATCGAAAAAAAGGGAAGTTTAGTCAAGGTGATTTTACAAAGTTAGAAAAAGTCTATTTGGCTGAAGCAATCTTAGATTGGAATGTACATCAATTGTTTGTACAGAAAGGCTCCAAATACAAGGATCAAACAATTCAGAAAAAGTTTAAAAAATTAAATTTTTTGCAATTGAAAATAGATATTGAAAGAAAAATTAAAAATTTTAAGAATTTTGGAATAAGGTTACGTGAAGACACTGGGGTTAAGTATAGAGTAGTATATAAAAATGTAAAAAATAAGTTACGAGAGATAATACAAGGGATTTACAACGGAGTTGATCGTAAATTATGGTGGGGACGATTAAAACAAAAACCTGAAGTGTACAAGACTGATAATAAAGATGCTCAATATTTCATAAAAAAAATCGAACAGGGGAGCTTAGATTATTCGGAGAAAAAATTATTGGTTAAAAGGACAATGAAAAAGTTCTTAGAAGAATTTTTGGAAAAGAAAGGGATCAAATACACATCGGAAATTGATAAATTAATGGATAAATTAGATTTATCGAAGTCCGAAACTATCCTTAACTCTAAATATTTAACCTCAGGTATTTTATATGGAATTATATCAGATTTAGAAGTTTTAAAGAGTAAATTGGAAAAGTTCAAAAAAAGAGTTTCAAAAAAATCTAACGTTAAAGTAGAAGCAAAGAGTCTCATTGGTTAATTATCTCCTACCTTCTTTTGCCACCGAACTTGCCAGTTATCTATAACCCCTATAAAAAAACCTCCTTCACACCAATCTAAGTCATTTCCGACCAGAGCAGAAACCTTTTCCTTCCATTTGACCCAAAAGAACGTTAAACACATTTTCATTCACCGACCCATTCCTGCTTGAGGTCCTGAACCTGCCGGTTTACCTGGTGCTCAGAAGGGCAAAACCCGTTAAGCCACTTCTGGCTCCATTCGCGTGTTAGCCTTCCAAATAATAGGAATAACTGGATATTTACCGTGAAATTCTTTGGCTTGAGTATTCGAATCATTCTTTCGGGAAATTAAGTACACTATCTTGGCCCTGAACCGGCCGCTTAAAAGATGAAGGCCTGGACTATTGCTGGCAGGGCTTCTCTGTAGCCTGGCAGGCAACACAGAACTTCTTCAAAGAACTGCACCGAAAAAAAGAAACTTGAAAACAGGAGAGAAAACAAAAACAGGCCAAAAACGAAGCAGTCCCGATGCCCGCCGACGTCACAAAGAAACTCGAAACTCTGGGAAGCTAACCTTATACCCCGACCGGTCCAAACTCCTCTTTTAATCTTTTGGTAAACTAACCGGTCGATTTATCGAACAAAAGCCGCTTTAATTTTCTGCCACATAGACCGCGGCGGCTGCACCGATGTCGTCAGATCCTCGGGCAGAAGCTCCAGGAAGCGACTCTTCTTCTGCGACTGCAGCTTGCCCATCCACTGCCGCTGGCGGCTCCACAGCAGATTCAGCCGCTTCTGGGCCCGGGTGATTCCCACGTAAAACAACCGTTTTTCTTCGCCCAGCTTTTCCTCGGAGATCTCCCCGCTGCCCGGATGGATATACGGACAGATGCCCTCCTCCAGCCCGGTAAAGAAGACAACCGGAAACTCCAGGCCCTTGGCTCCATGCAGCGTGGTCAGCTTCACAAACTTCTGTGGATCACCGGGGACAAACTGCGGGTCACGTGTCTGCTGTTTGACCTTCTCCAGAAAGTCGCTTAACCCTTCAACCCCCGGACCTTCCGCCGTCTGCTCGAGCCACCCCGTAAACAGCGCGGGAAACTCCATCGGTGAATACTCGGTGTCCCCGGGCGGATACTCAATCCCCAGCCGTCCGGCATATTCTTCGGCTATCTGTTGAATTGTCGCTTTGTCCTTCAGTTGCCGGTAAAGCTTCATGAAAAACTCCGACTCTCGCTTGAGTAAGTCCCGGTCAACTTTCCCCAGTCTTCTTTTGAAGTTTCTG
The DNA here is from genome assembly GCA_964631325.1 of uncultured bacterium. GTDB lineage: Bacteria > T1Sed10-126 > T1Sed10-126 > T1Sed10-126 > T1Sed10-126 > CAZVWJ01. Next base: position 6,105 of record CAZVWJ010000055.1, on the reverse strand, counting down.
GCCCGTTCGGCTCCGGTCAGTATTTTAAATAATTCGACGGCGCCGTTGATCTTCTCGAGGCCGGCAGTGCTGAATTCTGTATCTTCCCGGCCCAACCAGTTCTGCAGCGCTTCGGTGTAGGAGTCGGTATCTTGCAGGTCATCCTGTCTGTCCAGGCGCAGTCCCTCGAGGATCCGCAGAAGACAGCGAAACAGGAACACTTCCCGGCGGCGCAGAAACGAACGCTCACCCAGCTCAACGTGGGGGATCCCCCGCTCCTCTAAGTGCTCACTTAACGGCTTTTTCTGCCGGTTTGTCCGATAGAAGACGGCAATGTCTCCGAAGTTAAAGTCGCGGTGGCGGACGAGCCGTTTGATCTCGTGGGACAGAAAACCACGCTCCTCGCGGTCGCTCAAGCACTCAAAGACGGCGATCGGTTTACCGTATTCAAGGCCCGACTCATTCCCGCGGGAAGGGGTAAGCTCTTTGTCGTAGACCTCCGGGTCGTCCTCGAAGATATTTTCCGCCCCGAGCACAATGTTCACGCTCGAACGATAGTTTTTCTCCAGGCGGACGATCTTTGCGTCGTTGAAATAGCGGCGAAAGGCCCGGATGTTTTTAATCTCTGCCCCGCGCCAGCCGTAGATTGACTGGGCGTCGTCGCCGACGGCTACCAGCCGCCGGTGGTCTTTGACTAAGTGCTGGCAGAACAGAAACTGCACGTGGTTTGTGTCCTGGTATTCATCGACCAGCACATGCCGGAATTTATCCTGCAGAAGTTCCCGGACCTCCGGGTTGTCCCGCAGCAGTCGGGCCGGATAGTTAAGCAGGTCCTGGAAGTCCAGGGCCGGCGGCGAGAAGTTGAACTTCTCGCGCCGGTAGGCCCGATACAGCCGGGCCGCCGTTTTCTCATAATCTCCTTCGGCCTGCTTCCGGGCGGCTTTCGGTGGGACCAGTTGATTGCGCCACTCGCTGATCTTGCTGCGCAGCGGCCCGGCCTCGTAGTCTGTTTTATCGAGACGTTGCCGGTAGGCGCGCTCGAATAACTGCTGGTTCTCCTCCGGGTCCAGCAGCCGCAGTGGTGGTGAATATCGACCGCGGATGTTTTTGATCAGCGGCCGTCCGAGTGTCGGTTCCTCGAGCTCGAGGATTCGTTTGCCCATTGAGTGGAAGGTGCCAATCCATGCCTCGGATTCAAGTTTTTCTTCAATTGGCTTCAGCTTTTTTCGTTGTTTCTGTGAACATTCGGCACGGGCTTGCTCGAACAGCTTCTGCGCCCTGTTTTTCATCTCCCGGCCCGCCTTGTTGGTGAAGGTCATCGCCAGGATGTGCTTTGGGTCTACTCCCCTGAGTAAAAGATAAACGATCCGCCGGGTCATCACCGCCGTCTTACCGCTGCCGGCCCCGGCCAGGATCAACAGTGGTCCGCCGGACGAGTGCTCGTGCAAAAGCGCCTCGTGCTGCTTGCGGTTCAGGCTCATGTCCTCGCCAACAAGTAGCCGCCACAGTCCGTCCTCGCGGCCAGCGGGCAGCTTTGAATCTCCCCGGATCGCACGCCGACTAAAAAAGTATCTGTTAAATCAGAAGTAGGAGGTATAAGTAATGCGGAAAATAAGCTGGTTGATAGTCGCCGGACTGGTATTGCTGGCAGTCACCATTGGACTGTATGGTGAAAAAATTAGAGAAATTGGCCGGGTTAAAAAAGCACTTGCTGCAAGTTGCCCGGACGGGATGGTCTATGATTCATATTTTGGAGCCTGTGTGCCTTCGGACGAGGACGATGATGACGGGCCCGGGCCCGGAGGAGGCGGTGGAGGTGGTGGTAGACCCTGCGGTTCGGTACGCATCAATCCGTCCAATGTGGTTCTCGCCAATTCCACAGTGAGCTTTGATTTCAACATAAAAACAGATGATGGAACAAAAGATGGTTCATTCAACCAGAGTTTTTCGGATCCAGAGAAAAATGTCACCGTTAACGGAGGTAATAAAACAGTCACCTGTGGCGGCGATTCGAAAACTGTCAGCCTAAAAACAAATGTTGACGTAATTGCCCTGAAGCCTCCGATAGAAGGACCGGACAAAGTGCTCACCGGCTCGAGCGTGCAGTATGGTGTTAAGACGAAACCTGCGGGGTTCGGAGGTCATGTGCAGTGGGAGAAAGACGGTTCCGCCGGGGGAGGCGCGGGAAGTTATTACCCGAATTTTCAAACGGGCGGGAAACATAAGATTTCCGCTTACGTTAAAGCCGGGGGAAACAAGGGATCGAAGGCAACAAAGTCCGTGAAGGCAATAAAGATTAAAGTAGACTATACCAAACCGCCGGGCGATTTATACAAGAACAACACCTATACTTTCAAGTACACAATTGAGGATAAATCCGGAAATCAGCTCTCGGATCCTGATGCCAAAGGGAAGTTCGACTGGTTGGCCTCCAGGGCGGGGAAAAAAGTAAAAGTGTCGGGACCGGTGGTGGAAATAAGTGTTGGCGGGGTGAGTGGTCAGGTGCCACTTAAGACAACAGTTGCGGTCAAAGAACCGAAGTTTGAAGTGGAAGTATACGAGGGGCCCGAGGAGGTAGTCCTGGGACAGTCGGCAAAGTTTAAGTATAGAATCAAGGATTTGAAATCAAGCGCTAAGGGCAAGGTGATTAAAAAGGGTAAATACAGCTGGGCGGCGAAAAATGGCGGCCTGGGGGAGGCAAAAGCAGTCGGGCCTTCAGTAACTTTCAACTACCACGGTTCTAAGCAGACAGCTACCCCCTCAGAATCAGTTACTGTAGTGGGACTTGTGGGAATAGAAGGTCCCTCCCACGCGGCGCCGGGCGAGAAAGTGACTTTGAAAGGGAAAACAAATAGCGAGTTTAAAAAATCCGCTCCGGCCTCGGTGGTCTGGGAATTGTCGGGCGGGGCAACGCATTCTGGCCCGAAAGCGACAACGTCGATGCCCGCATCCGGTAACCTGACGGTGCAGGCTTATTTAAAAGGGGCAAAAGACAGGAAAGTTTCTCATACCGTAATTTCGAAGGCTAAAGGTGAGCCATGGGTTGAGTTTGTGAAGGGACCCGATGCAATGGAGTTTGGGACAAAAGCCCCTTTTGCTTTTAAAATACACTACAAGGGGGAGGTAGTACATGCGGATGTGATAGAATATCACGCCGGAACAGTGGGTGCTGGCCTGCGCACGTTGACCACAGTCACGAACTGGAACAATGAAAAGAAAGATGAAGATCCGGTAAAAGTGCAGAAACATCTGAACGTGGTAGAATTTGCCGGGGTGGACAAGGACGCCGTGCCCCAGGGAAAAAATGTTAAAATATACGGCAAGACCAAGCCCGCAGGTTACGCCAACAAGATACACTGGTTTCAGGCGGGGAAAAGCATGGGGCAAGGCCGAACGCTGGACATTCGTTTCCAGTCTCCGGGGACAAAGCAGATAACCGGCCGGGTGCTTCTCGAAGGCGCTTTGAGCACGGGTAAGTCAGTGAGCGTCGATGCGGTGGAGCCAAAGGATATCAGTCCTAAAAAAGTCCCGGTGGGAGAAAAGAAGACTTTTTCGGCGACCACCCAGCCCACCGGCCATGCTTCACTGGTTCAATGGAATGCAAAGAAGGTTGGTGCAGAATATGAGAAAAAGTTTAAGTCAAAAGGCAAACATACGATTAATACGGCAATTAAAGCTGGCGGGGTAGTGGGACCTGAAACTCCGTTTGAAATTGAAGCTTTGGTACTCAAGAAACCGGAAAAATTTGATGCGAGTAAGAAATTAGTTGATTTTTTGAAAAATGAAGAGAAATTAAGAAAGACGATGTATGACAGCGATGGTGGAACTAATTGTACGATTGGTTATGGTCATCTAATCCACTACAAAAAGTGTGGGGCAAAGCCTAAGCTGGAGAAGAAATTCAAAGGCGGTATTACCGAAAAGAAAGCAATGAAATTGTTGAAGAAAGATATTAAAGATAAGGCAGAAAAATATATTAATAATTATGTTAGTGTTAAACTTACTCAATATCAGTTTGATGCGATTTCAAGTCTTATTTTCAATGCGGGTTCCGGTAACTTTAAGGACTCGAATTTACGCGAACTAATAAATAAAGGAGCAAGTTCTAAAAAAATAAAGCAGGAAATAAAAAGCTATAAAATTTCTGCCCCAGGACATCCGTCTCGACGAAAACGGGAAGCCAAAATGTATAGCGGAGGAGATATTTGATGGACATTTTAAAACGAATTTCAGTTGTGTGTTTGTCCGTAGCATTTCTCATTGGATGTAGTTCAGGTGACCTAGCTAAGTTCCAATCGAATAATACATCTCATTCACTTCGAAAAAATTATGTCTATGGGACTTGGAATATTTTAAAGATGTCGGATGGTGATGGAAAAGTTTCCATGACGGAGAAAGAAGCAAAATCTTATCTCGGCAAGAGAATTAAAATTAAAAAGAACTATTTAAAAACGGTTGGTAATAGAACCTGCCGAAATCCATCATACAGTTATAGAGTTGAAAAAAATGTTAATAAATATTTGTTTGATTTTTATCGTTTATCACTTAAAGATTTACCGATTAATGTGGAACAGTTGCATACTTTTTCCGTTTCATGTGACGATTCTCCTATGACTGATATTTATTATTTAACAGATTCGGATCGAATAATGGTCCTATGGGACGGCTACTGGTATTTCGCCGAACGCCCCCCTTGGTCTTCCCGTCTTTATTCCTGGTGTCTCTCCTGGTTTTAGGGTCAGTTTTTTGTGTTCATTGAATTAGCTCATCTTTTCCATGCGCCACCACGGAGCCGTCCGGTCATGATGACCTGATCCAGTGGAATATCAAGGAACGACCCGACAACTACACCACCTTCAAGACCGAGGGCACCTAAACCCTCCAGACAGCCATCAAAGCAGGTCTCGCGGTGGGCCCGCCTAAATTGCTTTGCGGTCGAGGCCTGTTGCTTAAGAAACCTAAAAATCTGGATCCGAGTGAGGAGATTCAAGAGTATTTGAGAAAAAAAGAAGACTTACGGAAGACGATGGAAACGGATTTAAGCGGGAACTGCACAATTGGGTATGGCCATAAAATTCATGATGGGAAATGCGGTTCAAAGCCGAAACTTGAGAAGAAATACAAAGGAGGAATTGATGAAGAAAAGGCCGAAAAGATTTTCGAAGACGATCTAAAAGAGGACGGTCATACGCCGGTAATCAAGCACATCGACGTGAAGCTAACGCAGTACCAATATGATGCTTTGGTTAGTTTTATGTTTAATTTAGGAGGACCAAATCTAGGGATTTCAACTCTAAAAACAAAAGTAGAAAATGGTGCTGATGCCTCTGAAATAAAAAAAGAATTTCTTAAATGGAATATGGCAGATGTAGACGGTGATGGCAAATTAGAAGTGGTGGATGGTTTAACAACCAGGAGAAAACAGGAAGCAAAATTATTTACCGAGGGTGAATATCCATGACGAATAAGTTAAATTTATTGCTGATTTGTTTGTTCGTGTTGGGGATAGTTTTGGGGTGTGGGACAGATCATGATTATAGAGAAATAAAATCTCGGAATAGCGACAAAACTATTTCAACTAAATCAATATTTAATTCATGGGAAGTTATTGATTTTCAAGTTGGCGGGGTTGCTGCCTTAAATCAAAGGCAGGTGGAGTCATTTTTGGGTTCTGTAATTTCTCTTGGCGAGGAAAAATCGATATATTTTGGAAATGAATGTAAGAAGTGTGATTATGCTTATGAACATTATAAAAACCCTTCAAGTTACTTGACTAAGTTAGGTGGACTTGATTATGGTGACTTTGATACGTCCAATTATATTAATGTAATTATATTGGAATGTGAAGCCGATTCACCTGGCTTACTTTTGATCAAATCACCCTCTGATGATAAAGTAATTTTTCATTATCAGGGTGTATTTTTCGTAGCTGAGAAAAAGCCCTGGTATTCTTGGTTGTATTCGTGGTTTTAAGTGATTTTATTTAGTGTGCCCCCCTTTAATAATGGGGATGAGAGTTGATTCCTTATACACTACGTATCCTGTAGTTTACAATAATTTATTACGCTTTCTCGTATAAGGGGCAAAACAAAACAGTAGCTGCGATAAATGGGGGAGAAATAGCGA
>CAZVWJ010000054.1:0-16759 GCA_964631325.1 uncultured bacterium | reverse complement strand
TGGCGGCAGTCGCCGGGCTCGAAGCAAAGTCCGAACACCCGCTGGCCGCCGCCCTGGTCGCGGGCCTCCGGGAGCGCGGGATTGAGCCGGTCGAGGCCGAGGAGTTTCAGTCGGTGACCGGCAAAGGTGTGACCGGCCGGGTCGACGGGGAAGAATTGATTGTCGGCAACGAGAGTCTTCTGGAAGCCGAAGGAGTTGAACTACCCGAAGCCGTCCGCGCGGCGGCCGAGGAATACGAAGCCGCGGCAAAGACCGCCATGTACTTCGCCCGGGCGGGAACGGCACGCGGAGTTGTTGCGGTTGCTGACACGCTCAAGGAAGATTCGGCTGCGGCGGTCCGGGCCCTCAAGGAAATGGGGCTGGAAACTGCGATGCTCACCGGCGACAACCAGCGGACCGCGGAAGCAATTGCCGAGAAAGTTGGAGTTGACCGAGTGCTGGCGGAAGTGCTCCCCGACGAGAAAACCGATGAAATTCGTCGGCTCCAGGAGGAAGGACTCAACGTCGGCATGGTCGGGGATGGAATTAACGATGCGCCCGCTCTGACCCAGGCCAACGTCGGGATTGCGATCGGCAGCGGTACCGATATTGCAATTGAATCGGCGGACATTACGCTCGTCCAGGGTAAGCTGACGGCACTCGTGAAGGCGATCCGACTGTCCCGGGCGACCTTCCGCAAGATCCGCCAGAACTTGCTGTGGGCTTACGGCTACAACACGGTCGCGATTCCCGCGGCAATTCTCGGCCTGCTGCACCCGGTGATTGCCGAGATCGCCATGGCAACCAGCTCGGTTACCGTGGTCACCAATGCCAACCTGTTGCGCAACATTTCGCTGGACTGAGGGGGTGAGAAACCTCCGGACTGTTTCTTTAAGGCGACAATTTTGGGGGTAAGGGTGGCTGGCAATTTATTTTAAAACGAGGTGATGAAGATGTTTGAGTCAATGTTTAACAGTTGTTTTACAACTGGCCTGACCGGTGGCCCCGGACACTGGGGTTCCGGGGGACATATGATGAACTTTGGCTACGGAGGTTTTAGTATGATGTTTATGTGGCTTATTTTTGTGGTCCTGGTTGCGGTTGTAGTTTACGTGGCGGTCCGTCTGGCCACGTCCCGGACTGCTTCTGAGACAGGTGGAACCGAAACTGCCCTGGAGATTCTGAAGAAACGCTATGCCCGCGGAGAAATTGACGAGGAGGAGTTCGAACAACGCAAAGAGAAACTTTCTTCCTGATTACATACAAAATAACATTTCGGACTGGGATGTAGAGTTGCTCATATGCGAAGTACTTGGGATTTCTCCCAATTTGAAAGGGTTGTGCCTGGTTTGCACTCTTGCGTACGCCAGGGCAATGACGCGAGCATTTTAAAGTTCTGGTCAACTTGATTAATCATCTTGCTTCTCTCCGAGACTACTTTTAAAATTGAAGCCATCTTGTATTTAAAAGAAAAATAGTTATTCACGTGAGGATACAAAATGTTTTATGAAAAGTTTTTTCGAGATTTACATGAACGTGATGTGAAATACGTTATTGTTGGAGGTCTGGCTTCAGTCATCCATGGTTCGCCCCGGTTCACCCATGATGTTGATCTTGTTATCTAAATGTCGGATGAAAATATTCTTCGGCTGATTGAAATCTTGAAGGATTACGGTTATTTTCCAAAGATGCTGGTTGAACTGATGGATTTTGCCGATCCGGCAAAGCGACATGAATGGATTGATGAGAAGAATATGAGAGCATTTAATTTAGAAGCGGAGGAAACCGCTCAACCTGACGTTGATATTCTTGTTGAGGGCGTCAGCTATGAAGAACTAAAAATTGTCAGTTATGAAAGTGGGAGCATTGAGTTTCCCGTTGCAAGTATTCAAGATCTTATTGAAATGAAAGAAAATGCGGGGCGTGATGTTGATCAGCTTGATATCAAATACCTGAAGCGGTTGAAGGAAGAGAAAAACAATGAGTGAAACCCCGTTGTCTTTTGATTATGAAAGCAAGCGTGAAAAAATCCGCAATTTTCTCGCTCTCTCCGTCCGGGAACGGCTGAACTGGTTGGAGGAAACAAGGAAATTTCTTGATAAAGTTTCGTCCGCCCGACAGAAATCCCTCCGTGAGAAACTCCGTGGCGAGGAGTTATAAATTTTCAGCCACCTCAACTCCGGCGATGGACGGAGGATGCGGAGCTATTAAACCTGCCTGTAAATTATGAATTTTAACCGAAATTTTGATTTCCCATGCTGTATTTTGGCCGGTGGTGGATTTGCCGGGGAGGAAACGCTTGTTTTTGAGGCTCCGGTTGACACTGTTATCTGCAACAATGTAGGTCGGGCCGAGCAAAAATTGCAGGAAGTGGAGGAACACCTCGCCGCCGGTTATTTTGCAGTTGGTTTTCTTGCCTACGAGCTGGGCGAGTGTTTCGTTGAAATTTCTTCCGCGGAGCCGGAGTTTCCCTTGTTGTGGTTTGGTATTTTTGAACAGCCCCGCAGAATTCAGTTAAAATCACTCCCGCAAAAAATTCGCCGCCCGGGACTTGAAGCGGAGATTAACAAGTCCGAATACCGAAGCGGTTTTGAAAAAATCAAGGACTACATCCGCCGTGGTGAAACCTACCAGGTGAACTATACTTACCGCGCTCGCGGTGAATTTGCCGGGCCGGCTCAGTCGTTGTTCTCCGATTTATTTCAGAATCATCCCGTCCCTTATGCCGCCTTTATTGATACCGGTCGGTATTTGCTTTTGAGCCTTTCGCCCGAACTTTTCGTCCGGCGTCGCGGCGACCGGCTTTTCACCCGGCCGATGAAGGGGACCGTGGAGCGTGGGAAAACCGGGGCAGAGGATCGCGAGCTTCAGCGCTGGCTGCGGAATGATCCGAAAAACCGGGCGGAAAACCTGATGATCGTCGATATGCTGCGCAACGACCTGGGCCGCGTGGCAAAGCCCGGTTCGGTCGAGGTGCCGGAGCTGTTTGCTGTGGAAAAATACGAGACCGTCCACCAGATGACCTCGGCGGTCAGCGCCGCGGTTGAACCGGCCACGGGCTGGACTGAGATCATGGAAAGTTTATTTCCCTGTGGTTCCGTAACCGGAGCTCCGAAGCGGCGGACGATGAAAATAATCAGAGAAGTTGAAACCTCGCCCCGGAAAATATACACCGGCAGTATCGGTTTTCTCCAGCCGACCGGAGATTTTACTTTTAACGTCGCCATTCGCACCCTGCTGGTTGATAAGCAGTGCGGCCGGGCCGAACTGGGAGTCGGTGGCGGTGTGGTGGCTGACAGCGAGCCTGAATCCGAGTGGGAAGAGGCGGCGCTAAAAAGCAAATTTACCGGGCACAAACGGCCTGATTTTTCACTGATTGAAACCATGCGTTTTTCGCCGGGCGAAGGTATTCCCCTGCTTGAACATCACCTGCGCCGGTTGCAGGAGTCAGCCGAGTATTTTTCCCGGCCGCTGAATTGTTCCAAAATCAGGCGGGCTTTGCAGACAAAGTTGAACGGGGTTGTGTCTCCCCGGATGGTGCGCCTGCTGGTTGACGGTGCGGGTAAGTTTTCAGTGGAGCTAAAACCACTTCCGGAACCCGTTGATGAAATTCAGGTTGCCCTTGCGGATGAACCGGTCAACAGTTCCAACCGCTTCCGGTATCATAAAACTACAAGGCGTGCACTCTATGACAGATACAGGCGCCGGGCCGAGCGGGAGGATATCTTTGATTACCTGTTTTTAAACGAGGCGGGAAAATTAACCGAAGGCACGATAACAAATCTGTTTCTGGAAACTGATTCAAAATTGTTAACCCCGGCCTGCGAGTGTGGAGTGCTTCCCGGAGTGATGCGAAAACAACTGCTGGAAGAACGGGAGGCCGTGGAAACAAAACTCACCCCGGGAGACCTTCAACAGGCCGAGCGGCTTCTTCTGACCAACGCCGTCCGGGGTGTAATTGAAGTGGATAAATTTGTTGATCGGGGTATTTCTGAGTGAATATTCTTGCTTCCGGGAACAACTTGTAATATATTCTTACTGGAGGCTGATTAGTCTATTTCAAGGAAACATCAATTAAGCAGGAGGCGAAAGTGGACGTGAAATAGGTTCATAATTCTGTCCATGCGCAGGACTGGTCCACTCTTTCGGAGCAAGTAAATTTGTTTTGAGTTTAGTCCGATAACCGTGTAAATTTAGCTTGTTTATGTGATAATATTTAAATTATGAGTAAACAAGATAAGATCTATCTCGACCAGGCGGCTACTTCCTATCCGAAACCGGAAACCGTATATCAGTCTATTGAAGATTTTGCCCGGGAAACTGGGATAGGCGGAGGCCGGGGAAATTATTCCGAAAATCGTGTAGTAGCTGATTTATTTTCTCAGGTCCGGGAACTATGCGGCCGGCTTTTTAACGCTTCTCCGAATAATATTATATTTACTTCAGGCTCCACCGAATCCCTGAATACACTCCTTTTGGGCTCTCTTGAACCCGGGGATCATGTTGTAATCTCTCCCTTTGAACACAACTCTGTTCTGCGTCCCCTTCAATATTTATCCGAGCGGAGAGAAGTAGACTACACCATCCTGGATGGGAGCATAAAAACCGGTATTTCCCCGGAATCGTTTGAAAAATCTCTACGGCCTCAGACTAAACTCTGTATATTGAATCATATTTCTAATTCCTTCGGGACTGTTCAGCCGGTTGCGGAGATAGGAAACATTCTTGCCGGTAGAGAGGATGTTTTTTATCTTCTTGACGCGGCCCAGAGTGCGGCTACTGAACCTATCGACGTAAAGGAGTGGAACGTAGATGCGCTCTGTTTCTCCGGTCATAAGGGAATGCTTGGGCCGACCGGCACCGGCGGTTTTTATATTCATCCCCGGATGGTTGAGGCGGTCGAACCGTTAAAAATGGGCGGGACCGGCAGTAACGGTGGAATTGAAACATATTCCCAATCGCTGCCGAAGAAATTTGAGGTGGGAACTCAGAATTCCTGGGGTATCGCCGGTTTGAAAGCGGGGCTTGAATTTGTGAATAGAAAAGGAGTCTCGGAGATAAGTAAACATATTGATAATTTAACCGAGCTGGCTGTAGAAAAACTCTCAGAGCTGGAAAAAATCAAACTTTATATTCCTGAAGATGACAAACACCACGGGGTTGTTTCCTTGACTACAGATTTTTTACCTCCCCGGGATTCGGCCAGTTTGCTTGATAAATTATTTAGTGTTAAAACCCGGGCCGGCTTGCACTGTAGTCCGGAAGCACATCGAATCGCCGGGACATATCCCGGGGGGACAATTCGAGTCAGCTTTGGCCTGCTGAACACTGAGCAGGATGTTCACGTGTTGTCTGAAGCATTGCGTGATCTGGAAGCAGAAACAGGATAGTGACCGGTCAAAATGTTTGAACTCTCCGCCCGGACGATATACGGTGTCTCTGCTGTTTTTGAACTTGCCAAAAATTTTTCCGATGAACCGACAAAAGTGGGAACCATTTCGGAAAACCAGGACATCCCCCGTAACTACCTCGATCAGATAATGCTTGAGCTTAAAAAGGCTGATCTTGTCGCCAGTCACCGGGGAATTGACGGGGGATATACGCTGGAAAAATCCCCGGAAGAGCTGACTGTGGGGGAGGTTATTCGTATTCTGGAGGGACGAGTTAATCTGGCCGGGAGCGCTCGGCCGGATAATCCAGTTTTAAAAAAATTCTGGGAAGATAAAAATGGTGAACTCGCTGAAAATTTTGAGATTAATTTTTCGAAGCTCCTTCAGCTCTGGCAGAAACACCAAGGAACCATAAACTATTCTATTTAGCTTCTCTGAATTTTTCATTATTAGGTGTTAAAAAGTTCAGTGCTTAAATAGCGTTCGCCGCTGTCCGGAAAGATTACGGTGATTAATTTCCCTGTATTTTCGGAGCGCCGGGCGATTTGCCGGGCGACAGCCAGGGCGGCACCGGAGGAAATACCTACCAGTAGTCCCTCCTTTCGAGCAACTTTTTGAGCCATCTCTACGGCCTCTTCGTCCTCAACCTGCAGTACTTCGTCAATTATTCCCTGCTCCAGGTTTTCCGGCACAAAACCGGCCCCGATGCCCTGGATTTTATGGGGGCCTGCTTCCTCGCCGGCAAGAACGGCGGAGGCCGCCGGTTCCACGCCGATTACCTGGATGTTTTCGTTTTTTTCTTTCAGGAGTTTTCCAACACCTGTTATTGTGCCGCCGGTGCCAATTCCCGCCACGAATATGTCTACTTTGCCGTTAGTGTCCGCCCAGATTTCCGGTCCCGTGCTCCGGTGGTGAATCTGCGGGTTAGCCGGGTTGGTAAACTGCTGGGGCATAAATGTGTCGGGTTCCTCTTCCACAATTTGTTTGGCCTTATCCACTGCTCCCTGCATTCCCGCTTCAGCCGGGGTAAGCACTAGTTCGGCACCCAGGGCCTTCAGCAGAGAACGTCGCTCTCCGCTCATTGATTCCGGCATAGTTAAAATTAGCCGGTACCCGCGGGCGGCGCTGACAGCGGCCAGCCCGATTCCCGTATTGCCGCTGGTTGGCTCCACGATAGTAGTTGTCGGGGTCAGTTCCCCTTTTTTCTCTGCCTGAGTAATCATTGCTTCAGCAATCCGATCTTTTATGGACCCGCCCGGATTAAAAAATTCGAGCTTGGCCACCAGCTCCGCTTCTTCCTTCTCAGAAAAGCTGTTTAACCGGACCATAGGGGTTGAACCGATTAAACCACTGAAATCTTTAGAAATGTTCATTGTAGTAACCTCCTTAAACCTTATTAACTTGATTAATTTACTAAAGTATAACTTGAGCAAAGTAGAATGTCAAATATGCAGTGTAGGAGATATATCTCTATACTAAATTTTTTATAAGAATAATTTTTTCAAAATTATTCTTGACACCCCCCGGGGGGTGGGTATAATAGAGAGCATGGCAGCAGTTTTTAGTTGATTATATAAATCTTGTAGTTAAATGAGGTTTTTTTTATGTTTGAGATAAACAAAACATTTCGTGGTGTATCCGGAGTGGCATTGGGGCTATTTTTATTCTTGTTCACCGCTTCTGCAGTTTTTGCGGCGCCCGGACTTGATTTTAGTCTTGATATTGAACCGCTGGGGGACAGCTAGGGTCTGAATTATTCCAACATCGGCTGGGTGGATTATGATAATGACGGTGACCTGGACCTCTCGGCGAGTGGTCAGGACGGCAGCAACTACCGGTTTGTTGTTTTTCGCAATGATGGCGACACCTTCATCGCTGCTGCCGAGCCGATGGGTGTGAACGCGGGGGTCACCAACTCTTCCTTTGACTGGGGGGACTACGACGGCGATGGCGATGCAGACCTGGCAGTCAGTGGGTTGGACGGGGCCGATTACCGGCTGGTTATATACCGCAACGATGCCGGCAGTTTCAGCTCCGTCTTTGAACCCCTTGGCACAAGCAAGGGAGTTTACAGGTCCGATCTGGCCTGGGGTGATTACGATAACGACGGTGATCTGGATCTGGCGGTCTGCGGGGCGGATGATAACAACAATGAGCGGCTGATTATTTTTCGCAACGACGGGGATACTTTTGTTAAGGCTCTTGAACCTATGGGGGCCGGCCAGGGTGTGCGCAACGGCGCTCTTGCCTGGGGGGATTACGACAACGACGGCGATCTGGACCTGGCGGTCAGCGGAAATGACGGTTCCAACGCCCGTTTTATAATCTTCGAGAACGACGGCGGGAGCTTCAGCCTTTTCGATGAACCAAGGGGAGCAAACTCCGGAGTTGAGTTTTCCGACCTTGCCTGGGGAGATTACGATAACGACGGTGACCTGGAGTTGGCTATCCTGGGGGAAGAGACCGTTGATATGGGGGGGATGATGGGGTGGACAACAAACAAGTATTTGTACATTTATACCTACGAGGGGAACAGTTTTTCTAATACCAATGCCGCGGGGTTGACGGGATGTAGTTCGGGCCATCTGGCCTGGGGGGATCTGAACACCGACGGGAACCTGGACCTGGTGGTCTCCGCCGCCGATAACAACAACGACGCTCTATTTATTGTCTACAGAAATAACGGCGACAATACCTTCACCAACATTGACGAGCCGTTCGGGGCCGACAACGGACTTACGAACGGCGGGCTGGCCCTGGCCGATTACGACCGCGACGGTGACCTGGATCTGGCGGTAAGCGGCTGGGGAACTTCTAATCGACGTTTGATCCTGTATGAGAGTAACTGGAGTAGTATTAACGTTAATACCCCGCCGCCGGCGCCGGTCCCGGTGACGGCGGCGGGAGCAAAATTTTTACCCGGAAAGCCTTTTGAATTTGTCTGGGAACCCGTGATGGGGGACGATTATACCACTGGTCCGGCAATGAGCTATAACTTGCGGGTTGGAACGGATTCCAGTATCGCCGATGTAATGGCGGCGGATGTCAGCTCCGATACCCTTGGGAGCGAACTGCTGGGTAACGTTCAGAATGGAGACTCGGCGCTACTAAATATAATCCGTGATGATACTTATTACTGGGCAGTGCAGGCGGTGGACGGTGGTAAAATGCGTTCGCAGTGGTCGTCGGTGCGTAGTTTCGAAATTTTAAATGACACCCCGGTTATTACTCCTCCCGTGCCCGATCAGGTTGAGGATGAGGATACCTCGGCCTGGGAAATTCCCCTCTCTAACTACGCTGGAGACACCCAGGGAGATCCCCTGAAATGGATAGTTACGGGTGGTGGGACGGTGGCCACCCTGGCTCTCGTTGATGGTGGTTATTCTGTCGGGGGAAAGGATACTCTGATTATAACTCCGGTGGCCAATGCCAGCGGTACTGACTCACTTACTATTTTGCTTGGGGATGGTAAAGACACGGCCAGCCAGCCCTTCAGCGTGTTTCTGAATCCGGTTGAGGATACTCCGACTATAGACTCTCCGGTTTTTAATCAACAGAAAGTTGAGGATGCAGATTCCTGGACAATCGGTCTTTCCAGCCGGGCCAGTGATATTGACGGTGATCAGCTTAAGTGGATAGTTGATAGCGTGGGAACTGTAGTCTCGCCTTCGCTTGCGGTTAATGATTACAGAGCCGGTGGAGTGGATACGCTAACCCTCACACCATTTGCTAATACCACCGGTATTGATACCGTTACCCTGCAAGTGGGAGATGGCAGTTGTACGGTCAGTCAGCAGTTTACGGTCAGAGTTGATTATGATGAAATAAATGTCGCCGCTACTGTGCAGTCAGATTCCAGTAAAATAGTTGTGGCCAATAATAAGGTTAACGCGGAGACTGAGAACTGGTTTACGGAAGTAAAAATTGATACTCTGCTTATAACATCTGGTCCCCGGGTAAGTGCTGAAAGCGATTCGGAGTGGCGGGCCAGTCGAAATTTCCGGCTTGTATTTCCGCTTCTTGCCATTGGTGAAGATACGGTGACTATTGATCTGTGGACCAATCAGAGTCCTTTTACTCTTTTTTATGGACTACGTACGGATACCAACTCAGTTCAACCAGCGGATTTGCCCGGAGGAATTTCCTCTACAGACACTGGCCTGAGAGCTTTTGGCCGGACGGCATTTCTATTAGAGTTTGCGGATTCGGCAAGCGAAATCCTGGGCGGCGATACGGTAACTACCCAGGTGGGGGATAGTTTTGCCTATGTGGTGGAATATGATCTTTCGGAAACTACCGCCAGGTTATACCGTGATCTCGGTTTTGATACCGCGGCCGGGTCAAGTAACTTTAAGTTTAATTTTGCGGATACTTTTGCGGCCAACTGGCAGGCCGATTCTTCTACGGTGGATGTGGACACCAATGCCCGCGGTGGTATCCGGGTGCGAGTGGCGGTTCTGGATAAGGATCTACCCGGTGCTCTTGGGGGAGATTTCAGTCAGGATTCCGGGGAGGCCAAAATGAGTTCAGGTGATGACGATGATGATTGTGTAATCGGGCACACTTTCGGAAAGAATTCCTCCCTGACTGGGGTCCTGCGTAATCTACGTGATCGGTTGTTGAAAAAAAGGTTTGGCCGGGCAATTACGGAATGGTATTACGGCGTAAAGTGATACGTAACTTAATAAACTGGTAACTGTCAGAAGAAAAGGCTGCGTTTGTTTTTTTGAGATGTGCGCTTGCCTGCCTCACCAAACCTGTTTGCATGACCTTCCTATGATGGAAATTACTCAATCCAGAGGCTAAATAATGATAAGATAACTGGACCCGCTCCGAAAAGGGGCTGTGGTCTAACCAGCTCATAAAAATTTAACCTCTGTGGTGTGTGCTCAATGCAACGAATCCGTTCTCCGCAAATTTTCGTGTTTATTTCTATCTTGATTATTTTCTTAGCGCCTCTTCCGGTGCTGGGAAAACAGTATTTGCTGGTGCCGATGGATAAATCCCAGACCAACCATTTGCGGGCATATGGACTGACATATCGAGTTTTGAAAGAAGAACAGTCCGCTCGCGCGGCCTGGCTGCTCAACTACCGGGGGGGCGCTTTTCTTTTGCCGGACCGTCGTTGGATCCGGCGTAAAGCAAAACTTAAAGGGATTAAATTTGAGCCTATTTCTGAAAGTCGAGTTAACTCCCTGACCGCTGAATTTAAGAAACAGAACCGCCGCAAAGTCCCCCTCGAAAAAGCTCCCGACATTGCGATTTACACCCCCCCGGGTAAGGATCCCTGGGACGATGCTGTCACCCTCGCCCTGACTTACGCTGACATTCCTTTTGACAAGGTCTATGATAAAGAAGTTCTCAATGGAAAACTCACCGAATACGACTGGGTGCATCTGCACCACGAGGATTTCTCCGGCCAGTATGGCAAATTTTACGCTTCTTATCGAAATGCTCCCTGGTATCTGGAAAGGGTTGAGAAGTCCCGCCGCCGTGCCCGCAAGCTGGGCTATCAATCGGTCCAGAAAGAAAAAAAGGCGGTTGCTGAAAAAATTGCCGATTATGTCCGCAACGGGGGTTTTTTGTTTGCCATGTGTTCCGCCCCGGAGACCCTGGACCTGGCCCTGGCAACTCAGGGGGTTGATTTTGTTGCCCCGGAAATCTCTGGTACTCCAATTGATCCCAACTGGCGGCAAAAAGTTAGCTACAAGAATACAATCGCCTTTACTGATTTTAAAATAATTGTTGATCCGACCGTTTATGCCCATACGGACGTGGATATTTCGCCGAACCCGCGCAACAGCAGTGCTCGCAGTGAGCGGTTTCAGCTCTTTGATTTCAGTGCCCGTTATGACCCGATTCCCGCTATGCTTACCCAGAACCACCGGGAAGTGATCAAGGGGTTTTTAGGCCAGACAAGCACCTTTAACAAAGAATTAATCAAGGATTACGTGATTGAGATGGCCCACCTGGAAAACGGCCACGTAAAATATCTCTACGGTCCCTACGGTGAGGGGCTGTTCAGCTTTTACGCCGGCCATGACCCGGAGGATTTCGCCCATTTTGTCGGTGATCCGCACACCAACTTAAACGCTCATCCCAAATCGCCCGGTTACCGGTTGATTTTAAACAATATTCTGTTTCCCGCCGCGGATAAGCCGGAGTTGAAGACCTGAATGAAAACAGTTATTAATCTGCCGGACTCGATCAGTCTTCCCGGGGTGGAAACAACAATTTCTGAGTATCAGCAGAGAATTACTGATTTGTCCCTGGAGGTTCGATCAGGTTTTCCGGAGAAAACGGGAAAAATTAAAATTGTTGGCCTGGATCGCGAGGGAAAACAAATTACCACCGGGGCCCTCCACAACTGGCTGGAGAAAAAAATGCAGAGTGGTTCTTCAATTCATTTTTTTATCGGCGGCAAGCAGGGGCTGGAGCCCGCCCAAAAATCTCATTGTGACTGGTTCTGGTCGCTGGGACCGCTGGTAATGAACCAGTTTATTGCCGCCCTGGTGGTCACCGAACAGCTCTATCGCTGTTACTGTCTGCGCACCGGCCATCCTTACCATTGATTGAGAAAATATTTGTGATCTTTGAGCGTGGCGGTGGTGTATTTGTCAGCAATTTTAAATAATTTTCATGAACAGTCTTTAAACAGGGCGATTGGTGCCGCTATTGCGGGTTTGTTGCTCGGGCTGGCTTTCCCCGCCTGGGGCCAGCTCTGGCTGTTTCCATTTGCTTTCCTTCCGCTTTACTGGGCGCTTTCCCGTGCTGAAACGTTTTTTGAAAGTTTCCGTCTCGGATTTATTTTTGGCTTTATTTTTTACCTCGTTCACGCTTACTGGTTCTATTCTTATGCTCCCCCGGTCCTCTTTCTTGTGCTTTCTGCGCTCGGAGTTTATCTTGGTGGTTGGGCGCTGGTTGGCAGTTATTTCAACGATTCAATTTTTGTTTATACGGCCGGTTGGATTGGTCTTGAGTGGCTGTTGGAATGGGGGCTGTTTGGCCAGTATTACGTGGCTTTTCCCTGGAGCCGGCTGGCCACGGCCCTGGCTGCTTATCCTTTCCTCATTCAACCCGTCCGCTGGCTCGGTGAATACCTCTGGGGTGGGCTCTGGTTGTTAACTGTGCTGGCCGCGGCCCGGATTTTACTTACCGGCGAGAACAAGCGTACTTTTATTTTCGCTTTTCTTCTCCTGATTTGTTTTCTATCCGCCGGTTATTATTTTCAGCTAACTACCGGTCTGAAGAAAGCAGGTCGTTCAGTTCTTCTGATTCAGCCCAACGTCAGTTCCGTTGGTAATTACCGTTTTCCCGGTCGGCTTCAGTTGCGACGCCTCCAGGAATCCACTATTAATTACGCTCGGGCTGGTGATTATGTAATTTGGCCGGAAACTGTTCTCGTGCGACCCTCTTTTAAAATTAAAGCCGGCCAGGCCCGCTGGCCCGGGGCAGGGTTTAAGGAATTGCTTGGTCAGACCATAAGAAACAAGCAGATTGATTTATTAACGGGGGTGACTTTTAAAGATCCTCAGCCGCAGAAACTTGATTACTTAAATGGAGCGGTCCAAATTAGCTCGGCTGGAGTAATCACTGGATTTTATACCAAGCGAATCCCGGTTCCCGGCGGTGAACATTTGCCGATGATGGGCCGCTGGGACTGGGTTTACAGTCTGGGCCGAATGGCCGGTACCCACGGTTACCGGGCCGGGCGGCGGGGAGGCCTGGTTCCCCTGGCTGTCGGCGGCGAAACCTGGCGGGTGGCAATCCAGATCTGTTACGAGGATGCGTTCAGCTCTTATGTGCGAGCCCAGGTAAATAACGGCGCCGATTTGCTTGTCAATATCTCCAACGACAGTTGGTCACGCAGTCGTGCTTCACATCTCCAGCATGGCTATCGGGCGCGCCTCCGCGCCGTGGAAACGGGCCGGATGGTCCTGCGCTGTGGCAACACTGGTATTTCTGCTCTGATTGATCCGCTGGGGCGTTTCATTGAATATCTCCCCCCGTATCGGCGGGGGCATCTTCGCGGCAGTTTGATCCGCCCGCTTCCGCGCCCGCTGTACACTCGCTGGGGCGATTGGCTTACCGCGGCCGGGATAATACTGTTGCTTGGCGCGGCAATTTTAATTTAATAATGCTTGGCTTGTTAACTAAGCGAAGCTTTGGTTCTCTCACCCTGGCCCAGTTTCTCGGGGCCCTGAATGATAACGCCCTGCGCCAGACTTATCTACTGCTGGCTGTTCAGGCGGCCAGTCCGGAAAAACAGGCCGCCGCGGCGGTGCTCTTTGCCCTCCCTTTTCTGGTCTTTTCTCCGCTTGCCGGCCAGCTTGCCGACCGTTTTAGCAAAAGGACAGTAATTGTTTTTACGAAATTTATCGAAATTGCTGTAATGCTACTCGCTGCTCTGGCCATGTGGCAGCAGAATTTGCTGCTAATTTTGATAAGTATTCTCCTGATGTCCTCCCAGAGCTGTTTTTTCAGTCCTGCCAAATACGGCATCATTCCGGAATTGCTCTCCTACGAACAGCTCTCGGCCGGTAACGGGATTATCCAGATGTCTACTAACATAGCGATTATGACCGGGACAGCCCTGGCCGGTTTCTTGCTCCAGTTAACTGACGTTTTCTGGACGGGGGTTGTTCTGCTTGGACTTTCTCTGCTGGGCTGGACGATTAGCCTATTGATCAAACCGGTTGAACCGGCCGATCCCGAGCTTCAGTTTACATTTGAACCGGTGCAAAGGCTGGCAAAAAGTTTGGCCTGGATCCGGCGGGACTATGTTTTATTTTCTTCTATGCTTGCCTTTTCTTTTGTCTGGTTTGTAGGCGCCTTTCTCACTCTGGTCCTGAATGTTTACGGTCTCCAGGCTCTGAGGCTCGGTGAGGCCGGGACCAGCCTTCTATTTGTTTTCCTGGCTACCGGGATTGGGCTGGGGAGTTTACTGGCCGGCCGCTGGTCCGAGCGAAAGGTGGAGTTTGGACTGATTCCCCTCGGGGCGGGAGGGATGGCCGGGGGGCTGATGCTGCTCTCGCTGGTTGAAACCTCGCAATTATTTGCTTACTGCTGGCTGTTGGCCAGTGGAATGTTTTCCGGTCTATTTTTAATCCCGCTCCAGGCGACGCTCCAGGAAAGACCACCGGCGGAGAAAAAAGGAGAACTGCTGGCTGCAGCAAATATTTTTTCCTTTACGGCCGTGATCGCCGCCTCGGCGATTTACACGCTCTTAACAAATCAGGCTGGTTTGACTTCCGGTTCATTATTGTTCTTGCTGGGCCTGGTAACTCTGGCCGTGGGTCTTTTACTGGTTGTTATTTTACCCCGGGTTTTTGTGCGCTTTGTTCTCTGGAACTTGTGCCACACTGTCTATAGGTTTCAGCTTGAGGGCCGGCAAAATGTTCCTCGAGAAGGCCCCGGACTGTTGAAAGTGGATCGGTTTTCTCCACTGAAAATTTTACAAATTCAATTTTGTGTTCCCCGCCCGGTAACGTTTATTACATTTATGCCTGTGGGGAAGCGTCGTTTTTTGAAGCTGTTGTTAAGCTTACTTAATGTAGTTGAGTTTTCTCCGGCTGAGAGGGAAAAATGTTTTCAACTGGCAAAGAAAAAGGTCGATAAAGGAGAACTCGTTTGTCTTGCTACAAAAGCAATTCCGCCAGAAAAGCTAAGGGAAGTAGTTGGTTTGCGTGGGGAAATGGTCCAATTTACATTTAACCGAACGAAAAACGTAGTCACAGTGAGTAAATAAAACCACTGGCAGGTTAAAGTTTATTTTACCTAAATTGAGCGATTCTATGGTGAGACTGCAAGATATCATCTGTTTCTATCATTCTTGACGACTTCGTGTCGTCTCCGAGGTATACAGCCCCTGGACCGCCTCCTGCGGCCCAATACAGGGCTGTATAAATCCAGAAACAGGACATCTTACATCCTCACCATAGCGGTGAAGAGAAGAACATATTGCTCTCCGGTGGATTTTTGTATTCCTCAGGACTCAGGAAGAGTCCGAAATGAGGAATACATACCTCAGAGCAGCCTGGATGGCTGCGAGAATGAATCCGGAGAGTTATGTGTTCTTCGATAATAATCGCTCAATTTAGGTTCTACTGTTTTTCTTCTTGCTTGATTTTTTCCCAGTTGGCGATAATTTCTTCTGGACCCTCCACCTCGACATCACCAAATACATGCGGATGCCGCCGTTTTAACTTTGAATTTATCTGTTTGAGCACGTTAGAAATGGTGAATTTGTCTTTTTCTCCGGCAATCTGGCTGAGAAAGACCACGTGCAGTAACAAATCTCCCAGTTCCTCGGCTAAATTTTCGTGATTCTTATTTTCAATCGCTTCGATTACTTCGTTGGCTTCTTCGAGGAGATGGGGTTTCATGGACTCGAAAGTCTGCTCGCGGTCCCATTCACAGCCCTCTTTGGAACGCAGGTGAGCGACTATATCAACCAGCTCGGAGAAAAGTTCCGGTGATGAGGTTTCTTGCTTATTTTGTTCCAAGGTTACTCTGTTTCTTCTATATTTTCTTTAGTATCCTGTTTTGTTGATTCAACTTCCTCGTCCAGGTGACCAAAAACAACGTCTTCCATATCCAGACTGCTGATTATTTTAAATTTTCCATCTTCACAGATTATTTCTTCCAGCTCGTAAATTTCTCCGAGTTTTACGTTAAGGACTTCTCTGTCCATTAATTGCCCGATTTTTGTTTGACCGAGGTCAATAAAGATAACTCCATTGTCCTTTACTTCTACCGGTGATTGCCGGGCCAGCATCATGTCGGCCAGGTCCTGGCCAAACATAGAAAAAATCATCCGAACAATTATAGCTAATAATTTAAAGTAAGATTTCCCGCCTATCTTTGAATGTTCGAGCCGGTGCAGTTTAATGTATTGTTCTTCTTTGTTAAGCTGAATATCCTCGATTTCAAGCTTGATATCCGCTTCAAAGGTTATACCAAGTTGTCCTTCAAGCTCAACTTTAAATAGTCCTTTTTGTACATTTATTCGTAAACGGTCTAATTCCGGAAAATGAATGAGGTCACCAAACAACGTAAAAACCCCTTTCTGAAGTTAAAGTTACCAGACTCACTATTAAAAGAATAACTTTGATAGGTCAGGATGCAAGTTATCGCCGCCGCTATTTGTCATAAATTGTCTTCTTCCACAGTTCCCTTTACAAATCAGAAGCACTTTCTGGTAACCGGATTTTTTGAGTCGTCTTGAGCCTGGATGGCTCTTAAACGACTCAAAACCTCGGAGCCCAGCAGTCAATCGGGGAGTTACAGAGTAAATTCTAAAGCTCCCACTGGTTGTGCCCAATTGACTGCGGGGCGAGAATGAGGTTAGTAGAGAGAGCTTCTGATAAGGAACAATCTGTAACCAGAAC
>CAZVWJ010000053.1:16403-17335 GCA_964631325.1 uncultured bacterium | reverse complement strand
TGAATTTAATCAGTGGTCCACGGATCTGCACGAATCCGCACGAATAAAAAGCATTAAGATTAGTGAAGATTAGTGAAGATTAGTGGACAAAAGAGGTTTTGAACTAAAGAAGTAATCTGTGTAATCAGTGGTCCACGGATCTGCACGAATCCGCACGAATAAAAAGCATTAAGATTAGTGAAGATTAGTGAGGATTAGTGGACAGCCAAAGGTTTTGAATTAAAGAAGTAAATCAATGTAATCAGTGGTCCACGGATCGGCACGAATCCGCACGAATAAAAAGCATTTAGATTAGTGAAGATTAGTGAGGATTAGTGGACAAAAGATTTTGAACTTAAGAAGTTAATCCGTGGATCCAGGTTTTAGATTCACGAAGATTAGCAGTTGTCTTTAGAACTTATTAATCTATAAGGAGTGATTACGATGGCTGATGCGACGATCGACGCGACCGGGCTTTCTTGTCCCCAACCTGTTCTCAAGATTGCTTCCAAGGCTCCGGACATGGATGACGGAGAAATGCTGGAAGTAAAAGCGGACTGCAGTACTTTTCCCGACGACGTGGAACAGTGGTGCGAGAAAACCGGCAATGTCTTGATTTCTTGTAATTCTTCCGGTGGCGTTCACACGGCTCAGGTTCAGTTTTAATTCTAGTCCGAAGTATGTACGACATAATTCATGTGAGCATACTTCGTCTGGAAGCCAGTCCTGACGTAAGCAGGGCCATAGGCGCAGGACCGGGCTTGCCCCGGCAATCCATTTTGCAACACGAGAATGTCATTGCCGGGCTCGATCCGGCAATCCATTTTGCAACACGAGAATGTCATTGCCGGGCTCGATCCGGCAATCCATTTTGCAACACGAGAACGTCATTGCCGGACTCGATCCGGCAATCCATTTTGCAACACGAGAACGTCATTGCCGGACTCGATCCG
>CAZVWJ010000053.1:0-16303 GCA_964631325.1 uncultured bacterium | reverse complement strand
GCAATCCATTTTGGTTTTGACGTTGATTATAATAAACACGAGTAATTCAAAACCGAATGGATTCCGGGGTCAGGCTCTGCAATGACGCCCCAAAAAGATCGTCATTGCCCCGGCGTAAGCAGGATTGTAAACATAGTTTATTTTAATGGAGGAAATCAATAGTGGCTGACCATCAAGCTGAAGAAGAGAATGGAAATATTGTTGTTGAGTGGTTGCGTGATTTAGTGGCCGGTGAGCAACTGGAAGACTATGAAGGAGAAGTAAATACACTAAACGGCCGAATCAGTGAACTTGAAGCCCGGGTTTCCGAGCTGGAGCAGGAGAAAGAAGAACTGCGAGAAGAAAAACAAAATGTTGAAGCCGAAAAGGGCGAAATTGCCCAGAATACGATGAATCTTGCCATGGATATGACCTCTATCCTGGACGTTCTAAAAGAGATGAACGCCGGGGATTATTCTTCTCGGGTTGATGTTGACTCGGATGATGAGGTTGTTCAGCAACTGGCTAATATGGTTAATGAACTGGTTGATAATTTGTCCACCTTGAGCGACCAAGCCCGGGCTATTTCCAGGGGAAATTTTTCTGCGGAAGTCATGGGAAAAGACGTAGAAGGTGACCTGGGGGACGCATTTGCTGAAATGGTGAGTAACCTGGAATTGCTGGTTGATCAGGCTCAAACAATTGCTGATGGTGATTTTACTGCTGACGTTCTTGAAGAAGACGTGGAGGGGGAGCTTGGTGAAGCGTTTTCAGCGATGGTCGAGCAGTTAACCAGTCTTCATTCAGGCGACCGCGGACTCAATAATGGAGACCGGGGGGAATATTATTTCGGCCAGCCAGGAGCTGAATCAACTGGCCGAGGAACAGAGCCAGCAGGTCGAGGAGTCCTCTTCGGCGGTGACCGAGCTTTCCCAGTCAATTGAAGAAGTTTCCGAGCGGGCCGAGCACGGCTATGCGGTTGCCAATGAATCCCAGTCTCAGGCACAGAAAGGTGGAAAAGCAGTTGGCGAAGCAATCAGTGAGATGGACGAGATCCGCAAGCATGTCAATCGCACGGCTAAAGAAGTAGAGGAGCTGGGAGAAGCCGGCGAGGAAATTGGTGAAATAGTTGGAGTCATCTCGCAGATAGCCGAGCAGACGTCCCTGCTGGCCCTGAATGCAGCCATTGAGGCGGCGCGGGCCGGGGAACAGGGAAAAGGATTTGCTGTAGTTGCCGATGAAGTTTCTGAGCTGGCTAACCGTTCGGGTGAGTCGGCGGCGGAGATAGAAGATTTAATTGCCGATATCCAGGCCCAGACGGAAACTAGCGTGGAAGCGATGGAAGAAGGAACGGAAAAGGTGCACGAGGGAGCGGAAGTGGTAGATAAGACGGGTGAAGTGCTGGAATCAATCGTGGAGACGTCGACGAGCCCCCTGGAAGAGATGGAGAACATAGCGGCGGTAATAGATCAACAGGCTTCGGCGGCCGAAGAAGTGGCCGGCAGCGTTGAGCAGGTCAACCAGGCCTCTGATGAGGTCTCCAGCAGTGCCGATAACCTGGTTGAGCAGGGTCAGCACCTGGACGATGTGGTTGATCAGCTTGAAGCTGTGATGGACCAGTTCAAACTGGAAAAATAGTCTCCCTGGAAAGTCTCAAAATTCTCATTTCCTATTAGTTCACATGTAATCCTGATTCTTAAGAGGAGGTTTTTAAATTGTCAGAAGAAGAGCAAAATAAATTTTTAGAGTGGTTTCAGCAGTTAGTTGCGGGTGAGCGCATAGAAAATTATCGGGAGCAAATACAGAATCTGGAGGAAGAACTCGAAGAAGTAAAATCAGAAAGGGATGAGATTGAAGCAGAAAAAAATGAAATTTCACAGAATACCATGAACCTCGCTATGGATATGACCTCCATACTGGAAGTGCTGGGGCAGATGAATACCGGAGATTATTCCAGCAAAGTGGAGGTTGATTCAGACGATGACATTGTTCAGCAACTTGCCGACAAAGTAAATAATCTTGTTGAAAACCTTTCTACCATCAGTGCTCAAGCCCAGGCAATAGCGGAGGGCGATTTTGAGGCGGAAGTGCTGGAAGAGGAAGTCGGCGGTGACGTCGGAGAAGCCTTTTCCACGATGACTGAAAAACTAACTGGCCTGGTCTCTTCTTTGAAAAGTATTGCCAATAATGCGATGGATACCGGTGAAAATGTCCTTTCGGCCAGCGAAGAGCTAAATCAGCTTGCCGAAGAACAGAACCGCCACGTGGAGGAGTCATCCTCGGCGGTCACTGAGCTTTCCCAGTCAATTGAAGAGGTGGCCGACCGGGCTGAACAGGGTTATGAAATTGCCCAGAAATCTCGTAACAAGGCCGGCCAGGGTGGAGAAGCGGTAACAGAAGCAATCCGTGAAATGGACAAGATCAGACAGCAGGTCAATCAGACCGCCGGGGAGGTTCGGGAACTTGGTGAAGCCGGCGAAGAAATCGGAGAAATAGTCGGGGTGATTTCCCAGATTGCTGAACAGACCTCACTGCTTGCGCTGAATGCCGCTATCGAAGCGGCCCGCGCCGGGGAACAGGGCAAGGGATTTGCAGTAGTGGCTGACGAGGTATCAGAACTTGCCGAGAGATCCGGGGAATCCGCTTCTGAAATCGAAGGATTAATTGAAGACATTCAGGACCAAACTTCGGTTAGCGTGGAAGCAATGGAAGATGGGACCGAGCAGGTAGAGGAAGGAGCTAAAGTAGTGGACAGGACCGGGGAGGTGCTGGAAACTATCGTGGAAACTTCGGAGAGTACGCTGGAGGAAATGGAAAATATCGCCTCGGTTATCGATCAGCAGGCTTCAGCCGCCGACCAGGTGGCGGGAAGTGTGGAACAGGTCAGCCAGGCCTCGGAACAGGTAGCGACAAGCGCGGACAGGCTGGTCGATCAAGGGAAAAATTTAGAAGACGTCTGTGAACAGTTAAATGCGGTTTTGAGTCAATTTACGGTGGATACTGATTGAATTCTTGTACACATCGAACACCTTTATTTATCCACAGATTACACAGATTAACACAGATTTTTATAATCCGCGTTCACCTGCGTTTATCTGCGAGCTATAAAGGTTTTTACGGTCTTGCGCTTCTTCGCCTCCCCGCCTCTGCGCCTTTTCGAGGTTTACCGGTTTCCTTTGCGTCTTTGCACCTTTGCGTTATCTCCCGGGTTTTGGGTTTGTCTTTTCGCCTCTCCGCCTCCTCGAGGTTTACCGGTTTCCTCTGCGCCTTTGCGTTATAATCAGCTCGCAGATAAACGCAGATACACGCAGCTTTTTTAATTTAAATCCGCCTTTATCCGCGTTAATCCGCGAGCTATAAAGGTTTTTACGGTCTTGCGCTTCTTCGCCTTCCCGCCTCTGCGCCTTTTCGAGGTTTACCGGTTTCCTTTGCGTCTTTGCACCTTTGCGTTATCTCCCGGGTTTTGGGTTTGTCTTTTCGCCTCTCCGCCTCTTCGCCTCTTCGCTTCCTCGCCTTTTCCGGTTTCCGGTTTGGGTTTATTCTGTGTTATACTGTAAATGTAGGCTGGTGAAAGGGATATTTTCACACAATAAATCAGACGTCACCTGTTTTGAGGTGGTAAGAATGAAAAATTTCGGAAAATATGTTGACGGGTGGAAAAATAAACTTGCTGAAAGGGAAATCAGACGGCGAGAAAGATATATACTGGGGTTTTCATTGGCGCATGAATGTGCTTCCAGGTTATTTTCAATTTTTAAAGTCAAATCCGTCTATTTAGTCGGCTCGCTTGTCCTTCCCGGTAAATATCACTTGCATTCTGATATTGATCTTCTGGTTGAAGGTTTGCCTCCCGGGAAGTATTTTGAAGCGCTTTCTGTTTGTTCGCGCCAATTGCCCGACGAACATAGTTTAGATTTAATCCGTTTGGAAGAACTTAATGATGCCGAACGAAAAGATTTGCTCGATCAGGGGGTGTCTATTGCCGCATGAATTCACAAATTGCGGGGTTAATTGCTGATATTAAACAAGAGCGTGAGAGAATCAAGGCTCTTGTTAGCGAGCTTAAAGAGCTTTTGAGCGAGATTGAGGGAAAACCTGACACAGTAAACCTCCGGGCCATTTCGAGTATCCTCCATGATTATTACACGGGAATTGAAAAAATTTTTTCCCGGATTGCACTGGAAATGGAAGGTGAACTACCGAAAGGCGAAAACTGGCACAGACAGTTACTGGAAAGAATGGCGGTTGAAATTGAGAAAGAACGGCCTCCGGTAATATCTAAAGAGCTGGAGATTAAACTTGATGAATATTTGCGTTTTCGTCATCTATTTCGCCATAGCTACGGTTTTTTACTTCAGTGGGAAAAATGTGAAAAATTAGCGCAGAACTTGCAGAAGTGCCACAAACAGTTTGCGAGTGAATTACTAGAATTTTTAAGTTTTCTCAGGGAGTTACAAGAAAATTTGGAAAGGTAACATTTATCTGAAATTGACAATCAAGCAACAAATAATTAATCCACAGATTACACAGATTAACACAGATTTTTATAATCCGCGTTCACCTGCGTTTATCTGCGAGCTATAAAGGTTTTTACGGTCTTGCGCTTCTTCGCCTCCCCGCCTCTGCGCCTTTTCGCCTCTTCGAGTTTTAATGATTTCCTCTTTGCCTCTTCGCCTTCACGCCTCTTCGCCTTCTCGAGATTTAACGCTTTCCTTTGCACCTTTGCGTTATCTTCTGGTTTTAACGTTCTTCCGCCTTTTCGCCTTTTCAAGATTTAAAGGTTTCCTTTGCACCTTTGCGCCTTTGCGTTATCTTCTGGTTTTCATGGTTTTGCGCCTCTTCGCCTTTTCGAGGTTTACCGGTTTCCTCTGCGCCTTTGCCTTTTTCCATTATAATCAGCTCGCAGATACCCGCAGCTTTTTTAATTTAAATCCGCCTTTATCCGCGTTAATCCGCGAGCTATAAAGGTTTTTACGGTCTTGCGCTTCTTCGCCTTCCCGCCTCTGCGCCTTTTCGAGGTTTACCGGTTTCCTTTGCGTCTTTGCACCTTTGCGTTATCTTCTGGTTTTAACGTTCTTCCGCCTTTTCGCCTTTTCAAGATTTAAAGGTTTCCTTTGCACCTTTGCGCCTTTGCGTTATCTTCTGGTTTTCATGGTTTTGCGCCTCTTCGCCTCTTCGAGGTTTACCGGTTTCCTTTGCGTCTTTGCACCTTTGCGTTATCTCCCGGGTTTTGGGTTTGTCTTTTCGCCTCTTCGCTTCCTCGCCTGTTTGAAGTTTAACGGTTTCGCATTCAAACCGTTGCTCCTCGTTTACGGATTTTACTTGAAAAACCCTTTGTAAATATCGTAAACTAATAATGGAGGTGATGAACATGGCTCCCGAAGTGGCTGATTCAGATTTCCTTTCCGGCTATCTTCCGGATGAACTTGAGGTCCGACGTAAGAAAGTTCTTGATTCCGTAGAGGAAGAGTTTAAAGAACATCCGGAAAGCATTTCTCTTTACGCCAAATTTTTGCCTGTTATCCGACGTATTGTTCATTCATTGAGCGCCGAGGGCTTTACTGCTGTTTTAGCGCAACAACGCCCTTCGCTTTCCTTGCTTAATGCTCTGGAACGAACCGGTGTCATGGAATTTCCTGTATCGGAAGAAGAGTTATCCAAGAAATTTAAAGCTCTTGAGATGAAAGAGGAAATGTTGGAACGTGCCGGAAGCACAATCGGTGTTAACCAGGCCGCGAAAATTTTGGGGATTGGCCGGCAAGGTGTCAATAAACGGCGCAAAGCCGGTAAACTCATTGGGTTGGACATTGGAGGCCATGGTTACCAGTATCCACTTTGTCAATTTGACGAAAGTCGCGGAGGTACGATAGAGGGGTTGGAAGCTACTCTTGAGTTTCTTGACCCTTTAGATTCTCCCTGGATGGCTCTGCAGTTCCTTGTCCGTGATAACCCACGATTAGACGATAAACGCCCTGTTGAATTATTAATGAAAGGTGAGGTTGAACCAGTTATAACGGCAGTTCAAGCTCACGGGGAGCATGGTTCTGTTTGAATCCGGGTTCTTTACCGGAACCACCGGATGATATTCTCTCTATCGATCCCTTAATCACTTCTTATCAGTTATCGGAGGATAAGCTATGGCACCGAATCCATCCCCGGGGCAGACGAGCTGAATACTACGGTGTCGGTAATGCGCCCAGACACCGGTTTGATGATCCCCGGAGTAAATTTGGTGTTCTTTACGTAGCCGATGAATTTAAGGGTTCTTTTATTGAAGTTTATTCGGACGTTTTTGTGGAAAATGATAAGCTTCGTTTAATTGAATTATCCTCACTGGAAAAACGCTCTTATTCGACTTTGAAACAACTCGATTCAATTACTGTTGTTAATTTATGTGAGGACAATTTTTTGAGGCTGGGGTTGGACAAAAGAATTTTCACTACAGCCAAATATAAAATTCCTCAGTTATGGTCCCGTGCCTTTTTTGAATTTTCGTCGGAAATTGATGGCATTTTGTATCCTTCTCGTGTTTCTTCCGGACTCAATCTTGCCCTTTATAATCGTGCTTCGCAGAAAATAACCTCCCTTAATAACTATGGGACCCTTTCTGAAAATCGGAATTTAACTGACCCGGTTGCGGATAAACATGGTGTCATTATTGATGATTGGTTCGTTTAACAAGCAGATACCCGCAGATTTTATTTTTATATCTACCTTTATCCGCGTTAATCAGCGAGCCAAAAAGGTTTATGGTTTTACGCCTTTCCCCGGTTTAACGTTCTTCCGCCTCTTCGCCTCCACGCCTCTGCGCCTTTTCGCCTCGTCGCGGTTTTACGGTTTCCTTTGCGTTATCTCCCGGGTTTTGGGTTTGTCTTTTCGCCTCTTCGCCTCCTCGAGATTTAACGCTTTCCTTTGCGCCTTTCCATTATAATCAGTTCGCAGATAAACGCAGATACCCGCAGCTTTTTTTATTTAAATCCGCCTTTATCCGCGTTAATCCGCGAGCTATCAAGGTTTTTACGGTCTTGCGCCTCTTCGCCTCTTCGCTTCCTCGCCTCTAAAATCACTTCTTGACAGCTTATTTTTCAGAAAAACAGTACTCTGAAAAAGCGATTTTGAAATACCCTCAGTATACTCATAATTTAGGTGCGAGTCTTACATAGGAGGCTAGAATTATGAATATGGATTATGCTACAACTGAAGATATTTTCTCATCCCCAGAGGATTCTGATCTCTGCGATGAGGTCCGTGAAAAGTTTTTGGCTGATCTTCGACAAAACAAACAAGAAGAGCGAATTCGAGAACAACAAGACTGGAGTTACCTCGCAGAAAAGAGGGTAGGGGCAGAAACTAACTAAAATTTGAATTTCGATGAATTCCAGCAAATTATGAAAGGAATAAATGATTTCTGGTTCTTGCTGGTTAAATTGCTCCCCGAACCGATACAATTAGAAATTTTGAACTTTCAGTTGTGCCGGTCCGTGTATATTATTGGTCAAAATTAGTCCCAGCCACTTTCAATAATTATGCCTCAGCTTCTATTTTTGTGGTCCTGGTGATGGCGTAAGTGGTTTGCGGGACAATTTGACAGATTTACTTGACAAATTATTTTAGCAAAGTAAAATTAAGACGATATATTATTAACGCTGGCAAACGTAATGAATTATAGGTTCTTGTGTAGTTTATTTTTTAAAATAGCGAGGGGCTAAGTAATGCCTGACACTTCCGAAGTTTTCCCGGAGGATATGAAAAATTTATTGGATGAAGCGCTTGAGGACGAGGAACAATATCTGCATGATAAAAGCTGGTTAATCGAGACTTCTAAAAAAAATCAGAGAAAGTTGGATAAACAAGCTCGATTAGTGCACGATACTGAACTATTTTCGCTTTATTTAAAGTGAATCAACTTGATATCCAAAGTTATTTGGGTGAGGCGGAAGAACTTGAAGAAATTCTATCCTGTTTGGACAACGACAATGATTTATTAGATCTTGAATTAGATAATGAGTTACTGCAAAAGTATGTGAATTTCATAGAAGAAAATGAGCAATCTCTTCCTCATCGTTCAATCCTGAAAATTGTCCTTCACCGTTTTTCTTGTCAACAATTTCTGATTGAATTTCCTTATTTGTGTGGCACTTTTGTGCACAATTATAAGGAGTATTATTCAACTGAATTTATACCGTCAGCCCGGCAAAGTCTCCGCATACATTTTTTTAATCATCCAATTAAAACTGATCAAACCGGAGCGCGGGAAGCAATCTGTAAAAAAATTGTTAACCGGTCCTGGTCGGAGGAAGAATTGAATGAAAAATATATCGGTTATACAACGGTCCGTCCCACACCTTCTTATAACGTTGGGAGAACAGTTTTACCTCTGGCGGGCGAATTAAAAGAAGCCCATGATACTGACGCGGAGGGGAATCCGGTATTAACCTGTTCAGTGCATGAGGAATTAAATTTATTGGGGCGAGAAATAAAGGTAAAAAATGCAGTGCCTTTTCTTCAGCAGGATCCTGTAGTTGGGGCCTGTTCCGCAGTTTCCATGTGGGTGACCGCCTATATCTTTTTTAAAAAATTCAATAAGAAACAAATTACTTATTCGGAGATAAGTCGGCGGGGCAAGGGATTCCCCGTGGAAAAAGGGACTTCAACCCCCTGGCGCGCTGGTCATAATGTATATCAAATTAAGAATGCTTTGGATGAAACTGGTATTAACGGGCATATTTTTCGCGCTGATAGCCAGACTGATTGGATGAACACTTTGTATAGCCTCCAGGAATCGGGAATTCCGGTTATCCTTGCCCTTACTGAACGTGAAAATTCAGATGAAGGAGCTGCACAGCAAAATATAGGACATGCAGTATGTGTTGTTGGTCATATTTATGAATCAATCAATAGTGCCTTGAGTAAAATCAACTCAAACTCTGAATTACAAGATGAGATTTATATTAACAAAGCCAGTCTACAGCCCCGTTTTTATGCCCACGATGATACTTTTGGTCCCTATAATCTGTTTGAATTTAGCCCCGGTGAAGAAGGTTGTGTAATGAAGCGGGGACAGGCTAATGATCAAAGGAAGGTATACGAATTACGGGCGGGGATTGTTTGCTTGCCTTCGGCTTCAATCAAAGTATTTCCGAATGAGATTTCGGAAACTGCTGAAGATTTTCTTCATAATATTTTTGCAGATAAATTAGAACCTGATGAACATCGGATTTTTTACCGTCCGCTGTTAATTGAATCCAATGACTTCAAGAAAAGTTTGAAAAATCGGAATTTTCCCGAGGTGATGGTAGAATTTTATACACAAAATAATTTACCACGATTTGCATGGCTTGTGGAAATTAGCCTGGTTACTCTTGAAACGGCCGAGGAACGGCTTATTGGTGAATTATTATATGATAGCACCGGTTTTCCTTATCGACCGCGTCTGCTTCTTGGAAGGGTATATAACAAAAAATTCATTTACGATGCGGATGAAGGTTATGATAAAGCGGGGGAAATAGAGAATAACTTTGAACCATGTGCTTATAAGGTGGGGGGATAAGTTGTTTTGATTTACTTTTCTGTTTCTAATCAGTATGGTCAGTGGATAAGATAATTTAAGATTATCTGAATTTCATTAATCCCAAAGCGGATGATTTTATCCTGTTGATCCGGGTTCTTATCCCCTTCATCCTGTCAATTAGTTTTCGTGATTCTTTGACGCGGCAACAGCAAATTCAATCTCAAGCTCAAATTCAAAATCCGGTTCCACAGATTATAGTTTAAATCAGCCTTTATCCGCGTTAATCAGCATCCATCCACGAGCCATAAAAATTCCAGACGTTATTCACTTGCGAGGGCCCGACCACATATACTATACTTTGATCTAAGTAGACCCGTTCCGAAAAGGGGCTGTGGTCTCAGCGGGCCGAGACGCAAGGAGCTCAAGGCGCGCTGACGCAAATTGTGCCCGACAGCGGCACATCGAGGAGGCGCAACACCGAGATCCGCCGCGTATCGGCCCGCCCGAAGGGTGCGGCGGCATTCGGCCACCTGCGGCGTTACTCATCCTCGCCGATGCACTTGGCCGGCATCGCCTGTGGTAGAGTTCCTTGCATATGGCCGAATGGCGCTCGCACTGAGACTCACGACCCCTTTTCGGAGAGGGTCTCAGTAGAGGTAGAAAGAAAGATAAAGTGGGAACTACAATAAAATTAAAGTATAGGGGAAAGCAGGGAAATACAATTAATGAACAGAAGGAAGTTGCTCGAGTAGAAGATAGAAAACTTTTCGATTATTTGTTGTCAAAGGAACATCTCCAGGGACGGTGGAAGGCTACCTGGTTTGAAAAGATTAATTACTCAAAAGAAAATGCTGATGAACTTCGTGGAGAATTGTTGCGGGTGTTTCGGGAAGGGGAATTGGTAAAAGAGATTAAAACAGAAGATGGATTGAAATATGTGATAGAGGGTAAAATTAAGTCAACGAAGCAGGATAAAAGCATTTTGACGGTCTGGATCCGAGAATGTGATCTGGATTATTTTCGATTGGTTACGGCCTACCCGGGAGATGATTAACATGAATGAAATAAAGGAGCATGATCTTGTTGTTCTTTCTGAGGAGATTACCGAGGAAAATCTTGAAGCCGGGGATATCGGGACGGTAGTCCACAGATATGAAAATGGAAATCGATACGAAGTAGAATTTGCAACGGCTGGAGGGAATATTGTGGCTGTTTTAAAATTATCTTCGGATAAGATTCGTCCCGTTGGTGATTCGGATATATTCCATGCTCGCCTCAGACGTGTTTCGTAGGAGATAGGGAGCTATTAACCCAGACTACTCAGCGCCCATCCGCAAGCTATGAAGGTTTTTATGATCTTTCGCCTTTCCCCGGTTTAACGTTCTTCCGCCTCTTCGCCTGTTCGTGGTTCCCGGTCTTTCGCCTCGTCGAGGTTTAACCTGCCGGCATAAAAAACAGCCATTTTACTACGGCCACGAGGATAAGCATTACCGTAGTGAATGCAAACCCGGTAATCCAACGGAAATACTTGAGAAATTCAGTTTGCATTCTATCCATCCGTCCGGAGAGCTGATCCATCCGCCCGGAAAGTTCTTCGCGGAATCGATCAATTTTCTCGTCCAGGTGGTTTATTCTTTCTTCTACCTGGTTTATTCTTTCTTCTACTTGGTTTATTCTCTCCTCCAGGTGGTCAAAGCGTTTGTCGTAGGAAACAACGCGATCTCTGAACTCCTGGAATTTTCCTTCTAATCGGGTAACCCGTGTTTCTATAGTTTCTGAGGCGTTAGCCACAAGTAAAACTTCTTTCTTGCGGTTCTATTTTTATCTCTCCAGTCACAATAAGCCCACTCTAAAAATTCTTCCCCCTTGATGGGGGAAGATTCAGATGGGGGTGAAAATGGATTTACAAGACTGTTCAGAAGTCAGTTTTTTTCTTTAGTCCCCTTTTTAGTGTAAACTGAACACAACAAATATAACACATCCGGGAGACTGGCTCAAATACAAACTTGCTCGGGCTGTACGATCTTTGTCTCCCAACCTGAACTTCGCTAACCTAAAACCTCTATCCACAGATTACACAGATTTACACAGATTATAGTTTAAATCTGCGTTAATCAGCGTCCATCCGCGAGCTATCTAAGGTTTTTACGGTCTTGCGCTTCTTCGCCTCCCCGCCTCTGCGCCTTTTCGAGGTTTACCGGTTTCCTTTGCGTCTTTGCACCTTTGCGTTATCTTCTGGTTTTAACGTTCTTCCGCCTTTTCGCCTTTTCAAGATTTAAAGGTTTCCTTTGCACCTTTGCGCCTTTGCGTTATCTCCCGGGTTTTGGGTTTGTCTTTTCGCCTTTTCGCCTCCACGCCTTTTCGCCTCTTCGAGGTTTACCGGTTTCCTCTGCGCCTTTGCGTTATCTTTTGGTGTTACAGTTTGGTTTAACGGTTTTGCTCTTGCTCCCAAGCTCGCATGCGCTACAGCTCCGTGTTACCGTTAATTTTGTTCTTATTTTTCAGACTTTAAACTTTAAATTTCCGTCCCGCCGAAAAGTGGCATATCCATTTGCAGTCTGGTTAAAATCACGTAGAATAATGATGGTTTTAATGGGGCCGGTCAATGGCTCACGAGGCCTATACTGGCCGGTCCCTCCTTTCTTTCTATTTTGAATTGGTCATCCTTCCCTTCAGGTAAGTATAATACTTTTTTCCTCAGAGGCGGATTGTCACTTTACTGGCGGGAACCACCGGGCTTAATACGAAAGTTTGACTGGACTCAATTCGACACGTTATAAAGCTTCAAACGCTGTTTGCGAGCCTGCCTTGCGTACGTCAGGGCCTGTCCTGCGTACGTCAGGAAATGAACTTTACAGGGAGGACGATTCGCTGTTACAGGGGGATGCTAAACAAGTACAGTATATCTTAATTTACGCCACTTTTTCTTTCATACGTTGCCAGAATTCTGCAATTGGCCCCTCTGTTTCCTCGAGCCGCTTTTCAATTTCTGTTTCTATTTCCTCGTCCGTTTTGCCTTTGTATTTTTGTTGGAGTTTTTGTTGAATTTCATTTTTCAACTCAACAGAATCAATTTCAGTTTTTTCCATTACGTAATAACCTCCAGGGGAGAACGGATATCAATTTCATTGTAACCCATTCGTATATTTACAGAATTAAAACCGCGGATTTTTTCAAAATTAACTATGTGTTTGAAATTCCAGCTTACTATTAAATTGGCTCCTCCACAGGTGGCTATTGCCACATGATGGGCGTCTTTCGCGTGATTTTGATTAATTATATTTGTGCTTAGATATTCATTACGAAGTTCTTTTGATTCATTTGTTATTCCGGCTTGAGTAAGGCAGGCTTCAGGGATAGAGCTCAATAGTTCTTGTACTTCTTCCGGTGCTTCAATGAGTTCGTCCAGTAGAATTTTAGAGATTACCACTTCGTATTGTTGTTTATAAATTTCCTGAAATAAATCTCGAGTTGATTCGGAGAATTTTGGATCATAATAACCACCAAAAACTGATGTGTCCATATAAATTGTATATTTATTCATTTAAATAATCCTCCAAACCCGCTACGCAATAAGATTTGTTAATAGTTTAACACAGTTAGCCCACATTATGCACGAAATTTTAGAATTTCGTACATAATGTGTATCTACAATACAGCACTCAAGGCTGTATTAGCAAATAAATCAAGTTGTAATATTGATCCGAAAAATTACAGACTGCTTCAAGGAAATATATTTGTTCTACTTGAGTGCTGGGTTAACCCAGCCTACAATCGAGTAGTTTTATTGTGAAGCTTCACCGCTAAAATTGCGTTGAGAGCCCTTCGCCAGCGCTAAACAATAAATTTGGTGCCTCGATTTAAGGATGTCTTTCGGACGGATAATTCACGACAGTTACGCTGTCGCGAATTATCCGGGTTAGGAAGTTCTGGCCCAATAAAATTACCTCTTGACAGCTTATTTTTCAGAAGCTAACCTACATCAAGTTGCCCGATTTTGTAATATTAGTGATATAGAATTACTAACTACTCACCTAATCTTTTCCCCGTTGATGGGGGAAACTCCTGACGTACGCAGGACAGGCACAAATGGAGATGAGAAGGGTTTTAAAGGGCCTTTTGACGCAACAATTTCGCCCAAGAAACTGATAGTCCCCCTCTCTCTGGCTCTCTCCCACCAGGTGAGCCGGGAAGAGAGGATAGGTGAGTAGTTACTCTCGCTTGTTGGAGACTCTGAGGCCTACTCGATATGCCAAAAAATAGTATTTACCATGAAGGAACAAATTTAGAACTTTTTAATTTAGCTCAGTCTAAAATTAATAACCCTTGGGAAAAATTGAAAAATAAGACATCTAATTTAACTTCTTGGGGGAAGCGAATACTAAAAGGTGGTTTGAATCAAATAGCAAAAACCGCGGTAATTGAAGAAAATTATAACTGTAAAGACTATAGAAACGTCCATAGCAATTTCTACTCTAAAAAATTCTCCCCAAGGTCTAAATTTTGTAATAGAATTCACTTTTTTAATAAGAAAATTGATGATTTGGGAGATATAGTTTTTAAAGCGAATGAAATTTTAGATTCCTATATTGGATTTTCCGTCATACAACCAATCGAAAATAGGTGTTTGGGTCGTTCAATTTTTGATCCATCAAAATTAGATAAAGCCGATGAACAATTTTTTTGTTTGACCACTGATTTTGAAGCTCACCTTAATGGAGCTAAATATACCGCCAGCGGGTTTCCATATATAGGTCAAACTGGTGAAGCTATTGTTTGTGCTCACACAGCTCTCTGGAATACTTGTAGGTATTTGTCTCAAAGTTATGAGGAATATGGTGAGATATATCCATATGATTTAATTGAAGAAACGTCTCAAGACAGAGGTCGACGTGTTCCTTATAGAGGTATGAATTACCGCGATTATTCTAAAATTCTATCTTATTTTGGTCGTTCCCCAGTAATTAAAAGACCAAAAAAGGAACAATCTGAATCTTGGTATGAAGATATTTCAACATTTAGAGATCTTTATACTTACATCGAATCGGGATTTCCAGTTTTGGTTAGTTTCAGTGGGCATGTAATGACTATTATTGGGCACACCAAGACTGAAAACTATTTCTTTGAATCACATTTGGAAGAAAAAGGACTATATGATAGTTTAGGGTATGTTGATAATTATATAGTAATTGATGATAACACTTTTCCTTATCAAGAACTTGGATATTCTTCTGAATCAGATACTTATCATTTGGACTATCAAAGTCTTGAATATCAACCAAGTATTGACACTATCTATTCATATGTTGTACCATTGCCTGAAAAGGTTTTTATGAAACCAAAATATGCTCGAGATTATGGGGTTCGATGGTATAATGAAAACAATATTCAGAATGAGATATCTAGTACTTTAAATGAGCTCAACATAGAAGAAAAAAATTTAATTGTTAGATTGTTTTTAACTTCTTCTACTTCGTTTAAGAAACGTAAAAAAAAGTATGCCCTGGAAAATGAAGATACATTTTCTTTATATCCATTGAATTTACACTTACCGCACTTTATTTGGGTTATGGAGGTATCTCCTGAAAGCCTCTATAATAATGGCGAAGTAATAGGTGAAGTGTTGTTTGATGCGACTGCTAGCGAAGACGAATCTGAAATTATTTATGGTCGACTTAGTAAGAAAATTTGGAGGGCATCGGAAAAACAGTATTCTGAAAAAGCGACTTTGAAATACCCTCAGTATACTCATAATTTAGGTGAGAGTCTTACATAGGAGGCTAGAATTATGAATATGGATTATGCTACAACTGAAGATATTTTCTCATCCCCAGAGGATTCTGATCTCTGCGATGAGGTCCGTGAAAAGTTTTTGGCTGATCTTCGACAAAACAAACAAGAAGAGCGAATTCGAGAACAACAAGACTGGAGTTACCTCGCAGAAAAGAGGGTAGGGGCAGAAACTAACTAAAATTTGAATTTCGATGAATTCCAGCAAATTATGAAAGGAATAAATGATTTCTGGTTCTTGCTGGCCAAACTGCTCCCGGATCCGATACAATTAGAAATTGAAAGAGGATTATTGCAAGGGCGATTTTAAGGATTGTGCCCGTTATCAAAAATCTGAAGCAGGCGAAGAAGTCCCTGATAGTCTCGCTTCGGATGGCCAGACTTACATAACTGAATAATCGCTCAACCTCTTTCCTGGCTCGCAGATAAACGCAGATACACGCAGATTTTTTTCATCCGCCTTTATCCGCGTTAATCAGCGAGCCAAAAAGGTTTACAGGTTTTTATGGTTTTTCGCCTTTTCGCCTCTCCGCGGTTTACCGGTTTCCTTTCCATTATAATCAGCGAGCTATCAAGGTTTAAGGTTTTTCCGGTTTCGCTCCTGCTCTCCTGCTCCCTTACTCTCGTGCTCTGTTGTTTTGCCTCCACGCCTGTTCGCCTTTTCGAGGTTTACCGGTTTCCTTTGCGTCTTTGCACCTTTGCGTTATCTCCCGGGTTTTGGGTTTGTCTTTTCGCCTCTCCGCCTCTTCGCCTTTTCGAGGTTTACCGGTTTACTTTCCATTATAATCAGTTCGCAGATAAACGCAGATACCCGCAGCTTTTTTTATTTAAATCCGCCTTTATCCGCGTTAATCAGCGAGCTAACAAGGTTTATAGTTTTTCGTCTCTTCGAGGTTTATGGTTTCCTTTGCGTCTTTGCACCTTTGCGTTATCTCCCGGGTTTCGGGTTTGTCTTTTCGCCTCTCCGCCTCTTCGAGGTCTATCCTCGGCCGTCCAACCACAAAAAAATTACCTCTTGACAGC
>CAZVWJ010000052.1:0-18417 GCA_964631325.1 uncultured bacterium | reverse complement strand
TGCCTCGATTGAAGGCTGTCCTTCGGACGGATAATTCACGACAGTTACGCTGTCGTGAATTATCCGGGCTAACAAATTATCATTCCCTGGAACGTAATAGCCTGCCAATCCATCGTCAAAAAATGAACGTCATTGCCGAGCGTGACCTGCCAATCCATCGCCAAAAAAGAACGTCATTGCCGGGCGAGACCCGGCAATCCATTTTTCTGAGGTTTTGAATTACACGCGTTCCCAAGCCGCAAGCCCTGGATCTCCGGTGCTTTGCGCCTCCCTCCAGAATGACGTTATGGTTTCATTGAAAAAGTTCATAACTACTCACCTAATCTTTTTCCCCTTGATGTGGAAAAATACAAATGGGGGGAAACCCGTCATTCCGGACAAGCGAACAAAGTGAGTGCGATCCGGAATCAATTTTGATTTTCAAAGCTCCCCCCGGCCAACTTTACGGATAATGTGAGAAAAATCACATTGACAAGGGGTGAACGTGTGATTTATTTTTTGTTAATAGGGTTAATTGAGCTGAAATTGTCTTGAGAGATCAAGACTGTGTATATCTGTGTTAATCAGTGAGCTAATTTTCTATTCAGGAGGCGAGAAACAATGAAAAAAATTATCACTCTTCTTTCTTTGCTTGTTTTTGCAATATTTGCAGTAGGTTGTGGAAGCAGCAGTGGCGGCGGGGGGACCTCCGCCAGCGGTGGGGGCGGAACTGCCGGTGTGCGTGGGAATGTGGCCGATGAGTATGTAAGTAATGCAACCGTAAAAATATATGACGAAGTCAGCTTTGATTCTGATGCGCTGGTTGACACCGTTACCACCGATGCACGCGGACATTTTGTGATTTCTGAGACTGATGTTAGGGACAAAAATTACCCTGATACTCTTTTTATTAAAACCGAAGGGGGGACAGAACCCGAAACCGGTTTTCCCGCTCCGACTATGAAGTTTGTCGGTGACTCTCGGGCCAATCCCCGGTCGGATACCATCAATATAACCCCGCTCACTGATGCTCTGTTTGAACAGTACAGAAAAAGCGGGGAAAAACTTGCCGATGCTAAAAATAAGCTGGCCTCCTCTGATACGATGTTAGGAGATTTCGAGGATAAAGATAATCTCTACG
Source organism: uncultured bacterium (assembly GCA_964631325.1). GTDB lineage: Bacteria > T1Sed10-126 > T1Sed10-126 > T1Sed10-126 > T1Sed10-126 > CAZVWJ01. The sequence goes on along the minus strand of CAZVWJ010000052.1, from coordinate 17,297 downwards.
CCGACGTGGTGGCCGATAGCCATATTGACGAAGTGGACACCGCAACCGAACGCTCTATTGCTTCCGGACAATTATCCGGGAGTATAGGACCCGGCGATTACGTAATGTATGTCTCCCCTTACGATAGGTCCTATGCCACTGAAGGTGACAAGACGCTGAATTTTAGCCAGGATTTTAACAACTTGGGTGCCATTGATACACTTCCGGTTACGGTTAGTGATACCGGGTTACTCACCGACAGAGTTCCTTATGAAGATTTTGAAATGACTGGACAGATTCAGGGCAGTTCCCTGGTCGCGGAAGTTTTTGAGCAGGGCGATACTATTCGCCTTGCCGGAAATATTGGTACCCTGGGTAATATCTCCGGAGTAGCGATTACAAAGCAATCCGACACGGAGCAAGGTCGGGGAGTTTTTGTCGCCGGTCTAGTCCCGGAGTCGGGAATTGATTCGGAAGGCCTGGCTAATAAAATTGAGACTTTCTACTCGGACACAATGATTTTCCTGGCCCGGACCACTTTCCGGAACATTACCGATCCGGTGGGCCTGCACTGGGGTCATATGAATTTTGCCAGTAAAAACGTCTATGATACTTCCACCCATAAATTGGCAACAGGCGGTCCCTTTATGGCGAAAGATTGGTGGCAACCTGACGCCCCTCCCCATGAACTGTCATATGGTGAACAACCGCAGGTTTTATATGACAACGGGCGCCCAACTGGCTTAATGGCTTTTCAGGTGGCTGATGATGGCCTGGCTATTATGCCGCTTGGTTCCCGGCGGGGGATCTATATTGAACAGGAAGGCTCTGGTGATACGGTCAATGTAATTGGCTCGATATATATGGTCAAACACAATAGCCTACCACCAATTACCGGGGGGGACACTTATTACATTCATATGCATCACGTGCGCAATGGTTTTGTAGATATAACAGCATTTTTAGACAATCCGGCGGACCCGAACGATCATCCATCAGGGAAACCTCTTGATGACGCAGTTCAAGAAATTAAAAATGCAGCTGTGGCAGAACCTGTTTGGATTCCTGCTTTCAGCCAGATGACTGGACAAAATTGCAAAGGAGATTCTACCGATTTGATAGCTTATGCTGGAAGTTCAATTTCTATGCTCCATGATGAAGGAGAGACTCCTCCAACCCAGGATGAGAATCTGCAAGAAATAAATGCGGGCGGCGGTATGGCCACAGATGAGAGCATAAACCTCCAATTTTATCAGTCCGGTGCCTTCTCTGGCGAAATCAGCCTGGGTGGGGCCCCTGAAATACCGGGTGTCGATACCTGGGTCGCTTCAAACCGTCCGGTCCCCATTGTCGGTTATGCTCGAAAGAAGGGAGACTCTGCTCCTGATTACTCGGGCACCACCTTTGACTTTATTTACCGTTCAATTGCCGACACCGCAAACTATTCGGGGAAAGATCCGGTGGGTAAGGCAACGCTTACAATTCCGGAGACAACTTTAGATAGCGCGTTGATAACGAAAGTTAACGGAGATACGTTTTCAATGAGCTGGGAAAAAATGGATTCAAATACTTTCTACCATATTTATGGTGCGGTAGGAGGAGCAGGTAGTGATGATGAGATTCACATTTTCTGGCCGGTTGGTGGTAAGAAGGCCTTGTTTTTGCAGGGGAGTGATTTTGACGAAGATTTGACCAAAGAAGTTGAGGCAATCGGCGAAGCTTACTTAACTTACTGAATCCATTCATTTTCACTTCACTTCGGGACGGGGGTTGAGATTTGAGATTTTCATTTTTCTCACGCCGCATTCTACTATTTTTAGAGTCAGCCCCGTCGTTTTCTCCATGTAAGTGTCGCAGTTAAACTTTAAACTTAAGCTGCAAGCTTGGCTCCGGTAGTAGCCACAGAGATTTTCATTCTTTAGGATCAGACCCGTTGTTTTCTATGTTCACTGTATTTTCAGCTCTCGCTCCGTCTCTTTCACTTTGGGACGGGGGTTGAGATTTGAGTTTTTCTACTTTCTCACGCCGCATTCTACTATTTTTTAGGGACAGTCCCGTTTTTTTCGTTTGCTGCGTTAACTGGTCTTTCAGCTCTCGCCCCTGTATTCACCTCGCTTTTACTGCCCTTGGACCGCCTTCCATGAAGTAAGATGTAAAATAAAACTTTACAACACTTTGCTCATGTGCGAAACTTTTCTTAGAAGAAAAAGAAAAATTTCACCACATTGAGGAGGAATTTATTGATGAGGGCTGCTGGTTGGATTCAGAAGGTGCAGGAGAAACCGGAGGCGGTTGATGATTTAGAGCTTCACAAAGAAATTGAAGAAGGTTTTTCATGGGAATTAGCAGAATCGACCAAGGAACTGCTTGACCTTACCGATGAACAGCTTGCTGATTTGCTTGGTGTAACCAAACGCACTGTAAGCAACCGCAGAAAAGAAAACAAACAAATTGACTCCAGAGAAAGTGATCAGCTGTTTCGAACCATTATGCTTTTTTCCAAAGCGTGTCGGTTTTTCGGTGATCGTGAATCAACTTTAAAATGGATGAATCGCGAACAACCTTCACTGAATATGCTAAAACCCATAGAAATCACCACGACAGAAGTCGGGGCTAGAGAAGTGGAAGATGTTATAGAACGGATGGAGCACAGTGTAGTTTTATAATGCAAATCTATCGGTTGATAAAGAAAAAATACAAAGAAAAACCGTTTAGCGGAGAAGGAGCCAAAGAACACGGCGGACGCTGGAACAGAAAAGGTGAGCCGGTCGTATATTTTGCCTGCACTTTTGCACTGGCCGCGCTGGAAAAATCAGTTCACCTGGGCCCCCAGGCCAGGCAAATTGATTTTTGTTATTATGTTATTACGCTCTCCGAAGAGGCCTCCGGTAAGCGGCTCCCCCCGGCTTCACTCTCAGAAGATTGGCGGAACTATCCACCACCTGACTCCACCCGACAAATAGGATCGAAATGGTTTCAGAAAGGAACCGAAACTTTCCTGAAGGTACCTTCTGTAGTCGCCCCCTGTGAATATAATGTGGTACTCCGTTCCAGAGATATCAGTCTAACAGTGGAGGACTATGTTTTTATAGAAGAAATTCAAGGACCGGTTTCTTTCTCCTTTGACGCCAGAATTTGGAGAAAAACCCCCTCCTCTTGATTTAATACCAGATAAAATGCAGATTTTTTTGTAAAAAAATGATAACTGTTTAGCGTGCCCCCTGAATTTCTCATTTGACAGCGAATCAGACTCCCTGTTGACGGATTTTTAGGTTTTCAAGGCTCAGGATGAGCCGTTTTTGAAAACCTAACCCTCGGCGCGAATGAGTCTCACAGGGTGTGCGATTCGCATTTGCCAGGGGGCGCTAAACAATTACCACTCAATTATATTGCACTTGAGCTAAAGTTAGATTACAATTGAAAAAACTGGTGTAAAATATATTCATTGGTGATCAAGTAATGTTTTCTAAGAATTCGCTAAATTTCTCTTTGTTTTACATTCTGTCTGCGTTCTTTTATGTGGGTTTGATTTTTATTTCGCATCCCGTAGTCGCTAAATTTAAGATAAATCCTCCCCAACTTCAGGTTCAGCAGGTTCAGGGAGATCTGATTTACGAGACTTATGACGCCGGTGGCCGCAGTGTGCTTAAATTTCCCCTGGATAACAAGATGGCCGGCCTCCAGGTTGACGGCGAGTTGCCCAGTCCGTTCTATGATCCAACTGCCCACGATCCCCGCTTATTCTTTGGAATGAAGGCTTTACTGGCTGAAAATGATGCATATGCCGGCGTAGGCACTGACGCGGATTATATTCCGGCGGACGGGCATACCGGGGTGGATACTTATTCTACGGCCCGCACTGAACTGGAACGGGGTGGGATCGCCGATGCCTGGCTGGGGGCCCTTATTGAAGATAATCCTAATTTTGCCTGGACCTTCCAGGTGGGTATCCGTTACGAGGAGTTCCGATTCGAAAACTCCGAGATTGATCAAATAGATTACCGGACCGGTGACACTGTTTATGAATCTTCGGTTGCTTTAACTTATAAACGTAAATCCTGGTACCCTTACTTTGGTGTCCGTTTTTACTCTCCCCGCGAGCAAACTTTAGGCTGGCACGCTTATTTCAAATACTCGGATTTCCTATACGTCGAGGATGAGGACAATCATCTGCTCCGGGATCTGTTATTTAAAGGGGACTTGGACAAGGGGCGGGCCATGTTGGGAGGGGCGGGTATAGATTGGCGACCGGTAGACTCGTTGTTAGTTTCCTTGGATATAAAATATAATGACTACACCGCCGACGGTACCCAGACTCAGATAGATTATGCAGCCAATAATGTTCTCGGTACAACCAACGAAACCATCGACGACGAAAAAACTTACTACAACTTTGCCCTCCGCTATCTCTGGTAAAAATTCGTGCTGATTCGTGTAGATTCGTGGACCAGGGTTTTGAACTTGAAGTTGAATTAATTAATCCAGTCCAATAGGAACTTGAATTAATTTTGAACTAACCTTGTTATGCAATCACTCCATCACGATAAACTCCATAATTATCACTTATCCTTCCCCCTGTATTCGACGATGATTAGACTGTGTTAACAGGGTATAGTTTCCGCAGATTATGGCGAAAAAACACAACCTCTAAATCCACAGATTATAAGGATTAAAATCAAAACCGTTGGACAGAATGAACAGGTTAGAAATCAAAAGCATTTGGTTTTATAAAATCCAGTCCATCCAGTTAATCCTGTCAATTGAAAAGTTTTTCAGTAAAGAAGTTAATCTGTGTAATCTGCGTAATCTGTGGATAAAGCTGTTGAAGTAAAGAAGTTAATCTGTGGATCCGCCTCTCAACTGGGAGTATGTCCGATGATTGAGTTTCATGGTGTCTCCAAGACCTTTTATCAGGAAAGTGCGATAACCGCTCTTGATAATATCTCCTTTTCCATGGATAAAGGTGACTTTTACTTTATTCTTGGTCCTTCCGGGGCAGGAAAAACCACACTTATGCGACTTCTGTACCGGGCTATTTTGCCTACGCGCGGCCAGGTGCTTATCGAAAATCGAAACATCGGTAAACTCTCGGAACGGGAAATTCCTTATCTCCGGCGGCGGATTGGCGTTGTTTTCCAGGACTTTAAGTTGCTTAACGACCGCAGTGTATTTGATAATGTGGCAATTTCTTTGCTTGTCCAGAATGAGGATAAATACGAAATTAACCGCCGCGTAATGCGGGCCCTCGATCAGGTTGAGTTGACTGATAAACGGGATATGAATCCCCGTCAGCTTGCCGGAGGTGAGGCCCAGCGGGTCAGTATGGCCCGGGCCCTGGTCAAGGAACCGGAAATACTGCTTGCCGATGAACCGACCGGAAACCTTGATCCGGACCTTGCCGATAACATAATGGAGCAGTTTCATGCAATCAATAACCGGGGGACAACCCTGTTGATGGCCACCCACGATTATCGAACTGTTCAGCACTATGACTTTCCCTGCCTGGTGTTGAAAGACGGCAAATTGATTGAGGGACCCACCCGGGCTCCTCAGCATTTACGTCCATATGCTGACAGCACTGGGGGGGAGTCTTAAAAATATGTCTGTCTGGAAGTATTTAGTCCGGTTTTCCTGGCGTAATTTGACTCGGAACAGGTTGATGAATATTGTTGCCCTGGGGACCACCGCCATGGCTCTCCTGGTTACCTCGGGAGTTCTCCTCGTTCAGCAGAATATTTCCCTCTTGATCAATCAAATGAAAGAGGAAACCCCGGTAATTGTTTACCTTGAAGACGGTCTGGAAAAGTCCCGGGTAAATGACCTGCAGTCGCGGTTGATTACCCGGAAAGAAGTAAATTCAGTCAATTATCGCAGTAAACAGGCGGCCCTCCGCAATTTTCGTCAGCGGCTTGGTCCGGAATCTAATCTGCTCAGTGGTCTAAGCCGTAATCCGCTTCCAGCTTCTCTTCACGTCAGCCTTAAACCCGAAGCCCTGGGGCGGATCGAAGCGCTGGCCGGCACAATCACTGAGTGGTCCGGTGTGGAATCGGTGGATTACGGGAAAGAAATTGTTGAACGGCTCCAGGGGCTGGGCCAGGTGATCCAGGCTGTTTTAGCAATTATTGGAGTAATTATCTGTGTCGTAGCTGTTTTTATAATCTTTAATACGATTCAGCTTTCCGTGGTTTCCTGTTCGACTGAAATAGATATTTTAAAGCTGGTCGGGGCAACCCGCTGGTTTATTGGCTTTCCTTTTGTTGTTGGCGGAGTTGTTCACGGCTTGCTTGGCAGTCTGGTCGGGCAGGGTGTCCTCTGGGTTCTTTACTGGGTGGTTGAATCACGGCTTTCCACGCTTCCTTTCCTTTCTACTCATTTAAGTTTTCTCACCCCGGTTCGAATCAGTGCGGTTGTTATTCTCGGGACATTGCTGGGAGTGATCGGGAGTGTTACGGCGGTTTATCGCGCTGTGCGTCGCATGTAGTTTTATTCTTTCTGGCTTACCCTTATCCCTGGTCGCAAAACAGAACAAGAATAAATTGAAGTCTGAGCTCCAGCAATTGCACCAGGAGTTGAACCAGTATACGGAAAAACTTAATCAAACCGGCAGCAAGCAAAAAAAACAGCGTAAAAAACTCAATGAGGCCCAGGAACAAGAAAATTCCATTCTCGCCCTCCTGGAAAAATACGAGCGTTTGATAAAATCCTCCCGCCGGCGCCTGAAACGACAGCGCCGTCAGAAACGCGAAGCCCTGGAGAAGTTACGTAAAACAACTGAAAAACTTGATCAGGTCCAGGAAAAACTGGGCCGGCGTGAGTCACTTCTGGCCCGGCGGCTCCGGGGGATTTACAAGCAGGGGGCGCTTGTTCAATCCCGGGTCGTTCTTGGTGCGGCTTCAATGTCGGACCTGGTTACACGTTACCGTTATTTTCGAGAGGTAGTTGAGTATGACCAGGATGTGATCAATAATTACCGCCAGACCCGGGATAAGCTCCGTGATTTGCGTGAAAAAAGGCGAAATATTCTTAAGCGTCGCCGTCGCCTCCAGGAAAAAATTGAAAATTCTCTTGCTAACTTGAAGGAATCGCGGCGGCGGCGGAAAAAAGTACTTGCCGAAATACGTGAACGCAAAGATTTTTATCGAAAGAAAATTAATGAACTTGAGTCCCGTCAAAAAAGGTTAAAACAAATAGTAGTTGAACTCCAGCAGGAAAAATCTATGACCAGGGCCCGGATTCAGCGACTGACCCACCGGTTTGGTCGCCAGAAAGGTAAATTGCCCTGGCCCGTTAAGAGCCATAAAATTCTCCACCCTTTTGGTAGCTGGCAGGACGGTAAAATAACCCGCCACAATGACGGTGTGGATATAAAAGTGCCAGAGGGGGCGCGAGTGCGTTCTGTAGCTCCCGGTAAAGTAGTTTTTGCTCGTCCCTACCGGGGGATGGGGAAGGTGGTTATTTTGCGCCACAGCGGAAAGTATATTACACTATATGGCTCGCTTGTTAAATTAGACGTTAAAAGTGGGGAAGAGGTTGCTGAAAATGATTCCCTTGGTCGGGCCGGGCGCACGGTTGGGAGCCAGCAACCCCGGCTTTATTTTCAAATTTTTGAGGGTAAAGAAGTCTTAAATCCCCTGGAGTGGTTGAAATAAATATGGGTTCTATCTATTTAATTTCTCCACCGGAAGGTAATTTTTACACCCGCCTCCCGGCTCTCCTGGAAGCTGGAGTGAAGTTGTTTCAATATCGCCGGCCCGAGCTTTCTTCCCGGGCCCGGATGGTCGAACTAAACCAGTTAAAATCAATTATATCTCATTTTGACACGGAGCTGATTGTTAATGACCGCCCGGATCTGGCTCTGGCCGTAGAGGCGGGTGGCGTTCATCTTGGCGCTGAAGATCCGGCGCCGTCCGAAGTAAAGGAGGAGTGGCCCGAGTTGACCGTGGGCGCTACTCAGCGGGCTGGTGAGGCGCTTGAACCGGGCGCTGATTATTATGGCGTTGGCCCTGTTTTTTCTCCCTACAGCAAGGAACTGGACGTGGAACCCTGCGGTTGGTCGGGGGTTCGCTCGGTGCTTGAATCCACTGATAAACCGGTTTATGCTATCGGGGGTCTTACTCCGGAACGACTTGAGGAGGCGCCCCCGGGACTGGCCGGAGCTGCTGTGATTAACTCGGTCTGGACGGCTGATGATCCTGTCTCTGCAGTTCGCCGGTTGAATTCTTCCTTTCCCGATGCATGAAGTTTCGCTTGCTCAAAACTTAATTTCTCTTCTTCGGGAAGAGCTGGCGGATCGAGACGACGTCTCCACCGTGGAATCGGTCCGAGTGCAGGTGGGCGAGTTGAGCTGTGTTGTGGTTGAGTCCTTTCGCTTTGCTTTTGATATTGTTACTGAGGAGACGGAGTTTGCGGAGACAGAACTTGAGGTTGAGGAACAGCCGGTTAAAATTGGTTGTAAAGATTGTGACGCCGAAGCTTCGATAGAACCCGGCCAGTTGACCTGTCCGGAGTGTGGCAGTCGGAATACCCGGGTGATAGAAGGCGATGATTTTTACCTTATCTCAATGGAGTGCAGGTGATTTGAATGAGTGAATCGGAACCAAAAACTGTTGAAATCCAGGATAGAATTTTAAAGAAAAACGAACAACTTTCCGAAGAAAACCGGGAATTATACTCAGACAATGATATTTTTGGTGTTTTTAACCTGATTAGCTCTCCCGGCACGGGCAAAACTTCACTGCTCGAGCAGATAGTTCCCCGGCTGGAAAACTGCGGAATTATTGAAGGGGATGTGGCAACCAGCCGGGACGCGGAGCGTATCCATTCGCTCGGAGCACCGGTGCTCCAGGTCAATACAATGGGGGCCTGTCATCTTGACGCCAACATGGTTGCCCAGGCCCTGCCTGATTTTCCGCTGGCTGAGGTTGATTATTTGTTTATAGAAAATGTCGGTAACCTGGTTTGTCCTACCGGTTATAATCTCGGTGAAGATCACAAGATAGTAATTATCAGTCTTCCCGAGGGCGAGGATAAGGCGGCTAAATATCCAGCTATTTTTCGGAAGGCGACTCTCTGCGTAATTAATAAAATGGATTTACAGCCCCACTGTGGAGTTGACCTGGAAAAGATGGAGGAAGACATTCTTGACGTTAACCCCGACCTCGACCTCTGCCGGGTCTCCTGCAAAACAGGCGAGGGGATTGACAACCTCATCGAAGTAATAAAGTCTCTCAGTCCCCGCCGCTAACTTCGAGGCCACGGGTTACGAGTTGCGTTCCGGGTTTCAAATTAGCCTCATCACCTCATCACGCTCAACGGTTTCTGGTTTTCCTTCGTCCCTTCGTTTCTTAGTCACCTCGTCCCGGTTCAAACCGTGTTCTTCATAACTTCTTCCAGTGTCGTTATTCCCTGCCGCACCTTCTTGAATCCGTCTTCTAACAGGGTAGTAAATCCCTGTTCTTTTGCCCGTTGTTCTATTTCTGCTGTTGATTCCCGGTTGAAAATAGCCTCCCGGATATTGTCGGTTATTTCCAGCACTTCAAATAAACCGGTCCGGCCGTCAAAACCCTGGTCACATTCCTCGCATCCCACCGCTTCGTAAAAAGTTGTCTCGCTGAATTTATCCGGGTCAATGTCGTATCTTTCCATAATTTCAGTTGGTGGATCAGTTTCCTGTTTGCAGTTGTCACAGAGGGTTCTTATCAATCGCTGGGCAACTACCACGTAGAGACCGGCCGTAATCATATACGGAGGAATCTGCATGTTAATCAACCGGTTGACGGTTTCCGCCGCGCTGTTAGTGTGCAGGGTAGAGAGGACCAGGTGACCGGTCATTGCCGCTTCAACTGCTATTTCCCCGGTTTCTTTGTCCCGGATTTCCCCGACCATTATAATGTCCGGGTCCTGGCGGAGAAAACTTTTTAACGCTTCTGCGAAAGTTACCCCGCCCCCTTCTTCGCCGGAACAGGAAACCTGGCTGACACTTTCCAGCCGGGCCTCAACGGGATCTTCAGCCGTCGTGATGGCCACGGACTCCTCGTTTCGTTCGTCGAGAATGGAATACAGGCTGGTTGTTTTTCCACTTCCGGTTGGTCCTGTAACCAGGACCATTCCGGTTGGTTGGTTAAATCCCCGGCGGAGGACTTTCAGGTCCCGATCACTGAAGCCCATCACATCCAGTGGAATTGACCCTTCGTCTAAATCAATTGCCCGCAAAACGATTTTTTCCCCAAACAGGGTGGGCAGTACCGCCACCCTGTATTCAATCTCGCGTTCATAGATTAAACTGTAGCCAATTCGAGCGTCCCTGGGTTTCTCTGCCGGTCGGGGCTTGAGGTCGCTGGCCAGCAGAATTCTTCCGTTAATCGTTGGACCGAAAGAAGGCGGAAATTCCCACAGGGTGCGCAGTTCTCCATCTCTTCGGACCCGGATGCGAAAATGGTCCTCAAACGGCTCGAAGTGGATGTCGCTTCCACCTTTCCACATAATCTGGTTCATAATTTCCTGGACCAGCAGTAAAACCGGTGTCCGGTGCAAAATTGAGTTGAACACAGAATCATCCGTCCGCCAGTTATCCTCCCGGTTAATTATGTTTGCAACCTCTTTTCGTAGTTCATCCACCGGTTCAAAACAGTAGCCGTATTCATCAAAATCCACCGTTGTTTCCTGCTCTTCTACCCCGGCAAGATTTTTATCAAAAGAACGGTAAAAAGCTTTTTCGTGAGCCACGTAAGGTTTGACCCGGCAACCTGTCCGGGCCTGGATTTTTGTTTTCAGCTCTCTGTCCGTTGGATTCAGCATTGCCACCCCGATTGTATTTTCTTTTTTGTTGATTGGAAAAATCATATTTTTCTGCAAAAATTCGGCCGGGAGCAGGCGGGTGAATTCCTCTTGTTCCCGTGGCTCCCAGTCCAGGTAATTAGGATCAAATGACTCTGCACCGGTTGCTGCCTCTAACAGTCCCCGCATTTCGTATTCGTCAACTAATTCCAGCTCAAGCAGATGGTAGCTGACCGTGTGCTCCGAGTCCGAGGAAATTTTTATTAACTCATTAATTTCTTCGTCTTCCACGTCGCTTGATTCAGTTACCTGCGTTAACAGCTTGTCGTCAATTTCATCCTGGGTCACAATTATCTAACTCCTTTTTGATTTTTTATTGTTCACCATGGAGCTTCGTAATGTTGTAAATCTGTGAATAATGCTTCCTGTAAAGGGGATTTTCACATTTTCAAGGCTCAGGAAGAGCCGTCCTTGAAAATGTGAACCTCAGAACAGCCAGGATGGCTGTGAGAATGAGCTTTACAGGGGAGTATTATTTGCAGTTAGTGGCTGTACTGAGCAATCATATTTTTTTCTAACTTACTTTAATCACTCGCCTGCGTGCTTTTCCTTGTCATAACATCTTATCCGTGGTAAATTGATTTTATCATGAAAAATAAAAATTACAGGATAGAAATTGATGCAGAAATAAATAAAACGCGGATTCTTTTCAAGGGGTCCGGTGCGGCTTTGGAGAATTTACGAAAAATGTTCTCCGAATTTAGGTCAACGGAGATATATCCGGCTTTTACTTCCGGCTTCCGCACTGAAGTATTTTTCTATTCCACCGAGGATTTATTTCTGGAACGGCTGCGGGAATATTGCTCAAAAGAATTGGCGTGAAATATAAAAGTATCCCCTACAACCATTATCTACTGGAGTTTGGTTTCATTGGTTCAACATAATTCAAGCGAAGAATTATCTGGCCAGGTAAAAGATAAGCTTGAGATGCTCAATAAGATTAAGCTTTTTGAACCCTGTATTCGGGAAGACCTGCTGGAAATTACTAGACTCTGTAAGTTTCACGAGATGGAAGAGGGGGAGTTTATTATCGAGAAGGGGGAGATTCCCGGTGGTCTCTTTATGCTGGAGTCCGGCCAGGTCAGTGTTCGACTGACTCCGGATAGTAAACCGCTTACCAAAATTGGCCCGGGTGGTTATGTCGGGGAAATGGCTCTGCTTGATAATCAGCCCCGCTCGGCTTACGTCTACTGTGATTCGCCCGGGCGCCTGTTGTTTTTACCTATTGACGGTCTCCTGGAACTTTTGCAATCTCATAGCGAAACCGCTTCTAAAATACTTTTTATCCTTGCCCGGGTTTTAACCCGCCGTCTGCGCTCTACTAACGAACGGGTGGAAGAACTCGAACAGCGCCTGCAAGAGCTGGAGGACCAGAGTAGTGAATAAGCGAGAACATGTGGTCAACGCTGTCCTGGTCGGCGCTGGAATTGGTTATATGCTGGAACCGGGCACCGGTTCAGCAACTCTGCAGTCGGTCGCCCGCGTAACTGTCCCCGTCACTCTCGGGACAATGATCCCCGACATTGACACTTCGATTGGCGAGCACCGAAAAACTTTTCACAACTTGCTGACGTTTGTTGTTTTTGCTATTTTCCCCGTTGCTTTTAATAATCTCAAGTGGGTCTGGCTCGGAATACTCTCCCACTATATCCTGGATTTACTCGGCACCCACCGCGGCATGGCCCTCCTCTATCCCCTTACCGGGGAATTCCGTATTCCCGTCGGTGTTCCCGTAAATAGCCTCCTGGCCCCTTTTGTCACCCTGATAGTTACCTTCGCCACCCTTGGTGTTGCCTGGCTTCTCCTCGATACCGGCGCCCTCCATCTCCTCCCCGCCGGCTTCGCCGGCCTCGTTTAAACGGCTCCCGGGCTATTAAATTCCTGAACAGATTTGCTCACAGATAAACGCAGATACACTAAGATTTTTGGGATTTTGCCTTCATGCTTTTCTTTGCGCCTCTTCGCCTCTGCGCCTCTTCGATGCTCTTTGTGTTATTCCCGCTGTTCCGGGTTCTGTGTTTCGTGTCCTGGGTTTACTCATGCTCACATGATCTCCCGCTCTCGTGCTCTTTTCGCCGATTCTCCCTCGTCCCTTCGTCACGTTATTACTTCATCCAAAAATTCAACGACTTCCCCGTAATCCGGTTCCTCGCTGATCTCTTCCACTAACTGAAAATAACGAATTTTACGATCCGTGTCGATAATTACCACAGCCCGCGCACACAGGCCCAGCTCCCGCACCAGCAGTCCGTAGTTGATGGCAAATTCCTTGCCCTTCAGGTCCGAGTAGGTGGGCGTTTCAAGTTCTTCCGCACTGCAGAATCTCTGCTGGGCAAACGGTGTGTCACAACTGATCGTCACGAAATTAATTTCGTTCTCCTTTTCCTTCAGTTTCTCGTTGAATTTTTTTGTCTGCAGACTGCAGACAGGCGTGTCCAGGGAGGGAACCGCACTGATCATCAGTGGCTTGTCCAACATTTCGGTCAACGATTTTTCCTCGCCAGGGCCGGCCATTACATTAAAATCTGGGGCAGTTTCACCGACTACCGGCCGCGGTCCCAGCAGGTGCAATTCGTCGCCTTCCATGGTCACTGTCTGGTCCGTTGCTTCCACGAATGGATTCTCGAAACTTATTTCCCCGGGCGCGCTGTATTCGTTGAAACTGGTAAAATCCTCACAGGCTTTCCGCTTGTTTCGTTTCAGCAATTCCTGGGAGCCGTCGTATTTTCCGAACGCAATTAACATCGGAATAATCAGCCTGTCGGGAATCCCGAACTCCTCTTTTACTTCCTCCGGATTAAACCCGATCATCGGGTGCGTGTTCCACCCGTAAGCCTCGGCTGCATACATCAGGGACATCGCAAACAGCGAGGCGTTCTTCACCGCAAACCGGTCCGGTTCCTCCAGGTTAGAGTAGAGGTTCTCGATGTTATCTATAAATTCTTCCAGCCCCGCTTCATCCATGTAGCCGCGTTCCACGAAACTGCGGTAGGTCGGATTCTCGCCATGGTAGGCTTCCGGGTCGGCCAGCATAATCAATGTCGCCGAAGCCTGGCTCACCTTGGGCTGGTCAAAGGCCCGCGCCTGGAGTCGTTCTTTTGCTTCCTGTTCCTCAACGACCACTACTTCCCAGGGCTGGGTGTTCGAGGCCGACGGTGCCACTGCCGCTAAATTAAAAATATTCCTCAGTTCCCGCTCGGGAATTTCCACGTCTTTCTTAAAAAAATTCACTGATCGCCGCTGCAAAAAAGTCTGAATCAAATTCATCAAAAAAACCTCCAATTAATTTGAATTGGGTTAAACTCGTTATTCTATTTATACATTGCTGTTAATCAATTAAATATAGTATATCATTGAAGTTGTTAGCTTAGTACCGAAGTTTGCTCCGGCACAAAACCTGCAAATGCTCCCTCTCCCTTGATGGGAGAGGGCCGGGGGGAGGGTGATAAACGATATTCCCCGCCACTCTAACTCCTTTTCCCCAGGGGAGGGAGGAATCGTTTGGAGATTCTGACAGCAGAAATTTTTAAGAAACTTGAACTCCGGAATAAAACTTGCGCTCTTTATTCTGGTAAAGTTCAGTCGAGCGACGACCGGGAGGATTGTTAATTATCGGGGATGAACAGGATATTGTGGTAGCGAGAGAATATTACCGGATTAAAGTTTCCGTCGAACGGGTAATCCTTACGCACCAACTGGAATCGGGAATGGAGTTGGCCCGGGATTTACATGTTCCTGGTGGCCAGCTTTTATTCTCCGCCCATACTGTCCTCAGGCCAATTGAAATCAGTCAAATAAAAAGATTTAATATTCAACGGGTGACTATTTGTAAGTCTCATGAGCGTTGGGTTGATCAAACAGAATTAAACCAGATGGCAAGGGATTACGAAATTCTGGAGACCAGAGAAATTAATTGTATTGAAAGTGGTCAGCTCGCGGAAACCACTTCCCAGTCCCCTTTTGAAGCAGTTTTTCAGTTAGTTCAAGAAGCCGAAACACCACAAGAAATTACTTCAATACTGGAGCTATTGAGGGACTTTTTTGACGAACAAAAAGCTGCTTCTCCAGTTATGGAACTGGATGATTTATTGTCTGATTCACATTCGCTTGAAGATTTTTTCTATAATATTCAGGTTCGGGTGGAGGAACTCCCCGAGGGCCAACCCCGCCGGCAGTTTATTTCACGTTTGCAGGGAATCACGAAAGAGTTGCAATCACTGCGCGAAAATTCCGAAATCCCCCCGGATTTGCTTCAGAAGCTTGAAGAGTACACTGACCGGAAACAGACTCTCCAGACGGAAACAACTGATTTTGTTGGAGGAAAGCAGGTTACAGTCGACGAAATGGAAAAGGAAGCTTTGGCTGAACTTGGAAACGAAAAATTAATCGACTCGTTGGATTCTCCGGACCAGTTTTCTCGTGCCCAAAAAACTGAAATGAAGAGCATAAGGAATCAGCTTGATGAGAAAACTTCAAACGAGGCGGAGAAAGATCGTCTCTTAGCAGTATTAAACCGATTGCAAGAGGAAGTTCCGGAATCTACCCCTTCGGATCAGCTCTCCTCAGAGTTATCGGACTTGTTTGAAAAATACGAACAGCGAGATGAGCAATTGACAGAGGAGCTGTCAGCGCAACTAAAGGAATTGCTGGTTGATTTTAAAGAGGAAAAACTCAGTGAGAAAGAAGCTTTTCAGCAAAATTTAATTTCTGCGTTAAAGGAGTTCCGCCAGCGCGAGTGGCGAGCCGGGGTCAATAGTTTAGAAATGGGATTGAGCAACCTGTTTGAGGGTGAAATTGTTCAAAAAGCTATTGCCCCCCTGGAAAACGCAGTAGGTAACTGTTTAGCGTGGTAAATGCTTTACAAGTTCCTCAATGATGTCGAATAAATTATAGCACCGTGAACTCATTAATTGAACTGGGGAACAAAGATGTCTGAGCCAACCTACGAAGAGCTTGCCGAAGAAAATCGGGATCTCCGAAAAAAAGTTGATGAACTTTTTGACCGAGTCGAGGCGTTGGAGGAAGAAAACCAGCGACTGCGCGAAGAAAACGAGAGGTTACGTGAAGAGAACAAGAAACTACGCCGTGAGAACAAAAAACTTCGGAAGGAAAACAAAGAGCTAAAAGAAAGACTTGAAGGTGAAAAGAGGAAGAAACGGCGTCAGGCTGCTCCTTTTCGCAAGGAGTCCGAAAACGAAGAAAAAGAAAAAAAGGAACCGGGCCGCAAGAAGGGACATGATGGGCAATACCGGGAGGAGCCCGACAAAGAACCGGATCGAATTGAGCGAGCCCGGCTGCCTGGAGAGTGTGAGCATTGTGGAGCGGATCTTGAAGGGGCTTCTACAGTGGAGGAAGTCGAAATACACAGCCAGTATCAGGATCATCTGGAGTTAATCCACGAGCTGATTCAATTCAATGTTGAGACTGGAAAATGCAGCAGTTGTGGAGAAAGACTTGTGGGAGAGCATCCGGAAAGGGATACGAAAGCGCTGGGAGCGGCGGGGAACAATTTATCAGACGGTGCGAAAGCGCTGGCAAGCCAATTAAAATATAAGTATGGAGTGACGGTTCGGAAGATTGCGAGGATATTCAATGAACATACTGGAATACAGGTAAGCCCGGGTGGACTAATCCATGCGGCGAGTCGATTGGAGGAGGGCCTGGAGGCGACTCAAGAGAAGATAGAAGGAGAGTTGAGGGACTCGGAGAAGGTGCATAGTGACGAGACGGGCTGGAGGATTGACGGAGACAACGCGTGGCTGTGGGTGCTGTGTAACAATATGTGGACAACATATGAGATAGTCCGTTCGCGAGGCCACGAAGTGGTGGAAGGTATACTGGGAGAAGAATATGAAGGGATACTGCACAGTGATTGTTATCCGGCCTATGATTCGCTGGATTATGAGCAGCAGAAGTGCGTTGCGCATCTATTGAGACGGGCGTCGGAGCTGGAGGAAGAGAAGATACGACGAGCGGTATGCTTTGGGAGAGATGTGAAAAAGCTTTTTCAGGATGCGCTTGAGCTGCTTCAACGGCAAGATGAGATAGGAGAAGAGAAATACAAGCAACAAAGAGAAGAGATAGAAGAGCGAATGAACGGAATTCTGGAGAGAGACATCACGGAAGAAGACAACGCCAGATTTCAGAAGTGTCTGAAGAAGCAGAGAGAGCATCTGTTCAGATTTTTATACAGGGAGGAAGCAGATCCGACGAACAACCGTGCGGAGAGGGATCTGAGGGGAGCGGTGATTGCCCGGAAGCTGTCGGGGTGCAACCGGTCAGATAAAGGCGGACGAATGTATGGCGTAATTAAGTCGGTGTGTGAAACAGCGAGGAAGCAAGGGGAAAATGTGATGGAATTACTTAAAAGAGCTTTCCAACATCAACGACGAGGCGATCCGGTTGCAGTTCTTTGAAAGTGTTCAGAACCACCGAAATATCTTTAGGAAGAGCTGTGTACTTTTGGGTCGCTAAACAATTAC
>CAZVWJ010000051.1:0-18544 GCA_964631325.1 uncultured bacterium | reverse complement strand
GGCTGTCCTTCGGACGGATAATTCCCGACAGTTACGCTGTCGCGAATTATCCGGGCTAAACATAAAGGACGATTTTATTTCCTGAAAGGAGGTTGACCTGAACTCTATTTGTGGAACAGTTGAGTTCAGGGAAATTTCAATTATGAAAATTGGTTGGATGGTTCTCGGTGAGCCCCCTTATCCCAATCCCCCCTACGTCGATCAGTGGGGTTTGATGGCTGAACATTCTGATGTGGATGAGGAGGAGAATCGAATAAAAAATGGGGATATTAAAAAACTTGAGGAGCTTGGCTATGAGCTTTTTGGCGGTGATGTAATAAAAAGCGTTGATGATGTCCTTGATTATTCAACCAAATATTCTGACGTCGATTTACTGCTGGTTTATGGTGTTTCCGGGACCGGTCGGAATGCCCGCACCGCCTTGATGAGTTACGGAGTTCCCACTGTCTGGGTGACGAAAATTCGTGAGGATGAAGATGAATTGTACGGTCACGTTCTTTACCAGCAGTGGTATGACCAGGATGCACTCAAGGATTTCCCCAATGTTCACCACGTTTTAAATGATTTTGATCGAATCGTGGATATAATTGAAGCCTACCGGGCCCGGAAAAAACTCGTAAATAGCCGCGTCCTCTGTGTCGGCACCCCAAACGATTATTTTGGTGGTGAACGGGTGGCCCGGCGGTGGGCGAGCCGGTTTGGCACCACGATTGATTTTATGTCTTTTGATAAATTTGAAGATGAATTGAACCAGATGTCCCTTGAGGATGATCGCGTTGAGGAGGTTCGTCGGGATTTTCTTGACAGGGCGGCTTCCATTGATGAGTCGGCTGAAAACAAAGAAAAGGGCCAGATGTCGGCCCGATTATATCTTACTCTGAAAAGATTAATTGCCGAACGTGATTATAATGCGGTGACGATAAATTGTCTCTCTGAGAATTTAATGCAGGTCCAGACGACTCCCTGTCTGGCCTTTATGCGGCTCCGGGACGAGGGGATTCCCGCCGTCTGTGAGGCGGATATTCCCCAGACCTTTACTTCCATAATTATGCAGTCCCTGGCCAACCGGGCGACCTTTCTTAACGATCCGGTGATCAAACCGGACGAGGATAAATTACTGATGGCTCACTGCACTTCGCCGACTCAAATGGAAGGTTATGAAGGTGAAGGCGAGGAGTACCGGGCTTCCGTTCACCATGAGACCAGGTTGGGCCTTGCCCCCTCTGTTAGCATGGAACCGGGCCGGGAAATCACTGTTGCCGGATTTTCCCATGACCTCAAGCACATTATTGCCACCCCGGCGACAATTACCCATAACACTGATTACCACGTCTGTATTACCCAGATGGAAGCGGACGTTCCGGACGGGAAATTTCTTTATGATAATTTCCAGGGGTTTCACTGGATTACTGTTTATGGCGACTGGATGTCCCGGCTGGAAGAAACAGCAAAATTACTGGACGTTAATTTCTTAACTCCCCCCTGACAATGAGTAGGAGCTACTTCTGGCTGTAGAGACTTAGTCCCCCGTGCTTGGGGCAGGGACGGGTTGGTGCCGTGCCAGTAAGGAAGGGAACGGCTACTGTGTGTGGACAGTGGATTGTCGCGCGATACCCGGTTTCCGGATCGATTTGCACGAAGTTGATCCCCGTTGGGACAGAAAATGAGCGAGGCTTTTTGCCGGCAAATATTTCTTTGGCCGCCCGCCGCCAGAATTCTCCCGCCACTACCCCGCCGGCCATGTGGGGGCCGAGAGAGCGGTTGCTCGAGTCATAGCCGAACCAGCTTCCCATTACCAGGCGGGGGGTATAGCCCATAAACCATGCATCCCGAAAATTATTTGTGGTCCCGGTTTTGCCGGCTATGGGCCGTTTAAACGTCCTTCCGATTCGCCGTCCGGTTCCTGTTTCAACCACTGATTTGAGTATATTAGTAATTAAAAAAGCAATTTGTCGCGAGATGACTTCTCTTTTTTGGGTAAAGTTTCTCTCCAGTATATTTCCTTCCCGGTCCTGGACTTCCTTTATAAATATTGCATCGGTTCGGATCCCCTTGTTTGCGAATGTACTGTAGACGTTGACCATCTCCAGTGGTGAAACACCGTGCCCCAATCCACCCAGAGCCAGAGACATATGCGGTTGCAGGGGAGACTTGACCCCCAGTTTTCGGGCGTACTCTATAACTTTTTGGGGCCCGATTTTTTCCATCAAATCTACGGTTGCTACGTTATAACTGTGAATTAAAGCGGTCCGCAGAAGAATTTCTCCGTGGAAATTTTCGCTGTAATTTTGTGGTTGCCAGCGTCCCTGCGGGGTATTGAAAATCATGGGCCGGTCCTGGAGCTTATTTACCTGGGTAAAACCGTTGTCCAGCGCTGCCGTGTATAAAATTGGTTTAAAAGCTGAGCCGGGTTGTCTGTGGCTTTGAATTGCTCGGTTTAATTGGTTATCTACGTGCCATTCATGTCCCCCAACCATAGCTTTTACGGTCCCATTCTGGGGGTCTTTGATTAGCGCTGCGCCCTCGATGATATCCTGGGTGGGATTTGGTGGTATTTCTGTAGCGGTGTCGGACAAATTATCCAGTTTTTTGTTTATTTCCAGCAGGTAGTTGTAGATTGTGTTTTGCAGGATTTGTTGATATTTCATATTTAAGGTGGTTTTTACCTTTAACCCGCCCTGATAAATAACTTCAGCTCCATATTTATCGATTAATTTTTTTCTAATGTGTTCGACAAAATAGGGAGCTCCTTTGATTAGCTCCTGTTTTCTATCTTCGCGTTCTAATTGTTTTTGTTCAAACTGTTTCCAGAAACGCTTGTACATTTGTTGTGCTTCTGTGTCTGTGATCAGGTTCTTTTTCGCCATTAAGCGAAGGGCTAAGCGGTGGCGTTCCCGGGATTCTTCAGGATTGACCAGGGGCGAGTAATAGGTCGGAGCCTTGGGCAGGGTTGCCAGGAGGGCGGCCTCAGCAGTATTAATATTCCGGGCGCTTTTTCCAAAATAAATTTGGGAAGCGGCTTCGACTCCGTAAGCTCCGCCCCCGAAGTAAATTTTATTGAAATAACGCTCCAGAATTTCCCTTTTTGTATAAGTCCGTTCGATTTTAATGGCAAGAAGTGCTTCCCTTATTTTTCGGCGGAGAGTCTGACGGGGCGAAAAGAATAAAACTTTTGCTAGTTGCTGGGTAATAGTACTTCCCCCTTCAACAATTTTTCCGGCCATGAAATTTTTAATTGCAGCCCTCAGGATTCCCTGGAAGTCTATCCCATTATGTTGGAAAAAGCGGCTGTCCTCAATCGTCACTACAGCCTGAATTAATTCCTGAGGGAGCTCTTCAATCCGGATAAGCTCTCGCTTCTCTTCTGAAAATGTGGCGACTACTTTTCCCCGGGAGGAATAAACTTTAGTGGGCAGGTTCCATTTTCCTGAATTGTAATCCTCAAGTGGGGCCAGGGAAGGTAAATCACCCCAGTAGGCAGTAATAATTCCCACTCCGGTCCCAAGGCTAAGACAGAAAAATGAAAACAGGAATAGAATGACAAAAAAAATAATCTTTTTCAAAATACTACCTTTGTTCTTAGTCCTGTAACTTTTTTTATCAAGTAACATCTCTATCATATCCGTTTTGTATCTTAAAACAGAAAATTTTAGGTAACTACTTACTTAATCTTTTCCCCCTGATGGGGGAAAATACAAATGGGGGCTTAGATTCAACTATCAACTATCAAGTGCATCAACTTTCATTCCATCATTCCTCCCCCTTGATGGGGGAGGTTAGGTGGTGGTGAACACTGTCCGTGTCATCGTTCCCCCTCACCCTGGCTCCTCTCCCACCAGGGGAGAGGAGATAGCTGAGTAGTTATAATTTCATTTTGAAGTGGTAAAATCGCTTTTTCAAAAAAACCCAGTTGTGAATTCTAAACCCAAACATTGAATATCGTATATTCTTAGTTGCTCGCTGGCAAAAGAATTACTGTAAAAATTGCCAAATAGAGTTTATCATTTTATCATTCTACCCGATAAACTAACATAGGGAAGCTCTTAATTTTAAGTTTGAGGTGAATTTTCTGATGAGAAAAATATTTTTGATTATGGCACTTGTGATACCTGCTTTTTTGTTGACTGGATGTTTGACCGGGACTATCAAGGGCCAGGTAATTGATACAATGGATCGGCCTGTTGTTGGGGCTATTGTTACTACCCGTCCGCCCAGTCATTCAGTTCGGTCTACTGAAAATGGGTATAAACTTGACAATATCCCCGTAGGTGAATACACCATAATGGTTGAAAAACCTGGTTATACTGAAGGTAAAGCCCAGGTGAATGTCCAATGGAATTCAACTACTGATGCCGATATACAGATCGATAAAAAAGAATAAATTTTTACGCGCCGGTCTGGTCAGTTGTTTTATTTTGTTGCTGTTGTTGGTAGTACCCCCTGCCGGTCTAACTGCAGTTAAACGGTTACAGGTTAAATCCGGGGAAACTTTTGCCCTTACTCTTTCCAGGGAATCCAGTTATCAGAGCTGGCGAGTGAATTCTGATGAGCAGGATCTGGTGAATTTTCAATCCCGGGGGACGGGAAAAAATTCACGGGATATTAGATTCATTTTTCGGGCCGGTTCACCCGGGACAGCTCACCTGGTTTTTAAAAAAAGTATTGAAACCGCGCTGGTCAAAAAAAGGTTGGGATCTGAAACCTATGTGGTTGATATTTCATCTGTCCGACCGGCTAAGTCGACACAACCGGCTACAGAATCACGTTTTAAAAAACCTGATTGGATGAAGAAAAGTCCAACCCGTTCCTCTCAAGCACCAAGCAGAAATGACCGGCCTCAAATTGATTCCCAACAATGGCAGCTTGTTGAAGAGCTAATTGAGCGTAAGAAATTCGATCCGGCCCGCGAAGAAATACAGAAGCAGATTGAAAAAATCAAAAAAAATGCCGATGATGGGGATACCGGTCCCTTACAAAAACGTTGGCTGGAAAAATTAGCTGAGAGTTATTACCTGGCTGAAGAATATCAGCAAGCAATAGAAACCTGGCGCCGGTTGATCGAACAATATCCGGGGGCAACGGTACCGGAATGGCTTTATTCTATAGCTCAGGCTTACCGCAAAAACGATAACGATGAACAGGCGGAACTGGTTTTAATGCGGATTCAGTATAAACACCGTGGAAGTTCTATCTGGACAAAAGCAATTAAGATGCTGGGAAGTATCGCTGCTGAACAGGGGGGGATTGAACGGGCCCGCCAGCTTCTTGAAAAAGCTCGCCGGGTTTACAAGTCGAGGAGTAACCCCCTGTTAACTTTGAAACTTGCTCAAATATATGATCGCTTCAAAGCTGTTCGTGATTATGAAAAAGCAGTAAAATATTATCGAGCTGCGGCTCAAGGATTGAGAACTCAGGCTCCGGAAAAAGCTAAAAAGGCCCGTCGTCGGGCTGAATATCTGGTTGAAAATTTTGTCAACTTTGGGATAGAATAAACTTTTATATCTGACTGAATTAAGTAATAATATTTTAAATGTGTAAACAAAACTTTATATTGGGGTGGATGAAATGTATAAACGTTTTTTAATTCTCTCGCTTATTCCATTACTTGCCGGGTGTGCTTTGTTTGGTCCCGGTGTAAAGGATCCGGCGCTGCAGAATGAATATAAGGCAGCCCAAAATGCCCTGGAGGAAGCGGAGCATCTGAAAGCAAAAAATTACGTTCCTCAGAAATTCAGTAAAGCTCGGGATAAATTTATGGAAGTCCATAAAGATCATTTGAGTGCCCCCTCACGGGAAATAATTGCTGAATACAGGCACGCCCAGATTCTTGCTAATCGGGCCGCCATAGATTCTCTTCAGCAACAGCTTGCTGAGAAAGTCAACCGGTCTGAAGTGTTGAAACAGGAATTGGAAAGTAATCGGGGAAAAGTAAAACAGTTCAAGCAGAAGTGGGAAAATGAGCAAAACCACGTTCAGGTAATCGAAGGTAAATTGGATAATTATCTCGATACCGTGGCCAGTATTCGAGAGGAAAAACAAAAAATCCAGGAACAATATGAAGCGCAGAAGTCTCGTGTCTCTTTGCTTGAACAAGAAGTGGATAAAACCAAGCAGGAGAAAAAATCTCTGCGCAAGGAAAAAGAACAACTTTCCCAGGAAGTGAACCACTATCAGCAGGTGGTTACAGAATTAGAGAAGAAGCTCAAAGAAATTCAAAAGGAGACGGAAAATCTGCGGAGCCGGCTGGAGAAAAAAGCCAGTCGCCTGCAGGAATTGCGGCGGGAAAATAAGTCAATTGCAAAAGAATTCAAGCAGAAAATTAAGAACGTTAAGGTTCGAAAGGAAAGCCGGGGAGTGGTTGTTAACCTGGATACAAAAATCCTGTTTGAAATTGGGGATATCCGATTAGTTGACGGGGCGAAAAAAACCTTGAAAAAAGTGGCCGCGGTGCTGAAAAAATATCCGGATAGGGAGATCAGGGTTGGGGGGCATACTGATGATTTACCGATTCGTGAAGCTTACCCCTCAAACTGGGAACTTTCAGCTCGCAGGGCTCTGAAAGTATTGAAATATCTTGCCTATTCCGAAGAGATTGACAAAAAACGAATAGCTGCAGTTGCATACGGCCAATTTCATCCCCTTGTTCCCAATACTTCGGATAAAAACAGGCGGCTTAATCGGCGGGTGGAAATTTCTCTGCTTCCTCCGGAATTACCCGCTGAAACTAAAGATGTAATTGAAAATAAAAAATAAATTATTTGTAGTTACTCACCTATCCTCTCTCCCCAGGTGTGGAGAGAGCTTGATGGACAGGGCTTGTAGTGCCTACGCGCTATTAGAGAGAAGGTGAAAAGTTGAGGTGAGTAGTTACAATTATTTTTTCTTAACTGGTGCTTCAGGAATGCCTGGAAAAATGGTGTGCCCGGGCATAAATTTTCAACACCGGGTGGTGAGTCTGGGGAGTAGACAAACTTCCCGTTCTGTTTATGTGTGCACAGGCTAGTAAAGTTAGTGTTCTTCCCCCTCGCGGGTCCGAGGAGGATAATCCTTTATTTCTGCTCTGGGGGACTTTTAGTGGTCAGCGAGAAAATTTGGCCGGGGCTGTTTATCTGGAAATTCGGCCGGAAGAACAATCCTTTCGTGGTTTTTCCCTTTCCCTCTTTAATAATGAAGAAGAAATTTCCGATTTTAATACTGCCGCAAAGCCCCTTTCTTTTCAGCAGGATGTGCAGGCAAAGTCAGGTGTACACGGTGACGTAACTCACTCTACAGAAAAACTGGTTAAAGACTCCTTCAAAGAATTTTTCTTTGGAGAAGATAATTTCTCCCGGCTGGGGGAGATCTTACGCAGGCAGGAAGAGCAAGAATTTAAAAGCTTGGTTGGCGAATTGCTTTCTCGAGTAATTCGTAAGGGGACTAAGAGTTTTAATGTTAATGGTCAATCACTACCACCGGGGGCCCTGGAGAAGGGGACTAACGGTAAAATTAAAGAACAGGATTCGGAGGACCTCCGGGAAAAGAGTAAAAACCGCGAGGCGGAGAAAGACGTAAATTACCATAGGATATCTATTGTCACCATCCCCCTGAAGGGAATTGAACCGACTGATCTAGTTCCCGGCGATGAAATTTATGTCCGGGTGGTTGGGGAACTATCCGAACAATTTCCCGATGAATTGCAATCTGAACGGCATGATAAAGCCACTAAACCGATTGAGGCTGCTGTGGAATCTGTTGAAATTGATCCGAAGTTACCCGGGGATTTTGATGGCCAATCTGATGATTACGTGGAAGTTAAGGTAAACATTCCCGGAAACTTTCACGGGAATGGATTTGTTTACAAAAAAGAAACAGTTAAACCTGTTGGTGAGCTGAAAAAAGACGAGGATGGGCTGGACATTTTTTTAATTTCTTCGATATTCTTCGGGCTGGGAATGATCTTTATCTTGCTTGCCATAGCTGCTTATTATATTTTTGGCTAACTCTTACTCGTTTTTACCATTTTGGATGGCCTAATTTCCTCCATAATCCCAAAACGAATTTCCTCTCCCCCGGTGGGAGAGGACCTGTGACGCGTACGCTTTATTAAGGTGAGGGGGAAACCCGCTCCTGGTGAGGTAAATTGACTCTAAAAATCTTTTTTTACCCCCAGCTGTATCTTCTCCCGTCACGGAGGAAGAGTAATTTCAAAGTTTTGAGCCTCCTTCCGTAAATTTAGTTTTTATTAGGATTGATTTGATATGAAAATTATTGTTGTCGGGGCCGGTCAGGTCGGTCGTGCCGTGGCTGTGGAACTTGTCTCCGACCACGAGTTGCACGTTGTGGATTATGATACTGATAACCTGGAACAGGTCCCCTATGAAATTGATGTCACTCGGGGGGATGCCACCGAGCAGGAGGTTCTTACTGAAGCCGGGGTAGAAACTGCGGATATTTTGTTGGCGACTACTGACCTCGATCAGACGAACCTTATCGTCTGCAATACTGCCAAACTTAATTCGGACGTTTTTACCATCGCCCGGGTTACTAACACGGATTACGTTAAAACCTGGAATAAATCCCGGGGCGTTTTTGGGGTCGATTTAATGTTGGGCCGGGCCCTTCTCTCCGCTCGGACGATTACCCGGTTAATCTCTTATCGTTCCCGCCGTCAGACCGCCAGGGAAGTGGAAAATTTTGCCGGTGGTAAAGTCCAGATGGCAGTCTATGAAATACCTGAGTCAAGTCAGGTGGCCGGAAAGAAGGTTATGGAAGCTGACCGCTTTGAAGAACTTACTTTTGGCGCTATTTTTCGGGACGACGAGATGATCTTCCCCCGTGGTCAGGATACTATTGAAATTGACGATCGATTGGTGGTTATCGGACCGCCGGAGCGGGTCCAGGATTTTGGGAGAAAAATTAATCCGGTTGAGGTGGACAGTGAAATTAATGATTTGCTTCTTTTTGGTGGGGGTAAGTTTGGTTATCAGATTGCTCGTCAGTTGGAGAAACATCACCTCAATTTGCGGGTAATTGAGAAAGATAACACCCGCGCTCGTTTTCTCGCCGAAAATTTGCCTGAGGCACTTGTCCTCGAAGGTGATGCTTCTGAGTCGGGTCTCTGGGAAAGAGAAAATTTTGGCCGCACTGACATGGCTGTGGTTGCTCTGCCCAGCGAACAGGAAAATTTGCTTGTTTCCCTGTTGGCTAAACAACACGGTATTCCCCAGGTCGTTTCAATCGTTCGGGAAAAACAATACGTGGACCTGTTTGAATCCACTGCTGTCGATCTTGTTGTTAATCCCCGTGATGAAGTGGCGGAAGAAATAATTCGCCATATAAAGGTTGATTTTGCCCAAAATATAACCAGTATTGAACACCACCGGGGCACGGTTTTTGAACTCCGGATCAAAGAAAATAGTTCACTTGCTAATCAGCCGCTTCAGAAGAGTATTTCTTCCCTTTACGATCAAATGACTGTTGGGGCTATTATTCGCGGCGAGGAAGTGCTTACCCCTCGGGGTGATACTGAAATAATTCCTGGCGATCGCCTCGTAATTCTTGCCCCCGCGGACGTGGCCGAAGATATCGCTGAAAGTGTTAAATAAGGATGGTTGATTACCGCAGCGTTTTTAGCCTGATTGGCTCAATTTTGTTCTGGCTCTCTATCCCTATGCTGATTCCCCTGGGGATTGCTTTCTGGACCGGGGGAGATATCATCGCCTTTGTCGGGACAATTTTCCTCACTATGTCTATTGGAGTTTTACTCCAGCAATTGGAAAATAACCCTTCCCTGACTACCCGGGACGGTTTTTTGCTTGTCTGCTTTACCTGGCTTATCGTTGCGATAATTGGAAGCCTTCCTTATATTTTTGCCGCCCGGGGAACGGTGGCTTCCCCGGTTAATGCTCTTTTCGAGAGCATGAGCGGGTTTACTACTACCGGTGCCACTGTGATGGGGGACATTTCCCTGGAAAAACACTCTGCCGCCCTGATGATGTGGCGTCAACTCAGCCAGTGGCTCGGTGGCATGGGAATTGTAGTATTGGCTGTGGCAATTTTACCCAAGCTCTCCATTGGTGGAATTCAGCTAATGGAAGCCGAAGCCCCCGGCCCTTCCGTTGAAAAGCTGGCTCCGCGAATTGTGGTTACGGCCCGGCGGTTGTGGTTTGTTTACCTTCTGCTTACTATACTGGAAGCTGCTATCCTTTATTCACTTCATCTGACCGGCTCTGCTCCGTTGATGGGGCTGTATCGCTCCGTCGCTCACGCTTTTACCACTCTGCCCACCGGCGGGTTCTCTACCGAAGCAATTGGGATCGCCGCTTTTTCTCCGGCGGTCCAGTGGGCAATTATCCCTTTTATGTTCCTCGCCGGTACTAACTTTGCCCTCCTCTGGTGGGCATTTTCCGGACGGTTCGCCTTCCTTTACAAAAACAAGGAATTTCGCCTTTATTTTGGTTTTGTCCTTCTTTTCGTCTTTCTCCTTTTTCTTGCTCTGGTTGTTCAATTTCCCGCCTGGCTCCAGCTTGAAACCTGGCGCCACAGTCTTTTCCAGGTGCTTACGATAATTACCACCACCGGCTACGCCAGCGCCGATTTTGCCGGTTGGAGCGGCTTTGCTTTAACTCTGCTGTTTATCGTGATGTTCATCGGTGGCTGTGCCGGGAGCACTGGTGGGGGCATTAAAGTTATTCGGTGGCTGGTCGGAATAAAATCTGTATTTCGCCAGCTTTTTACCACTATTCACCCCGATGCAGTCCGTCCCTTGAGATTGGGTAAAAAGGTAATTAAGGAAAAAACCGTTCGCAATATAATTATTATGATTCTTACTTATTTTTCAATATTCCTGCTGGGCACCCTCCTGATCGAACTGGATGCTCTATTGACGGGTCTGAAATTATCCCCCATGGAAATTATGAGTGCTGTTGCAGCTTCGCTGGGCAATATTGGTCCCGGTTTTGGGGTATTTGGTCCTTTCGATAATTATTTGGAATTATCCCGTTTCTCTAAGCTGATCCTTATCGTCCTAATGTGGCTGGGCCGCCTGGAAATCTTTACCGTTCTCATTATCTTTACTCCCGCCTACTGGCGCAGTTAAAATTATTTTCACTGCTCAAAACTATCTTATTTGACCTAAATTGAGTGATTTTATGGTGAGTCTGCAAGATATCACCTGTTTCTATCATTCTCGCAATTAGTCATTGAGGCTGTCTCAACTACGGTTATAGATAAGGTCAATGTTATTCTGGCCAAAAGCCGTACATTGGATACGTCCCCGGGGACTCCCCGGTCGTATCGTCACCGAGGTATACAGCTCCTGGACCGCCTCCTGCGGCCCAATACAGGGCTGTATAAATCCAGAAACAGGACATCTTACATCCTCACCATAGCGGTGAAGAGAAGAACATATTGCTCTCCGGTGGATTTTTGTATTCCTCTGAACCCAGGAGGGGTTCGTATTGAGGAATACATACCTCAGAGCAGCCGGGATGGCTGCGAGAATGAATCCGGAGAGTTATGTGTTCTTCGATAACAATCGCTCAATTTAGGTTTGACAAGATCGGCAGGACTTAATCCCGTCAATCCAGTAAGTCCTGTCCATTTTTTTTGTTTTTGAACTTTAATCCCCGTAGATATGTGCCAATTAGTGAACTTTTCTTATTTGGATCGGAGTGACTATTTGTGGCTGATTCGCAAGCTGAAATTATCGAACCTTCCCGCCGGGAAAAAGAATTTGACCTGGTTAGTGATTTCGAGCCGGAGGGTGATCAGCCCCGGGCGATTGAAGAGCTTTCCCGGGGTTTGCAGAATGGCTTCGACGATCAGACTCTCCTCGGCGTTACCGGTAGCGGTAAAACCTTTACTATGGCTTCGGTGATTGAACAGGTCCAGAGACCCACCCTTGTTCTTTCCCATAACAAAACCCTCGCCGGACAGCTTTACAATGAGTTCAGCAGCTTTTTTCCCGAAGCCGCGGTCGAGTATTTTGTCAGTTTCTACGACTACTACCAGCCCGAAGCCTACGTTCCACAGTCCGATACTTATATTGAAAAAGATTCCTCGATTAACGATGAAATTGATCGGTTGCGTCTCTCTGCCACTACCGCTTTGATGCGTCGCCGTGACGTTATTGTTGTCGCCAGCGTTTCGGCCATTTACGGCCTTGGTTCCCCTACCTCCTACAAAAAAATGATTTTGCCCCTTTCCGGTGGTGATGAGTTTCCGCGCCGCGATTTATTCAGTCGATTGCTGACCTTGCAATACGAAAGAAATGACGTTGATTTTAAACAGGGGACATTTCGCAGCCGCGGTGATATTATTGAAATTTTTCCCGCCTATCGGGACAATGCCCTGCGGCTGGAAATGTTTGACGACGAGATTGAAAACCTGGAGGAAGTGGATCCCCTGACCGGAGAAATAAAACAACAGATTGACGAAGCTGTTATTTATCCCGCCAATCATTTTGTCCTCGATGAGGACAGAAAACAGCGGGCGATCAATAGTATTCGAGCCGAACTTGAGGAATGGGAGCAGGAATTACTCGAGCGGGATAAAAATCTGGCCGCTGAGCGTATTCGCAGTCGAACTGAGTATGACCTGGAGATGCTCCAGGAGGTTGGCTATGTAAATGGGATTGAAAACTATTCCCGCCATCTTGACGGTCGAAACCCAGGTGAGCCCCCCTATACCCTGCTGGACTATTTTCCCGACGATTATCTTACTTTTATCGATGAATCACACCAGACTATACCTCAATTGCGGGCAATGATTGCCGGTGATCGATCCCGGAAGGAAAAACTCGTTGAACACGGTTTCAGACTTCCTTCCGCTTTTGACAACCGCCCCCTGGAATTTGAAGAATTTCGAGAAAAATCGGGCCAGACGGTCTTTGTCTCTGCAACCCCCGATGATTTCGAACGCAGTCATAGTCGGCAGGTGGTGGAACAGATTGTCCGGCCCACCGGGCTCGTTGATCCTCCGATTGAAGTTAAACCCACTCGGAACCAGGTAGACGATTTGATGGATGAAATCCAGGAGGAAGTTGACGCTGGCCGGCGGGTCCTGGTTACAACCCTGACTAAACGTTTGGCGGAAAATCTCACCGATTATCTGCTCACAATGGGGTTTAAAGTTCAATATTTACATTCTGAAGTCAATACCCTGGATCGTTCTAAGATCCTCCGAAAACTCCGCCAGGGTAAGTTTGATGTTTTAGTTGGCATTAACCTGCTCCGTGAGGGACTTGATTTACCCGAGGTTTCACTGGTTGCAATAATGGACGCCGACCGGACCGGCTTTCTCCGTTCGGCTACTACTTTGATCCAGATGATTGGCCGGACCGCTCGGAATGTCCAGGGAAGAGTTATTATGTACGCCGACGAAGTCACGCCCGCTATGGAAGCGGCAATTGAGGAAACCGGAAGAAGACGCGAACGCCAGCTCGAATATAATGAGAAACATGATATTGAACCCGAAACTATTGAGAAAGAAATCAGTGAACGGTTGCCTGTCGGAAAAAAAGGGGAGGATAAATCGGAAGAAATCATTGAACAGTTTGAGGATCGCGACAAAAAAGTCGAAGAATTAATTAAAGCCATGGAAGAAGCGGCCGAAGACCTTGAGTTTGAACTCGCCGCAAGCTATCGTGATAAAATAGAAGAAATAACCGGCGAAGATTTTACCCTTTAAATGTCTTCTCCCACAGTTCCCTTTACAAATCAGAAGCACTTTCTGGTAACCGGATTTTTTGAGTCGTCTTGAGCCTGGATGGCTCTTAAACGACTCAAAACCTCGGAGAACGCCACGATGGCGTTCGAGAATGAGGTTAGTAGAGAGAGCTTCTGATAAGGAACAATCTGTAACCAGAACCCTGGGAGAGTACACTTTAAACAAGCTTGAATTCAACTACCAGGTGCAACAATTTTTATACCAAAATCCCCCCCTGCTGGGGGAAGGATTAAAGTACTGCCACAATTTCCTCGCCCTTGCTGGGAAGAGGTAGGGGTGAACGAGGTATAACTGTGACCGATTTAACAATTTCTGAGGATTATTTAAAAAAACATATCCGCCAGTCTCTGGCCGAGGATCTGGCTGGCGGTGATTTAACCACTGAATTGACTCTGACAGAAAATCCTGTGGTCCACGGCCAATTGAAAAGCCGTGAATCAGGGATCCTGGCCGGCCGGGTTCTTAGTGAAAAGGTTTTTCACCTTGTCGATCAGTATGTCTCTGGCCCTGGTTCAATTCAAATAGAGTGGGCGGTAGAAGATGGCGAACAGGTAAGTGGTGGTGCCACCCTGGCTTTTTTGCGGGGCCCGGTAAAACAATTGCTGGCCGCTGAAAGAGTCGCTTTAAATTATCTGCAACAACTTTCCGGGGTGGCAACTTTAACTGGCCGTTTCGTGGAACATGCCGCTCCTTACGGGACAAAAATTTATGACACCCGCAAGACCATCCCCCACTTTAGAAAACTCCAGAAATATGCAGTCCGCTGTGGTGGTGGCTATAACCACAGGAAAGATCTTTCCGAGGCAGTGATTATCAAGGATAATCATAAAGAAGCGGTCGGTAATCTAAAAGAAGCTCTGGCCAGAGTAGAAACAGAGAAAGAGGTAGTAGTCGAGATTCACAAGCGTTCGGAGCTTGAGTTGCTTAATAATTTTGACATCGATGTCTTAATGTTGGATAATATGAAAGCCGGAGAGATCGAGGAAATTTTGCCGGAACTGCCGTCTGAACTTCCGGTGGAGGCTTCCGGTGGTATTAATTTGTCTAATGTTGAAGTTTATGCTTCGACTGGTATTTCCCGTCTTTCCGTGGGTTCACTTACCCATTCCTTTGACAGTCTGGATATTAGCTTAGAGTTGGTTCTTAATGAGTGAAGAACAGCAAGTTGTGGCCCAGGTTACCGTGACCCCGGTAGGAACCGGGGAGCCCGATATAACGGCTTATATTCGCCGTTGTATCCAGGTTGCTCACCTCTCCGAACTTAAATTCCAGGAAACACCCCTGGGTACCGTTATCCGGGGACCGCTCCAAGAGGTCCTGAAAGCCGTCAAACAGATGCATAATGCCCCCTTTGAAATCGGTGCTCGCCGTGTCCGGACCACGGTAACTATAGATGATTACCGTGACGATGAAACAGATGCTCCCCTGAAAACTGCTTCGGAAGCAAAAGAACTGGCAATAGAACAGGAAACTTTTGAATCATAATTTTCCTGGCCGGGAGGATTAACCATGTCCGTTGGAAGCTCTCTTCCCGCTGAAGAACTAAATCGTTTTAGCAATTTCATTTTTTTCCTGCCGGAAGATAAACGGGACTTTTTGCTTGGTTTTCTCCAGGCCCAGGCCCCTGATTTTTTTACCACCCTTTCTTCAAGCCTTCCCCGTTTGAATGAAATCAAGGAATTGGCTACGCGCAATTTGCAGGATTTATTGCGGGCTACTTCCTTTAATACACTCGGCTGGGCTTTGCATGGTAAGCCGGCCGACCTGGTCGAAACCTGTGGTGAAAATATGAGCAACCGTGCCCGGGTGATGCTCAAAGAAGAGATAGAAAAAATTCAGGGCTATCGAAAAAGAGCCGGACAAGAACAGCCGATGGATCGGGAAGAATTTGAAAATATGAAGGAGTATAAAACACTACTTTTTAGATTGCGATTACAGAAACGGCAGGAATCAGAAGGTGCGGAAAACAAAAAATAATAACCCCCGGGAAGAATTTTCTTCCCGGAGGCAAGCAAATACTAAATTAATTTAAAGGTCTTCGGGCCGTACGGTTTTACGACCGTTGGCCTGGGCACGGTTGGCAGCGTCGTCCAGCAGGTCAGCTAGCTTGTCGCCGGCGGCTGCGGGAAGATCGCTGTCACAGAGCAACCCCTTGTCTTTGATCAGGTCTTTAACACGACTTTTATATACGAGATCAGCCATCTATCTTTCCCTCCTTTCCACTATATGAAATTTCAATTGCTTCTAATCCGCTCATAATCCCCTTTTTCCAAGCAAACAGGTTAAACCTTATAATCCAAAACGCCAATTGCCAAGGATTTTTTCGGTAAAATAGGCAAATTAACCAGAAAAACAGGTTAACCTGCCTATTAACACCCCTTTTCAAAACCTCAAAACGTCATTCCGGACAAGGGAGCGTAGCGACCGCGATCCGGAATCCATAAGTATTTAATAACTGGATTGCCGGATCAAGTCCGGCAATGACAAATTCATTTTGAAGTTCTGACCCCTTTTCCGCCCGAATAGAATTTAAACCATTGTATGTTAAAATACTTCAACCTGATCTTCTGAAACTGAAAGGGAAAACAAATGACATTAAATAAAGTAATTTGGGCGGAAGCCTTTTCCGAGGAGAAGCACCTGGCCGAAGAGCTTTATTCCGGGGAGCTGGAACTTAATTTTTATGAACGACCAGTTCAAAAATTAGATTTAGATGAATTACCGGATGAATTTATCCTTACCACTCGCACTCACTCAAATTTTTCAGATGTTCTTCTCAAAAAATCAGCCTGTATTATTTCACGTTCAACCGGCTATGACCACCTGACGGATATAAAAGTAGATTTCCCGGTAGGTTATTTACCTGATTATGCGACGGAAGCGGTTGCCGGCCATAATCTGTCCGTGGCTTTCAGTTTGATCCGTAAAATTTCCACAGCGCAACGGGCGATGAAAGATTTTTCGAGAAATGAACTTACCGGCCGGGAAATTTCTAAGTTTACTGCCGGAATTGTTGGGGTTGGTCGGATTGGCCGGGCGACTGCAGAAAGACTGCGTAAACTTGATGTTACGGTAAAAGGTAATGACCTGGATCCCCGCCCGGACTGGGCTGAAAAAGTGGGTCTGGAATACGTGAAACTACAGGAGTTGTTTAAAACCTGTAATTTAATATTTCTTGCTCTCCCTCTAACTGAGAAAACAGCCGGCTTAATTGATCGAAAACTGTTGTTTGATCTGCCGGAAAATTCTTACCTGGTTAATGCCGGTCGTGGTGAAGTGGTTAACTCCACCCATCTGCTCACCGCCCTTGACGAGGGGCCTCTTGCTGGCCTGGGGCTGGACGTCTACAATTACGAAGGTGATCTGGCCGCTTATCTGTCCGGCGAACCGGTTTCGGTTTCTTCTCGAACTGAAGCTGAAATTAAGGCTGTCGAAGAGCTTCTGACTCGTCCCAACGTAATTGCTACCCCTCATAACGCCTTCAATACCCGCTCGGCTTTACAGCGAAAAGTGAAGTCCACGCTCGCTTCGATCAAACAGTTTCAGGCCACCGGGGACCTGCCCGCTCCCGTTCCCAAAAACTAATCCCCACCCCCAGGTTCTCAACTTTTTGGCCCTTGCCACCCGCAACCCGTAACAAAATTAATGTTTATACTTTTCCGGGGGGACTGTCGAAAATCATTAATAGGCTTGGAAAATATCTTTACGGTAGTTCTTCAAGGAGGGAGCTAATATGTTACGACTCAGAAAACAGCTTTCGGTCTACGTTAAAAATAAACCCGGTGAATTAGCCCGGATTTGTGGGCGTTTTCGGAACAATGATGTTAACGTTCTTGGACTTACCGTGGCTGACACAGTTGATCATGCAGTCGATCGTTTTATCGTTGACAAACCTGAAATGGCTCAGAAGGTGCTTGAGGACGAGGGGTTACTTGTTGTCGATAACGATGTGCTTACCCTGGAGCTAAATGACGGACCAGGTAATATCTCCGAGTTTGCTAACCGGCTTTCCCAGGCCGGAATCAACATAGAATATGCCTACTACACCGTCTCACCGCTTGAATACGAAGCCGGCTCATTTCTCGTTGCTAAAGTATCCGACCCCTACGAGGCCCGGGAAGTCCTCACTGCTACCGAACAAAAACGCCTCGTCGGCACCTGAGAAGAAATTACTTTATCAACCGGAATGTAAACGGATACCGGTATTTCTTCCCCTTTTTAGCTTCCATAGCAGCCATAATCAGTAGCACAAACCAGGCAATTGCCAGCAGGGGCAGTAGAACTAATCCGATCAATAAGAAAACAAGGACTGCCGCCACCACACCGTAGACAGACATTGAAATTTGAAAATTTAGCGCTTCCTTGGCCTGATCACCGACAAAAGCTGATTCATCTCTTTTAACCAGCCATATTACCAGTGGGCCGAGTATATTTCCGAACGGAACACCGATCAATCCAACTAAAGCACTCAGGTGAGCTGCCATCGCCCACGTATTTTCCTCAGAACTCTCAACCCCGCTTCCTTGTTCTGCTTCGGCTGGTTCTTCCCGCATTTCACCATTTTCCATAATAAACCTCCTTAAAGTAGAATTCAGAACTTTCTAACGCACTGTCATTGCCGGGCTTGACCCGCCAATCCATAATTCAAAGATCGATGGTTTCCGGGTTTCCGGCGCTTCGCGCCTCCACCCGGAATGACGTTGGGGTGTCATTAGAAAGTTCTGTGTAGAATTTTGATTCAAACCAATCATAACTTATATTTTCAAACAAATAAAATAATATCTTAGCCCACATTATGCACGAAATTCTAAAATTTCGTGCATAATGTGTATCTACG